>JABFQW010000045.1 GCA_013141455.1 Bacteroidales bacterium
TCTCCGCCAAAGTCAGCGTGGCCGGGTGTATCAATGATATTGATTTTAATATCTTTATACCGGACGGATACGTTTTTCGCCAAAATAGTTATACCACGTTCACGCTCCAAATCGTTCGAATCGAGGATGAGTTCGCCCATTTCCTGGTTGTCGCGGAATAGTTTTACCTGGTGTAGAATTCGGTCAACAAGGGTTGTTTTTCCGTGGTCAACGTGGGCTATGATGGCAATGTTTCTGATATTGTGCATGTTATATTTAAGTAAGTTTATGAAAAGAGGTGCAAAAATAGACTAAAAATGCATACCTGACGATTTATTCCATAAATTTGCCAATTATACAGCAATTCTGCACCGATTCATGATCTGCATCGATAAACAATCAAATGATCCCTGGTTTAATCTGGCCGCTGATGAATTTGTGCTTAAAAACTTAGCTGTTGATGTTTTTATGCTTTGGCAAAATACGGAATGTATCGTGTTTGGAAAACATCAACTACCATTACAGGAGTTTGATTTGCAATTGGTTGAGCGTGAAAATATTCCTGTGATCCGTAGAATTTCAGGTGGTGGTACTGTTTATCATGGGCCCGGCAATGTCAATTTTAGCTTTGTTACCACTGAATCAGCCGATAAAATTAACTTTGGTAAATACCTTCTTCCAATCCAGTTGTATTTGCGTAGTCTTGGAATGAATGCCGAAGTAGTATCAAAAAGCAATCTTGTAATTCATGGATTAAAAATCTCGGGTAATGCTGCCTCCGTGCACCGGAACCGAAGTTTGCATCATGGCACCTTACTCTTTGAAACGGATAAAAGCCGTCTGGATTTTGTGCTCCAGAAACCAAAGCAGGCCTACCATACAAAAGCTGTAATTTCGAACAGGGTAGAAACAACCAATATCAGTAAATATTTAACGCGTGCTTTGTCTTTTGAAAAATTCTGTAATGGCTTACAAACATATGTAAATCAATATTTTGGTATTTCAGGAATCAGATTGTTTACTGCTGCTGAGATCGGTGAAATTTCTAAATTATCCAATGAAAAATTCAAGAGCCGGGAGTGGAATTTTGGTTATTCACCCGACTACAGCATTGAAAGGGAAGTGCTTCTATCCGGGGAGAAAATAAATATTTCGCTTCTGATAAAACAAGGAAGGATCGATTCTGTTATTTTATCGAATGAACATCTGTCTGATAACGAAATTTTGAAAGGGGCGTTGATTGGAATACCACACGACAGACACTCGGTTTCGAACAGTCTTATTCAGGTTCAGAATCGGCTCACTTGCGATGATATTGAATTTAATAGTTTGATTAACAATATATTATAATACTTATGATAAAATTAAACCAAATTTTTGACCAGCTCTGGAATGATTACACAAGCCAGAATCCATCTGTTCAACGAATATATGACCTCTTTGTTGGAGAAGGTGAAAACGTTGAAAATGACCATATTGCGTTTCGTACTTTCGATGATCCAAGAATCAATATCGATGTGTTGGCACGGCCATTCATCGAAGCTGGTTATGTTTATAAAGGCGACTATCATTTCGAAGAGAAGCATTTATATGCCAAACATTTCGAATGTGAAGGTGCTCCGAGAGTTTTTATTTCGGAATTAAAGACAAAAGATTTTTCTTCGTTTTTGCAAAACAAAGTAACAGAAATTGTGGATCGTATCCCGGTTGAGATATTGAAATCGGATAGCTTGATTTACGGTGGAAGTGTCTGGGAGACAGTATCGTATGATGATTACGAAAAGCTCAGGGAGGAATCGGAGTATGCTGCCTGGCTGATGGTAAACGGATTCAGGGCAAACCATTTCACGGTGAGCATCAATTCGCTTAAAAAATACGATACGGTGGAGAAGGTCAACCACTTCGTTCAGCAGCATGGATTTCGTATCAACGATTCCGGGGGTGCTATCAAAGGTACGCCGGCAGAACTACTCGAACAATCGAGTACGCGATCGGAGATGATTGAAATGAAGTTTATGGAAGGTTTGAAAGAAATTCCTGGTTGTTATTACGAATTTGCCCGTCGCTATGCTGATAAAGATGGAAGATTATATTCAGGATTTATCGCGAAATCGGCCGATAAAATATTTGAAAGTACGGATATTGTGAAATAATATGCTCACCAAATTGGGGGATATACTATGCGTGAGTCATTAATATACAGTCGTTTAAGTGAGTTGAAGAAAAATTTCAAGGGCGATATTCTGGTAGATGAGGCAACCCGACTGATTTATGCGACCGATGCATCAGCCTATCGTGAGAAACCATTGGCTGTAGCGCGTCCGGCTGATGCAGGTGATATCCGAAAACTTATTCAATTTGCTATTGAAACCAAAACTTCAATCGTTCCTCGTGCAGCCGGAACTTCTTTGGCCGGACAGGTTGTTGGCAATGGGATCATTGTTGACGTTTCACGTTATATGACCAATATCATTGAACTGAACATCACTGAGAAGTGGGTGAGGGTTCAGCCAGGTGTTATTTTGAGTGAATTGAATAAATACCTTGAACCCTACAGTCTGTTTTTTGGACCGGAGACTTCAACTGCGAATCGTTGTATGATTGGCGGTATGGTTGGTAATAATGCCTGTGGCGCACATTCATTGGTTTATGGAAGTACTCGCGACCATACCCTGGAAATTAATTCAATTTTAAGCGATGGAAGTGAGGTTCTTTTTGGTGCTTTGACAAACGAAGAGTTTAATTCAAAATGTGAATCAGATTCGTTGGAAGGGAAAGTATATCGTAATATTCGCGAATCTTTAGATAATACGACGAATCAGGAGAATATAAGGAACGAGTATCCACACCAAAGACTTCGGCGCCGAAATACAGGTTACGCAATTGATTTATTGCTCGAAACCAACGTGTTTACAGTAAATGCTGAAAAGTTTAATTTTTGTAAATTGTTGGCAGGCTCCGAAGGAACCTTGGCTTTTACAACTGAAATCAAACTAAACCTTGTTCCTCTTCCTCCAAAGGCAAAAGCATTGGTTTGCGTTCATCTTGAGTCAGTGAAACAAGCTCTTGAAGCAAATCTGATCGCCTTGAAATTTCAACCCGTTTCGATTGAGTTGATGGACAAAACCATCATGGACCTTACCAAAGAAAATATTGAACAAAACAAGAACCGTTTTTTTGTGGGTGGTGATCCGGGTGCCATTTTAATTGTAGAATTTGCCGAAGAAGCGTTTGATTTGGTCGATCAAAAATCAAAGCAGATGGAATCGGAGATGTTGGCTGCCGGTTTTGGATTTCATTTTCCGGTTGTCAAGGGTAAGGATATGAATAAGGTGTGGGATTTGCGAAAAGCCGGATTGGGTATTTTGAATAATATGGTTGGAGATGCAAAACCTGTCCCTGTAATCGAAGACACCGCGGTACATCCATCTTTGTTGCCTCAGTATATTGCTGAGATTGATGCAATGCTGGCATCCTATGGTAAAGCGTGCGTTTATTATGCCCACATTGCAACAGGTGAACTGCATCTGCGGCCAATTCTAAACCTAAAGGATCCGAATGATGTGGAATTGTTTTACAACATTGCACGCGATACGGCCAAATTGGTGAAGAAATATAAAGGTTCGCTTAGTGGTGAGCATGGTGATGGCAGATTACGTGGCGAATTTATTCCACTAATGATTGGTCAGAGTAATTACAATCTGCTTCAGGAAATTAAACGAACATGGGATCTGCAAAACATTTTCAATCCGAATAAGATTGTCGAAACACCAAAGATGAATACCTCGTTGCGGTATGAACCGGGTAAAATTCAGAAGGAGATCACAACCTATTTTAATTTTTCGAAAGATCAGGGAGTGCTTCGTGCCGCTGAAAAATGCAATGGTTCGGCTGATTGCCGTAAGACAGAAATAACCGGTGGAACCATGTGTCCCTCTTATATGGCCACGCGTAACGAACATTCAACAACCCGTGCACGGGCCAATGTGTTGCGCGAATTTCTGACTAATTCAACCAAAGATAATCCGTTCGATCACAAAGAGATTTATCAGATCATGGATTTGTGTTTGTCGTGTAAAGCATGCAAATCGGAATGCCCGAGTAGTGTGGATGTGGCAAAATTGAAAGCAGAGTTTTTGCAGCATTATTATGATGCAAACGGCTCTTCGGTCAGGTCGAAAATGATTGCAAATATTGCAACCATCAATCGTTTAGGAAGTCTTGCACCAGCTGTTACGAACTTCATTCTTGAAAACCGGTTTATCGGATTTTTGATAAAAAAATTAGTCGGTTTTTCAACCAAACGAAATATCCCAACCTTGTACAAAACCACGCTTGACCAATGGTTCATAAAGTATAATAGCAATACTGTTGCGCCGACCTACAAGGGAAAAGTATATCTGTTCAATGATGAATTTACCCGTTACAATGAAACAGAAATTGGTATTGTGACAATTCTGTTATTAACAAGATTGGGGTATGAAGTTATTCTTCCGAATCATCTCCAAAGTGGCAGAACATTCTTAAGTAAAGGATTTGTAAGGAAAGCCAGGACAATTGCAAATCAAAATGTGCAGATGCTTGAAAGCTATATATCGGTTGAATCGCCCCTGGTGGGAATTGAGCCTTCAGCGATTTTGACTTTCCGTGATGAATATCCTGAATTGGTTGATGAAAAGTTGGTCGAAAAAGCTAAGCAATTGGCAGTCAATGTGTTGACCATTGAAGAGTTTATCTTTAGGGAATTTGAAAAAGGGAACATAAAGTCATATCAATTCAGGAAGGAGCAAAAGCAGATTCTTTATCACGGACATTGTCAGCAAAAGTCAGTTGCTTCTACTTCCCAGGCATTAAAGATACTGGGAATCCCTCAGGGATGGACGTGCAACGAAATTCCATCCGGATGCTGTGGAATGGCAGGTTCATTTGGGTTTGAAAAGGAACATTATGAAGTTTCGATGAAAATTGGTGAGTTGGTATTATTTCCTGCTGTGAGAAAAGCAAAGGAAACCGATGTTATTTCAGCCTCAGGTACGTCATGCCGTCAACAAATCAATGATGGAACCAATCGAATAGCGAAGCATCCGGTGCAATTACTCTACGAAGCACTGATTTGAGTAGGTGAATTCAAACTCAATTATGATGTCGTTCTGAAATACAATATTGCCACCAAAACACTAAAAATCACCAAAGTTAAAACATTGATTGTGAGATTTTAGGACATTATGGAGTTCTGTCAATGGTGGTATTTCATCTTATATCAGTTTTCGGAGTGGGCTCAATGAATGGTGAGATATGAATCGTTTGGAATAAATCCCAAAATTGGAATTATTCCCAATATATAGAAAACAGAACAGTTTTATTTAAAATTAAATATCAGATAATCAACCTAATAAGAATATTTGTACCTTTGGCATCACAATTGCAATTGGGTAATGAATAAAACGTTCTTATGAAAAATATCAGGTTGACACTTTTGGTTTTTAGTAGTTTGTTGCTCGCTATTTCATGCAACAAAAACAATGACAATCCGGAGCCTGTTACGGCGATGGAACAATTGATTATTCCTGACGGATTTACTTTTGAATCGACTATGGAAAAAGATGTCACCATTATCATGCCCGCTTCAGTTGATTTTACCACACTGCGAAGCCGTGTTAATGTGTTTACCGATTTACCTTTAAATGGCGGGGTTTTATTGAGTTCTGCAGCCGTTGTCGAAAATGGAATGTCGGCAATACGGGTCAAGGTACCGACTGCATTGAAGCAACTTTATGTAGAAACATTGGCTGGAACAGCGCTTGTTTCCATTGGCTCATCGCAAAATCAAAAGGAAGGAGAGATTGTCATCGATTTCAATGAACCGATGATATTTACTGAACCAACTTCAATTGACGGACAAAAAAGTATTGGTCTTTATGATACAGAAATAGAAGGACTTAACCTTAAACAGGCAGGTTCAGTTGTCAATTTGATTCAGAATGGGGACTTTTCGGCAAATGTTTTTGGAACCATGAATGATTGGACTTCACCAATGACTTCTAATGGTAAATGGTATATCACTTCTACATTGGGTGTCAATTATGCGAAACAGTATTTACAGGCCGGCGAAAAGATGCTCCGCATAACCTCAAGCCCGGCGCGTTATGGTGGTGTTGCTCAGTTAGTTCCTGCCCAACCAGGTGATTTGATTACCCTTACTTCTGATATTCGTTCAAACGGAAACGGAAGTAATCTATCGTGGTTATACCTTATTCCGCGTAACGCCACTGGTCAGTCGATTGCCTACATCAGCATTCAAACAAATAATACGAATAATAACTGGATAAGAAAAACAGTAGCTGCTTCTATGCCTCCCGGTACGGTAGCAGTTCAGGTGCTTTTGTGGAATCATATCTATGGTGGTGCCATTGATTACGATAATATTATCGTAACAGGTCCGGTTGATGACTCGGACAATGACGGTGTTGACAATGATTTGGATGACTACCCTGACGATGCAGCACGTGCTTTTAATGTATATTATCCGAATGCATCAGATTTTGGTAGCCTGGCATTTGAAGATTTGTGGCCCGGCAAAGGTGATTATGATTTTAATGACCTTGTTTTCGATTATAAGTTAAAACAAGTATTGAATGCAAATAACAGATTGGTTGAGTTTTATATGGATTATTCGGTTAGAGCAATCGGTGCAAGCTTTGAAAATGGTTTTGGTATCGAAATACCCGGGACTTCATCAAATTCAATAAGTTCGGTAACAGGAACACATCTTACCGAGAGTTATGTCACGCTAAATGCCAACGGTACTGAGGCCGGACAAGATAATGCTGTTATTATACTTTTTGATAATGCTTTCAGCATGATGGCGAATCCGACTACAGGATTTGTAATTAACACAAGTTTGGATGCCCCCTGGGTAGAACCCCGGTTGAATCAGTTATATGTGTCATTTGCGCAACCCGTGCTCTTTCAAAATACAGGTATGGCGCCATATAATCCATTTCTGATCGTGAATAAGGAAAGAGGTCGCGAAGTACATCTGCCGGGCAAAACACCTACCAGCTTAGCTGATGAAACATTGCTTGGAACCTGGTTTGACAATTCAAATCCTTTGACCGGAAAATATTATCAATCCGAATCAAACCTTCCATGGGCTATCGATTTGCCGGTGCAATTTGATTATGTGATTGAGAAAACCGAGATTGTTACTGCGCATTTGAAATTTGCTTCCTGGGCCGAAAGTAACGGAAGTTTGTTTCCTGATTGGTATAAAGCATTAAGTGGTTATCGAAATACTTCACTAATTTACACGCACAATTAATTCATTGATTGACGATTACAAAAAAGGGAATTCCATACCTGGAATTCCCTTTTTTGTTTTTGCATTATTCGCTTTCTTTTGCAGTAAAACGTTTAACCTTATTTTTTATTGGTTTAACCGTCCGTAAATAGGCAAAGATCGCTTTGAGGTCATCTTCCTTCATCGTGCCATACATCGTCCAGGGCATAACCGTATTAAACTCTCCTTTTTGTATTTCTTCCGGTAAATAAGTTGAATCGGCAAATTCTTTGAATCTGTTCACAAAATCTTCTTCGGCCCAGTTTCCAATACCTGTTTCCTTATCCGGTGTAATATTCGCTGACCTTACAACGCCACCGTTAAGTAAAGGGAATTTGAATCCTCCGGCAAGTTCCAATCTTGCAACTTGTTCACCCTTAATCTGTTGTGTATGACAATCGTTACAGGCAGCGGCAGTAAACAAGTACGATCCATAAGCCACACGATCATTCTCATCCGGTATATGAGAAAATCCGGCTTTTTTTGGAATCAGATTGATGATAAAATTCATGGGGAAATCAGACACCGATTCCGGTACCAGATTCTCAACAGGGTCGAGTGAACGCAGGTAGGCGATTATGGAAAACAAGTCGTCTCTGTCAAGTTTTCCGTAACTGGGATGCGGCATCACCGGGAAAAGTGCTTTACCATTTTTATTTACACCCGATGTTATAGCACGCAATATTTCACCGTCTGTCCAGTCTTTCAATGCAAAAGGCGTAATATTTTTGGCGTAATATATCCCCGGGAATCCAAATTTCTGATCAAACTTTTCACCACCTTTTCCAAGTGTGCCGGCTACCAATGGTCCCGAAAACTTATTCCAGTCTCTTGTTGAATGGCAATCCATACATACACAAACACTATTGGCTAAGTATTTGCCACGTGCAATTCTTTCAGCTGTTGATTCAATACTAATTTTTTCTGGATTTCCAACATCAGGAAGTACATATCTGACGTAACTAACTAGACCGATAATGCCGATGATAATCATTGAAACCGTGTATTTTGCGATTGTAATTATTTTTTTCATAAATGATTGTGTTTAATTGTTAGTGTCCAAATGTAAAATAAAATTGAATCATTGACTTTTCAATGGGTTTATTTTAATTCTTAAACCCAAATTATACACGTGTATTCAACAAGGTTCTCGTGTCCTGAAATCAGAAAAATTGATGAATTGGAAGGTTAGCCCGAAATACAGTAAAAAATTAATAGTCAGTTATTCAATGTGTTAACTGATTATGAATTTTTAAAACCTGCGGAATAAGAAGTGAATTTCCATCATTCAAGATGATGAAGTCAGCCATTGAGCTTTTCTTTTCCTCGGACCATTGCCGTTCCATACGAATAGTAACTTCTTTTTGGGTAAGATGATCCCGTTGCATGATACGTTCGAGACGAATCGGTTCAGGCGCTGTAACAACAATGATCGCATCAAATTCTTTATCGAAGCCGGTTTCAAATAAAATGGCTGCTTCATAAAGGATATAAGTTACAGATTGATAAGCTTGTATCCATTCGTTAAAACGGATATGCACAGCTGGATGTATCATTGAGTTAACGAAGTTCAGTGATTGAGGCTGGTTGAAGATTTTCTTTGCCAAAACAGCCGGCCTGATGGTTTTATCAGTATTGTAAATACTTTTCCCGAAATGATTTACCATCCTATCGAAAATTTCAGGTTTGGAATACAACAGCTTTGCCTCTTTATCAGCATAAAAGACAGGGATTCGCATTGCTTCGAATATACTGCATACCAACGTTTTACCACTGCCAATATTACCGGTAATACCTATTTTTTTCATCTTAAGTGAAAACTATTAATGCACAATAAGGTACTCAACCTGATTGGGTTCAATCCGGCTGATTTGGATGATATCAGGAACTTTGATTAGCTTTAACGGCAGAAAACGGTTTTTCGACGCTATTCCGGTGGTGTCCGCGAAAATGGTAAAACTGTTTTCGTTTATCTGTTCAAAATCTTTCATCGCAACCAGATAAAATATTTTTACTTTTTCAGGGAAAAACCTGATGTTGGCGTTTACGGGTTTGATGACTGGCATTTCAATTGAACTTTCGGTAAATTTCTCAATAAATATTTGAACGTCAACCTCCTGTGTTTCGGCAGTGACTCCTGATTGATTAATATCGAGTTTTACTTTCTCAGCGAAAGACACATCCGCGTCTGTTAGTCTGATTCGCTCAGTATAAATGCCTTTTAGGGTATCAAGTACGCTTGCCGGACCGAATACTTTCACAAATTCGGGTTCAACCACAATGGGTCCGTATTGGTTGTATTGCTGCCTGTACGAAATGTTTTTTCTGACAATTACCGGTAGATCAACCGAAAGTTGTCCGACAAGTTCGAAAAATATATCGGTTTCATCAACATGAATTGCCTTCTCTGGAACACCCAGGTTGCCGGCAAACTGATCAATAAAATGTTGGGTAGAGATATAATAATTGTTTTTCGAGAGCTTTCGGTAAGGAACGGTAAGCAGTGAAATTTTCAGTTCCCGCTTGTTGGTGTTTAAGTAATTGTTTTTCAGTAAATTGAATCCAGATGTAGAAACGATCGCCCTTATTTTGTGATTCGTATTTTCGGAAATCCATTTTTCAACCGGGACGTCGATAATTGTAATCGTAAAATCGAAAGGAACTGTGTAGGTATCAGATAGTTTGATTAATAACCAAAACAATCCGG
>JABFQW010000050.1 GCA_013141455.1 Bacteroidales bacterium
GGTTACGATGGTGCTGCCAGGTTTAACGGCAGTAACGGTTTCAGGAATGGCCGTCAGAAAGGCGCTGAATCCTATATCAGTTCACCAAACTTCGCCGGGAAAATTGAATATTACGGCATAAAAGGTTTGAATACCGGACTTTCGGTGTATCTCGGGAAGAGCCAGAGCAAACTGTATGACGGACTTGATAAAAACGATTCGAAAGCCCTGGCTATGGCAGATTCGTCGGTAGTTGGCATTTCGATGATCGGAATCGATGGACGATACACATTGAAAGGTTTCACCCTGAGAGGGCAATATTACCATACTTCAGTTTCTAACACACTGGAATACAATTATTTCACAGCTTCAGAGACAGGCAAACCAAATAATTTAGGAAGCGCAATGACAGGCATGTACCTTGAAGCGGGCTACGATGTTTTCAGACTTGTAAAGAAAACTGACATGAGCCTGTTTCCATTCATTCGCTATGAAACCGTTAACACCCAAGCGTCAGTTGCCGAAACAATCATAAAAAATGAAAACAACCAGGTGAACGCGATTACAACCGGTCTAACCTTAAAATTAGCGAAAGGCGCCGTGTTCAAAGTCGATTTTCAATTTGTTAAACCGAAAAGTGCTGATACCTATTCGAAAGTATTTAATGCCGGATTCGGGATTATGTTTTAATGTCAACTACCAATGAATAAAATACTTACGTTATTATTTGGATTATCTTTCAGCGTGATGGCATTCAGTCAGGCTATTGATTATAATCCGAAACAATTGGATAACGATATCCAAAAAATTCATGGATTGAAATCAATATCAGCTATTTCGGTCATGGAATTAAGTCTTCAGGGTATTCCGGATGAAGTTGAAGGCCGGTTTTTTAAAATGACCGTCAGAACCAGTGACAATCCTGTCAATTATGTTTATATTGGAAGGGTAAACAGTTGCAGGGCAGGTGGTTGTAATAACAACAGAATACTTATCGCCGGTGATGTTTCCGAATATTTTGATTATTACATCATCTTTGGCGATGATTGTAAAATAAAACAGGTACGTATTTACAACTATCAGGCAACCCATGGCCAGGAAGTGACGAACAAAGGGTGGTTGAGACAATTCATTGATTTTGACGGGAAAAAGAAACTTAAGGTTGGCAAAAATATTGACGCCATCTCGGGTGCGACCATTTCGGTGTATGCCATCACAGCCGACATCGAAAATAAAACACTGCTGTTGGGTAATCTACTTACCAAAAAGGAGGATAGGTTTAAGGAAGTTTCAGGGATGTTGGGTAAATGACCCGGCCTATTAGCCCGGAAACAGCCGGCTTGTCATCAATTCCTGATAATTTTAAAGGCTGTACGGCGGTTCCTGCTTTTTCCTTCCTCATCTTTATTCGAAGCTACGGGCATGGCCGAACCATAAC
This sequence comes from Bacteroidales bacterium, assembly GCA_013141455.1. Classification (GTDB taxonomy): domain Bacteria; phylum Bacteroidota; class Bacteroidia; order Bacteroidales; family F082; genus CAJBPB01. The sequence goes on from JABFQW010000050.1 coordinate 1,418, forward strand.
CTTTTGCTGTAAGCCGATCCTGCGAAATGCCATGGTCGGTTAGAAAATTGCGAACCGTTTCAGCCCTATCTGTTGAAAGTTTCAGGTTATGAAGTTCATCACCATCTGAATCGGTATGGCCTTCGAGTTCAATGCTAAGTCCGGGGTTCGTCTGCAGAAATAATACCACCTGCATAAGTTCAGAAAACGATTCTGATTTTAATTCAGATTTGTCAACACCAAAGAAAACATTATTCAACACGATCTTACTTCCGACCCTGATGGGAAGCAATTTGATTTCGATTATCAAAGGCCGGTTATCAGCACGTTTCACCAGATTAAAATGTTCGGTGTGCATACAGTAACCCGGCTTACGAATAAGCAGAGAATAACGGTTATTATCAGGAAGTGCGCATAAAAATGAACCACTTTTCGTGTCGGTTTGACCCGAGACGAATTCAGTGGCTGTTTTTAAATCAATGATTTGGAAACCGGAAGATAAAAATTCATTCGTAGCCGAATCACGAACAATCACTTTCACAAAAGAAACAGCCTCAGGTTTGTTCATTTCATCTGGCAAAACAGAATAAATATCGAATCCGGTGATACTTTCTTTTTTGTTTCGCGAGATAAATGCCTGATTTCCATCACTATTAAACAAAATATTTATTTCATCTTCCTTCGTATTTACCGGATAGCCCAAATTTCGTGGTTTTGTCCAGCGTCCGACACTATCCAAACGGCTTACAAACAAATCTGCCTTTCCCATACCTAACAGTCCGGTTGATGAGAAGTACAAGGTTTTTCTATCGGCATGGAGATATGGCGCCATCTCGTTCCCAACAGAATTAAGGGTTTCGCCGGGATTGATCGCCTCGCTCCAGCTTCCATCCTGCAAACGTATCGATTTCCATAAGTCGGAACCACCATATCCGCCTTTGCGCTTGCTCACAAAATACAATTGCGAACCGTCAGCCGATATACATGGCTGCGAATCCCAACCCGTTGAATTAACGTTGGCGCCCAGATTCATTGGTTCACTCCAGCTATTATCAACAAAAGACGACATATAAATATCGCAACTCCCAAACCCATCAGCCAGGCCACAAGCCGCGAAATACATGCTGTTTCCATCAGGTGACAGTGTCATCGCGCCAATTTGGTTGTCACTCACCCAATCTAATTCAAGTTCAATAGCCTTTTGCCAGTTATTTTCAATCCGGTTCGAAAGAAAGAATTTCTCGCTTAAAAAATCGCCCCTGTTCATTGTATCTTCCAGAAAACGACGGGTGAATAACAACTGAATATTATCGTACCGTATCGAATTGATATATTCGTCGGCGCTTGTATTTATCGAATCGCTGAGTAACATGATGCTATCCCCGTATGGATTATTTATCGCTTCATTCCCGAATTTTGCCCTGCTGAGTTTGTCCAACGCCTGCAACTGAATATCGGGTCTTAGTGTTTTATGCAATAAAAATGTTTCGAAGTACTTTATCGATTCATTGTAATAACCTTCTTCAAGTGACAGGTTTCCAGCAAGATAATATACCATTGGGAAGAATTCTCCATCAATGGCAATAACCCTTTTATAGGTTTCAATCGCCTTCTGATTGAGGCCAGATTCGTGTTCAACATCAGCTTTCAGTAACCAGGCTTCGATAAAATTTTCGTCCTGTGCAACTGCTTTTTCCAACTTCATCAGAGAAGCCTCAAGATTGCCGTTGAGATAAAAATTTTCGGCTTGTTTATAGAATGAGATGGCTTTTTTCGATTTGGATGTTAATTCGATTTGCCTCACCTGACCCTGCATCTGTAATGAAAGTAAGATAGTCAAAAACAATAGTAACCGCATAACATTTTGATTTTCTTTAGGATACGAAGTAATTGATAAGCGACAACCATTCATTTTCATGCAATATCATTTGATAAAAATAGATGTTATTCGGCTGCTACAGCTATTTTAAATCTTGTCGATTTACATTAATCTGCAAAACTGTCTGATCAGGGTATGTTCATGTATTTATGGCTCTGCAAACTGATCCGCCATTTGGGATGTTGCATGACATAATCGGTGAGTATGCCCATAATTTTTTGAGAGACGCTCCATTCAGGCTGCAGGTAAAGCAAACAATTTTCGGTTACCAGGCGTGCATTTTTTTCGGCCCACAACAAATCCGATTCGGTTTGGATAACAACTTTTAATTCGTGCGCCTGACGAAATATAGCTGATTTAGGTGGCGAATATTTCTTGGGTGAAAGACAAATCCAGTCCCAGTCACCCGTTAGCGGATGGGCGCCCGAAGTTTCCACCATGGTCTTCACACCTCTGTCTTTCAATAGTTTGGTGAAATAATCTAAAGGATACATCGAAGGTTCTCCTCCGGTTACAACCACTGTCTTAGCCGGAAACGAAGCTGCACGATCAGCAATTTCGATCGTGTCGGCAGGAGGAAATATTTTTGCGTCCCACGAAGGTTTCGAATCGCACCAGCGACAGCCGACATCGCAGCCACCTATCCTGATGAAATAGGCAGCAGCGCCCATATTATGACCCTCGCCCTGCAAAGTGTAAAACTCCTCCATTAAAGGTAGTTTCTTTCCACCATCAAAAATGTCAGTTTTAACCATAATTATTCGATGACAAAGGTTTCTGAAAGCATCACTTTACTACTGATAAGCGAAATTGAATAGGTTCCTTCGACTAATTCAGGTAAATCAATCTCAAAAGATTTCCCATGCAAACGGTCGGGTTCAATAGTGAATTGCTTAATTATACTTTCCTGAAAATCAGTCACATCAATACGATAACTGCCTTTCGGAATATTACATAGCAACAGCGTTAACTTAGCTTTTGATTCAGGCTTTCCGACGATTTGCATTGACGGGTCATGTGAGTGTTTGTGTCTTTCTGGCTTATACGAAAGATCGTTCCAGCGTGCAATATCAAGGTCGAAAACGCGTGCGCCGGTCGTCCTGCTCCGCTCTGCCGAAATCTTCATCTTATCTTCTTTTACAAAGCAGATTCCCTCAGTTTGCACAGAAATCAAATTCGGGAAATCGATTCTTCGTTTGTTACCACCAAAAAAATCATCCGATTGAAATTCAGAGAGTAACCATACAAAAGGCGTGTAAATATTTTGCACATAACCAACCAATGCCAATTCATTTTCTTCCATATTGTAGGCCGCACCTGTTATAAGTCCACGGGCATCAAAGGTAGTTTTTAAATCTGCCACATAATTTCCGGCTTGTTTTGGCAACGAATAAACTTTCGTTTGCTGATCCTCGCGATTTTTACTGAAAAGGTACAAACTATCTTCAGTTGCAACAAACGCCTCACAATCAAAATTATGGTTAAAATTTCTATCGAAGGATTTCTGGTCAGGGTAGGTAAATGTGATTATTCCGGCATGAACAGTATCTTTTTTTTCGATCGGTATTTCGTTAAGCAATACCTTATAAATTTTCAAATCGGTACGTGAACCGCTGTTGTTTCCAAAATCTCCGATATACAGATAATCATGGTCCATCGTAAGCTCTTCCCAGTCAACATTTTTAACGTGCGCCACCGTTATCTCCTGAACTACCTGTCCGGTCAGGGTATCAAGTGCATAAATAACCGGTTTGCCACCGCTGTCATTGGTGGTCCAGAGACGATCCCTAAAAAAGACAAGCGAAGATGATTCGGTTACTATTTCAGGCAAACTGAAATCGAAAGGCGGATTAAAATCAGTAAATGGATACTTGCATGAACCATCGTTTTCTGTTGCATTGGTTGTGAAATTTCTGACCTGTGGATCATTACAACCGTTACACTGGGCATGTAACTTCACGAAACAAACTTCCAAAATGATGGTTAACAGTATTTTACAAGATAAATTCAAATTTAACTTCTTCTTATTTATATATTTCCTTTTTTGAAGCGAGTAATGTATTGTGCAACAATGCAACAATTGTCATTGGGCCTACACCACCAGGAACAGGAGTAATTTTTGAAGCAGTTGTAACGACATCATCAAAATCGACATCACCAACCAAGCGGTATCCTTTTTCTTTGCTTTGATCTGCGATACGATGAATTCCAACATCGATTACAACAACACCCTTTTTCAACATGGAAGCTTTCACAAATTCGGGTTTCCCGATGGCAGCAATCAAAATATCGGCCTGTTTTGTAATCTCTTCCAGATTCTTCGACTGACTGTGGCAAAGGGTAACGGTTGCATTTCCATGCTCCGATTTCCTCGAAAGCAACACACTCACCGGTGTCCCGACAATATTTGAACGCCCCAGCACAACCACATGTTTTCCATTCACTTCAACCTTGCTACGATGCAACAACTCAACAATGCCGAAAGGTGTAGCCGGCAGATAGGTTGGCAATCCCAACTGCATCATACCGATATTACGTGGGTGAAATCCGTCAACATCCTTGGCAGGATTTATTCTTTCGATAATCTTATTTGTGTTGATATGCTGAGGAAGTGGAAGTTGTACAATAAAACCATCGATATCAGCATCATTATTCAGGAAGTCAACCATTTCGAGAAGTTTTTTCTCAGTAGTATTTTCCGGCAACCGATATACTGTAGATGTGATTCCCACATCATGACAGGCCCGTTCTTTAGATGAAACATAGGTTTGACTTGCGGCATCTTCACCAACAATAATGGCAGCAAGGTGCGGCGCCTCGTTATCGGCATCGATCATGGCAGCGACCTGTGCTGCGATTTCTTTTTTCATTAAAGCCGCAATGGCTTTCCCATCAATAATCTTGTTACTCATTGTAAGTATATTTTAGCGGCGATTATTCATCTGACTCATCATCTGCATCATCTTTTTACCCCCGCCACCACTCATCATCTTCATCATTTTGGAAGTATCTTCAAACTGTTTTATCACACGATTTACTTCAACGATACTGTTACCGCTACCGTTAGCAATACGCTTGCGACGACTTCCATTTAATATTTTCGGATTCTCTCTTTCTGCATGTGTCATCGATTGAATGATTGCCTCAATACCTTTGAATGCATCTTCATCAATTTCAGTATCTTTCAAAGCCTTGCCCATTCCGGGTATCATTCCGGCCAGGTCCTTGATGTTACCCATTTTTTTGATTTGCTGAATCTGCTTCAGAAAATCGTTAAAGTTGAATTCATTTTTAGCGAGTTTGCGTTGCAGGTTTTTCGCTTCCTCCACATCAAACTGCTCCTGGGCACGTTCGACCAGCGAAACAATGTCGCCCATCCCCAATATCCTGTCGGCCATACGGTTTGGATAGAATACATCGAGTGCATCCATCTTCTCGCCGATACCGACAAATTTTATGGGTTTATTTACGATGGAACGGATGGTTAGCGCAGCGCCACCGCGTGTATCACCATCCAATTTAGTTAACACAACACCATGATAATCAAGACGGTCGTTAAACGCTTTGGCAGTATTCACGGCATCCTGACCAGTCATAGAATCGACAACAAAAAGAATCTCATTCGGATTAACACTGTTTTTTACTGCAGCAATTTCGTTCATCATCTGTTCGTCAATCGCAAGGCGACCGGCGGTATCGATGATTACAACATTGAGATTCTGTTCTTTGGCGTATTTAACCGCGTTTCGCGCGATTGAAACCGGATCTTTGCTACCCTCATCGGTATAAACGTTTACTTCAACCTGTTCGCCCAACACTTTCAGCTGTTCGATAGCAGCCGGACGATAAACGTCACAGGCAACCAATAGTGGCTGTTTGCCTTTCTTCTTCTTTAAATATAAAGCTAATTTCGCCGAAAAAGTTGTTTTACCTGAGCCTTGTAAACCCGCAATGAGTATGATCGCCGGATTGGCTTTCAGGTTAATTTCAGTATGCTCGCCACCCATGAGCCCGACAAGCTCATCATGAACGATTTTAACCATCAGTTGACCTGGAGAAATGGAAGTCAATATGCGTTCACCAAGCGCTTTTTCTTTTACAGTCGTTGTAAAATCTTTGGCAATCTTGAAACTAACGTCAGCATCGAGGAGCGCTTTGCGAACTTCTTTGAGCGTTTCGGCAACGTTGATTTCCGTTATATGACCCTGTCCTTTAAGGATTTTAAATGATCGTTCTAATTTTTCGCTTAAACCTTCAAACATAATAATGTGATTCAATTTGAGGCGCAAAGGTATGGAAAAATGTGGAATTATTCCGGGATTGAGGCTTACAATGGCGAAAAAGAAGGAATCCACAGTGCCGACCACATGAAGCCCTTCAAATTATTAGTGGTTCGTTGTTGTTATGTTTTATTTCTTTGTCAATTTATAAACCTTTCCTTCTTCATCATAAGTTGTCCATTCTCCAACGGGTTCTCCCTTTATAAAATTTCCCGAACGCTTAATCGTTCCGTCAATCCGAAACCACTCCCAATAGCCTTCTGGTTTTCCGTCAATAATTTTCCCTTTAGACCAAATAGTTTTACCATTAGCGTGATATTTAATTGTAATCCCATCAAATATTTCCGACTTTTTAGCTTTTACTTTTTTGGGTGTCATCCTAATTATTTACGTTTTATTTATACATCATTTTTAAACATTTCCTGATATTCAGTATTTTAATTCACGTCCTATCTAACAAGAAACCATTTTTCTTACCATCACCAAAATTTCCGATTTGCCAACGTAGTCCTGTTTCCAGGTAAAAACGCCATTTACCTCCTATTAGGTTGTTCTCAAAAAGTCCTTCGGCTTTTACTTTTCCATTTCTAAAAAAGTAAAAAAGTTTGTTTGTATTTAGGTCATTGACTTTATGTCCGTTTGCATACTCTTTTTTACCGAACACATCTTCACTTATTTGTCTCTCTAAAAGAGGTTTGTTGTTTTTTTGATTTAGTTATTTGTCCATTCGTTTTATCAACTGTTTTATTATGCTTTTCAATTCTCTCTCTTTGCTTTTCAATTCGTCAATACTTTTAAATGATGCAATTCGTCTACCGTCCTTGTAGTCTCCTTCGAGAAATCCAGTTGGGTCAGTTGCGTCAGCTCCCCTCAAAAAAATAATTCGAAGGGTATCTTGTTTGTAAAAGTTGAAATTTACAATAAATCTTTTGTATTCTTTGGGGTTAAATGGTTTCATTTTACCCGTAAAATAAAATGTCGGCACATTCCAATAAATACCTTCTCCAATATTTTTATCAACACTTAAAATATACGTTCTCAAGTATTGAGCAAGGTCAAACATAGGATGTTCTAACCTATCCATATACTCATTAACTAGTTGAGATTCGGAAATGCCTGATGTTAAGTTGGTTTCTTTTTTTGCCATTACTATTTAGTTTTTGATAAAAATATTTTACCACCCAACCAGGCACAAGGCAACGTTGTTATAATAAGTGAAACCGGATACCAATGTGGCGGTGTGTTCCACATTGCAATTGCTCCAATAATGCTAAGAACAAAGCCAATTGAGCCACCAATCATTGAATGTCCCATTGGTTTGTATGGTGCAAGTCGTGCAGTCAGATAAGAGCCGGTTGTCCCGAATAAACTACGGTAGAAGATTACAAAAATTATAAACCAGGATGAGTTTAGATCAAATGGCTGTTTCATAAATCCTGTCTTAACTAAAGTTAAGTCTGTCAGAACCGAAAAAATTACTACAAAAACAAAACCTGCCAAAATTGCCCCGATGCTTTTAAAAATTGTCTTTTTCATTTCTTTACCCTTTTTTGATCGGCAAAATTGGCACTTTATTTTATTTACAAATAGAATAAAACCGACATTAAGCTAAATCAATTTGTTCCATATTTCAGGTATTCACCTGGGGTTATGTTCGTAAATTCTTTAAAAGAACGAATGTAATGGCTTTGGTCGGCATAGCCGTGATTGTATGCAAGATCGGATAGATTTGTGTATTTCCCTAAATTCAAATCTGTGAATGCAGAATTAAATTGACAAATGCGTCTGTATGTATTTGGCGAAACTCCGATATACTGTTCAAATAATCTCTGAAAAGTCCTTTCAGTAATATTTAATTCCTTTTGGATAGTAGGAAGTGATTCCTTAAAATAATAGTTAGCTAATTTTTCAGAAGCATAGATAATTTTCTCAGAAACTGTTTTAGTCGACTTCATAAGTTCGAATATAAAACTGTCTATAATTGAAATCATTACTTCAATATTTTCGCAATTCAATAATCTGTCTTGTAGGGTAGCAGTTTTGTTTGGAGAAAGTAATGTAAGGTCAATGGGTTTATCAGTTAATTCAAATGCCGGAATTCCAAAAAGTGAAATTAATGAGTTGGGTTTCAGGAAGTAAGCGATTAATGCAAAGTTTTCATATAATACTAAACTTTCTGGTGAAATTGTCTGACCAAATAGCGTTAAATAATTGCTGTTACTGTTACCAAGTTTACCTTTTACCGATTTAAAAAGTAAAGTAGGAACACCATTAGCATATAATGGAAGAACGAATGGTTTTACATCAACCTCATTTTCAATAACTAAAATTCTGTCAACATAGCTGGCAATCTTATAGTCAGGTTTAATGTTCTGTACTCTCATTTTTTACTTATGTTTTGTCTGTCGGTAGTGTCCGGTACAATGACTGCCAATGTAGAGGAAGCTAAACAAAGGGGTAGATTGCGGGTTCCACATCTGCGGGATCAATCCCGATTTTATATCGGGACCAAGCGGAAAGATGCCCACCGAAAACCACCCCGCACATGCGGGACCGCATTTGACGGGTAGGTGATGTTGGCACCAGTGGTTAATTCCGGCTCCTGACTTGTTGTCATTTCCCATGAAATATTTTAATTATTTTACTGTCCTGTGAGTCAATGATTATTAAAAATGTCCCGCCCAAATAGTCTATGGGAAGTGTCCCGTTAATTATCCAGTACTTGTCAATGAGAAAGGTCTCATAAGGTCGTTGTTTTATAATGTTGTCTTTACCGTAAATACTGAAAAGGATTGGTTCAGCTACACTTATTGCCGTCACGCTGTCTTTAATAATTATTCTCTTGCCCTCTAAAAAGTTATCCTTTGACATGTCAGCAAGTGTTGATTTAAGTTCTTGTTCTGCACCTGACCTTCCAATAATAGCTCTGTCATTTCTTGTCTGGCTACAATTCGTTAATGAGAAGGTCAAAAGTGTCAAAATGCAAATTGTCTTTATTGTTCCCATTTGTCTGTTGTTGTGTTGTCCTACTATTGGCACTAAAATAGGAAGCTACGCGCATTGACTGATTGCGAGGCACTTAACTGCCAATTAAGACGAATGATTGTGCGGGCGACAATGCTTCCATTAAGTTTCCAAAACCGCTATTTGTTAAAGCTTTTGTTATGCGTTCGGCATTTTTAACGCTTTATGTTTCTTTTTCGAGATTGCCTGAGCAACTTTCAACTTGTTTTGTAGCTTTCTCGTCCGGATAAATTCGCTTATCTCGATTCTTTCTTTGTCGGTCAAAGGCGGACTTTGTATAGCAAAATCAACTCCTTCCGGTTCTTTTATTAAGCCCATTGTTTCTATGTTTTAAAATATTTTTCAACTAAAATTCTTGCTGCCTGCGAGTCAATTATCATTCGTTGATTTTTGAAATGGTAAGCACCCAAGGTTTTCTCATAATGGTCAATTAATTTAGTTTTAGCTGTAAATGCGACAAAACCTTCAAACCCTTTTTGAAATGAAATTTTGCACGCATAAGCCACTAAATTTCCAGCAACGCCTTCATATATTTTTTGTTTTCCAATATTGAATGGTGCGCTTTCCAATAAGTCCATAAAAACATGATCCTGCTCAATTGTAACACTTAAAAGTCCTTGTATAATACTCGGATTGTTTACGATAGTCAGCTTATAAACTTCCTTTTTTATTTCTTCAAATTCCTGTTTCCAATTAAAATTCCAACCTTTGGTTTTGGTGATATGTTTCAAATCCTATTTACCTAACCGAATAACCTCTGTCTGGAAACTGTCACCAGAAATTGTGTTCAGGATTGAGTTTGTCAGTCTGTCGATGATAAAACCCTGTTCTGTTTTTTTTGAGTCTTCCATTCTCCAAAAGTACAAAAATCCTGGCAGTTTTTCGGTTTTATTTTGTCTGTTAGCGATGTTTCGCGGCTGTATTTGCATGCTGACGCATAATGTTTGGCAAGTCGGTTAGGCAAGAGGAATTTCATCCCGTACCACTTCACAGAGCAGTGCCTGTTAGTCTCCTATCACACAGCTCTTGGTATACAAATCTAATACCGATTTTGTTTCATGAGATCAGGCATTATGGCATTTACAACAGTCGTTTCCGGTCAACAGTGCTCATTGACAGGGATATAATGATCATAAAGATCAAAGAATCAACCGCTGAGCGTTTAGTAAGATTGACCAGCTTTGATGTTTTCGTTTGCAACAAATGTAACAAAGGTCGTATGTTTGTCATCGAAAACCTGCCATGCATCCGTTCGCCTGACCTGATTCCAGCCTGTGACTGGTAGGCACCAAGCCATCAAAATCAGACATCGAAATGATTAATTATCAATATTTTATTCTCTGCTGGGTAGCGGATCAGATTGTTATTGTCTATGATGAAAAAATGAAATCAATATCCAACATACAAAGCATGGTAAAATAGGTATTTTGTCTTATGAACCGTTTAAAAATAGAAAATACTACTTCAAAGTATCAAAGAACGTTTATCTGAATCTTCAATAAGCCAACCAAAACCCAATCCAATTTCTATATTAAAGTTCAGGGTATGGATTTCGTTCACACCCAGGAGCTCCATAGCCTGTCACGGCAGCATGACGAGGCTGGGTGCCCGATGTTCGGGACAGGCAGTGCCGACCACATGAAGCCCTGATTATTATGGGTTTTTATTTTTTCAATCCAAATGAATTTAGAAAATTGTCCACAGATTCTATATTTATTTTCTGTCCGCCTGCACTAATCATAAAAAGGTCATTGTTTATTTTATATACCCTGCTTTTTATAATTCCATCTCCATTAAAAACTTTACAAATTGATTCCATTCCTTTGTAACCTTCATATTCTATATTGGTAAATTCAAAGTCAGTTCCACCAAGTTTTACTGCTGAACTTGTCAACATGGCTTGAAAAGCAACATTAAGTGAATTGGGCCCCGTTTCTTCCAATTCTTTTAATTTCTTCGGAAATTCATTGTGAGCAACAAAATACATAAAAGGTCCATTTTTATCCTTTCCTTGTAGAATCCAATTTGTAATCAAAATATTTCCAAGGCTTGGGTCTCGATTTTCCGTCTTTTCTACTTTAAATTCTGTTTCAGGAAATTTTATGTCAAATTCTGGCATAACATGTTCAATCGTTTCAGTCGACTTTTTAGTCTCAGTCTCTGATTTTTTCAGTCCATTTGAACATGAAACAATTAATATCATAAATGCTATCAACCCTAATTGACCGATTTTATTCATTGCCTTTTTCATTAAGTTTTAAAGTTTAATTTTCGTTTTTTTATAATTCTGACTAACGTCAAATTTTCGTGTCCATAATCGGCAAGTTACTAAACCCATATTCTACTGGTTAGAGGTCAAATTTACTGATTTGTTTTTGGATTCGTTTCACAATTCCGGTTTTCTTTATTTCGGCATACCTATTTCTGGTTATTGCCGCCAGCCATCCAAAATCCTATCCAATTTCCAAAATAAAGTTCAGGGTTAGGATTATAGTTCAACCGGTCACGGCAGTATGACGGGATCATAGCCTGTCACGGCAGCATGACGGGGCTTGGTTCCCGATGTTCGGGACAGGATGTGCCGACCACATGAAGCCCTTCTATTGTGGCCAGTTTTTATTTTAATCTCTATTTATAATTATTAAATTCTCCTTATTTGAAATTGTTTTCAACTCTTCAAGAATCATATCAACTTTTTCATAGGTAATCATTTTCCATTCTTTCCTTTTTATGTTTTTTCGTAAACCCCATCCTGTCAAAACAATCTGTTCTTTTTTATATCTTTTCTGTATATCAATCATTCGTTTCTGAAAATTATCAATGGTACTTAAATCATTAATTATAGCAATCCAAACATATTTTTTATCAAAATTGAAAAGATAGGGTTGTTTTGATGTTGTATCAAGTATTTCAAGTTGCAAGTAATTATATTTAGGATTTTGTGGTCTGGCAACTAAACTTAGTCCAAATCTGTCTTTTATTTCTTTTGGAATATAATCATAAAATTTCGTCATTGCTTTTACTTGACCATGTGCTGATATAATTGCAAGAAACCAAATAAACAATCCGAATCCATTACCCAATAAAAAGCATATTAAGAAAATCTCTATTGAATTTGAGAATGACTCATTTCTATATCCTGTTATTATAGCAATTACAGCATATATAGATGTAAAAATCACTCCACAGATTTTTATGCAACTATTTGTAGTTTCCCTTGTTAATTTATAATATTCTCTAAATGTCATTCTAATGTAATAGTTAGTGATTCCTAAAATTGGCTATAATGGATTACGTATATGACAAGTGCCAGCTACGTACGTAGGCATGTGTGCCAGTGCTGGGATTTGTTAAATACGCTATTAGCAACTGTGGTTCTTTCAATAATTATCTTCATTGTCAAATAGTTCGTGGAGTTTTTGTTGCAATAATTTCTTGTCAGGAAGTTGTGTTTTGTATTCTGACACCATTGTAGGTGATAGGCTTCTGCTCAAAGCATATTCAACTACTTCACTGTCCTTGTCCTTACACAATAATACTCCGATACTTGGATTTTCATTTGGTTTTCTTACATCCCGATCCAATGCTTCAAGGTAAAAATTCAATTGTCCTAAATGGTCTGGTTTAAACTTGTTAGCCTTAAGCTCAATTGCAACCAAGCATTGTAAACCACGGTGGTAGAATAAGAGGTCTATATAAAAGTCGCTATTTCCAACCTGTAATTTGTATTCCTCGCCTATGAATAGAAAGTCTTTACCTAGTTCAAGGATAAATTTTTTCATTTGTCTTATGAGCCCAAGTTGTAACTCGTTCTCGCTGTGTGGCTCAGGTAAATTCAAAAAATCAAGAATATAACTATCTTTAAATGTATTCGTTATACCGGGATTAGTTTCTCTCAACACTGTTGAGAGTTTTAAATTCCCAATCATTGTCCGCTCGAAAAGACTGGCTGAAATTTGTCGGTCGAGTTCCCTGAAGCTGTAATTTTCTTGTTTGGCTAACTTCAAGTAAAACTCTCTTTCTTCAATCGTTTTACATCTGGAAAAAATTGCCAAATTGTGAGACCAACTAATTTCTCTCAACAATGTTGAGAGTTTTGGAAAGGCTTTGTAGGTCTCAAAAAATTGTTTCATTCTCCAAAGGTTTTTGTCGGAGAACCCTTTTATGTCTGGTTCGTTTTGTTGAATATAATTTGCCAATTCTGTCACTACAGAATCGCCCCATTCAGCAAGTTCAAGTTTCTTGCTAATAAATTCTCCGGTATTCCAATAAAGGTTAATCAGTTCAGCATTAACGGCTTTTATTGCATTAGTCCGGGATTGTTTTATTAATTGAATTATGTCAAAAAAACGGGTGTCCATATTTTTTATTTTACCACAAATTTAATCTTTATTGTCAAAACTCTGATACTGTGATAATTTCATTATCAGGGTTTTCTGTTTTCGGAATTACCATATCTGCTAATGTTTGAGGCTATGTGCAGTAAAGGATAGCGGGTCCTGCATCTGCGGGATCAATCCCGATTTTACATCGGTACCGTGCGGAAAAATGCACACCGAAAACCATCCCGCACATGCGGGACCGCACTTGACGGGTAGCTGAAGTTAGTGGCTGCCCTGCTATCTGTTCGTAATTCGTCAGGTTGAAGTTTGCACCAAAGTTTTTTGTTGGTTTGTGATTGTATCATATTGTTAGTGTCTGTTTTGTTGTGTCGCAATGTCAAAGAAATATAGTATAGATGGGAAAACTACAAATACTGTCCATATTGCTATGTTCCTCGGCAAAACTTGATATTTATAGTTTAAATAAAAAACTCCTCCTATCATTACAAGACAAAAAAGTGAATGTAAAAAATTCACCTGCTTGTCTGAATATCTTTTGATGTGGTCATCTTTAAGTTCTCTTAAGTCTTTAAAATATTGTGCGTTAAAAAAAGTTCCTTTGCCGGGAAGAAACATTATGAGCATAAAGAAGTTTTGTGCAATGTAGATGCTGCAAATGCCAAGAAAAAAAAACTGAAGCCCGATTAGCAGTCCATAAGGAATGCTGCTGATTACTTCAATATCTTCTGTCTGATATGTTCGGTAGATATTGTCGACAGCGAACAGAACCATGATTACGCAACTCCAAATGCTAAGTGTCAAACGGTTTGTCCGTGAAAGAATAAAAGGAGTGAAGGCATTGAATAAACTAAATACTGAAAATAGTAAGCCAATTACCATTAAAACTTTCACAAACGAACTATTGGTTTCGTAAAGGTGAAGGTCAATAACCCAATACACAACTGCGATTGATTGCATAAGTGTTATTCCTTCGGTTAGTCGTGCAATTGTCTTGTCCTTATTAAACGAAATAGCGAAAACGACAAAGAAAAAAAGAAACACGTATGGCCACATTTGAATGTGGTCTTCAAAAATGTAAACCCGTTCGTGTTTGCCTGGGAGAAAAGCAAAGAAGCTAAAAACAAACGAACCTAACGCCACCCAAAAAAGTGTGCTCCACTTTTCAAAAAGTCTTTTGGCTTCAAAGAACACTCCTGCAAGTAATGCCAATACACTTAAAGGAATTAGCCGTCTGTCTGTTGATTGCATTCTTGACGCGATGTAAAAAACAAAAATTAAGAGTAACAGTCCTGCTACAATTAAAATTGGTTTTAAGTCGTAAGATTTACTTTGCTTCATTAAGTTTTTGTCTGTTCGTTTTATCACTGTCGATTCAAGGCACTGTCGCCATAGGGTTCTGACTAACATCAATTTTTCACATTCATAATCAGTGAGTTACTAAATCCTAATTCTTCTGGTTTGAGTTCAAATTTACTGATTTGTTTTTGTATTCGTTTCACAATTCCATGTTTTCTTTATTTCGGCATAACCAGTTCTGGATATTGCCGCTAAACATCCAAAACCCAATCCGATTTCCAAAATAAAGTTCAGGGTACGGTTTTCGTTCAACCGGTCCCGGCAGTATGACGGGATCATAGCCTGTCCTGGCAGCATGACGGGGTTGGGTTCCCGATATTCGGGACAAGTAGTGTTGACCACATGAAGCCCTGTTTATTAGTGCCAGTAATTCTTTTATTCTATCGTTTTTCTGTACTTTTCAATCGTTTCGCCCACATGGTTTAAATCGCCAATCCAATTAAGCAAATCATTATCTAACCAGCTAATTCCTTCAAGTATTTCATTGTTATATGAATTCAAAACATCTAAATTCCAAGTAATCGCTTCGTGATGAAAAATTCTGTTTCGAAATTTTCTAATTTGATTAAATTTTGAACTAATATTCTTACGATTTCTGTTCTGTTTCGGACAATTTGGGAAAGCCAAACGAAGGTTCTTCCACAATGTCAACTCAAATTTAGTATCGAATAATGATGTCCAAAATCCAAAAGTCAACTCTGATATAATCCGTCCAGTTGTAATCTCCTTTTTTGAAGCCTGAATATTTGTCCTCGCTTCTGAAATCCTATCAATCTGATATCGGGAAGCTGTTCTTATAAAATCAGTATTTTCATACCACTTACTATCATTGTATTTTCTATTCAACTGATTGTCAATTGTGTTTCGCAATCCCACCTCTAAAATTGCTATCAATGGATAAAATGACTCTGACACTAAAATGTTTGATTTATAGTGGGCTAAAGCCTTATCGATAATGTCAGAATGGTGCTTTAAATATGGATTTAGCCTCTCTCGAGTAATAATCCGGTCAATTATTGCATTTTTATTCACCTTTACACTATCTTTGCATTGCAGTCCCGGTAATTCCTCTCCCAGTCTTTATGCTGGTGATGAATCCGGGTTTTTTGTTTTACACCAATCCAAAGATAATATTTTCTCACAATTAGCTTACGATCAATTTTCGAAGGTTTTATTGGCACTAACGGGCAGCAAATGCTTTGTGACGGACTTCAAAAGACAAATCTTTCTGCCCACGTCGATTTATATTTGTAACTAAACTGTTCATTTTCAAACCGAAAGCCGCCATAAAGTATATGCAGTGTTAGCGTTTCGTGCTTTATTCTTCAAGGTTTTCTCCATTTTTCTCAGCAGCAATAATTAAAGCATTCAGATATTTTGTTTTCAATTCTTTCTCAAAGAAAAGTGATTTTGCATTGTCATAAACTGACTGTAAGTCAATTAAGTCATTTATAGGGTTCTTTATTTCTTCAATTAGAATGTCATTGTCGAACTGCCCATTTGCAATAACTTGAAAAAATAGGGTTGGGGCTTTCTCTAAAACAGCATAAAGTGTTTCGTTACTAAATTCAGAATATTCGACATTGACCGAGCAGGATTTATCAAATGTGCATAAAAATTCGTTTAGCATTTCGGTGGTCAAACAGTCAAGATTCTCACTAACAAGTAAAACTCTTTCAATGTCACATTTGTCGCAAGGATTCAATGCAAAAACTGTCGGAGTACCCAAAAGAGCAAATATTATTAAAAAGTATTTCATAAATTCACTAAATGTATTTTTAATGCAAGGTTTCTATCAGCATGAACGCTAACGAATCGCTAAACGACATCGTGGTGGTTATTTCGGATTATATTGACATGCGGCAAATCAGCAAAACATGCCATAAAACAAACTAAATCAGCATCTTATCCGTGTTCATCCAAATAAAACCCGATTGTATTCATGATCATTGTGTTGGCATTTGTTGTTTGTTTTGTTGTTATAGCCCACCAAATGTAAATGAGATATTTCAGAAATCCAAATTATCTAACGGACTTTTTAGCCTTGCAACTGAATGTGCAAACCCAAACACAACGTCCTGAGCCATGCAACTGAATGTGCAAACCCAAACACAACGTCCTGAGCTTTGCAACTGAGTGTGCAAATCCAAACACAACGTCCTGAGCCTTGCAACTGAATGTGCAAATCCAAATACAGCATCCTGATTCTTGCAACTGAATGTGCAAATCCAAACACAACGTCCTGAGCCTTGCAACTGAGTGTGCAAACCCAAACACAGCGTCCTGACTATTGCCACTGTATGTGCAAATCAAAACACAGCAACCTAAGCCTTGCCACTGAATGAGCAAACCCAAACACAGCATCCTGAGCCTTGCGACTGAATGCGATAGGCTTGCAACAAAATATTTTTTTTCAAAAAGTGTTTAGTATCAAAGATTTAAATTTTACATTTGTACTAACAACATAGAACTATTAATCAAATTTTTATTTTATTCATTATCAACCACAATAAAACCATTCATTCTTTCGGGCATTCGTAATGCTTATCCGGCAAGGTGCCGGGTATCCCTTATTCATAAATCCAATTAAAAAAAAACAAATTTTATGAAAATCGAAAGTATCAATTACCGGCTTCTACGAAATGAGGAGCATCTACAATTCCACACCGGGTTTAAGGAACTCGTCGAACTTTACAAGGCGGGAGAACTTGGTATCGAAGAAGTCTTTACGGCATATTTGCCACATTACGCCCATGAAAGTGAGGCCATCGATCAAATCAGGAAAAGCACAGAAACAGACAAATTAACCGATGCCGACAACCTGCGCGATAACACCTGCTATGGCATGTCAGAAGTCTTTAATGCTGCCACCCATCATTTTCAACCCGAAATTCGGCAAGCTGCCTCCAACTTAGCGGTCATATTCGACCATTTTTCCGATCTTCCAAAGAAATCGTATGACGAAGAAACAACAGCCATCGTTAAATTTATTGAAGAACTGAATACCAAAGCAGCTGATGTAGCAACGGTTGGCCTCACCGGTTGGGTTGCCGAACTGCAGGCAAACAACACGGCTTTTGTAAACCTTACAAAGGCAAGATACACTGAAGAATCAGGTAAAACACAACTGAAGATGCGGCAGGTTCGCGGTGAGGTTGATTTAGCCTATCGCACGATTGTCAATCGCATCAATGCTTTGATCATCGTTAATGGTGAATCATCCTATGCCGGATTTGTTACAGAACTAAACAAACGCGTTGAACATTTTGTACAAATCATTGCACTTCGCAATGGACGTAATGTAAAAGATGAACCGCCGGTTGCTTAACCGTACAGTAAATGGCAAAAAAAAGGCTGAAACCATTGGAATCAGCCTTTTTGTTTTAGATCGAATGAATCGATTATCGTTTGTAAGTTATGCGTCAGCATAAAAACGGCACAAAACATCGCAAATTGACAAAACAAAACCGAATAATTGGGCTACTTATTATTTTGATGTGCTGGCAGTACCAAATAATAGTTCCACAAAATTCCTTTCCTCTATTTAATGTTTCTGTGTTGGTATAATAAGTCATCGAATCAAATAGTAAAATCCTGTTACGAAGAAGAACGGTGGCCGGTCTTCCCGAAAGCTTTCGGGAGGTGGGCCAGGCAATGCCGACCACATGGTGCCCTAATTATTAGCAGCTGAGCATTTTTATCTATACTTTTCAAATCTATTTAAACCAATCGTGTAAATCATATATGGCCACATTTCCATTCCCATTGCACCAGGAAATATTCCGATATTTGAAGTAAATTCAAATTTTCCATCTTGTTCTCTTTGAATATCAGATGAATACTTTAATGCAAATTTTGTGTAATTTTTCATTAAAAGTAATACTTGTGTATTCTTCTTCTTTTCAGCTTCGGTTTCACCATGAGTTCCCAAACAAAAATAAAAAGTGATAGTGCTATCATTACCTATTTTGTCGAATAAGTCATCATGACTATATGTATCAACGGTTTTATCAAATTGTTCAAATGCAATTACAGAATAATCGAAATTTATCGAGTCGACTTCAATTAATTTTATAGTAAACTTAGTACCAATCGGAAAAGCAAAACCATTTGCAGGGATTGTCGGTAATTCTTGAGCTTGAGTCAAGCAAGTAATAGATAGGAATGCTATTAAAAGTAATTTCTTCATTTTGATTGTATTAAATTATTGATTTTATGTGGTATTTTCCGTCGCTGGTGCGGATTTCGTTCAAACAGTGCTTCATAACCTGTCCCGGCAGTATGACGGGGCTGGGTTGTGCCGACCACAGGAACTCCTTTAATTATTAGCGGTTGTTATTACTTATCTATCAATCCCCACTTTATTAATAAGTAAGTCAATATAACTGTTATTATAATTTTTAAAATTTCACCTGTTAAAGTCCCAGGAATCTCATAAAATTTATCTTTTATCTTATCCCACCAATTTTTATTAAAACCGCTATCCTTGTTGATATTAAATTTAAAAATATGCTTAAGATTATATGCTACACTCCCTTTTTCACTTATATCACCAATCCATTTCCTATCGATTACATATTGAATCTGTTTCAAATAGTCTGTACCATAAAAATCCTCTATTTCTTTTGAATGCTCTTCACAAATATAACCAAGTGCAATAGATATTCTATCTTCATATTTTTGTCTTGTAAAGTCAGCAATACAACCTCTTGCATCTCTATGAGAACCAATATTAATTAGCATCTGATCATCAGACAATTCAGTGTCCTCAGCAACATTTTGAGAATAAATCAAACACGTAAATATGCAATGAAGCAAATATTCAAATAAAGATGGTGGTGAAAATTGCTTATCCCAAATATCTGTCGTAATAATGGATGTCCTTTTCTCTGCGTTGAAAAAATAGTTATTGCTAAAGCTATTTGTAATTATAGCTATAAAATGGTCTGCGTTTAAATTGCGGTTGATAACAAAAGCATTCACTTTATCATGGCTTGATTTAAAGTCCACGTCCCCTTTATCAAAAGGGTAATCTTCTACAATATCAGGGAAACAAAATTCATATATATTCTGAATCCGATTAACATAAAGAATAAAATATTTAAACGCATCATGTTCAAAATTTGGTTTTGTGCCAAAAAGTAATGCTACTTTAATTTTTTTCATATTTCTTAATGTTTTGTCTGGATTGTTCTTTTAATTCTGTCTAATGTCAATTTTCCACATTCATAATCAGCGAACTATTAAATCCTAATTCTTCCGGTTTGAGTTCAAATTTACTGATTTGTTTTTGGATTCTTTTCACAATTCCATGTTTTCTTTATTTCGGCATACCTAATCTTGGTTATTACCGCCAACCATCCAAAACCCAATCCAATATAATGATGAAGTTCACGGTACGGATTTCGTTTAACCGGTCCCGAAACTTCGGGATCATAGCCTGTACAGGCAGAAAGACGGGGCTGGCTCGTATCGACCCACATGAAGCTCTTCTATTATCACCTGGAGTTCTGTTTTCCAGTTTTGTAAATCATTGTCATTATTTAGTTTCATTGTAATTGTTTATATTTTCTACAAAATCACTTAATGCGTTGGCTTTGTATCTTTCTTCGGAACCGTAATTTGAATCTTTGTTTTTAATGAATCAATCGTGTACTTAAGTTTAGAAATACTGTCTTGAAGTTGAATAAGATTTTTCTTTGCTGTTGAAATAGTATTATTAATCTCATTCAGTTTAGTTGAATACTTTTCACTTTCTTGATGATAACCAAGTATGTATGCACCCATGATGAATGCTAAGGCAATAAGTATTTTAATTATCTCTTTCATGGCTATCAAATTCAGTCATCGCCTCAACTATATCTCTGGCAATTTCAGGTGCATTTAAATAGATTTGCTGTAATTTTGGATTTTGCTCTAATAGCTTCTCAATTAATCTTGGTTCTGCATCGTATTTCATTAGAAGAAATAATGCCTTTTTAATTATACGACTATTAAAATCTCTCAAAACAAGTGTACCAACCAATCTTTCTAAAAGTTGTCCTTCCTCCGTGAAACGGTAATTTCTATGGCTCATTAAAGCTATCTCCAAATAAATTAGAGTGGCGGCTGAATTTCCTCGGAAATCATTATCAACTTCATTTAATAATCTATGCAATGTTTCTTCAAATATTTTTTCCCATTTATAGTGAATATCTCCCTTGTATAAAAAATAATTTTGTAGTTCCTTCATCAAGTTTAAATATTCGTATGCTTCTCTTGGGTTATCTCTAATTAAGTTAACCAAGTCATGGGTAAATCTTTGAAGGGATTCTTCTACCAGCTCAACCGGAATTAGTTTTTCAATGGGATAAAATTGTCTAAGTTCAATAATGATTTTCAAAAATTCCATGAAATTAAAACTTTCATCACTAAGAACATGGATCCACTCTTGGGATAAAAACTTTAACGAATCTTCAAACAACTCGTAAGGAATTTTCTCTCTTGTTGAAAAATGTTTACTTAGGTCATAAATTAATTTAAGGTATTCCAATAGTACATGAGGGTTTTCCTTTGTAATAATGTTTATTTCTTTTGACAACAGATGCAATGATTCTTCAAAAAAATCTGAATGAATTCTTTTACTTATTGGATAGTATTTACGAAGTTCATTCAGCAATTTCAAATATTCAAAAGAGGAATATGGATTTTCTCTTAAAATGTGGTGCATATCCTTTAAAATTCTATGTAATGATTCTTCAAGAAAATCATTCTTGAATTTTCTTCTAAAAGGATAATGCCTATTCAATTCGTTCAAGAGTTTGATATATTCTAATGTTGCGAATGGGTTATCTCTATCAATACATCCAATGTCCCTTGAAAGTCCATGAAATAAATCGTCCAATACTTCTGGATTAAAAATTCGTTCAAGAGGATGATGAACTTTAAGGTCTATCAGTATTTTTAAATATTCAATTGTTGCTTGTGGATTTTCGCTATAAACAAAAATCATGTCCTTGGTTATAAAACGAACTATTTCGGTAAGGCCATTAGTCGAAACCTGCCACTTTAATCCAGCGATTTTTCTCATTAAAGAAATTTGCTGTCGCTTGCTTAATTCTTTTTCTCTACCTCTAAACCACTAAAGTAATTGCAAATTGTAAATTAAAAATAAATCATGAAACCGGTGAAGCAAAGCATCAATTGCTAATGAAGTAATTCAGGTTTTTTCTTTAATATTTTTTCTAAATTATCAAGTGTTAGGTTTTCTTTTGTAAATTTATATTCATTGTCAAAGAAAGAAAGAAGGAGTTCAAAATCATTGCATGCGACTTTCGCTGAATCTGAAAAGTTATGACTCACATCTGCTTTTGATTTACTTAAAATAATGTTGTTGTCTTTCTCAACTACTTTTATCCATTCATGCAATTTTGCCGTTGCGTTATAATTCCCAACCAAAGTCCACAACTTAGCAAACCTTTTCCACAAAAGTTTATTCTTATTTGTTTCATCTCTGTCTTGTGATTCGTATTTAGGTTCGCTTGTTCCATCTCCTGTTTTTTCATTTGTGCCAAATATTTCAAAAGTAACTTCAGCATCATTTGAAATTGCCAACCAAAGGAAAATCAGGTTTTGAGAATAGATACCTAAATGCTCAACTACTTCCTTATGTGGTAAAATTTGATTTTCCTTAACAGGAAATTCAAGATTTCCGTTCATAAAAAGCGCTTCTAAATCGGGTTTGATAATATCTTCTATAATGCGTGTAATGTCCTTGTTCTCTGCTTTGAATTGTGGAGCATATTCAAAGAGGAAATTTTGAATATTCTGATGTTTATTAAGCCAGTTATAACCATAGCAAAACTTGAAAATGTACTGCTGATATATTTTCTCCCTACTCTTTTGGGTTTGTTTAAAAGCGATTCTTAATAAAAAGTCAGCCGTTAAGAACTCACCAAAAGTTTTGTGTAAAAATTCAAAGTTTAAGTTTTCTGAATCTCCCTCTGTTGTAGATTTGTTCTCGTGTATAAAGAAAAAATCTCCTAATATATTTTTCGACTGTATGCTTGATTCATGCAAACCGAATACCTGTAATTCCTCTTTGAGTTTTTGAGTGTCCTTATGAGTTGTGTTATTAAGGAACATCAAAAGAGCAATCGTTCCTAATCTTAACCTAAATAGTTCTCTTTCTTTTTTCTGTTCGGCTTCACTTAGGTTTTTAAAATCATCATTCTTCTTTAGTTGTCTGTCAATGAAACTTATCAAAAGGGAATCATATAATTTACTTTGATTGAAATTTTTCTCCTTGGTCATCAACTGTAACTCCGATTTCTCAAAGTCATAAACTGCCAACATAAAAATGAGTAATGGCTCTTGTGCTAAATGTTCAATTTTGGGATTTTGAGGAATTGAAAATTTATATTTCGGTTTTATTTGGCAATCATTCCAAATTTTAACCCACAAATCCCTTCTCTTAGAATCAAAACTATCAAGTTTTATTATTCGTGTTCCTTCGGGAATATAAACATGCTGCATAACGGTTGTACGGCTTGTAAGAATTATTCTTACTGCAATACCATGATGAAGTGCATCGTTTTGAAATTCTTTAATTGCTCCAATATAATTGTTCAGTTCTGTTGTAGATGATTGCATAAGTTCATCAAAACCATCCATTATAATAACTGGTATTCGTTCTCTAAATTCCTTAGCCCAATCAAGCCAATTGGTGTCTGGTGACTTTGAAATCCCTTTATTGATATGCTCTGAAACATTTGCAGTATTTGAAGCAACACTTCTCAACTTTACCAAAAATGGAATAAAGTCGTTTGTTTCACATAACTGTCCCGCGAACATTTTACTCAACATTGACTTTCCAGCTCCTGGCAAACCCAATAAAATTATTGGCTTGTTAGAGTAGTTTGGGTCAATGAGTGTTTGTAGTAAAAAGTTTGAAATGTTTTCACCCTTTACCCATTTATCATTTAGAGATTCATCGTTTAGGAAATCCTTTTTATGTAACTTTTTTATGTAATCAATAGAACGAAAGCTTTGAGCAACATAAATCTCCTTGTTTTTGGGATAAACAATTCCCTCAATATCTGCATTATCAATTAGTGGTTTGTTTAATTCATCTTTGATTTTGTTTTGATGTGCCTCAACATTTTCCTTAATTTTTGCAGATAGAGAATTTATAATTTTATTGGTTTGCAACTCAAATAATTCTTTGTATGAATTATGAAAGGAAGGAAAACCACTTTCAGCGATAAAGTTTGATTTCCGAAATTCGTCAATTTTTTTTGTGAATTGTTCCGTTTGTTTGATAAATTTCTCATGTATCTTTCTTTCGGCTGTCTTAAGCTGTTTCGAGACTTCATTTAGCTCTTTTAAAATTTTTGCCTTTTGTGTTGTGTCTGCCCAAATCTTAAACTCAGGAAACTCACCTGAAAAATTTATTACAAAAGCGTTATAGTATAAACTTACAATATCTGCATACCTATCTTTTGTTTTTAATAGGTCAATTTTTTTTAACTGCGTTTTCCCTTCTTTACATTTATCTGAATGCTTGAATAAATTAGATAAGATTGGGTCAACAATTTTGAAAGATTGATTACTGATTTCTTCTTTCGATAAAAAACAATTTGATGGGAGTTTAATTAGTGACGATTCTTTTTCGCACTCATCACCTATTTTGGTTAATTGCTTTCTATCATCTTCCTCTAAATTAACATGCTCTAAAATGGTGCTAACTACTGGGAGAATGATTTCCTTTACTCCGTTTTTAATTGCGATTTGCAACAGCATAAAGTTCACCACATTTGCGAGCTCGTATCTCTCAATGGCTAACTTCTCTCGTCCTCGATTTTTATACTTGAACTTGTCAGGTAGCCATGAAAGTAATTTGGAAGCACGAAGAGACGCGACATCTATACCTGCACAAAAACTTTCTATCGCAATGGTGGGTGTAGGTGCAAGAATCAATGCAGCAATTCTTCCAGCAGTAATAAAATAATCTCCGAACTGATCAATATCTTCATCAAATGTAGCTACTTTATTATTCTTATAGTATTCTAATACTTCTGATAAGCTAATGTCTTTTCGTATCATGAGTTAAATTGTTTAATGTGATTTTGTTTACTGATTTTGTTAATAGTCAAAGATATGAACCTGTCTTCTGTAATGTATAAAGAGTTGATGATTGTACACTTTATTTTTTCCGTTATGGGTTTCTGCATTTGAAAAATGAAACTACGTTTTGTTCAGAGGTATATTATTGTTCTAAAAACATGTATGACGGTCAAAAAAAAATATAAGGTCAGCTCTGGTGTCGACCGTCCAGTATTGTCAATATTTCTTTTTCTGTTCATTCACAATGGTTTACTTTTTCAGTTTTATGTCTGTCGTTTCTATCCCCTTACACTTGACGGTAACGAATCGCTATAGTTCATCGCAATAGTTATTTCGTGTTCATATTGGCACGCTGCAAATCCTCAAAACAAGCCATAAAACGAACAAAATCAGCTTCTTTACAGTGTTCATCCAAATAAAATCCGATTGTATTTATGATCATTGTGTTGGCCTTTATTGTTTGTTTTGTTGTTACAGCCCACCAAATGTAAAAGAGTTATTTCAGAAATCCAAATGATTGGGCGTAAACTTTTTATCCGGTCCAATCACTTGCCCTTTGCTTGTTAAATTTGCACTTTGCATTTTGCATTTTTCACTTTTCACTTTGAATTTTGCTCCCCCATCCCGTTTCAACGGAGATTTTATTTTGAAGGAAAATGGTTCATTATCGGTCAAAGACCAGGATTGAAAATGAGGTTGTTACAGAATCAACGCCTAACGGAGGCATCCCAAATACAAAACCAATTTTCTATTAAGCCTAATGCCCAAATCCGTTGTAGTAGCTGTTATGCGATTGTAATTTTATTTAGTAATGCTCTTTATTTCCATTAAAGATTTATATATGCCATCATAATAATTGTTGTTTTTGAAATTTGGAATCATAATTTCTGCAATGATTTTTTCACAGTTCTTGTCAGTTAAATATTTTTTTGAGATTTCTGTAGTTGATATTCTCAACAGTCTTAATTTTTTACTGAATACGATTATTACACCGCTTTTTTCAAAAACTCCTCCAATTTTCCAATCTATAAGTTTATTAAATGAAAACTCGTCAATATTTTCGTCTGGATATAATTCATCGATTGATAAAATCACTATTTCCATTCGGTTTTTGTTTCTAATTTCTTTTGCAATTTTCACTATATTTTCTCTTTGTTCGATTGAGAATACAGAATCAACTTCAATTAGATTTGAAAACGGTAAAATGTATGGGATTTTATTTAGGTAACTTCCGCAAGTTTTATTTAATTCTCTTGTTAGTTTATAATTTAAGGAATTATAATCTGTTTTAAAATTTTTAGGTTTTGTTTTTATATTATTCAATAAATATTCGGTTAGTAATTTCGAATATATTTGAGCTTGTTTTAATTCAATTGTATCGGTTTCAATAAACTTATGATTATTAACTGAATCACATATTTTTATTGACAAATCTGAAATTGCTTGTCCGTTAGATTTTACACTTACAAAAACAAGAAATATTAAAATTAAAATCTGGATATTTTTCATTTAGGCGGTTTTCATATTATGTAGCACAACGGGAGCATATTCTTTGTGGCGGGTTTTAAAAGATAAAACTTTCTTCCCACATTGATTTATTTTTAAAACTAAAATATTCATTTTCATAACTTAACCAGCCATAAAGAATTATGCATTGTAATGCAAAGTGCTTTTACTGAATTATTAATTTCTTTCTGATTTTAGATTCATCAGTTATAACTTCAATTATATACGAACCTTGGCATAGAACTGATACGTCAATTTTATCTATAATTCCGAACTTTGTAAGTACTTTTTGACCATATTGGTTGTATAAAATTACCTTATCTATTAATAATCCACTTGGATGTGTGATTGTAATATTCATCTTCGCTGGGTTAGGGTGAATATAAATATCATTAATAGGAATATTAATAGGAATGGAGACTAGGCAGGCTTCCTCAACTTCTTCCTTACTTGCACAACCAGGTGCGTTATTATTAATATCAATTTCTTTATCTGGATTTGAAAGATAATCACAAACGCTTTGAACGTCACAAATAGTTAAAGAATCATTGTTTTGTATAACAAATTCAATTATTGGATTGGGATCAATGCCTTCTATTCCATATAAATTTTTAAGTATGCTATTTGATTCAATTGTGATTTTTCTTCCAACATAATTTAAAGAATTCAATCCACTTAACATGGATAATGAGTTATTGTTGAGAATTGATAAATTGGATCCAATAAAAGATAAATTATCTAAACCAAAAAGGTTCGTAAGAGACTCATTATTGCTTATTGACAAAGCAAATCCTAATGAAGAGATGGAGTCAAGCCCGGCTAAACTTGTTAGAGATTTATTTCCTTTAATCCTTAATTCCCCTGACATTTCATTAATCCCTATCAAAGAAGAAAGATCATTAAGTGTATCATTATTCTCAATGAACAGACTATTATGAATTTGCGATAGATTTTCTAATCCATATAGATTGATTAAATTATCATTATCATCAACTTTTAAAGACCCAATATCAGTTAGATTGTTAAGACCAATTAAATCTTGCAATAAATCATTATTGCTTATTAAAACTATATAAGTAGTTTCTGTAATTCCTTCAAGTCCAGATAAGCTATTCAGATTCTCATTGTTAAAAATTTGAATGCTTGAAACAGAACCTGTAACATTGTTTAAATTAGAAATATCAGATAATAATTCATTTTCGTAAACATGAATGCTCTCAACAGATGAAAGTGATTCTAGTCCGGATAATGAAGTAAGCGAATCGTTGTTTTTAATTAGCATTAAGCCTAAAATGCTGTTTAGTGAGTCTAAGCCAGTAAGAGATTGTAAAGATGGGTTATTCGCTATCTCCATCTGTACGTTTCCAGCTTCACCAATTAGATTAAGCCCTTGTAAAGCATTGATATTCCTTAATGAGTCGTTATTATAAATATTTAATGATGGTAATGATGTAAAATTTCCCAGGCCTGTTAGGTTTTTTAATCTGTCATTATTAGTGATGGTGAGAAAATGATTCATTGAATTTAAAGAACCCAAGCCAACAAGGCTTTTTAGGTTTGTATTATTCTCAATCCATAAATAACTTCCAATAGAGGTTAAAGAGTCAAGTCCTGTAAGGGATTGAAGGTTTTGAGTTGATGAAATGTAAAGTCTACCACCTATGTATGTTATTTTATTTAAACCATTTAAGTTTGAAATATCACCTCCATTGATATAAACCTGACCTTCAATTTGATTACAGTTGGGGTAAATTATCTGAAAACTATCAATTTGTGATTGTGTTGTGAAAACAATTCCATCAGGAAGACATGATTGTGAAAATACCGTATTTATTACCATCAAATAGAGTATTGAAAGTAGTAGTTTCTTCATGTTAATATGTTTTGAAAGTTGGATTAGCATTTTGCCCAGCGAATGGCAATACGTCATCATGGTGGTTATTTCGTGTTATATTGACATGCTGCAAATCAGCAAAACAAGCCTTAAAACAAACAAAATCAGCGCTTCTTCCGTATTCATCCAAATAAAATCCGATTGTATTCATGATCATTAAGTTGGCCTTTATTGTTTGTTTTGTTGTTACAGCCCATCAAATGTAAAAGAGATATTTCAGAAATCCAAATGATTGGGCGTAAACTTTTTAGGTAAACCTATTTCAGGTCAAGACATATGATATGTTACAAATTAAAAAGTTGATATTCAAATCTCTTTGTGAACCTCTGTGCCTTCTTTGTGACACTTTGTGCAACAGTTTTTAGCTATACCACAAAGGGCACGAAGAAGACACAAAGCCTTGCAAAAGACAAAATATTATTTATATGCCGCTATGAATCAATTATATATTTTTATCTATATGAATGCGAAACATGGGTTAGCTTACAGCAAATGTCAAAAAAAAAGGCTGAAACCATTGGAATCAGCCTTTTTTAATGCTATTTCGATTTATCAGGGAACTGCGGTACCTGTGGCAGTTCAGGATAGTTTTTCATCTCTTCGAGGATCACTTCAACCGCTTTGTTCAGTTGCTGGTCATCACCCAAATATTCTTTATACGGATCGTTGTCGATGATAATATCAGGATCAACACCATGTCCTTCGATCACCCACTTGCCATTTTCATCGAAAGGAGCGAATTCGGGTCTCCTCAGATCGCCACCATCAATAAACGGAAGGCTGCCACGGATACCAACCACACCACCCCAGGAACGCATCCCAATCGTTTTGCCAATCTTTAGTTTCTTGAACTGGTAAGGAAACAAGTCTCCATCGGAGGCTGAATACTTATCTAAAAGCAATACTTTCGGTCCTAACATCATGCCGGCCGGCTTGGTATTCACACCATTGTTGCGCGACATACCGTACAAGGCTAATTCACGGTTCAACCGCTCGATGATCATGGGTGAAACATTTCCCCCACCATTGCCCCTGTCGTCAATAATCAATGCCTTTTTATTCAATTGAGGATAGTAATATTTCACAAACTCATTTAATCCCTCAGGGCCCATATCCGGTATATGGATATATCCAACCTGTCCGTTGGTCGCTTTATTCACTTTTTCGATATTCGATTGAACCCAGCTATAATAATACAATCCGGCTTCATCACCCGTCGGGATCACAATCGACTTGCGTGCCCCGGCTAATTCAGGTTTCGAATTAAAACTGATTTCGACCTGCTTATTCGCTTTCCCGATCAACGCAATATAAATATCATTGTATTGTGTGGTTGGAACGCCATCGATGGCAACAATAAAATCACCTTCCTTTGCCGAAACGCCCATATCGCGTAATGGTGATCGCGACGTTTTCACCCAACTTTCACCGTTCAGTATTTCATCAATCTTATAAAATCCGGAGGCGTCTCTGCTGATTTTCGCACCCAGCAAACCCGTTTGAATTCTTTCGGGTGATGGTTTATCTCCGCCATTTACGTAAGCATGTCCGATACTGAGTTCACCTATCATCTCACCAATGAGGTAGTTCAGGTCATTCCGGTGAGCCACAAACGGTACCAACGCCTGATATTTCGCATGAATTGATTTCCAATCGACACCATGCATGTTAGGGGCATAAAAGAAATCGCGCATCTGTCGCCACGATTCGGTAAAAATCTGATTCCATTCTTCGTTCAGATTCACCCAAAGTTTCATATTCGACAGATCGACAAACTCCTCGGCTTTTACGATTGATTTAGGCGCATCGATCACCGTATAGTTTCCACCCGTGGCAATCACCATCTTCTTTTTGTCAGCCGAAAGCACAAAAGATTGATAATTACCCAATTCTGTTTCTTTCTTCGTTTTTAAATCGTAATAAAACATGCCTTTCCGTTCATCTTTCGAATTGCCAGCGTAATAAACACCTCCCTCAACCGGGTTGATATTCCAGTAAGCGCCTGCAGCCACAGGTAACTGAATAATCCGGTTCATGATACCGTCAAAATCAATTTTCATTGCCGGTGCAGCGCTCTCTTTCTTATCTTTTTTCGAATCTTTTTCATCCTTTGATTCAACCTTTGCCTCTTTGTTTAATGCAACCTCATTGTTTTCAGGTACAAAAGGTGAAACTGTCTCTTTTTGCAAGGTAACGAGGTATATCCGGCTCATATCGGTATAAACATGGTTCCATTCGGTCCAGCTATACGTTGCATTAAAATCGCGTGACGATGTGAAATACAGATATTTACCACTTGGATCGAAGGATGGCGAACTGGCATCATACCAGGTATCGGTCACCGGATTTGCTTCTTTTGTATCGATACTGTAAACAAAAATCCTGCTCACCGAGAAAGTGCTCGGCATGGTATAAGCTATCCATTTACTGTCGTTCGACCAGGTATATGTATTTATTTCAAAATCATTTGATTCGGCAACCGTGGTGACGATTTTGGTATCAATGTCAACCATATTCAGTTTTCCTTCCTTATCCGACCACATAATTTTTTTGCTATCGGGCGACCAGCCGGGTGAAAACTTATACGTTGTTGAACCGGAAGTAATCTGCAAAGCGGGCTTCTCACCTAATTGATCCTGGATGAAGATTTCATCTTCACCACTTTGATCTGAAATAAAAGCAATAAACTTTCCATCAGGCGACCAGGCCACATCACGGTCATGCGCACCGTTTGAAGCAGTCAGGTTGCGTGTGATACCTGTCTTTGCAGGCACTGAATACACATCACCTCTTGCTCCAAAAATCACCCTTTGTCCATCGGGTGAAATATCGTACGTATTGATACTTTTCGAAGCATCGATATATTTTGTTCTGGCTAAGGTTAAATCACTTATAATCTGAACCGGAATTTTGGTTGCTGATTGATTACCCAAATCAAAATTATAGAGGTAACCACCATTTTCGTAAACAATTGAATTCGTTCCGAGTGAAGGGAACTTGATGTCATACTCCGTATAATTTGTTAGTTTTTTGGTAGTTCCATCTTTCAGATTGTACGAAAATAAATTCATCGTGCGATCGCGGTCCGAAAGGAAATAAACGAAATCGCCCTTCCACATCGGGAAAATATCCTGACTTTCGTTGTTGGTGAGATTCTTCGTTTCATGCGTAGTAAAATCATGCATCCAGATATCATCAGCCATACCACCTTTGTAATATTTCCATGTCCTGAACTCACGAAACACCCGGTTATACGCCATTTTGTTACCATCGGCACCAAAAGAACACCACGATCCATCGGGTAATGGCAACTCTTCGGCGATTCCACCGTTTATATTTGCAACGAATAACTGTCCTTTGAAATCGTTAAATGTCTGTTTTCGTGAACGAAACACAATGCTTTCGTTGTCGCGCCAGGTCATAACAACATTATTTGGTCCCATACGGTCAGATAAATCATCACGCCCGATTGTAGCGGTAATGGTTAGTCTTTTTGGTTCACCGCCTAAAGCAGGAATCAGGTAAACTTCGGTGTTACCGTCGTATTGGCCCGTGAAGGCAATATTTTTACCATCAGGCGAAAAACGCGGAAAGACCTCGAAACCGTTCTTATCATTGGTTAATTGTCGGGCAATCCCACCAGTCAGTGGCACCGAGTAAAGATCACCTGCATAGGAGAAGACTACTGTATTTTGGAACACGGCCGGAAATCGCATCAATCGCGATTCCTCCTGACTTTTCATTTCTACATTCAAAGCGAATGATAGTAAAAAAAGGAAAATGATTTTTTTCATAAACTAATTATATATTATTAAATATTAACACTTTACAACTGTTATTGTTTCATTCAGGTAAACTAAATATGCATCGACATTCATTTTTTCGAGTTGTGAAACCACCGAGGTATATTGTTTCATCTGTTGTAAATAAGACGAATGGGCCGAACCCGTTTTATAATCGAGTATAATAGCATGATCGCCAAAATTTACGAACCGGTCGGGACGATAAACATGTCCGTCGGTAGTCATGATTTCAGCTTCATTTCTGATCTTAGCCTTTGACGAAAAACAATCCTTCAATTCGTCATGCATTATAATCTGATTGTAATACGACTTAAGTCGTTCTAAATCAGCAGAATTAATTGTTCCTTCGCGCAGATAATTCTCAAAAACAGCTTCAACGCCATCCTCATATTGAATTTCGGAAAGAATGTGATGCACAAGGTTTCCCCATTCGATACTCAATTCGGTTTTTGTATCGCGCCATTGCGATGTTGGATCGGGAGAGATGATAAGTTTGCTACGCCAATCCTCGGTAACGAAATCAAAAACAGGAGGTTCGGCCACATTGACGGCTACTATTTTTTCATTTTTTGCCAATGAAACGTCTCCGATGGAATATATGTTCGTTTCACCCGGGAAATCATTTCGCGTAGCCAAAAAATCGGTAAAAAAACTTTGAAAAGTGAAAGATGACTTAGTTGCGTCTGCTTTTTTAGTTAAAACATAGATACGGTTTGTAGGTCGTGTCATCACCACATACAAGGTATTCATCATATCAAGTTTCGATTTGGCTTCTTCCTGGTCGTATAAAAAAGCCAAATGGGTTTCTTTCAAATCCTTAGTCAATGGTATTATACCACTCCTGATATTGTCGAAGTTCTCGTTCGTCAGGTCAACCCAGGCTTCCTTTTTTGTAAGCCTGACCGA
Source organism: Bacteroidales bacterium (assembly GCA_013141455.1). GTDB lineage: Bacteria > Bacteroidota > Bacteroidia > Bacteroidales > F082 > CAJBPB01. The sequence continues at coordinate 34,492 of JABFQW010000050.1, forward strand.
GGAATTATCAGCAAAAGGAAATATTACTACAGGAAATTCCAGGCCTTTAGCCTTATGGATCGACATGATTTTCACCGCATCCAGATCAGCCGGAATCTTTAATGAGGCTGTCTTTTTGAATTCATCCCAATATTCAAGAAAATCATTCAGGTCAACGCATTCTTTCGCTTGAAAAGTATGTATCACATCCAACAGGAACACCATATACGGATCAGTCGGTTTATTAAAACCAAGCAGGCGAATAAAATACTCAGCCAGATCATATACACCAAGATAGATTATTTCGTCAACATTTAAGGAACCGGCAGGTATTCCGAGAAATTTCTCAAGCGTTTCAACATTCACCATCGTTCGTTCGCCCGGTTTGAAAAAATGCCCGTTTTGAAATTCATCATCCTCAATCAAATCAGGATGAAGCCGTTGCCAATAAAATATAATTTCGGTTTGCAGGGTAATATTTTCGTTATCGGTCAGATACCTGAACAAGGCTATCAACAACCTGACCTTCATATTTGATGCCAATAACAATGAATCGGACGATACTATCGGAATCCCATTCTCCGTAAGGAACCGGGCAATCCGATCACCTTTTGCATTGGCTCTCACGAGTATGGCGATATCGCTCCAGTTGTAACCATCGGCACGTTGGTTATGTACTATTTCGAGTATCCAGGCCAAATAATCATTGCTGTTGGCTTCTGCATTTTTCGCTTCAGAAAACCTGAATTCGAGATATCCCGCTTGTGAAAGGTTTTTCACTTCTTGCCGTAATCCACTGTATATTTTGCTAAAATCACCAAGTTTACCTTCCAGAAACTCAAAAAAATCATTGTTAAACGCAACAATTTCTTTGGCCGATCTAAAATTCATGTTTAGATTATTGTAGCTTACTTCGCTGATAAGTTGATTTTCGATATCAATAAATTCAGGAGTCTCAGGTTTATTATAAATCGTCGGCAGGTTCATAAACTGCTCTACCTCACCACTTCTGAATCGGTAAATTGCCTGTTTACCATCACCCACAATCAGGTTCATCCGGTTATTTGCCAGCGAGTTTGATATGAGCGGCAAAAAATTCTGCCATTGAAGCACTGAGGTATCCTGAAACTCGTCAACCAGATAATTGTTATACTTTTCACCAATACGCTCATAAATATAAGGCACCGATGAACCTGATACTACTTCAGCAATCCGTTTATTAAACTCTGAAATATGAACTAAGTTGTTCTCATCTTTGATCTCATTAATTATTCGTCCAAGTTGTGCAGTCAAAGCAAAAACATGTAAATTTTTTGCGAGTAACTTATAAAATGCATATTTCTGTAACTGACTGTCGAACAAGTTATTTTGACTTTCGAACAAGCTGTTGAGCTCAAATTGAATAGGAGAAATAAGCGCCTCAGAAGATTTTGAACTGACCCATATTCCATCATCGCGTAGTTTGGCCCACGATTTAAGTTCGTAAGCGCCAAAAATATCTTTCTTCGAAAGTTTGGTGAAATAATTAAAAATTCCTTTCGATTTACCAACAAGCAAATCGTTGGTAATCCCCTGTTTATCCAATAAACTCAGCACTTTTGATGATGATGTAACCAATTCGTTTTCGAACTTATGAAGAAACTCAACAATCGTACGGTTCATCTTTTTAAACGATTCACTATCGGCCCCTTCATTGTGCTTCAAATAAAAATAAGCTTCCTCTTTGAAGAGCATCCTGGCATAATTTTTCAGGTCACGTTCGATATTCCAGTTCTCATCGGTATTGATTTTATACCTGGCAAAATCGACCACCGATTCGGTGATTAAAGCATCATTTCCAATCTCATTCAACATCATTTCGATGGCTATTCGCGCGATGGTATTGTCATCAAGTTCTACCTCAAACTGAAACGGCAGTTTCAGATCGCGTGAAAAAGTGCGTATAATACCAAAAACAAAGGCATCGATCGTACTGATCGCGAAATCACTGTAATTGTGCAGTATTGAGGTTAAAATCTTCGCGGCTTTCAATCTGATTTCGCTTTCGCTGAAGCCAGTTTCAGCCATCAGGACAGGCAATAAGATATCGATAACTGATCCATTTTGATATTGAACATCGGCCAGCTCATTCAAGGCTTTAACAATACGCTGCTTCATTTCATTGGCAGCTTTGTTGGTAAAGGTCACCGCAAGTGTTCTTCGGTAATTAGCCGGTGATTGCAATGCAATTTTGAGGTATTCTTTCACCAATGTGAAAGTTTTACCCGATCCGGCTGATGCTTTGTATAAAAGTAAATTTGGCACTATTACTTCACAAAACGACTCGTAAATAATTGATTGTCAATCTTAACAATTACCAAATAACCACCCGATGGCATCAAAATTGTATTTAACGGTAAAGTAATTACCTGATTACCACGAGCTAATCGAATTGATTTTTCATGATACCAATATTTGCCTGAATTATCTATAATTGAAATGTCGGCTAAACATTCTTCATTGCTATCAAACTGAATGTTGACATTATCCACAACCGGGTTTGGGAAAATATTGAATCCTTTGGCTATTTGGTTTTCAAATACTCCTACAGAAACATCCCTGATTGAGTCAACATACACCGCAGTCGTACCAAACATTTCATCCACCGTGGCACTCAAAAGTGGTAATCCAATATTTTTACCAATCCACTGATATTCAATATAATTACGTTGTAGTGGAATTCCTTGTTGCAGCGAATCGATATACATACTGTCATATTCCGAAACGATTGATTTTAATCGCAATACTTCAAAAGTGCCATAAGGGGTTATTAATGAGCCCCAGCCATCAACGATACTGCTTCGGTTGCGATCAATCATAATGTATCCCATGTCAGGTATCAAAACCTCGAGACCGGAGGCCGATTCGTGTGTTGTTCCATTATTCATCGGAAATTTATAAATCATGTCGGCGTTGGCGTATTTAAGTGGCAAAGGAATGCCGGTGATCAAAATCCCATAACCGACATCATTGTATGAAGCGTTCGTATTATTATAAAAGCGGTACGCCTCAAGTTCAGGTAAACTGGGTAGAATTGTGGCCGGATTTACTTTAGTTGCCAGGTTGGCGCTGGTAATAAAAAATGGCCAGAAAGCCACCGGAGTCTCAACAACGGATATGAAAGTATCAACATCCTGGGAAAAAGGAGTTAAGCCCGAAAAGTCCCAGGTATAATTTTCTCCGGTACGAGTGAAGTCGAAATTTTCGTTAGAGATGGAAAGACTTGTCCGTATTGTATCACCTGGCGAGGGCATATCCGTATTGGAGATGGTTATCTGGGCATACGAGTCTGTAATATATAATAGTAATAAAAAGGCAAATATCTTTTTCATATCGTTTGAATTAATAAGAAGTTAAAGCCTATCAAAAGTAATTAATTCCTGGTCTTCTGTTTTTTCTTTTTCAGCTTAAAAAGCTCGTAAAAATGATCGAATTCTTTACGGTACGAAATACCTACCCCTTGTGTATATGGCGAGTAATTATCATATGCAGTTATATTATTTGATGAGCTCGCGTTAGAATGATTATAGGCCTTCACCCTCCACCTGCCATCATCGGTCAATTTTAATGAAACATCCACATCACCAACGATATTACTCGCTGATTGGGCTGATGATGCCGTGTTGTTACCCGACACACCCAGATTTCCTTCGATAACCACCCTATCGTTGAATAGCTGGGTCGAAAGTGCCACTTCAAGTTCATCACTTGTAAGTTTATCACCAGGTTTGTAGTTTACACCCACATCGAAGTCTTTACTAATCTGTGAGAGCCAACTACTTAGCTGATTGGAGATCACGTTAAAAGATGATGAAACCAATGAAATATTGGATACAGCCGAATAACTGAAACTTCCTAACACCAAAAGTGAAATAACCTGTTGCGTGATAAGTCCTTCGTTTGTAGTATCGAGTACCGCGAATACCTGTTGCTGAGTATCGGCATCAGTATTTGGTAAACTGATGCTGAATTTGATTTCTGGTTTAAACAATTGTTCGGTAAGATGTATGATACAATCAACATTCACCCGGCGGGTGCTCGAATCAGCGGAATATATACCAAGAGAACTTAATGATGCTTTGGTCCGATATATACCCTTAACATCTATCATAGCATCATACGGATCGCCAGTCCATGATATTTTACCACCTTCCATCAGGTCGAATTTCTTACGTGGCAGGTTTTCAAATATAAAGTTGAATTGACCGTCCTGAAGTATATAATCGCCATATAGAAAAAACTCCCCGATTGAATTTGCACTCATCCGCAAATTACCGGCTCCTTTAGCCGTCAGATCTCCCATATTGTATGGCATAAATATCTTCACATTCGCATCAGGTGTTACCCTGGTGTTGATATAAATATCGAACGCCTGACCACTTTCTTCGGTTGTTTCAACCATTAGCTGTGCTATACTGTCACCCTTTGGTTTCACAAAAGTGACATAATCATTATCACTCACCGATGCAGCCATACTGATGGGGATATACATATATGTTCCCCTTCGGGTAGTGCCATCGATACTTATTCCTATATCGTCGATAGTACCATTAAATCCTACATCACCGGTTACGATGGCAGATCCATAAAATAAATCGTTCATCGTTTGGTTGGTATTCAGGGCAAGAAAATCATCTGCTTTCACATCAACATCAAACCTGAAATTCGACAAATAATCGTGGTGGATAATTCCACTCGCGATGGCTTTGTTACCAATAGTATCATAAAGGACAACATTATCAATGGCAATTTCGGTTGGTGAAATAACAAAATCGTGCTGTACGGAGTAATACGTATTCAGATAATCGATTAAAAAGGCCGTTCGCATTAAACTGAGGTTTCCCGATAATTCAGGTTTATCAGGTGAACCCTTTAATTTAAAATCACCGGATGCCAACCCTTCGATATGACTAAGCACGCCTTTGAGGAAAGGCTTTAGGGTTCGAAGCCTGAAATTTTCGAGTACGATGTCAAAATTCAGATTATTACTTTTTCGTTTCGGATAGTAGAATCCACTAAAACCCAACATCCTGCTGGTTCCAACATTACCAACATTTATGATCTGTGCATTCATATAAACCGATTCATACGCATTACTCCAGCTACTTAAAATCCTTGCCTCACCTAACTTCTCTTCATTAAGTGCCAGTCCCCTGATATGTAAATTAGAAAAAAAAGCAGGTTGATTCGTTACGTTTGCCAGTTGCATATCACCTGAGATAATTCCGTCAATATCTAACCCATAATTACGGGTCAAAATATCGAAATTTGAAATATTCCAATCTTTAAAAAATACGTTTAATGTATCTGACTGATTCATTGGCAACCTTCCATCAAACCTGATTGCCTGGCTCCCCATGGATATATTAATATTGCCGATTGTGGTAAAATCATTGTTAAAAACAATTTCGTTATTCCCATCGATCACCCAAACTGAATCATTAATAAGTAATTCGGATTGTGAAATATTCAATTGATTCCCTCCAACAGAATCGAGTAACAACCGTGCCATGATATCGCCCTTGTTTCTGGTCTTTTCAAGATAATCTTTCCATTCCAGATTAAAGGTTATTTCATTATTTTCTAATGTTGCTTTAATTTTTGGACGCTCAATACTCAAAACAGTTGTATCTGCGGAACTTCCTTCGCGGAGTATAATATTTGCCAAACCCAGTTGAACCGTTGCTTTTTGTGTATCAGATACTGTATTCACCATGAAATCATTCAGTTTAATACCATTTAACATGACCGAATCCGATATAAAAGTTGTATTCAGAATCTGGTTTTGTGTTGTAAAAACACCACTTAAAGTACTTCCGGGTGCAACTTCAACAGCAGGCATCAATAAACGGCTCAGGGTTCGTGTATCTTTAAACCTGAAATCGATGAAAAAGTCCTGATTTACAATTGATTTATCTTTAGTCGGAGCCAGACTTTTAAAATAGACATATTCGTCAAGATACTGTTTAAATGATTCTGAAATTTGGGCATAATCGATGATACCGCCCAATTCAAAATCAAAGAAATCGGATCGTACAGTCAGTTTCCGGTTATAAAGCGGATCATTTGTAGTGATCAATTTGAAGTGATTCATCAGGTAGGTGCCTCTTGAATCTTTAAACATTGTGCTGTCAATAATAACACCGCCTTCAATATCATTGATTTTCAAACCTTTAAAATTCACCTCGATATTCGAAGAAAGCTTCATCAGGGAATCGGATTTCAACAAATTGAGTCTGTTCAGGTCAGCATCGCGAATTTTTGCAATGAAATCAAAATCAGGCAGGGCTCCCGAAAAATCAACTGCCCCGCTAAAATCAAGTTTTATTTTGTCGTCATCAATCTTTACCTTACCGTTAAACGTATTTCCGGTCAAATCGCCCGACAAATCAATATCACGAAACGTATTACCCAACACCTCAAGCGAACCTACATTTCCATTGAGATTCAAATCCAACGTTTCGGACGACAAGCCCGAGCCTTCAACCAAAACATTCATGTCTAATTTACCTACTTCGCCCTTACCCCCGATCAATTTACCGATATCGAGTTGGTTAGTTTCCAACAATCCTTTATAGCTCACAGGGCCATCTTCAATATCTGCGTTCATTTCAATATCGGTAACAACTGATCCAATGGAGGAATTCAAATTTGCCTGAGCCGTAAAATCATTGTAATATCCGTTGAACTTACCCCGTATCGCCACCACACCAAGCTTAGTCAATGCATCGGGTATGGGAATATACCTCATTTCGCCTGGAATTGCAAACTGCCTGATATCATCGGGTGAAGTTTCAAACTCGTTAATATTCAGCTCAATCAGGGTTGAATAAAAATCAGGGAGCCCTTTAAAATGAATGTCACCACGAAAACTTGTAAGCGCTCCGGTATTCAGATTGAAATCATTGGCAACAAAATCATTTACAAATCCTGTAACATTTCCCGAAACATTTACCTGATTGGTCATATCGAACATCAAGGTAGAGAAATAACCCAGATCAGCCATATAAAGCGTTGAAGGACGCACTGTTGCTTCAACTTTTACCGAGTCGATAAATTCAATATAGGCCCAGTAATTCTTATACTTAAAAGTTAAATCAATATCTATTTTCGATTCAGGTGTTTCAATCTTAAGGTCTTTGGCAATCATGGTTGTTCCTGAAACGATTGCATCGGCTGACAAATGATTCAGTACAATGCCACAGGTATCATTCGCACTCAGATGATTAATGTGCCCAACTATTGAATCATCAAGCATTAGTAAATTTTGTGCAGTAAGCTGGATGTCGTTAATATTTAAATGGGCATAATCCATTCCCGGTTCACCGGGTAAATCATAGTTCTGATCCCAATATCGAAAAGAACCGTTTACAATACTAAGATTACTGAAGTTGACTGGATAAGGTGTTGAAATAGTGTCAGTAACATCAGTTATCGTATCGGAAGATGGTTGAAAAAAATCGAGCAGAAACTGCAGATTCATGTCCTTTTCACCCTCATATATTACCAACTGGAATGATACATTTTCTAAAACCAACTGCCTGATATTCAATTGCTTTTTAAAGGTAAAGTCATCCATTCGAAGTTTAAGCAATCCAACTGACATCAATTGCCTGTTGTGTTTGTCATAAATCATAACATCTTTCATGGCCAATGAAAGATCCAGATTAACATAAAATGTTCCGATTGTGATGGTTGTACCCATTTTTTTTGAAAAATAGCCTGCAACTGACCGGGCCATGAAAGTCTGGATAAAAGGGTCGCGTGAACCTGTATATAGGCTTACCGGAATGGCCAAAACGACCATCAGAAGAATGAGTATAATATCTCTTACCTTTTTTTTGATAACTTTGTCCCTTTCAAAATCAATATGAGCGTATATATACTTGGTATTGAGTCATCCTGTGATGATACTTCAGCCGCTGTTCTAAACGACACCCTTGTCCTTTCTAATGTGATTGCCAATCAGCAGATACATGAGAAATTTGGTGGGGTTGTTCCCGAACTGGCATCACGCGCACATCAGCAAAATATTATACCTGTTATCGACACCGCCATACATGACGCAAATATAAATAAAAATAGTCTTTCTGCCATCGCTTTTACACGTGGTCCGGGTTTGCTGGGGTCATTGCTGGTGGGCAGTTCATTCGCAAAAGCATTTGCATTGACTCTAAATATCCCCCTGATAGAAGTTGACCATATGGAAGCCCATATTCTGGCTCATTTTTTGCAGGATGAAGAAAACAAAAAAGTACCCACATTTCCTTTTTTATGTTTGACCGTTTCGGGAGGTCACACCCAGATTGTTAAGGTTACTGATTATTTTGAAATGGAAATAATCGGGAAAACAATTGATGATGCAGCCGGTGAAGCCTTCGATAAAGCGGCCAAAATAATGAGCCTCCCTTATCCAGGTGGGCCAATGATCGACCGTTTCGCGAAAACAGGCAACCCGAATGCTTTTCAGTTTTCGGAACCCCGTATTCCGGCATTAGATTATAGTTTCAGCGGATTGAAAACCAGTATCCTATACTTTCTGCGCGACCAGTTAAAAAAGGATACGTCTTTTATCGAAAAAAATAAATCCGATTTATGTGCTTCAATACAAGCGACTATTGTAAGCATTTTGATGAAAAAACTAATTATGGCGAGCATTCAAACCGGTATTAAAAGCATTGCAATTGCCGGTGGTGTTTCGGCCAATTCCGGACTACGGCAAGCTATGCTTGATGCTTCCATCAAATACAACTGGGAAATATTCATACCGAAACTAAGTTATAGTACCGACAATGCCGCTATGATTGCTGCTGCCGGCTATTTCAAATTCAAACTTGGTAAATTCGCCGGTCAGAATCAGGTTCCATATGCACGTCAAAGCAGTCGTTAATTGATAACTATCTTGACATGGTGATTGGAAACTGGTGGCTAGTGACTGGTTGCCGGTAGCTGGGGACTGGTGACTGGTAGCTTGTTGCTGGAAACTGGTTAGATAGTCGTTGGTTGTTGGTAAACTTGAAACCTGAAACCTGAAACCAGTAACAACCTATACGACGCAGTCGGAGTAACAAGCAACCAGTAACAAGAAACCAGCAACAAGAAACCACTCAATTCCTTTTGAAACCAGTAATCCCGGCATGATAAAACCTTAGTGCAGAAAGCAATAAAGGTACTCCCATCATGAGGTATAAAAGGGATAAATGGCCGCTACTGAGCAGGTTCGATTTTCGCAATAATACCCCCAAACTGATCATTACAATCATCAGAAGGTAACTTCGCAAACTGAAAAAAGAAAAAATACAATATCTTCTGTTTTCGAATCCTGTCAAGCGTTTTATGTGTTTTGCCGCGATTTTCGAGAAAAGTAAACGATAGAATAATAATCCACCCACCAAACTCAAAATCAGATATATAACTATATATTTCTCGTGCAAATCGATGAAAACAACTGCTTTATACAGTAAAATAATTGTAGCAGTTGTCCATGCAAGAGCGGCAATCAATAATAAATAACGCTTCGGAACCGAAGGGTACAATATCATTGAATAATTGTTTTTCAATGAGAGGGATTTAAATTAAAGACCCTTTAATGCAGCCTCATAATCAGGCTCCTGCGTGATTTCAGGCACTTGCTCGGTATAAATCACTTTACCATTTTCGTCAGCGACAACAATAGCCCGTGAATGTAAACCCATGAGCGGACCGGTTGTAATAGTAAGGCCGAAATCATTTCCAAAACTACCATCTCTGAAATCAGATGCCGAAACAACATTTGATAATCCTTCAACGGTGCAAAACCTTTTGTGGGCGAATGGCAGGTCTTTCGAAACACAGACTACTACAGTGTTTTCGAGATTCGAAGCTGTCGCATTAAATTTCCTGACCGAGGCAGCACAAACATCGGTATCAAGACTTGGGAAAATATTAAAAACTACTTTTTTACCTTTTAAATCATCAGTCTGAAGCAAACTCAAATCCGATTTTACAAGTTTGAACCCCGGAATAGTTGTACCAACAGCCGGTAATTCGCCGTTCGTTTGAATGTTGTTACCTTTCAGTTTAATTGTTGCCATTTTGAATTATTTTTTTTACAAAAATACGAAAAAGTCTGGCGTTCTGATTTGTTACAAAATCATAAATACGATGACTGATTGCTATATCGGCTCCTATCCGAAGGCCATTTTAAACTATTTGATGACAATATCCCAGTTCGTGCTATCCAGGTTTCAAACTTTTACAATTCAGTTGAGACTATTAATTTGTTTTAACTATTCAGTCCCTAATTAATATATTTCATTTTTATAATTGCCACAGATTCACAGATTTAATAAAATTTTTGACCACGACAAGTCGGGATCAAAAATTGCAAATCAGTGAAATTACTTCGTTTTATTCATTAAGGACTAATCTGTGAATCTGTGGCTTTAATGGGGTCAATAGTTACAATTTGTTATATTGAATTGGAATAAACCATATTTTTACAAAGAATTTTCAGTAGAATATCAGAAGTATACTAAGCAGTTTATTGCGCTGAATATCAACTGATATAATGTTTAATCTTACAATAAATCAAACACAATGGACGCTTCACAATTCTCAATAGCCGACAATTTCACAACCATTAAAGTTTCAGGAATGACTTGTAACCACTGCGTTGCCAATATTGAAAATAGCTTAAAAAAACTTGACAATATAGAATTAGTTAAAGGCGATTTGGAAAGTCAGACCATACAAATAACGGGATATGACATTGATTTGGTGAAAGTTAAACAAACCGTGGAGGATCTGGGCTACGGATTTGAAACAAATATTTAATCGATTTCGTTCATTTGCAATATATTCATCACTGATTAAACCAAACCAATATACCATGATTCCAAAATTGCCGAAACTTATTTTGCTCCTGTTTATCTCCCTAATCCATATTATATCAAATTGTCAAACAACGTCTTACAATCAGTTCAGCGGGCAGAGTAAGAAAAAGGATTACCAGATTTATCTCAATATCAATGCCGGTAAACTTTCGGGCAATATGTATCATAAGTTTCGTGATTCATTGGCTGACTTTGTTCGGGTAGAATTTGTCGGCAATATTATCAATGATTCAAACTTTTTACTAAGAGAATTTGTTGAAGAAAATAATTTTGCCACCGGCGTCTTAAACGGCAGGAATTTTAAGGCAGTGTTGCAATTCGCTGATTCATCGTTCGATACAATCTGTTTACCCATGAGCTACGAACCCGGTGAAATACGATTCGAGTCGGTATCAACAGCCGGTTCGGTGAAATTATTTCCGACAGATGCTTCCCCGGAGGCCACTTTCGAAATGATTGTGCTTGTTCCAGGTTCCGGATCAACAGTCATGTTACGCGATGAGGTGATGAAATTTTTAAATATTTACCCTGACAGCATCAACGATCAATTGGTTGAACCTGGTAAACAGTTATTAAATGAACAAAATGCCTTTTTGAATCATTATCTCAGCTTGAAATCCTTATACGATACAACCGGACCATCATTCAATTGGTTCAAAACCGCTTCTACCCAGATTCTATTTAATAGTCCGCAATTGTTTTGTATTGAAAATGCCATGTATGCATTTACCGGAGGTGCACATGGAATCGAAAATATCTCCTATGGCATATTTAGCACAGTGACAAACAGACAGTTAACAAGCATTGATGTTTTTAAACCGAATACACAATTTATACTTTCGAACCTTATTACCAATTCCGTAAGAAAATCAAACGATATCCATGCTGATTCGAGCCTTCCTGATTATTTATACTTCGTAAAACAGATCGAACCCAATGAAAATATCTACATTACCCCAGCCGGAATTGGATTCTATTACAATAGTTATGAAATAGCGCCTTACTCAACCGGGCAAACCAATGTTTTTTTCCTGTTTGAAGAACTTAAAGGATTATTGACTAAGGAATTTGAAAATCTGATCACAGGGCACTAAAATATTTCAGCGTATGTAATTGAGATACAAACGCTAACATTTATCATGATAATCTTTGAAAAACGAGGATCAACAGAAAATTGACCGAACTACGAATATTATTCCCAACCTGAAGTCAGAATATCCACAATATGAATTACCTGAATAGGAATATTTTGCTTTGTAATATAAGATTGTTGGTTCATCAAACACGACAAATCGGTTGATACGATATATTCGGCACCTGTAGCAAGCGCATTCTCAACCTTTTGCTGAGCCATTGCAACCGAAATCGGTTCATGTTTGATTGAAAATGTTCCTCCAAATCCACAACAAACATGCGTATCACGCATCTCAACCAACTCCAAACCTTTAACTTTTGACAATAACAAACGTGCTTCGTCTTTTAATCCATACTCCCGCAATCCGGCACAACTGTCATGAAAAGTAACTTTGTGAGGAAAAGTTGCTCCAAAATCGGTAAAACCTACCTGATTCACCAAAAAATCAGTAAGTTCGAACATATTCCTAACTAAGCGTTTGTATTCGAGATGATTACCGGTATTATGGAAAAGCTCGTGAAAATAATTCTTCACATAGCCTGTGCACGATGCACTGGCGGCGACCACAGGACGGTCGTTTGGAAAATCTTTCAGAAACTTGTTTCCCAATTGTTTTGCTTCGTCCCTGAATCCACTATTGAATGCCATCTGACCACAACAGGTCTGTTCGGGATTGTAATTAACATCGACACCAGCTTTTTTAAGCACTTTTACCATATTCATTCCTGTGGCAGGATAGAATTGATCGATGAAACATGGGATGAAAAGATCGACGAGCATATTTCCGTTTTGTTGCAAAAATAAAGAATCAATCAATAGAAACCGCATTGGTTTTTAATAATTCATTCCAAAAAGCCGGATATGATTTTGAAACAACCTCAGGTTGCTGAATCTCAATTTCGCCAAGTAATAAAACCAAAGGCGCCAATGCCATAGCCATCCGGTGATCGTCGTAGGTACGAAAAACAGTACAACTACCTGTTGGAGTTGCATTTAACTTTGAAGGATGTATAATTAATTCGCCTGCTGAAGGTATCGAACATGAAACACCAACTTTGGCAAGTTCCTGTTGAATAGCCAGTGTCCGGTTCGATTCCTTGATGACGAGATTTTCAAGACCCGTGAAAACAGCCACAACTCCCAAACCGGCACATGTTACGGCTAATGACGGCAACAGATCGGGAAAATCCCTAAGGTTGAATTGAACTTTATCCGAAACTTCGCCAGTTTTCCAGACCGTTAGTCCATTCTGATTTTCTTTACAGCTGACACCCAACATTTTGTAAAAATCGACCAGCACCTTATCACCCTGATCACTTTTTAACGACAATCCTTCCAGATTTAGCCTGCCTTGCCTGCTCAAAGCAACCAGTTCGAACCAAAAGGAAGCACCACTCCAGTCAGCCGAAACTGTAATATCCGATTTTTTATATGGGACAGGTTTAACAATAACAATATTTTCCTGCCGAACCAGCTCTGCTCCACTTAACTGCATCATATTTAGTGTCATGTCGAGGTAGGGCATCGAAGAAGGATTTCCAGTTAATTCGAGTCGTAAGCCATTTGTCAGGACCGGTGCTGCCATAACCAATGATGATGCAAACTGGCTGCTTTTTTCGAGTGAAACCCTGGCAAAACCACCTTCCAACTTTTTACCAGATACCAACAATGGTGGATAACCAATCTGGTCAGTATATTGAATATCAGCGCCTAAATGAATTAATGTGGCAACCAAATCGTCAACCGGACGTTGTTTCATTCTGTCGGAACCCGTTAAAATCCATTTACCGGGTTTGTTGGCAAGAAAAGTAAGGAGAAACCTATAAACTGTTCCTGCATTATTACAATCCAACTTAACAACATTTTCCTGATTATCAACAGATTGAATCTCGAATAATAATTTGTTCAGTAACACGGTATCATCAGCATCCGATAAATTCGAAATTTGAATTTCCTCTTCAGCATAAGCATTAATCATTAATGCACGATTGCTTTCACTTTTACTTGAACTTAAGTGAATGCTTGAATCAAAAGTAGGATGAAGTAGCGCTAATCTCATTTGTAAGGATCAATTATTCAGTGAATTATAATAGGTCAAACTTTCCAAAACGATTTCACTACCCACATTCACATCCCAAACCGCTTCGCCTGGCCGGTTGATCAGAACAAATTTTAATTGACCTGAACTATTTTTTTTATCCAACATCATTCGATTAAGAATTTCGTTCCTGTTTTTAAAAATGTAGGACAAATAAGCGAAATGACTATTATAAAAATCGATGTAATCGAGTAACACGTTGGTATTCAAATTTCTGAGTTTAACTGAAAGCCAAAGTTCGCAAAGCAGACCAACCGCAATGGCCTCACCGTGCAATATATCTATTTCGTGGCTAAGGGCGAACGATTCGATGGCATGTCCAACGGTATGGCCAAAATTCAACACTTTACGATATCCGGCCTCTTTTGGATCCTCAGAAGTAATCCCAAGTTTCGCATCAACACATAGATGAATCAGATCATCATACAAAACAGGCCCGCTATTTTTAAGTTTACCGAGTATTTCGGGATTGGAGATAAATCCATACTTAACCACTTCGGCCAATCCGGCATTTACCTGCCGCAAATTTAAAGTTTCAATAAATTCACTTAATATCAAAACCCGTTGGGCTTGATAAAATGAACCGATATGGTTTTTATAATCTAAAAAATCGAAGCCTGTTTTACCTCCGATAGCTGCATCTACCATGGCAAGCAATGTTGTCGGCACATGTACGGTATCAATTCCACGGTTATAGCATGAAGCGGCAAAACCACCCAAATCGCACAAAATACCACCACCCAGATTAACAATGATTGAATTTCTATCAGCACCTGCGTGGGTGAGTTGACTCCAAATTTTAACTATAGTATCAAAACTTTTATATTTTTCGCCCGACTGAATTTCGATGATAGTGAAACTTAAACTGCTTAAGTCACAGATTTTAATGAGAAATGGAAGACAATACATACGAGTATTTTCGTCAACCATGATAAAAACTTTTCGATTGGATGCAATACATGAGGCTATATAATGATGCAGTTCATTGCTGGCCTCCCGTCCAAAAAAAACGCTTTCATTTTGATTAATCATCAGAATTTCAGTAATTTAAATGGATACTTGATGGATTTTTAAAAAAAAGCCGCCATCATCAGATCGATATGTTGAAAAGGAAGATCATATAGATTGCTGATTTGCTGATTGGTGATTTTTCCATTAAATACATAAACGCCTTTCCGCATCGGCA
This sequence comes from Bacteroidales bacterium, assembly GCA_013141455.1. Lineage (GTDB taxonomy): Bacteria > Bacteroidota > Bacteroidia > Bacteroidales > F082 > CAJBPB01. The sequence continues at coordinate 49,803 of JABFQW010000050.1, forward strand.
GGTTGATTCGTAACAGGTTTTCGAGGCTGCCGGCTTCACCCATCTCAAGCAGCAATGGTGCAAAAAAATTACTAAAAGAATAAGCGGCTGTTCGTGGAACTTTTGAAGCAATATTTGGAACACAATAATGCGTTACACCATATTGCTGATACACAGGGTTCAGATGTGTGGTTGGTCGTGAAGTCTCAAAACAACCTCCCTGATCGATACTAACATCAATGATTACAGAACCCGCCTTCATTTTTTTAACCATTTCGGCGCTGATAATACAGGGTGAAACACCGTTGGGAGAATGTTTGGCAGCTATGACTACATCCGCTGTTTTAAGAGCCTGCTCAAGTATTAATGGCTCCATAATTGAAGTATATAAGCGCAAACCAAGGTTATTCTGTAACGACCTTAATTTGTACATCGAATTGTCGAAGACCTTTACAACGGCGCCCATTCCATTTGCGGCACGAATAGCATATTCAGCCACGGTTCCGGCACCAATAATCACAACTTCGGTAGGCGTAACACCCGGAAAACCTCCCAACATCACGCCCTTTCCATACAAAGGATGACATAAATATTCAGCAGCAACCAACATAGCTGCATTACCGATAATCTCGCTCATTGATCTCACTAAAGGTAAGGCACCAGTTTTATCCTGAATATTCTCAAACGCGATCGAATTGGTTCTTTTGGCAATAAGTTGCGTAAAATAATCCATGTCGCGGGTAGGAAGTTGTAAAACAGAAATAAGCGTTTTTTGCCTTCCGAGCATTTCAATCTCCAATTGATCAGGCGGGGCAATTTTCAGGACGATATCGGTTGTAAATGGTGTTGCACGGTCAGTTACCACCTCAGCACCTGCCTCAGCAAACTCATAATCAGTAAAATGTGCATTATCACCGGCATGTTCTTCAATTACTACCCTATGACCGTTTCCGACCAATAACCGAACAGCATCAGGAACCAACGCGATTCGGTTTTCATTGGGTGAAACCTCACGCGGAATGCCAATCGATAAACTGTTTTTTCGATTTTTTACCTCAAGCATCTCTTCTTGCGGAAGCAATGATCCCTCGGCCTGAAACCTGATATTTTGTGAACCCTCAGCCATTAAATACTGGTATTTAGTGGTTTATAATTTCCAATGTAATTTTCCTTTGTTCGTTCATGTCATCGGTAATAATTACAATTTTTACGTAGTTCTCGGGTAAAAGTTGCTCAATTTTTTCGGGCCATTCTATTAAACATAAATTTCCTCCAAAAAAGTAATTTTCATAGCCAATATCATACGCCTCTTCCACTTTGGTTATCCTATAAAAATCAAAATGAAATATAGACTCATTTTCGAGCGTAACATATTCATTTACAATAG
>JABFQW010000063.1 GCA_013141455.1 Bacteroidales bacterium
TCTTGAAAATCAAAGGTGTATAAGGGTTTTTTAATTGTTGAAAAACACGCTCCACCTCAATCCCAATCTCCTGATTTGCCGTTAGTAAACTATGGTCAGCATAAATTGTAGCTGTCGATTCATTAACATTCCCTGTACTGATATTCGAAAAATATACATCTTTCTTATCCTCTTTCCGTCGTATCGAAATCAGTTTACAATGCACCTTAAAACCGGGAATCATTTTGAGCACCTGTACACCCTCTTCCGAAAGTTTCTCGGCCCAATGTATGTTTGCTTCTTCATCGAAGCGTGCCTGAAGCTCGAGAAAAACCGTAACCTCTTTTCCGTTCCTGGCTGCATTTACCAAGGCATTCACCACGCTTGAATCGCGGGCGGCACGGTAAAGTGTCATTTTTATGGAACGAACTTTCGGGTCGAGCGACGCCTCTCTGAGCAGATCGATAATATGCGTGAATGAATGGTATGGAAAATGAAGCAACACATCCTTTTTACGAATGATACCGAAAATACTGTGCTTTACTGGTATTGCAGGATGTGGCATCGGGGGTTGGTGAATGTCCCACAATTGCTTGTTGCCAATTTTCGGAAATGAAATAAAATCCCTGAAATTCTGATAACTGCTACCTGCGATAAGCATATCATTCTTCGAAAACTTAAACTTATCGAGCAGTTTATTCAGTACCTCCTCAGGCATTTTTTTGTCGTAAATAAACCTGACAGGTGTTCCTTTTTTTCGCTGTTTTAAACTCTCCGACATGATTTCGGTAAAACTGCGCGAGATATCCTGATCAATATCCAACTCGGCATCACGTGTAAATTTGATGGAATAAGAATCAAAACTATCGTAACCAAAAGGGCTAAAAACCTTATCCAGATTATACCGGATCACATCATCCAAAAACAATATATTGTATTTATTGTTCCCCAGATTGAATATATAAAAGCGTGATAATCTGTATGATGGAACCTTAACCAAAGAAAAATTCTCTTTGATATTGCTGTCCGAACTTTTAAGATGAACCAACAGATAAATGGAATTGTCCCTGATATTCTGAACTTCGGACAGACTATTTAACATGATCGGAAACAGATGAGAATGAACATGTTCGATAAAATATTCCTCTATAATTTTCCCCTGATCGTCTGTTAGTTGTTTGTTATTGATAAAAAATATTCCTTCTTCCTGAAGTTTCGTTTTAATCACGTTAAAAATCTCAACATAACCGGTTTCCTGATCTGAGATCATTTTTCTGATTATCTTCAGAATTTTTACCGGATTATCCTCGTCTGATTCATAAACATGATTTTTATGCAATTCATGCAATCTTTTCAGTGAAGCCACCCTCACCCTGAAAAATTCGTCGCGGTTGTTCGAATAAATCCCGATAAACCGCAAACGCTCCAACAACGGATTCGTTTCATCTTTTGCCTCCTGCAATACCCGGTCGTTAAAATGTAGCCAGCTTATCTCTCTGTTTATCAAACTTTTATTTTTCACTGCTCAACAAATTTCTTAATGACTATACGCGTAAGATTTCGAAAATGACACAAATTACAATCCCGGCTTTTTATTTTATTGGATAAAGATAAACCAACTCAGCCCTACCTTTAGTTATTTCGATCCAGTCGTTGGTATCAAAAACCAGACAGGCAATTGACGAAGTTTTGAACCAATCGATAGGCTTTTCGAGAAAATAATTCAAAAAATTAGTCAGCGTAGGATTATGACCAACAATCATTAGTTTTTCGACTTTGTCAGATGTTTGAAACAACAGATCAAACAGATAGGTCTCATTTTCGGTATAAATACATTCGTCTTCAAGAATTGAATCAACCGGATAATCCAGGCCTGAAGCAATTATTTTAGCCGTTTCGATAGCCCGGAGAGCAGGACTTGAGATAATCAAATCAACCTTTTCGTCTAACCTTTTAAGGTATTCGGCCAGTTTGATGGTACGGTTAATTCCTTTTTCTATTAACTGGCGATCAAAATCACCAACCTGATCTGCTGCACGTAAAATGGCTTTTCCATGTCGTACAATATATAATGTTTTCATAGTCAATCTGTATTTAGCATTGTCAGTTACTCAACTTATTTATCTGATGTTCATCGATCAAATGCTGAAGCCAGGACAGTTTTTCGAAAAAAAACACACTGGTTTAACCAAAATAAACTACAAAAATAATCCAACTTAACCTATTGAATGTTACGTAATTATTAATATTTGTTTCAAAATATTCAAATTCAGCGAATTCCTGTATCAATGCGAAACTTATATCAAAAAAAAATCCCGGTTGTTTAGACAACCGGGATTCACTTTTTTTATAAATAAATCACCAGGCAAACAGCGGGAACTCATTCATAAGTTTATTCACTTTTACTTTTACTTCGTTCACAATGGATTCATTTTCAATGTGTGATATGACTTCATCAATCAAATCCACGATGGGTTCCATGTGATTCTCTTTCATTCCACGGGTAGTAATTGCCGGTGTTCCAACACGCAAACCCGAAGTTTGGAAAGGGGATCGGCTATCGAATGGTACCATATTTTTATTGATGGTGATATCGGCTTTCACCAAAGTATTCTCAACGACTTTACCGGTGAGCTCGGGGAATTTTGAACGCAAATCGATCAACATCAGATGGTTATCGGTTCCATCAGAAATTACATGGTAACCACGGTCGGTAAATGCCTTCGCCATGACGGCAGCATTTTTCTGCACCTGAAGGATATAATCAAAATATTCATCGGTAAGGGCTTCACCAAAAGCAACTGCTTTGCTTGCAATAACATGTTCGAGTGGCCCACCCTGGATACCAGGGAAAACAGCCGAATTGATCAATGTTGACATCATTTTGATTTCGCCTTTTGGAGTGGCCAATCCCCATGGGTTTTCAAAATCTTCTCCCATAAGAATCAATCCTCCTCTGGGTCCACGCAAGGTTTTATGCGTGGTTGTTGTCACAATATGACAAAAACCAATCGGGTCGTTTAATAGTCCGCGGGCAATTAAGCCGGCAGGATGCGAAATATCAGCCATCAGGATGGCGCCTATTGCATCGGCAATGTCACGCATACGTTCATAATCCCAATCACGCGAATAGGCCGAGGCTCCAGCTATGATCAATTTTGGTTTTTCCTTCATGGCAAGTGCTTCCATCTGGTCGTAATCGACCAGACCGGTTTTCTCACTCACGCCATAGGCAATCGGATGATAAAGAATACCGGATGAATTAACAGGAGAACCATGCGAAAGGTGCCCGCCGTGCGACAAATTAAGTCCCATAAATGTGTCACCTGGTTTCAGGCAGGTTAATAAAACCGCCATATTGGCCTGAGCACCCGAGTGTGGTTGAACATTGGCATATTCAGCATCGAAAAGGTCGTTGGCACGGTCAATAGCAAGTTGCTCAGATTGGTCAACGATTTCGCAGCCACCATAATATCGTTTCTCAGGATAGCCTTCGGCATATTTATTCGTCATAACGGAACCCATGGCTTCAAGAACCTGTTCACTCACAAAATTCTCGGATGCAATAAGTTCGATTCCATGCATCTGACGTTCTTTCTCTAAGCGAATTAAATCGAAAATCTTTTCATCTCTTTTCATAACATACTCATTTTTAAGGTATTTCCCTGAATCAATTTTTTTCCAAAGGTATAATAATTACTTATTCGTTGTTGGGATAATTTCTGATTCAACCCAACAATTTACGTTATTTCGTTCGAGGATCAGGCGATATTTTGCAAAGGCTTCAATAATCAGGGCGGTGGTGTTACAGTCCGACTTCCATGCAACTAAATTCCGAATATACATTCCTCCACAAAAGAACACCCCACCTTCCCAATGTATGGATCCGTTCTGTTGAATTGCATGGCTATGTAGAAAAAATATGGCCTTGTCGATATTTTCAAGCGTGTTATATTCTTCATAACTACCGAAATTTAATAGTGCCAGCAATGCATTCACGGTCGATTGATTTACCTCTGCACTATTTGATTTTCTTAATCCTGACCAGCTTCCATCAGCATGCTGTGTTGCCTTGATGTCGTTTATAATTTCAGTGATCGGCAAATCAATTATTGATCGGTTACTGGCTGAATAAATGCGCGAAACAGCATAATGCAACTGATACCTGTTTGGATAATAAAGGCTCGATTTACGGAAGTTTCCTTCCTTCACTTTCCTTATGATGAGTTCCATTGCTTCTTCAACACCTTTGGTTGAATCCAATAGGTTGAAATGGGCTAAAGTGGTGAGTATATTCGCATTAACCACCACATCAATATCATTGGTAGCGAATGGAATATGTGGTTCATAACCTTCTGATCGCAAACGGCTTATTGGCAAATACCAAAAAATATTATTTAAATAGTACGAGAATCCGGCAGTCCGGTTAAATTCATATTCTTTTCCAAACCAGGTTAAAAAGGCGCCTGTGTTATAACCATAACCTTGTTTTAAATTATAAATCAGAATATTTTTCCTCTCAACATCACGATATTTCTCAAAAATATATTGAATTGAATCGGGGACATAGTAAGTCTGATCCCCAAAACCAACCTTTTCCATCACCTTTTTATAATAATAAATAGAATTCAGGGCCAAAGCCTGATCATCGGAATCATCTGTTACGTTTACAAAATTATTGGTAAACCTTGTCCGCAAAGGAAAATGATTGGGTCGCTTGATGAAGGAATTATTGTCCAACATCTTCCCTGACAATGTTTTACCCGGTGGTGATGATCTCCAGAAACCGAATGTTTCGGAGCTATCCGTCATGAAAGTTAAGATATGGCTCATCGATTTCTCAAGCATCGGTAAAATGGACCGATACTCAGGATACAATAAAAAAATCTCCGCAAGACAATTATGAATCGGAATTACGCCAAATGAATTTGAATCATAGAACTTTGATCTTCCTTTTAGCCTGAGAGGCCTCTTCAAACAAATATAGATTGGCCATTCGCCTTCGTAATACCCGAATCCAATGGTTTCTTTTTGCTGGGTATCTTTCAGATAATTCAGGCCGGCTTCGATATCTGATTTGAGCTCATCAAGCGACAGTTTCACTGAATTATTAAGTGAATCCGAAAACGGTTCGTTCGTTTGAGACCTTACCGTTACGGGCAACACACACACAATCAAAATCAGTATCCGGATCGAAAAATAATCCCACATTGAATTTTGATTCAATTTACCAATCATAATAAACCTATCACTATCCATCATGATTACTCAAAATTAATCAATAATACCCAACAAGTTGAGAAACAGGACTTAAAAAGTATAATATTCTATTTGAAAATTCACGACCTTTGCCGGCAGAAATGTCACACCTGATATCTGTCTTTTCTACAAAAAATTTGCTCTCATGATTCAATTTGACAAATTCACTTTATCAAACGGTCTTCGCGTAATCGTGCATCACGACCCCACCACTCCTTTAGTTGCCATGAATATTTTGTATGATATTGGGGCACGTGATGAACAGCCCGACAAAACTGGTTTCGCGCATCTGTTTGAACATCTGATGTTTGGAGGATCAATTAATATCCCAAGCTACGACGAACCCTTGCAAAAAGCAGGAGGTGAAAACAATGCATTCACCAATAGCGATTTCACAAACTATTATTTAACACTTCCAAAAGATAATATTGAGACCGGTTTCTGGCTCGAATCGGATCGGATGCTTAATCTTGCATTTTCAGAGAAAAGTCTGGAAGTTCAACGTCAGGTTGTTATCGAAGAGTTCAACCAAAGTTATCTGAATCAGCCTTATGGTGACGTTTGGTTATTGCTTAAACCACTCGCTTATAAAGTTCACCCCTATCAATGGAACACCATAGGCAAAACGACCCAACATATTGCTGATGCGACACTTGATGATGTAAAATCTTTTTATTCAAGATATTACAATCCTAACAACGCGATATTGTGTGTTGCCGGAAACGTGAACACGCAAGAAATAAGCGAACTTGCCACAAAATGGTTCGGTTCAATACCTTCGGGTTCCGAAAACAAACGAAGTCTCCCGATTGAGCCTGCACAAACAGAAGCCAGAAAACTTATTGTCAAACGTAAGGTGCCAACCAATTCAATCTACAAAGCATGGCACACCTGCCAACGGAATGATCAAAAGTATGTGATTACCGATTTGATTTCAGATATACTTGGTTCAGGGGAATCATCGGTACTTTACAAAGAGCTGGTAAAAAAACAGCGACTTTTCTCGGAAATAGACGCTTATATTACTGGTGATATTGATGCCGGTCTGATGATTGTCAGCGGTAAAATAATGCCCGAAACTTCGGTTGAATATGCCGATCAGGCAATCGAAAAAGTGATTGAAAAATTCTGTAGTAAGAAAATTTCACCCACCGACTTAACAAAAGTGAAAAACAGAGCCGAATCGAGTCTGGCTTTCTCAAAAATTTCACTCACAAACCGGGCACTCGACTTAGCTGTTTTTGAACACTTAGGCGATATTGATTTAATAAACACCATATCAAAGCAATACCAGCATGTGAGTGCAATCGATATTCAACAAACGGCCAATGATATTTTCAGAAATGAAAATTGCAGTAGCTTATATTATCTATCTGAATATGAATAAATTAAACTTTTCAAGTATTTAATGATTGAAATAAAATTATGCCCGATAGATTAATTGCACCTGCCATAAAACCCATCGAGAAGCTCCGGCTCGTCAACCCTGCGATTGTTAGCCTTTCGAACGAAATTCACATGTATCAATTTGTGAATCCCTTACAATCTGCTTTAAAAATTGATATTGTATTTAATACAGGAACTGCTTCCCAGGCCATTCCGCTCACTGCCAACACCGCTCTTCGTTTGCTGAAAGAGGGAACCAAAAGTTATCCCGGCAATAAATTCATGTCAAAAATTGATTATTACGGCGCCTTTCTGAACCAAAATGCTTCAAAAGACGATTCTGTAGTTTCATTGCTCGTATTGAAAAAGAATTTTAACGCAACATTGCCTCTCCTCGAAAGTTTATTCACCGAACCAACATTTTCGCCTGATGAATTCGATCAGTTGCGCGATATCGAACGTGAAGATTATATTATTCAAAACGAGAAACCCAAACATATCGCACGGAAGACAATCAACGAATTGGTCTTCGGCAAAGAAACGCCATATGGTCGTTCGGCAAATGTTACAGATTACGACAATATGCAATTGGAACAGCTTGTTGATTTTTTTCACGACAATTATAGTTCCGACAATTGTAAAATAATTTTGAGCGGTCCGGTTGACGATAAAATCCTGTCAATACTCGATAAACATCTTGGCAAACCTTGGAATACAAACGGAAAAAGAACAGATTTTGTACAGGATTCGAAATTCAATCCTGAGCTGGTACACATTGTTAAAGATGGTGCGTTGCAATCGGCCATTCAGATCGGGATGCCGATAATGCCCCGGCATCATGAAGATTATATTCCATTCCTATTGCTCAACACAGTATTCGGAGGATATTTCGGATCGAGGCTGATGAGCAATATCCGTGAAGATAAAGGGTACACCTACGGCATACATTCACAGCTTTCAACTTTTTTGAAGGGTTCTATCTTTACAATTTCTACCGAAGCCGGTACTTCTGTGACGAACGCTACACTTCAGGAGATTCAGTATGAGATGCATCAATTACAGCATGAACACATCCAATCGGAAGAGTTGAATCTCGTAAAGAATTACCTTACCGGCAGTTATATGAGAAGTTTGGACGGTGTTTATAACCAGGCAGAGAAATTTAAGTCGATCCACGGTTTTGGATTAGAGATGGATTATTATGAAAAAAGTCTGCATCGGATACAACACACCCAACCCGATGAACTGCAATCGCTTGCCAAAAAATACCTCAATTATGATGCGATGACAAAAGTGATTGTCGGCGCGTAAATTGTTTTTTTTGAGGTAGCTAAATCAAAACAGAACAGATTTCCTTTTCATCTCCGAAAGAATGATTGCCGTTGCAATGGAAGCATTCAGCGATTCGGCTTTGTTTGTATTGTCCGAAAAATTCGGAATCGAAAGTTTCGTTGTTATGTATTTATGCGTATTCTCTCTGATACCATGCGATTCACTCCCTATCACCAAAACACCTTCTTGAAAATCGCTTGCCTCGTTGTAAATATTTACGCCATCAAGGTAAGCACCATAAACCGGAATACCAAGTCCGGCTGCCTGATCGAACAGGCTGGTTAAAGACCTGGTAATTACCTTCAAACGAAATATCGATCCCATACTTGCCTGCACAACCTTTTGATTAAACACATCCACTGAGTCTTCACTACAGATAATGTATTTCAATCCAAACCAATCGGCAGTACGGATGATTGTTCCCATATTTCCCGGATCACTTATTCCATCAAGTACAAGCGTAATTTTATTTTTCAATTCCACCTCAACATCATCATAATCCGGGATTCTGGCTACGGCAAGCACACCGGGAGGAGTGCTTAGATTACTCAGTGCGGCCATCTCATTTTCCGTCACAAATTCAGGCAAAACCTGCGCCGATTGGCCAAAATCCGGATTCGAATCATACCAGTTTTTTGTAACAAGCAGTTCAATTATGTCAAAATTACTCAACAGTAATTCTTCGACGCTCTTTAATCCCTCGACAATGAAAAGCCGATGAATATACCTGTATTTCACCTGTTTAAGTGAAGTATAAATTTTAATCTGATTTTTCGAAAGCATAAAAAAAACCCAAACCTGATGGTACAGGTTTGGGTTTAAAATTAGTTATTTTACTGACTACTCAGCGAAAACTTCGAATGGTATTTCGAATTGAACTTCTTTGTGCAGTCTTATTTTGGCTTTGTATTCGCCAATTTCCTTGATTGCATCTTCGTTCATCACAACGCGTTTACGATCAATTTCGATATTCCTGGCTTCTTTAATGGCGTTCACAATTTGAACAGCATTTACTGAACCGAAAATTTTGCCTGATGCTCCTGCTTTAGCGCCAATACGTAAGGTAAGACCTTCGAGTACCTTTGCAATTGCCAGTGCTTCGTTTTTCACTTTTTCCGCTTTAAACGATTGCTGTTTTTTCAATTCAGTTAGAATCTTGCGGTTGGTTTCACTTGCAATAATAGCCAAACCATTAGGGATGAGGAAATTACGGGCATAGCCGTTTTTCACATTCACGATATCATGGGTAAAACCCAGGTTATTTACATCTTGTTTAAGAATCACTTCCATTTTTCTTTCCTCCTCGCTTATTTAAGTAAATCGGCCACATATGGCATTAATGAAAGATGACGGGCACGTTTAACAGCCTGAGCGGTCTTTCTTTGAAATTTTGTTGAAGTCCCGGTGATACGGCGTGGCAACAATTTACCTTGCTCATTCACAAACTTCAGGAGGAAATCAGCATCTTTATAATCGATGTATTTGATGCGATTTTTTTTGAACCGGCAGTATTTTTTCTTTTTGGTATCAACTGCGATGGGTGTCAAATATTTAATTTCTGTACTTCCTTGAGCCATTGTTAAAATCTTTTGATGGTTACTGAATAATTGTTAAGCTTCTACCTTTTCTTTGGCGGTTTCTTTGGCTTTTCTGCGTTTTTTCTCGTTGTAAGCCACAGCGTGCTTGTCGAGTTTCACCGTTAGGAATCGGATGACGCGTTCATCGCGCTTGAGTTGGGTTTCCAGGTCAGCAATCAAAGCGCCTTCGGCTTTGAACTCAACCAGGTGATAAAAACCGGTTGATTTTTTCTGGATCGGATACGCTAATTTGCGCATTCCCCAATGCTCTTCGTGCACAATTTCAGCACCTTTCTCGGTCAGGTAATCCTGATACTTTTTTACCGCTTCCTTCATCTGTTCTTCAGACAAAACGGGAGTTAAAATGAAAACGGTTTCGTACTGGTTCATAATTTAATGTGTTAATTTATAGATATGATTTATAAAATGGAGTGCAAAATTACAAAATCTTTTTAAAAGAAAATACTATTCACTTAAAAAATAATGAATTACACCTTTTTTACTCTTTCTCCCAATAATTCTCCGCAGATAAACCCGGCTGCTTTTCCGTTTCCGAATATTGGCGTAAATTTCAGATTATCATTGTGTTGAAACGATTTCCATGCCGAAATAATTCCTTCTTCGTCAGCATTTGTGATGATGGCAGCGCCAACTTCCACAATCTCTTTCCACTCAGTTTCGGAGCGAAGGATGATACACGGTTTTTCAAAAAAATAAGCTTCTTTCTGCACTCCTCCCGAATCGGTGATCACCATCGAAGCATTCTTTTCCAACACGATCATATCTAAAAATGAGGCGGGTGGAATAAGCAGAATCACGTTATTTCCGGATACGGTTTCATAGACCTCAGGTTCGAGATTTTGCGACAACAACTTTGCTGTTCTCGGGTGAAGCGGAAGCACAATCTGTTTATAACTTAATCGCGAAATCCTGATCAGGGCACGAAAAATACTATTCAACCTTTCGGGTTGGTCGGTATTGTTGTCGCGGTGAATCGTACTTAAAATAAAATTATTCTGACTGAGATTATTATCAGCTAAAACTGTCGATTTTGCTTCGGCTATCCGCGCAAAATACCGGCTGTTATCGTACATAACATCGCCGCAATGGTAAATACATGGATTATCAGCATGAAACGGCGCTTTAGCGTTGGGATTAAATCCTTCCTTTACTAAATTATCAAATCCGGTTTTAGTGGGCGAAAACAATAAGGTGGAACAATGATCACATAAAATGCGGTTGATTTCTTCGGGCATCGATTTGTTGAACGAACGCAGACCAGCCTCGATATGTGCTATTGGAACATGTAATTTTGATGCTGCAACGGCTCCGGCCAGGGTTGAATTGGTGTCGCCGTACAATACGATATAATCGGGTCTCTCATTAACAAGTATTTCTTCAATACCTTCAATCATACGGGCTGTTTGCACCCCATGACTGGCCGAACCTACACCAAGATTATAGTTTGGCTTTGGAATTTCCAATTCATCGAAAAAAACATCCGACATATTCTCGTCATAATGCTGACCGGTATGTACAATTACTTCTTCAATCTGATCACGGAATTCTTTTCTGATGGCCCGGCTCAAGGCAGCCGCTTTTATAATTTGTGGTCTTGCACCAATAATAGTTACTATCTTGATTTTCATAGATTTAAACAAGGTTGATTTTCATCCTGCACGTGCGGGATTCCTGACAAAGATATGCAATTAGCCTGTTACCATAATTTTCTAATATGTCTTTTCCAGGTTTCAACATCCGGCTTATCATCACCTGAGTCGCAATTTACAGCCACTTTTCACAGGTGCTCCTACGCTAAGCTTGTTCATCTTATATAAACGGTCTAACCTGATTCCATACAACTGACTTACTGCATGAAGCGATTCACCATCGCGTAACAGATGCACCTTTGTTGATGCGGCTCGCCGGTGTTTCTTTTCCAGATAAATCATCATACCTTTTTCGGGGCGATGCCCCTTTTTTAAATCATTGTATTTGTATAACTGATAAGCATAAACGTCAAATTCATCGGCGATAGCCTCAATACTTTCATCCTTTCGGGCAAATACAAGTTTTATCCCGTTATTACTGTGGATGAACCGGCCTTCTTTCGATTTACCAACTACTTTAAAATCAGATGGATTGACAGGAATAAATGTATAACTGATTTCGGCTTCTCTGTCAAGGTCAGGTGTTACTTTTTTCTTTGAAGTTGACTTATCAAATTCATCAAGATTGTACTTTTCGATAATGGTAATCAGCAATTCGGGATAACGCGGGTTCGTGGCATAGCCGGCTTTTTTGAGCCCGTTAGCCCATGCCTTGTAGTCGTGTATATCTAATTTGAAAAGATCAGCGTATCTTTCGCGTTGTGTAAGAAACAAGGAATGGTCACGGTACGATTCCTCAGCACTTTTGTATGACCTGAAACATTCATTTGGCGCGTCATCTGTGAGCAGAAACTTTTTCCCGGTCCATTCATTATGACATTTTATACCAAAATGATTGTTGGCTTTTTTAGCCAGATCGCTATTCCCGCTCCCCGATTCGAGGATTCCCTGCGCAAGGGTTATCGATGCCGGAATCTTATATTCCAGCATTTTTTCGATAGCCGTTTTTTTATATGTTTCGATATATTGCTCTGTCGAAATACGATCCTGCGCTACCACACCACTTGCTAAAAACAGCGTGATAACAGTAACCAAATACACAAGAAAAGTTGGATATACGACTTTCATAATCCGGGCAAATTTATACGTTTAGAAGTATATTGCTATAAAATTAATGATACAACTCAATAAACCATTTGAAATTGCTAATTTCAGCCGCTTGAATCGAAAAAATATCCCGATGGATTTAATAAAAAAATATTTTAGTGCACTGTCCGACATACAGTTACAGCAATTTGAAGCCATGCAACCTTTTTACGAAGAGTGGAATAATAAAATCAACCTGATATCGCGAAAAGATATGGAGCACTTTTATGAACGGCATGTGTTACACAGTTTAGCTATCGCCCAATATGTTAAAATACCCTCAGGTTCAACAATTTTGGATGTAGGAACAGGTGGTGGATTTCCGGGAATCCCGCTTGCGGTTTTCTTTCCGGAGTCAAAGTTCACGCTTGTTGATAGTATCGGTAAAAAAATCATGGTGGTAAATAAAGTCATCGAACATCTTAATTTAACAAATGTGGTGGCATTGCAACAGCGGGCCGAACAGGTAAATAACAAATTCGATTTCATTGTGAGCCGGGCCGTAACAAACATTCCCGAATTTTTGGGTTGGGTAGGTAATAAATTTCACGGAAGAAGCCGTGGAAGCATCCCCAACGGAATTATCCTGCTCAAAGGTGGAAATCTTGAGAATGAGATTGAACAATTACCCGACAGATGGATCGTACAGAGCTACCCTGTTTCAAAATGGTACAAGGAAGAATTTTTCGAAACAAAACAATTAATACACATTTATTAAAATTTTACCAATCTCATTTACAAGTTATTAACAGTGGTTAATAAGTAAAACACCATGTATAAAATTGTCCATTAAAATATTTACCTAAATTAGCCCACTTTTAAAAAATTAACTCCAGATATTTATGACAAATTCAATTAAACATTCTTTGCGTGAATCGAAAACCGCACGCTGGTCTGCATTGGCGATCGTATCGTTTACCATGCTTACCGGGTATTTTCTGACTGATGTAATTGCACCATTAAAAGGCTTATTGGAAGGCCATCTTGGATGGACAAGCTCCGATTTCGGATTCTTTAACAGCGCCTATGGCTGGTTCAATGTTTTTCTTGGAATGCTGATACTTGGTGGCATTATCCTCGACAAAATGGGGGTTCGTTTTACCGGATTGATGGCAACCATCGTCATGGTAACAGGAACAGCCTTGAAGTACTGGGCGGTTTCAACACATTCATTAGATGGCCAGTCATGGCACATTCTCTGGTTTGATGTAAATGCCCAGGTATTTATGGCGGCATTGGGATTCGGTATTTTTGCCGTGGGTGTTGAGGTAGCTGGTATAACCGTTTCGAAAATCATTTATAAATGGTTCAAAGGAAAAGAACTTGCATTAGCCATGGGACTCGAGATGGCAACTGCCCGTCTGGGTACCGCATTGGCGCTGGCAACCTCAGTTCCTATAGCCAAGGCGCTTGGAGTAACTGATGTATCACGGCCGATTTTACTTGCCCTCATTCTGCTCTGTATTGGTGTCCTTGCCTTCGTTATCTATATTTTCATGGATAAGAAACTTGATGCTTCCGAACCGGTAAAAAGCAGTCAGACCATGGAAGATGAAGCGTTCAGAATGTCGGATATCATTCAGATTGTCACCAACAAAGGATGGTGGTATATCGCCATTTTGTGCGTATTATTTTACTCTGCCGTATTCCCTTTCTTGAAATATGCCGCTGATTTAATGGTAAATAAATTTGGAGTCTCTGACGACCTTGCAGGAACCATCCCTTCGATGCTTCCATTTGGAACAATATTACTCACACCTTTCTTTGGTAGTTTATACGATAGAAAAGGAAAAGGAGCAAGCATCATGATCATTGGTGCTTTCTTGCTGATATTCGTTCATACCATGTTTGCCATTCCATTTTTAAACCACTGGATTATCTCAATTATCCTGATTTTAGTTCTCGGTGTTGGATTCTCTTTGGTTCCTTCAGCCATGTGGCCATCCGTTCCGAAAATTATTCCTGAGAGACAATTAGGCACTGCCTATGCACTCATTTTCTGGGTACAGAACTGGGGATTAATGGGTGTTCCTGCTTTAATTGGCTGGGTACTTGATAAATACTGTATTACAGGTCAAACGATTCGTGATGGCATCACTGTCAACACATACGATTATACATTACCGATGACGATTTTCGCCGGATTTGGAGTTCTCGCCCTTTTATTTGCCTATCTGCTTAAGCGCGAAGATGCAGTAAAAGGATACGGTTTACAAGAACCGAATATCCAACATTAATACTTTGGGATAAAATTTTAGTAAAAGGAGCGCTGATATTATTGGAGCTCCTTTTTTTTTCACTCATACGGATAGACAGCAGAACCAGTTTGATAACAACAAAAAGGTTTATCCCAACTAAATCAGCAGGAGGCTCATAAAAGCCGAACTATCTGATTTAGTTGGGATAAACCCGACTTAGTGTTTGTTTGAAGCATGATATTTCATGCTAAATTACAAACACTTAGTCGATTACGCATTTTCAATGCGTAATTTGGGTTTAACGAAAAGATAGAATATCACGATCACTTTATGTTTTAGTTAAAATCCTGTAAATAAAACTAAATCTCAAACCAATATTCAATCATTTTTTTTACTTTTATCCCAATGAAATAAATTACTGTAAAATAAATTAATAAGGCATTATGAGCAAAACAATTCTCGATCTCGAACCAAAAGAAGTATGGGCCAATTTCCATTCACTCACACAAATTCCACGTCCTTCGAAACATGAGGATAAAATTCAGGAATTCATGGTTGGTTTTGGCCAATCGCTTGGTTTGGAAACAATTAAAGATGAAACTGGTAACGTGATTATTAAAAAACCTGCGACTCCGGGAATGGAAAATCGTATGGGCGTTGTTTTACAGGGTCACCTCGATATGGTACCTCAGAAGAATAGTGATAAGGTTCACGATTTCACCACAGATCCTATCTCAACGATAATTGATGGTGATTGGGTCAGGGCCGATAATACAACCTTAGGATCAGACAATGGTATTGGCGTAGCTTCAGCCATGGCTGTGCTGGCTTCAACCGATTTGGTTCATGGTCCGGTTGAAGCGCTTTTCACCTGCGATGAAGAAACAGGGATGACCGGTGCCAATGAATTGAAACCAGGATTACTTTCCGGCGATATTTTATTGAATCTTGATTCAGAAGATGAAGGTGAGTTATATATTGGTTGTGCCGGTGGCATTGACGCGACAGGTGAATTCAGTCCGAAATTTGAAGCAGTTCCATCGGGAACCGTTGCTTTCAATATCACTGTAAAAGGTCTTAAAGGTGGCCATTCGGGTCTGGATATCAATCTTGGACGCGGTAATGCAAATATCATTTTAAATGCATTATTGATGACTGCAGCAAACAAATACGATCTTCGATTGGCGAATATCAATGGTGGAAACTTACGCAATGCCATCCCTCGTGAAGCTTTTGCTTTGGTAACAATTGCAGCCGAAAACGAACTGACTTTTGTAAAATATGTTAGTGAGTTTAACGAAATTGTAAGGGAAGAATACAGTAAAGCTGATGAGGGTGTGATGGTTAGCTGCGAAAAAACAGATATTCCTGAGAAAGTGATCGATCAGAAAACTCAAAAAAGTTTGTTCGAAGCCGTTTCAACATGTCCGAATGGAACCATTGCTATGACAGCAGATATGCCGGATGTGGTAGAAACATCTTCCAACTTAGCCATTGTTCGCTTAAAAGATGAGAAGATTGAATTAGCCGCCCTTACACGTAGTTCTGTTGATGCAGCAAAATCATTATTGGCCTCACAAATTTGCGATATTTTTAAGAAATCAGGGGCTGTTGCCAATACTTCAGGCGAATATCCGGGATGGAAACCAAATGTTCACTCTCCTATCCTCAAGGCCATGAAAACAGTTTACAGCAACAAATTCGGCAAAGTGCCAGAAGTAAAAGTAATACATGCAGGCCTTGAATGTGGCATTCTGGCCGGCGCTTATCCTGATATGGATATGATTTCGTTTGGACCAACAATCCGTCATCCACATTCACCTGCTGAGAAGGTAAATATTGAGACTGTTGGACTTTTTTGGGGATATCTTGTTGAAACTTTAAAAGAAATACCCGTAAAATAGTATCATATAAATTTGATATTCAACGAATACGGTATTTAATCGGATAATTAATTTATTTTTTATACATTAGTTTTGGTAAAAAAGAAAATATTTTTACCTTTGCACTCCCAAAATAAGGCAATATGAAACGTACATTTCAGCCCTCGAACAGAAAGAGGTTAAACAAACACGGATTCAGATTAAGAATGGCAACTGCAAATGGTCGTAATATCATTAAGGCCCGCAGAGCCAAAGGCAGAAAAAAACTGACTGTCTCTGACGAACGATAAAAAGGCTTTCGCCTTCAAAATAGTTATTTAAGGTTCAGCAGAAGGTGATGTTCTTTTACATTGCCTTCTGTTTGTTTTTTATATATCCTATGTCTCTCGACTTTTCATAGCAAAATTTCGGTGCAATCATCAGGCTGAACGATGAATAAAGACGATAATTTATTTAATTTCGCAACCTTCTAAGGTATGTTAAAACACTTTTGAATGGAAACAATTCTCTCGATTATTTTTTGGACGTTGGTGATCTATTATTCACTGCGTCTTATATTACGATACCTCGTGCCTTTTCTGCTTGCCCGTTTCGTGAAACGAATGCAAAACAAGATGTCTGGCTTCGACCAAACTGTTAATACTCCACAGCAGGAAGGTGAAGTAAAAGTTAATTTTACACCAAAAGAGCAAACAAAATCAAAGTCAGGCATTGGTGAATATATCGATTTTGAAGAAATTAATGACAACAACAAACCCTGATACCATGGTAAACCAACGATTCAATTGGAAAAAAATCTTCCCGTATGCGACAGCCATACTTGTATTCATCGGTATTACATTAGCCTATTTTAGCCCGCTACTCGAAGGCAAACGTTTAGACCAGCATGATATCAATATGTTTAAGGGGATGTCGAAAGAGATTGCTGATTTTCGTGAAAAGACCGGTGAAGAAGCCTTATGGACAAACTCGATGTTTGGCGGGATGCCTGCCTGGCAAATTTCTGTTGTTTATAGCGGCAACCTCATGCGATATGTAAAAAAAATTATAAGTTTAGGCCTCCCCTATCCGGCCAACGCCGTTTTCGTTTATTTCCTGGGATTCTTTATACTATTGCTTGTGCTGGGCATCGATCCCTGGTTAAGTATGGCTGGAGCAATTGCATTTGGACTATCCTCCTATTATTTCATCATCATTGGTGCCGGACATACTTCGAAAGCATTTGCCATCGGATATATGGCACCGGTCGTTGCCGGGATTGTACTCACCTACAAAGGCAATTATCTGAAAGGTGCACTTTTAGCCGCAATTGCACTTGCCCTTGAAATTGAAGCCGGCCATTTACAAATTACCTATTACCTGCTCCTGCTGGTATTGTTGATCGGCTTATTCCAGTTAATTGACGCCATCCGTTTCAAAACACTCCCAAATTTCACAAAAGCAACTGGTTTTCTGATGATTGCAGCACTTTTTGCTGTGTTGACTCATGCCACAAGCCTTTATGCAGCCTATGATTATGGCAAAGACACAACCCGTGGCAAACCCATTCTGACCAAAGATGTTTCGGATCAGACAGACGGACTTGACAGAAGTTATATTACCCATTGGAGCTACGGGATTGGTGAAACCTGGTCGCTGATGATACCCAATGCCAAAGGAGGTGCCTCGGCTATGATAGGAACCAATAATCCTGAACTTGAAGGTGTTGACAGAAACTTCAAACAGGCGCTTGCACAACAAAATGCATATTGGGGTGATCAACCCGGCACATCGGGTCCTGTTTATGCCGGTGCTATTATGATTTTCCTGTTTGTATTGGGTATTTTTTTCGTAAAAGGAAAGTATAAATGGGTTCTTCTCGTTGCAACTTTACTTTCAATTGTGCTGAGTTGGGGTAAAAATTATATGCCTGCAACAAATCTGTTTTTAGATTTTATGCCGGGTTATGATAAATTCCGTGCGGTAACCATGACACTCGTTATTGCCGAATTTTGTATTCCGCTTTTAGCAATGATGGGATTGTATGAATTGTACAAAAACCCGGGTCTGTTAACCGAAAAGAGAAAATATTTCTTTATTGCCTATGGCCTAACCGGTGGACTTGCTTTGATTTTCTATTTGTTTCCTACCTTGTTTTTTGATTTCCTGAATTCGATGGAGGTTGAAGAATTTGCGAAAATAAAACAATCGAATCCTGCTGATGCAGCTCAAATGAATTTGTTTATCAACAAGTTAGAAGATATTAGAATCAGCATTTTCAAAACTGACGCCATCAGAAGTTTTCTGTTTATCACTTTCGCAGCCGGATTGGTTTTTGCTTTTGGTATAAATAAACTCAAACAAAACTGGTTAACGGCTGCTCTGATCTTGCTTATCGTTATTGATATGGTTAGTATCGATAACCGCTATCTTAACAATAGCAAATTTGTCACAAAACGCAAGGCGGATGTTCCATTTCAGGCTTCCACTGCCAACAAAGAGATTCTGAAAGATACTGATCCTGACTTCCGTGTGCTCGACATCACAAACAGCACTTTTAATGATGCAAGCACTTCTTATTTTCACAAATCGTTGGGAGGCTATCATGGCGCTAAAATGCAACGATACCAGGATATTATTGAATATCACCTGCAATATGAGATATCAGAATTTTCAAAAGTCCTGCAGAATAAACCGGATCTGGCTTCTATCAATAAACAGTTGGCCGGATCAGGGGTTTTGAACATGCTGAACACACGTTACATACTATTTAATCCACAAACCCAACCGATACCAAACCAAAGCAGTTTTGGCAATGCCTGGTTGGTTGATGATATTCATTGGGTTGAATCGGCCAATGATGAGATCGATCAGTTGAATAAAGTTGATTTGAAAAAAACAGCTGTGATACATTCAGAATTTAAACAGAAGATTGGCAGTTTAGGATCAGGTTCTGATTCGCTTTCGACAATAAAATTGGTAAAATATGAACCCAACCGGCTTGAATATGCGGCTGATCTTAAAAATAATTCATTGGCAGTATTTTCTGAAATATGGACAACAAAAGGATGGAATGCCTATATTGACGAGACGGAAGTTCCTATTATCAGGGCAAATTATGTTTTACGGTCACTCGAAATACCAACAGGCAGTCATACGATTGTCATGAAGTATGAACCAAAAGTTTGGGCAATTGGTGAAAAAGTATCATTTGCCAGTTCCTTCCTGTTAATAGCTGCGGCGTTAGGCATGATATTCATTGATTTGAGAAAAAAGAAACAGCAAAAAACTCCATGAAACGGGTTTTAATCATCACCTATTATTGGCCACCTTCGGGTGGTGGTGGTGTTCAACGCTGGTTGAAATTTGTTAAATACCTGCGTTCTTTTGATTGGGAACCCGTTATTTATACACCGTTAAATCCGGAAATACCTGAAACAGATATGAGTTTGTTGGCAGAAATTCCGGAAAATCTTGAAATACTAAAACACAAAATCTGGGAGCCATACAGGCTTTATAAATATTTCACCGGTAAAAGTCCTGACGATAAAATTCAGACGGCATTTCTTTCCGAAAAAAAGAAACCAAACCTCAGCGAGAAGATAAGTGTCTGGATCAGAGGCAACTTTTTTATCCCGGACGCCAGGAAATTCTGGATAAAACCATCGGTCAGATTTTTAACGAAATGGCTGGAACATAATCATGTTGATGCCATCATTTCGACAGGGCCTCCTCATAGTATGCATCTGATCGCCATGAAATTACGCGATGAATTAAGGATTCCATGGCTGGCCGATTTTCGTGATCCCTGGACAAACATTGACTTTTATAGCGAATTGAAATTGAGTCATAAGGCGGATAATCTGCAACATAAACTTGAAAAGGAAGTATTGTTGAAAGCCGATGCTGTGACTGTTGTGAGCCGGGGTATGTTGCTTGAATTTGAGCAGATTATCGAAAGGCCGATAAAAGTGATTACCAACGGTTTCGATGAGGATGATATGAAAAATACCGAAGGCATTATTCCTGATAAAAAATTCAGTATCGCACACATTGGGTCACTTGTTAAAACCAGAAATCCGGTTGTACTTTGGGAAGTACTCAGCCGGTTAATTGTTGAAAAGCCAGGCTTTTCTGACGTGCTGGAAATAAAGCTTGTTGGTAAAATCGATTTTGAAGTCAGAACATCACTCGAAAAGCTTGGACTGATAAACTATGTTCGGGAAATAGAGTATTTACCACATAATGAAGTGATTAAAGAACAGTTGCGCTCGCGGGTTCTGCTCCTGCTCATTAACAACACACCCAATGCAACGCTCATTTTAACCGGTAAAGTATTTGAATATCTGCAATCGAAACGACCCATTTTATGTATCGGACCCATGGATGGTGATGCTGTTCAACTTATTCAGGAAACAAACTCGGGTTTGTGCAGTTCATTTACTGATGCTATCAGTTTAAAAAACAATATATTAAAGCTATTTGCCATGTACAAAGAGACGACATTGGAAATGGATAGCATCAAAACTGAACAATACAGCAGACGTAACCTAAGCCGAAAACTTGCCGGAGAATTGAACCGGATTGTTAATCTCTCAGAATTCGGTCAACAAAACTCTTGATATCGTAATCTTTATTGAACACACCGTAAAGTTCTGACATCAGCCGATATGCTGAGTCAACATCAATTGTCTTTGACAATTGTTCGTAAAAGACATTCGTAGCGATACGGCCTTCAAGAACAACTTTTTCGGAAATATCTTTGGTAAAAAATCCTTTCCCAATGAGAAGACCTAAGGTTCGGTTTCGGCTCAAATCGTTTAATGCGGTGAGCGAAAAATCGCCAAATCCGCAATAATTAAACATAGTTTCCGATTTTCCACCAAAAAGAAGTATTAAACTATGCATTTCGTTAATCGCTTTTGTTAAAATAAGCGACCTCAGATTTGGCGAATCGAAATTTGCATCAACAATCCCAATAACAATAGCATAAATGTTTTTCAAAATACTGGCGTACTCAACCCCCTGAACATCTGTACTATAATCGAGATGGATGATAGATCTGTCAAACACTTCCGCGAAAGCGGGGAAACAGCCGGTTTGGGTTGAAGCAATCGTAAAGCCGGTTGGCTGGCCATTGATGATATCCCGTGCGAATGATGGACCTTTCATGCTTGCCATCACATTTGGCATGTTGGCACTCACCCAGTCGGGTATTAATTGAAATTCATTCCCAAATCCTTTTGCCAGGTTGACCAATACCGCATTGGGGGATATATACTCCTGATTAGCCGTAAGATACCCAACAATTGCTACTGAAGGAATCGCGAGAAAAATGAAGTCAGCCTGCCTCAGTATATTTTTATCACCAGTTGCCCTTAACCCATCATGCAAGCGAAAATTTGGAAAATATTTTTGATTTGTATGTTGCGTATTAATTGCATCAACGACATCACTTTCGATTGAAAGCAATACGACATCTAATTCCTCTTTAACCGCCAGTATGTTTCCCAATGAAGTTGAGATGGCGCCACTACCAATGAAAACAATCAATTTTTGTTTGTCAGATTTATTCATACAATTTCTTTTGCGGTAATTAGAAAACTATTTTATCAATTTTAGTTGTTTGAGTATGTTATGAAAAGTTTCGTTCAGGTCAGGAGAAATACGTGAAAAATAAATGCCAACACCAAATATTGTAACAAGAACAGAACTTCTGACAATTATATCTAAAATGAAATTTGACAAATTTGGAATGAGATATGCAACAAAATAACTGACTACAGTTATTCCGATCAAATATAAATAAGTACGATCAAATGGTTGTAGTCTGAATTTACGGTAAAGGAAAAACCAACATAAAAAGTTATAAACTAATCTTGAAAAAGTAGAAGCGATAGCACAGCCAATAATACCATACCAAGGAAT
This sequence comes from Bacteroidales bacterium, assembly GCA_013141455.1. GTDB lineage: Bacteria > Bacteroidota > Bacteroidia > Bacteroidales > F082 > CAJBPB01. The sequence goes on from JABFQW010000063.1 coordinate 22,278, forward strand.
CAGGATAGCATTACTTACCACCAACATAACTATAAAAAGGATTAAAAACCAGGTATTGACCCGGTATTGCTTCGAATTATTAATTATATATTGTGAAACACTAGTGCTCATTTCAAAAACATTTGCTAATCCAACTAACAGAATCACATACTTGCCTCCAATATATTCGTCACCAACAATCTTAAAAACATTTTCAATATTTACCCATAAACCAATTAACATCAATAGTGCAAGGATAGTTAAAACTATATTGGTTTTTATATAAATTTCATCAATCTTTTTCAAATCCATCGTTTTCCAACCGTCAGCAATTAGTATTGCCGCTATCTTAATGACAGGACGTGAAGGGATTAACACCAACGTGCCAAAGTAGAATGCAATCGCATAGACACCAGTTTCACTTAACCCCAAATAATAATTAATCATAACTACATCCACATTCAAAATTAATATACTGGAAAAGCTTGTTACAATGCCATAAATACTGACACTAATCATTTCTTGAGCCATTGGTTTACTGATAAAGCCCTTTTCCCAGCGTAACGAGAATTCACCCTGACGCCACAGAGACCATGTTATCATCAATGTTGGAAAGCAAATCGAAACTGTATATGTTACAACTAAAATTTGAAAACTAAACAATCCGAAAAAATATCCTAAAATACTAGCCAAAATAAATAAACGTTGCCATAAATCTTTCAATTCAATACCGATACTTATATTGTAAATTGCACGATTATAACTATCCAATAGATTGAAGTAACTTGTAAAAAAAATAAGTGGAATTAAATAGAAAATATATTCAACAAAAAGCGCAGATTTCTCAATATTTATTTCTATTAACCAAGGCTTAAGCAAAATGAAAAGAATCAAGACGATTAGAAATCCAATTGTATTTACGGTCAAGGACAGTAAAAGAAATCCATGATGATTACTCTTATTGTCACGGAAATATGGGAAATTTCGTAACATAACTGCATTAAAACCCAAACCAGAAAACTGTGCGAATAAAACGGAAACAGAGACCAATAAGCGTAATAGTCCAACTTCATCTGTGGAAAAAATTTTTGGGAATAAAATGCCAGTTGTTATAAAACCCAATACAACACCGATATAGGTATAAATAGTTCCCGAAATACTTTGACGTTTAATGATTCCCAATGTGTTATTCTTCTTTCTTTTTGAATAAGACTATCAGCCAATATGGTTTTTTCGGTGAAATGATGATATTTACCAAATCCAGAAAGCTTGCAATCAAATTCGATTTATAAGGATAGGTAAATTCATTTTCACAGGATGGGCAGAACGTCTGTCTTTTTGATTCAGGAATCCAAAAATAAGGAATCCATGATTTCGAAGGTGTAATGCGCAATTTCAAATGAAGCAGTCCCGGATTGTAATAGCGTACTTTTTTTCCCAAAACTTTTGACGTAATCATTTCATATTCAGGAAATAGCGCACCTAAAGACTCGATAGTAAATGACCTCAAATGATTTGGACGGTTAAAAACATAGTTGCATTCGGGACATTGTATAGAGAGCTTGCCAGGATTTTCAGCATTCGGTACAGAGATCAGAATGTATGATTTTGAAACACGCTTAATTTCCTTCACTGTATTTTCCAAAACTTCGTCTTCAAGGTGTTCGAGTAATTCGCTTGAAAAAACCAAATCAAAAACATTGTCTTTCGACGGAATAGCATCCGCAGATGCTAAAATTTTATTTGTTTTTACAAATTCCAATGCACTCTCACTCCTGTCAAGACCGGTAATCATATAATAGTCAGCAAGATAATTTGTAATTGCTCCGTTTCCACAACCTACATCTAATACAGTCTTCACAGTCGCCGGTATCAGGCTACGAATGAGTGTCGCTTTTTCATGCAGGTCTTCGGCCTTTAGTGCCTCCCAATTAAACTTCTCGTATAATGCGATATTATCCATGCTTGAGACTTTTATATATATCCGTCAGCCGTTCGCTGTCAAAATCCCATAAATATTTTTCCACTACGCGCTGACGACCATTCTCAGCCATTTTTTGTATTTCACCCGGACTATTGATCAGATTGGTAAGTTTATCTGCAAAATCTATAGGATCATCCCACTGATAAACGAACCCGGATTGAGTTTCACCGACAATACGTGCCAAAGGCAAACAATTTGAAGTAGCGATTACTTTTCCGGCATACATATATTGAAAAAGTTTGTGTGGAATAGTAGTGTCAGTATGATCACTTCTTTGATGAGGGATCAGACAAACATTCGCTTTTCCCATCATTTCATTCATTTCTTCAAAATTCTTCCATCCAAAAAATTCAACCTTGTCACTCACTTTTTCATCTAAAGCAATTTTTTTCAGTTCCTCAACATAAGAACCAGACCCAAGCAACCAAATCCTGATTTTCTTATCTGACTTCAAGAACTTCAACCCCTTTATAACATATTGAAGACCTCGGTGTCTGTTAATTCCACCAGCATAAAACAAGGTAAAGAAATCACTGTCAGGCAAAGCATCTGGCATCTTAAATGAATCGGTATTCAAGGTATTTGAAATAACATGAATTTTCCTTTTGTCTATTCCAATTTTACCAAGTCGATGCGCTGCTTCCTCAACAACTACAATAACCTTGTCAGCTTTTTTACAAAATTCAGTCTCATAATTTACCCATTGCTTATTGATTGACAATAGTTTACCCAAAATTGTATTTGTGTGATCTGAAATCCGCAACAATGCCGGCCAGTTTTCATGAAGATCGAGTACAAAAGGAATCCCAAATTCTTTCGAAAACTCCCATCCTACTTTTGCCATTGGCAAATCATGTATATGAATTGCATCAAATTGCTGGTTATGTGCTATTTCGCGGATGAAAGCACGCCAGAAATTAAAATAAAATGGAAAACTCAAACAACCCACACTACTTTTATATAGAAATTTTGAGATTGATTTACGGTGAATAATAATGCCTTTGTAATTATCAGTAAGAGGTTTCTGCTTTTGGGTATAACAGGCAATGTGAATTTCATTACCTGCATTTATTAATGCCTGCGCTTCATTTTCAACCCGGATATCAGGTGGAAATTCATGATCGAGGATCATTAATATTTTCATAATAGTTTGCTGTTAAGATAGTTATCAATTATTTGACAAATTCGTATCGCCGCATTCCCGTCCCAAAGTGGTGGAATTTCACCTTCAATATTTTTTTCTTTTAATGATTTCAATACAACAAGTCGTACATTATCGAAATTGGTTCCAACCAATGTATTTGTTCCAAGTGTACAAGTTATGGGACGTTCAGTATTATCGCGAACTGTAATGCAAGGTATTTTCAGAAAAGTAGTTTCTTCCTGAATTCCGCCGCTATCGGTCAGTAAAAGACGTGCATCTTTGGTCAGTGCCAGAAAATCTATATAACCTAACGGTTCTGTTTGAATTATTCCAGGATGTATAGTGCTTAACAAACCGTTACTCTCCATATTTTGTTTTGTCCGCGGATGCATTGGCAAAACCACTTTTATCATACCCGAAAGTTCATTTAATAATGCAATTAAAGCTTTCAGTTGTACCGGATCATCAACATTTGAAGGACGATGAAAAGTACACAATATGTATTCATTTGTATCGAGATTAAATCTATTTCTGACCTTTGACCGGTCAATTAATGGTTTATGACTGACCAAACTATCAATCATCACGTTTCCGGTGAAAAATATTTTCTTCTGGTCGATTCCCTCAATAGCCAGGTTGTCGATTCCACTTTGTTCTGTAACAAATAATAAATCAGACAATTGATCGGCAATAATCCGGTTAATTTCTTCAGGCATTCTTCTGTCGTAACTTCGCAATCCGGCTTCAACATGTGCGACTGGTATCTGAAGTTTGGCAGCGACCAAACTTGCGGCAAGTGTGCTGTTTACATCACCTGGAACAATCACTAAATCGGGCTTTTCATAAAGAAGTACTTCTTCGAATGCCGTCATTATTGCAGCCGTTTGATGAGCATGGCTGCCACCCGAAACGCCAAGATTAAAGGCTGGTTTTGGGATATTTAATTCCTCAAAAAAGACTTTTGACATGGAAGGGTCAAAGTGCTGACCGGTATGGCAGATAATATGTTGAATTGAATCGTAAGCCTGGAAAGCCTTGTCAATCGGGGCAATTTTAATAAAATTGGGGCGTGCACCTACAACAGAAATGATTTTAAATCCCATATTTTGGTTTTGTGCAAAAGTAGGAATTCTTTTAGACTAATTCATAATGATGGGAAAACAGAAATTGTAATGATAGGTTGTATTCTACTCTAATTAAGTTTGTTGTCAATTTTATATATGTAATAGAAGCCATAATCTATTATTAGTATTTTTGCAGATAATGAAAAGTTTTTTATGAAAATTAAAATAATCTTAACCTTTGATTATGAATTGCCATTAGGCGGAGTAAAATCCTATCAAAAAGGGTTGTTTGAACCAAGCAGCAATATTATTAATTTAGCTGATAACCTTAATATACCCATAGTTTTGTTCGCTGACATTTGTTCTGCAATTAAATTTAAAGAATGGGATTTTAGTTTTTTCGAGCAATTCAAAACCCAGATACAATCTGCAATCAAAGATAAGCATGATGTACAATTGCATATCCACCCACACTGGATGGATTCTAAATTTGAGAACAATCAGTTTTTCCCATCGCCTAAATTTGGTCTCAGTAATTTTAAAGATGATCCAAATTATACCATTGAGGATATTATCAAACTTTCATTTGAGACATTGAACCAAATTTGTAGTGAAGTAGATAAAGAGTATAATTGTGTCGCATTTCGTGCAGGAGGTTATAATATTGAACCGGAATCAAAAATTATTCTTAATACTTTGTATCAGTTAGGAATTCGTATTGAAAGTTCTGTAATTCAAGGACTTTATCACAATCATTCATTTAGTAAAATAGATTACAGAAATTCTCCTAAGAAAAACAAATGGTCAATTTCGATTAATGGTCCGCTAATAAGTGAAAAAAAATCAGATTTTATTGAATATCCAATAAGTAGTATGCCAAATTCAATTTTGAATATTATCGAAAGAAGATTGAAAAAAACTCTGTACAAGAATAAAATAAAAGCACGAAAATACGATAATACAGGAAGAGGATTTAGTGAAATTTCAAAAAACTCAGGCTGGTTGGATAAAATGAAAATGTCATTGAATCCAATTGTTCTTACTTTTGATCGCGATTTTATCACTATATTTGATCTAGAAAGAATAGTCGATTATAATGTTAAAAAATATTTTAGTGAAGAAGAAATTATTTTAACATTAATCTCTCATCCAAAATCGATGGGGGAATATCATTTAAAATTAATGCATGATTTTGTGATGTTAATGAAAAAGAAATTCAAAGATGACCTTTCCTTTATTACTTATCAATCCTTGTTAAAAAGATAAACATATGATAAAATTAATTGACAAGTTTTTAAGTAGTGTTTTCCCCTCAGCGCATATTTTTATTAAAAAAAAATATAATTTTTTCAAAAAAAAATACCATTCACAGCTTTCAAAGAATGAATTTATTGCCATTATAAAAAATGACTTAAAAATTGAAGCAGGTGATGTTATTTTTGTTCACTCCTCAATGAGAAAATTATATTTAGATTTTTCCAAAGGTGAAATTTTATCAATTCTTAAGGGAATAGTTGGGAAAGAAGGGACGATTTTGTTTCCATGTTGGCAGTTCAATATTAGAGCTGAGGATTATATTATAAATAATGAAATTGTTTTTTCTCTTAAAGATTCTCCCTCTGCAATGGGGAAAATTTCTGAATCACTGAGGCTTAATAGTGAAACTTTTAGAAGTTTCCATCCAACAAATAGTGTAATTGCGATTGGACTTCGTGCCCAAGAATTAACATCCGGCCATGAGGAAGATATATTTCCTTGTGGCATACAATCTCCTTTTTATAAAATGATGAAATACCATGCTAAGGTAATTGGTATTGGAGTTACCGTGGATAATCTCACATTCGTTCATACAGTTGAAGATGTTTTAAAGGAAAAATTTCCAATTAAAACCAGAATGGATAAAATTTTTGAATGTAATTGTATTGATAAAGATGGTAATGAAAAGATTATAAAAACTTTAGTTGCATCAAAAGCGGTTTCAAACAGAGATGTGACAGGCTTTTTTAATAGAGAGATATCACAAAACTTTTGTGTTAGAAAAAAAATCAAAGGAATGGATTTCTTCTCATTAGAAACGGCTTCGATATTTGAAAAAGTTAAAGATTGTGCTTTTCAAAATAAAACAATATATTTAGATTAAAAAATGGATAAAAAGTCAATTGAAGTAGGTGAAAAATACTTTCATCAAATCTCATTCAGCCAGAATGATGTTATAAAGTTTGCTGAGCTTACAAATGATACAAACCCTATTCATTTGGACGAAGAATATGCCTCCAAATCAATCTTCAAAAAAACGATTGTTCCAGGATTTCTGTCTGGCGCTGTTTTTTCAAAAGTATTTGGAACCCTTTTTCCAGGAATTGGCACGATTTATTTATATCAGGAGATGAAATTTAAAAAGCCTGTTTTTGTTAATGAGAACTATTTAGCTGAATTCGAAGTTTTAGAAATCGATAAAATTAAGAATAGAGCGACAATTTATTGTAAACTTATAGATTTAGTTGGAACAATTTATATTGAAGGAAAAGCCATAGTAATGCATCCAGATAGAATTAATTAATACTTATCGAAGATTTTCTGTTTGATAACTATTTTCATTCTAAATCAAAATAATGTTTATCAAGTCAAATCATTAATCATCCTATCTCATGCAAGATAACTAAATTAAATTATAACGAATTGAAAAAGATTAGATCAATTTTTTATTATTTTATTTGAACCTATGAGATTACCTTTCTTGTCACTAACTTTTATTAGGTAAATACCTGAGTCCAATTTAGAAATGTCAAGTACATGATTCGAATTGTTGATCCTTCCATAGTCTATCACCTGACCATTAGTATTGAAGAGTGAATAACTGGCATTTTTTGACTCGGAGTCCAGAATATTAATCACAACACTATTCTGTGCAGGATTTGGAAAAATTTCTACCTTCTCCGATATCGGTTGGACTGGATTATATGTAATAACATTTTCTGGACACAAAATTTGTTCAAAAATGAGCTGACCATCTACATTCAGAGTTCCTCTCCAACAATTACCATCAGGTGATTTCATAATAATTCCTTTATGAATATCACTTAGATATATATCTCCATCTGCAATTTGCAATTTGGCCAGAGGCTTTGTTGTGCCTATTCCAACATTTCCAATAGAGTCAATTCTCATTCGCTCAGATGATGGATTTGCCCAAGTTTGTGTAAAAAATCTGATTTTTCCTTCAGGCTGAGACGCACAAATGATAAAATCTTTCGCATCGCCTGTTGCATACAACATAATTGATTTTCTCATATGAGCAGATACATTATCTGTATCCGGATATCCATAAATATTAAAACGAGCAGTGCTATTATCATATACTCTTCTAAAATCGGCTATAACAGTATTCTCATTGGGACTAATGGAATTTGAATTGTTTACTACGCTTAATGTTGCGAATGGATTTGTTGTGCCTATTCCAACATTTCCAATAGAGTCAATTCTCATTCGCTCAGATGATGGATTTGCCCAAGTTTGTGTAAAAAATCTTATTTTTCCTTCAGGCTGAGACGCACAAATGATAAAATCTTTCGCATCGCCTGTTGCATACAACATGATTGATTTTCTCATATGAGCAGATACATTATCCGTATCCGGATATCCATAAATATTAAAACGAGCAGCGCTATTATCATATACTCTTCTAAAATCAGCTATTACAGTATTCTCATTAGGGCTTATGTAATTTGAATCGTTTACTACACTTAATGGTGCAAATGGACTTGAAATGCCGATACCTAACTTTTTGTCAGTTTGATAAATATTGTTACTGATAGTATCAGTCTGGCCTACAACACTTATGAGAATTGACGATAGTAAAACGGTAAGAAGTAATAATTTTTTCATGGTTGTTTTATTAGATGAAGGTGAAAAATTAGTTGTATAATACGGTAAAAAAAATTTAAGTCCACTTTTCAATTTCAAAAATAAGGAAATTTTGAAATATATCGCATAATAATCAAATTACTTTAATTAAATTTTATCCCAAGCGATATCCATTTGCTTAATCGAGGAGACTTCAGTTCGGCTTCCAAACAATTTTTGCCTGCCGGATACTTGCATTTAGCTCAAAACCAATGAGTAAGATAAAGGCAGAAATAAAAATCCAAACCAAAAAAATGATTAAGGTTCCGATTGAACCATAAAGGGCATTATATGTCGAAAAGTTCGCGATATAGATATTGAAACCCAGGGTACCTATGATCAATAAAAAAGTGGCCAGAATGGAGCCGGGACTAAAAAAAGCATAAGCGCGACGCTCCGCAGGTCCAAAATAATACAGGAATGAAACAGAGAAAAAGGTAAGCAACAAGATAATCAACCATCTTACTATCTCCAACAGGGTTACCGTAAGATCATCTTTGATAAATCCTTTCTCAATCAACCAATTGATAGATAAGCTTCCAACAGTAATAAAAGTAATTGCAAGTATCACCAGCACTGAAAGAACTATCATCAAAAAAATTGCTGTTAACCGTTGCCTCCACCAGTTTCTGATTTGCGAGCTATGAAGCGAACTGTTAAATCCATCCATTATGGCATTGACTCCATTAGTACTGAAATAGAAAGTAAGAATAAAACTTAACGAAAGTAAACCCGTGTTTTGAAGCATGACAATCTCATAAATAGTTTTCTCAACCATCGCAAATGTTTCAGGTGGTATAATTTCACGGAACAAACTAAAAAGGGTCAATTGAAAGTCGGCAACCGGAATATAGGGTATTAAGGTGAAAAGAAACAGGATAAAAGGAAAAATTGCCAGAAAAAAATTATAAGAAACCGCGGCAGCCCTTGTCGAAACAGACCCTTCAAATAATCCCTTCACAAAAAAAACAAGGACGTCATAGAGTGGTACGCCACCAAAGCCAGGTACTACTACCAAACGGAGTACTTTGATTAACCTGTCGCGATGGGTAACATAAAATCCAAGTATTCTATATTTTAATTCGTTCACTGCCTGGTTTAATCTCTGTTAATATAACTTCTGCCGGTTAGAAAGGATAAATCCCGGAAACACAATACATTTTTTTATCTCAACAACTTACTTAATTTGAAACACGTTGCGTTTTTTTCTTACAATCTTTCCTAAACAACCGCCCTTAAACTCATATCCAGGCTTTTAATATGATGGGTTAAAGCCCCAACTGAGATATAATTAACACCTGTTTCAGCGTAAGCGCGTAATGTGGTTTCATTAATCCCGCCTGAGGCTTCCGTTTCAAATTGATGACCAATAATTGATACCGCCCGACGCATTTCCTCAACAGAGAAATTATCGAGCATGATCCTTTTGAATCCACCTACCGAAATGGCCTGATTAAGTTCATCAAGATTACGGACTTCAATTTCAATATCAACATCTATTTTGTTCAATTTCAGATATTTAAAACATGCCTCAAGGGCTTTTATCACACCTCCTGCAAAATCGATATGATTATTCTTGATCAATATCATATCATACAAGCCAAACCTGTGATTGTAACCTCCTCCAATCCTGACGGCTTCTTTCTCAAAAACCCTCATATTTGGTGTCGTCTTACGGGTATCAAGCAATTTTGTTGGTAGCCCATTGAGTAAACTTACAAGCTGATTGGTTTTGGTTGCGATACCACTCATGCGTTGTAAAAAATTTAATGCCAGACGCTCGGCTGATAGTAATGAAACAGATTTACCTTCAACTGTAAAGGCGACATCTCCGTTACAAACTTTATCGCCATCTTTTAGCAAAGGGATAAAATTTATTTCAGGATCAATTTCGTGAAAAACTTTGGAAGCTATTTCAATACCAGCGATTATTCCATCTTCCTTCACTAAAAGCATTGCCTTTCCATTGGCATTTTCTGGAATTGTAGCGAGGGATGTATGATCACCGGCTCCCAAATCTTCAATAACTGCTAATCTAATCAGATCGTCAACAAACAGGGGATTCACATTCATATTTTCGTAATACTCAATAAATGAATAAGATATTTACCATTTTCATTACTTCTTACCAGATAAACCCTGAAATGAATCAGGCCACTAACCATCTCACCAATTGTAAAAACATTTTCCGCAGAACCGGTATTTCCGGTTCTAAGTACTTTAAAACTATCAACCTTATTCTTTAAAAAAAAATCCTGAAACAATTTTTCTGCCTGAGGCTTACTAAAAACCCCGGAGTGGTTCAGTAACTCTACACTTAATGTTTCACGAAAAAAAGCTGATATTTTGCCGGCATCACCATTTTCGAAGCCTTCTGTTAATGATTCAGGTAGAGGAGGATACGTTTCTTGTGCATGGACAAAATTGACAGGCAGTATAAATATAAAAAATAGTGCAGCTATGACAACAAGTCGAAAGTTAAAGAGTTTTGTCGTGATTTTCATGCTTGAGTTTATCAAAGATTGTTGCAAAGTTAGGATTAAAAATAAGAAACTGACATAATTGAGTTGCTACATTAATCAGTAAAATTCTTCGATTCATTAAAGTTTTAAAATAATCATTTTGATTTAAAATAAATATCACATATCTTTACCAAGAAATCTAACTTAATAACTAATTCAAGAATAATCGTTTTTAAATATAAAAGTAGTTTGCTATCTTAACTTTTAAATTTTCATTCGAATTTGGAAGCTCTGTATTTTCACTAAATACAAATGAATGATTACATCAGGTTTCAACCAACTGACATGAATTAAATAAAACTGAAATTCTACGCATCTAAAGTATTACATTCAATAATTTATAGAATAAAGTATTCAATAATTTCGAAACGATTTCTAAATCAATTAAATAGACAATTACACTAACAAATTAATTCGAAAAAGTCATGTTAAAAACAATTACAACCACCGTGATTTTATTTTTCATTCTTCACATCGTAACTGCCCAGGTACCTGATATTACAGTTGGCCTTCAGGCATATTATCCATTTACTGGAAATGCCATTGATTCCTCCGGTAATGGAAATGATGGAATCGTTTATGGTGATGCAGCCTTAACTACTGATAGATTCGGAACCCCAAATTCAGCTTATAAATTCGATGGATTTGACGATTATATTAATACTTTCTCAACTTTCGACTTCGAACGCCGAACCTTGTCAGTGTGGATTAGTGCTTATGACACGGTTGGTTCGGGAGGTTCTGACGAAAACACATTGACGCATGTGGCTATAACTCAGGACGATTACACCCTCCAGAATGGTGTATTACGGGTAGATATTGATAATGGGAATATGAAATTATGGGCAGGCGGTGTAACTGGAACATACCTCGATCCCACAGTAAATTTATATCAATGGTACCATCTTGTATTGATAAGAGACATAGACTCTACAAAATATTATATCAATGGAAAATATGTCGGATCAGGAACATCTGATAATATAGGAAGTTCATATAATCCAAACAACAATTTCATAATTGGTTGTGGAAGAAGCACAAATGATCAATTCTTTAATGGTAAAATAGATGATATACGTATTTACGACCGGGTTTTAAATGAATGTGAAATTAATTACCTCTATTCTGACAATCCTTCGCTTACTAACCATGGACTACTTGCCCACTATCCTTTCTCAGGAAATGCAAATGACTCAACAGGTCATGGACATGATGGTGTTGTTTTCGGAAATCCCACAATCACAACTGACCGGTTTGGAAACTTGAACTCAGCTTATGAATTTGACGGAGTGGATGACTATATCGACACCTATTCCACATTCGATTATGATCGCAGATCAGTATCAGCCTGGATAAATCCATATGACATTATTGGTTCCGGTGGTTCTGGTGACAACACCCTTGTCCATGTCGCTCTCACACAAGATGATTATAATCTCCGGTATGGGTTATTTCGCATTGATATTGATAATGAGAAATTAAAATTATGGGCAGGCGGTGCTTATGGCACCTTCGAATTCCAACCAATCAATGTGAATAACTGGTATCATATTGTACTGGTACGTAATGAAGACACAACAAGATATTATGTTAATGGTGAATTTCTTGGCAACAGATTATCAGACAGCATTGGCAGTTCATTCCATCCAAATAACAATCTGATAATAGGAGCCGGAAGAAGTACGTTTGATCAATTCTTTAAAGGAAAAATAGATGATATCAGGATTTATAGCAAAGCACTGAACTCCTGTGAAATTGATCAATTATATAATGAAGGAATTGTAACAAAGGTAGAAACCTCAGTAGAAGCAGAGAGCATTCGAATATATCCGAATCCATTCACCAAAAAGCTTACAGTTCAAAATGGTACTGGTATGGAACTTACTATTGAAATATTTGACAATAGTGGAAGACTCATTAAATCGCAATCTGTTAATGGTCAAAATTCTGAAATTATCCTGGATCGTCTTCACAGTGGTATTTACCTGTTAAAATATTGGGAAAAAGATATTTTAATTACAAAAAAATTCATCAAACTATAATCAAACGGTTTGAATTATCCCAAATTACGATCATTAGTCAGAACACAATCTGATTAACAATATGTTTTAGAAGTTATTAATCTGGGAGAAATGCACGCTATTTCTCACCAAAATGATTTACATTTGAACGCTCATAGAAATCATTAATTAACGGACAATGAAGTCTAAAACATTAAGTGTCAGGATATTAAATTTTTCACTTTTTATTTTTTTGGTATTTCAATATGGTTGCATCCCACCTCCTGAATCGAATGAGACAGATAAGTTTGATTCGGAATTAAAAACATTCAACAAATCAATTGATAATATCGGTAAAACACTCGATATGGTTGATGCCATGCAAGCCGAAGTGAATAAAGTTGAACGTAAAAGAGCACTGGGTGAAATATCAAACGATGAAGCTGACAAACAGCTTCTTGCGATAAAAGAAACCTACGGCAGGTCCATTGCCCGTCGATCGAACCTTAATCCAGCTACTTCATTGCCACCATGGGCTCAACAACTCAGGCTGACCGAACCGGCAGGTATGAAACTTGACCCTGATTATTCCCAAATGACAACCGTCGAAAATCCAGATGAAGGCTTTAACTCTGTGTTATTGGTTTATCTTGGCGATTATAACCTGGCCATGAAAGAAGCTGCCCGCATTGCAAAAACTGCGAATATTCCACTCGGCAAAGACTATCTTCAGGCTGTTGAGCTTTCGAAAACCTATAATACTGATCCGATTAAAGGTGTAGCATATATGAACTTTGACCCATTTATTGAGGATAAAGAATTCAATATATCGATCACCGTTGATGAAGCTGGAATGCTTACAATAAGTGCGGTTGATGTAGTTCAGATGAAAAAACAATTCGAAGGCAAAAAAGTTGACTGAAAAATCATTACTATTTCACACTAATTATCCCCTGCTATTATGGATGTGATCATTACCGGTGCTTCGCGCGGAATAGGTTATGAAATTGCCCTTACCATGGCAGCATCGGTAAAATGTCGGATTTTGGCAATTTCGAGAAATTTGAAACCTTTAACCAATCTGAAACAGCAGGTTGAAGCTTTAACAAACGGCTCGGAACTGACCCCCTTCTCACTTGATTTTGAACAAGCTGGTTTCGAATTGGAACTCATCAAAAAAATAAAAGCCTTACACTTTGAACCCGGTATCGTAATTAATAATGCTGGTCTGTTGATCGCTAAACCTTTTAAAGACTTAGAAAGTTCTGATTTCGACCGTATTTTTGATGTCAATGTAAAAAGCGTTTTTTTGATTATTAAAAGTTTGCTCGAATTCATTCCACAAAAATCACATATCGTTACAATCAGTAGCGTAGGTGGAATTCAGGGAAGCGCAAAATTCAATGGTTTATCATTGTATAGTTCAAGCAAAGCCGCACTGTGTGTACTTACCGAATGCCTGGCCGAAGAACTGAAACCCAATAACATACAATGCAACTGCCTGGCTCTTGGTTCTGTTCAAACCGAAATGTTTAAAGAAGCATTCCCCGGTTATGAAGCAGCGATATCGGCCAATGAAATGAGTAAATATATTGTTGATTTCGCATTAACCGGAAACCGGTTCTATAACGGCAAAGTGTTAGCGGTATCAAGTACTACACCATAATTATTCGAACACTAAGAACTAATATTCACTAATTTCGCAGGCTAAACAAAATGCATTTTTTTCACTTTTTTGACATTAATCAAAAATAAATATCATGAAACAGACTGTTCTACTAATTTTCTTTTCAATTTTCAGTATTGGACTTTTCGCTCAGGAAAACCAGTCCGGTACCGAAAACATCTACCCTGAAAGAGTTGTCAAAGCACAATTTTTTGATAAATCGAAAGCTTTACGTGATGTAAACCCAATCGTTCCTGGTTTGAGAAAGAGGAATTTTCAAAATGATGAAGTAACAAATCCGTCACTTAAACAAAACGACCCTCATGCAAACGTAGCGTTGGAAAACGATGGTATTATTGATCCGGCAGTTCAGGCCGCGATATTATCGAACGAAACCTATTGGCCGCTTCGTAACGTCATGGGATTGGGTAATGTGAACGGTGTGTTTCCTCCTGATACTGAAGGTGCTGTAGGATTAGATCATTATTTTTTAATGATTAACTGTGCATTTGCAATTTATGATAAAGCAGGTGTTCAACTCTACGGACCGGCTGATAATAAAACATTATGGGACGGATTCCCTGGTCCCTGGTCAGGTTCAAATGACGGTGATCCAATCGTTCTTTATGATGCTCAGGCTGACAGATGGTTTGCCAGCCAGTTTGCTTTGCCAAATTATCCAAGTGGCCCCTTCTACCAAATGATTGCGATTTCTGAAACCGGAGATCCATTAGGTGCCTGGTTCCGGTATGCATATTCCTTTCCAAAGATGAATGACTACCCTAAATTCGGCGTTTGGAATAACTCATATCTCGCCACGTATAATTTTTTCAATGTTGGAGGCAATTATGCTGGCGGTGCAGCAGTTGTTTTCGATCGTGAAGCCATGCTTGCCGGTGATCCGGATGCTGAGATGATCCAGTTTTCAATCAATGGTAATAAATATGGTATTCTTCCTGCAGATTTCGATGGGACACCTCCACCAGCCGGTGAACCAGCCTGGTTTGCACACATGAACAGAACAGGAGATAAACATCTCGAAATCTGGAAAGCAATTGTTGATTGGTCAAATCCTGGTGCTGCAACCTACACAATGGCTCAAAGTTTGGCTGTAACAACATTTAACGCAAATGTTGCAAATATCCCTCAACCTAATACCACACAAAAATTAACGCCTATCGGAGGCCAATTGATGTACCGGTTACAGTACCGAAATTTTGGTTCTTACTCAACACTCGTTGCTAATCACACTGTTACATCAAATGCAAAGGCATCCATACGTTGGTATGAACTCCGTAAAACTGCAAATGATTGGTCGGTATATCAACAGAGCACTTTTTCACCGGATGCCGATCATCGTTGGATGGGAAGCATTGCTATGAATGCAAATGGAAATATCGCCATCGGATATGGTGTATCCGGTACAACCACCTTCCCGAGTATCCGGTATGTTGGCCGTACAGCCGGTGCACCATTAAATACACTAAACATTCCTGAAAGTGTGATTGTTGATGGCGCTGCATCACAAACCAATATTGATCGTTGGGGTGATTATAGTTCGATGTCGATCGACCCTGCTGATGATTCCACTTTTTGGTATGCGCATATGTACAGGTTAAGCAGCAACTGGCGTACCCAGTTTGCCTCCTTTAACTTTGCTCCGGGTGTTTCTCCTCAGGTGGATGCCGGGTCTGATGAATATTTGTGTATTGATGGGACAACCGTTACTATCAATGCTACTGCCATTGCTGCAGAAACTGTGTTATGGACTTCTTCAGGAGATGGTATGTTATTATACACCAACAGGCTTCAAACATTATATGCACCCGGACAAAATGACAGAGTAAACGGATCAGTTGTTTTAACATGTCAGGTAACAGGTTGGAATGGGGAAGTTGTGTCGGATCAAATGACGATTTTTGTAAACGACCTCCCTCAGGCTAATGCCGGAAATGACACCTTGATTTGTTATGATGAAACACTCGAGTTAAGTGGAACCGCCATGTTTGCCGATGCTGTTCTGTGGCAGACTGCCGGAGATGGTAATTTTAATGATGCAACACTACTCAATGCGGTATATACACCTGGAAACCAGGATATAACGAATGGAACTGTTGTATTGACACTAACTGCCAATGCCTCAGCAGTTTGTACCGGACAGGATACAGATAATATGACCTTAACCATTGATGTTTGTAATGCCCTGGACGAAAACCAAACCGCATCAGGCATAGTGCAGGTATCCCCAAATCCAAATCATGGTGTTTTCACAATTTTAATTAATAATAAGAAAAAAGAAAATGTGAGTTGGGAGATTTCTTCTACGTTGGGCGAAATGATTCAAAATCATACGTATACTACTAAGTTGAGTTCATATGATGAACAATTTGATCTCTCCAACTATCCTGACGGTACTTATATCATGCTTATCAAGATAGGCGATAAAACCTATTCTGAAAAAATTGTAATCAATTAACCTGATAATCAAAGGTTTTTAAAAAAGGTGTTTCGATGAGGAACACCTTTTTTTTTACTTCGTTGTCAAATAATTGAACCGAATATAAGAAATATCAGCCACAGAACCCGGCAAAATCAGATAGTTCGGCTGAGAAAATTCATCAACAGATTCACTTGGCATTAACAAATAACCGGCAAATGGCGGCTTGTATAATTTTTTCAGTTTTAAAGCAATGCAGGGCTGTGTTTAATTACTAAATTCGCTTTGAAAAGCTACGCAACACGAACCCGGATTATACCTGAGATATGTTATTTATTTACTTTTATCATAACTAATCTGTTGCGATTCGAAGTATTGTGGGCTTTGGTTATATCGAGCTACTCAGAACGTAAAGTTTTGATTTAGTAATACTTAAAATCAATTTTACCATCACCTATTGTGACTGGCATGGCGAAGCACGCTCTACCTGAGCGAAAACCTACGATCCTAATCATCCAAAACCATCACAAATAACCTATCTGAATAATTATGCCTGAACCCAATAAATCGTGGAATTTAGTCATTAAACCAAAAGGAAATCTTTTCAGCCTTAACCTGAAAGAAATATGGCAATATCGCGATTTACTCGAAATGTATATCAAACGTGATATCATAACCGTTTATAAACAAACAATCCTCGGGCCAGTTTGGTTTTTTATCCAGCCTATTTTTACGACGATAGTTTTCATGTTCGTTTTTGGAGGTTTGGCCGGAATACCTACCGATGGAATACCACCGGCCCTGTTTTACCTTTCAGGTATTATACTCTGGAATTACTTTTCCGAAACGCTAAATAAAAATGCAGACATCTTTATCGCTAACCAGTTAATATTTGGTAAAATCTATTTCCCGCGTTTAATTGCGCCGTTAGCGGTAACAATTACCGGCTTATTTAAAATGCTGATACAGTTCCTCGTATTTATTCTTGTTTACGCTTATTATGTTGTTGATGGCAGCACTGTTTCGATAAATCAATATGCACTTTTGTTACCGGTTCTTATTTTCATTTTAGCGGGTTTATCTCTTGGTTTTGGCATCATAATATCTTCAATGACAACAAAATACCGTGATTTGAAATTTTTAATCAGCTTTGCAATTCAGTTGCTGATGTACGCGAGCCCTGTCATTTATCCATTATCTGTTATGGAAGGTAATTACAAGAAATATATGTGGCTTATACAGGCGAATCCGGTAACTGCAGTAATGGAAACCTTCAAATTCGGCTTCCTCGGACAGGGAATTTTTTCATGGTTCGCACTTTGTTATAGTCTGATATTTTCAATCATAATACTTCTTATCGGCATCATGGTTTTTAATCGTGTCGAACGAAATTTTATGGATGTTATATGAATCCAATAAAAACAAATAAGGTAATCAGCAACACCAATTCATTGAAATTCGCGATTTTACATGTCTGATATAGCACTCAAATTCGAAAACATAAGCAAACAATACCGGTTGGGAAACATCGGGACAGGGACTTTGAGTAATGATCTTAACCGGTGGTGGTTGATGAACATTCGTGGTAAAGAAGATCCAAATCTGAAAGTTGGAGAAGTAAATGATCGGTCGGTCAAAGCAAACAGCGATTACATCTGGGCGCTAAAAAACATCCATTTTGAAGTAAAAAAAGGAGAAGTATTGGGAATTATTGGTAAAAATGGTGCCGGAAAATCAACATTACTTAAAATTTTATCACGCGTTACTACCCCAACTACCGGCAAGATACACGTATTTGGCCGTATCGCATCACTATTAGAAGTCGGGACTGGATTTCATCCCGAGATGACTGGCCGTGAAAACATATATATGAACGGCGCCATCATGGGTATGACCAAAAATGAAATAACCCGGAAATTTGATGAAATCGTTGATTTCTCCGGTGTTGAAAAATATATCGGCACTCCTGTAAAACGTTACTCAAGTGGAATGACTGTGCGCTTAGGGTTTGCCATCGCCGCACATCTGGAACCGGAGATTTTGGTAGTCGATGAAGTTTTGGCTGTCGGAGATGCTGAGTTTCAGAAAAAGGCGATCGGAAAGATGCAGGATGTTTCAAAAAGCGATGGCCGGACAGTTCTTTTCGTAAGCCATAATATGGCCTCGGTGAAGACCCTTTGCAATAATGGTATTCTGCTAAAGAATGGTGAAATATGGAAAACCGGTGAGATCGATCCGGTAGTAGCTGCCTATCTGAAAGGTGAAAACGAAACCGATAATTACAAAATCTGGTCTGAACCAACCATCTTCAGAAATGGCTTTAAACTGCTCGAGATTGGCATTAAAGCAAAAAATAAAAATTTCGATGATGTTATGCGTGTGGACGATGAATTGGAATTTTTTGCAAAATACGTTATCGATACATCCATTGACGAACTGCATCTTACTCTCCACTTTAAAGATGAACAAGGAAACAAATTGTTTTCGACAAGCGGAGGCAGAAGCGGATTAAACTATTCGCATTCAAACGGTGTGTATATGCAGAAGGCTGAAATACCGGCTAATTTTTTTAACTGGGGAAATTTTTCCATTGATTTGTTTGTTGTAGAAAACAGGAAAGAGGCTGTGATTATTGAAAACGATATTATTTGCTTTACGTTGGCAAATCGACAATTGGAAATAGGCCAATGGATGGGTCGCGAACCTGGTGGAATCACACCCTATTTACTCTGGACAAAAACAAAATTATAATGCACGAAATGACAAAACCTATTTACGTTACCCAACCATCGCTTCCTCCATTAAGTGAGTTTATTCCATACCTCGAAAAAATATGGAAAAGCAAAATCCTGACAAATAAAGGACCTTTTCATGAACAACTCGAGGAAGAACTCTGTAATTACCTTGGTGTAAAGTATATATCACTATTTTGTAATGGAACAGTGGCGTTGATAACAGCGTTGCAGGCATTAAACATTTCAGGCGAGGTAATTACAACACCTTTCAGTTTTGTTGCCTCAACACATGCCTTGTGGTGGAATAATATTCAGCCCGTTTTTGTTGATATTGAGCCTGATAATTTCACGCTCGATCCTTCCCGTATCGAAGCTGCTATTACACCAAAAACAACGGCTATCCTTCCTGTGCACGTCTATGGAAATCCTTGTAAAGTAAATGATATTCAGAATATTGCAGATACTTATGGATTAAAGGTAATATACGATGCCTGTCATACTTTTGGCGTAAAAATAAATGATATCCCAATCCTGAATTTTGGCGACTTGTCGGTAATGAGTTTTCATGCTACCAAGGTTTTTAACACGTTCGAAGGTGGTGCAATTATTTGTCATGATCAGGCTATGAAAAAGAGGATTGATAATTTAAAAAACTTCGGATTTGCAGGCGAAACCACTGTTGTTGCTCCAGGTATTAACGCCAAAATGAATGAATTTCAGGCGGCATTAGGTATCCTGCAACTAAAAACAATTGATTCAGTTATTGAAAGACGAAAACAATTAACTGAAATCTATCGTCAGGAACTGCATGGGGTTGATGGAATAAGTTACCTTGACGACACAATAAATACCAAACACTGTTATTCCTACTTCCCTATTTTGATCAACGAAGAAATAGTTGGCAAGTCGAGAGACGAAGTTTATAATGAGCTTAAAAAGAATGATATCAATGGCCGACGATATTTTTATCCATTAATCAGTCAATTCCCGACATATCGTGGTCTTGATTCTTCAAAACCGGAAAATTTACCAGTTGCTGAAAAAGTCACAAAACAAGTGATTTGTTTGCCTATCTATCCCGATCTTACTTTCGATCAGGTAAAAAAGTGTGTTAAGGTATTGAAACAGTTCAAAGATCAGAAATAATTCCTGATTTATCATTTTAGTAAAATTTCTTCATGATATATTTCTCTATATTCATAACCACAGGAATATGAACATTTTAATTGTAAAATGAATCCTTTTTCCAATTTGATACAATCGATAAAATCCTATGAAATAATCATCAATTTCATAATCATTTTATTATTTCCACTATTGTTTATCACCCTGGGAATGGATTTTACTGATGGTCCGTTCAATTATAGTATGAATAATACACCAGAGACATTAATGACCTTTTGGTTAACATCAAAATTAGGTAACCTATGGTCAATTGTCTTCAGTAATAGTATTTTATCGAACAGAGTGCTTAATTATCTGCTAACAGAAGGAATTATTTTTTCGTTCCTGTTTTCTTTCTACCAACATAAAAATCGTCTGCTTTTAACCAGGTTTGCGGTGATAGCGGTAATTCTGACAATATCAACCAGTTCCCAAACCTACAACTACGGAACATCCACATTAATTTGCGTATCCGGCTTGTTTTTATGTTTCATGAAATTTATAACAACGAATAAACTAAGGTTTATCTTTTATTGTGGTATCATTAGTGTGGCTGCCATGCTTTCCAGATTTCCCAGTATCGTGTTGATTCCGGCCTTCATCATTTTTCTTGGCATTTACTCACTTTTAAAGAATAGAAATACTCCGGTAAGATTCAATTTCAAACTTCGATATTTCATCAAATTAAGTGCAATTTACTTAACAGCCTGTTTACTAACCCTGACCCTGTTTTTTTTACTGTTTAATTCACCTACCGAATATTTCACAAATATCACAAATTACATAACTTCTTCTAATTCTGAACATTATTACTCATTAAGTTCAATTTTAAATAATATTATCCGTGATTTTATACTGATTGCAAAATACATCGTGTTACTATTAGCAATGTTAATAACGTACAATCTTGCAATTTACTATACCAAATTAAATAAATGGATTCTGGTATTGCTATATTCAATTGGGTATATATGGTTTCTTCATTCGTCAAACACCGGCATTTTTAATTTCGGATTTAGTTTAAATATTACGGCATTTATATTTTTCATCCTGTTTACTCTCTCCTACTATTATTACAAGAACAGAAAATCCATGCATCTGTTTATTCTCCTTTATATAAGCTTACTCATATTTATCGCTGCCATCGGTTCAAATACCGGATTACTTAAAACCAAATCTTTCTCCGCTGTCATTAGTATCGTTTTACTTTTCTGGTTATATAAAACAAAACAAAATGCCGGGATTCCAAAAGCGTTTCTTACAATAGTAATTCTATCGTTTACCGTATTTAGTATTTATACCCGATTTACCTGGTTCTATGGTGAAACTAAAGATATTCATGCGTTGAGATATACAATAAACCATAAAAAACTGCAACACATAAGAACTACCATTCATAGGAAAAACCTGGTCGAAAAGGTCACAAATGCTGTTGATGCCTTAGGTACAAATCCTGATGGAATCGTTTTCTTCGGAAGCAGTGGACAGATGTTTTACTATTTGTATGAAATGAACCCATTATCGAAACAACTTTTTTATCTTGAGTCGGACGATTATAACGTATTGAAACAATTAGAAACATCAATTCAACTTGAACACATGTCCCCTATTGTTGTCATAGTTTATGGAAATGCGAACCTGGCTTCCTGGCCACAGTATTTATCTGAATCGGTAAATAATGAATTGGAAACCGAAGCAAAAAGATCTGCGAATCTGGTAAATATGCTTCAAAACAATAATTACCAGATAGTTACTAATGAAAATACCTTTTTAATACTTACACGAAACGAATCAAAAAATTGAAAATTGTTGATTTTAATTCATCCGAATTTGGTATGGATGATCTGATAGCATTTTTTGAATGCATTAATAGTGAATTCACACCAACTTTAAAGGAAAGACTTATTTTAAAGTCGGATGTCAGAACCATAAAAGAATATGCGATAAAGCTATCGACAAAAGGTGAGATCAGATTATGCACTGAAAAGAAAGAAATTATAGGAATGATTACATTTTACGCGAATGATCAGATTAGCAAAACTGCTTATATCCCATTTATTGGTATAAGCCCGAAATATCGCGCTCAAGGAGTAGCCAAATCACTGTTAATCTATAGTATAAACGAAATCACTAAACTTGGGTTTTTACAAATCAAGGTCGAAACCTGGTTAAATAATACAAAAGCCATTAATATGTTTACAAGTGTTGGCTTCGATCCAATAGCAAATGACGGATTTAATTTAAAACTCACGAAAAAACTGTGCTAATGAATCTGCTGCTAACCTCTGTGGGCCGACGTGCTTATATGGTATCCTATTTTAAGAAAGCTTTAAATGGCGATGGACTTGTGCATGCAGCAAATAGTGAGTTTACCTTTGCTATGCAGGAGGCAGATCGGGCGGTTTTAACACCACTGATTTATGACGAAAATTACATCGGTTTTCTGATTAACTATTGCATTGTAAACAAGATCAACACTATTGTTCCGCTTTTCGATATTGATTTACCAATCCTGTCGAAGAACAAAGAAAAACTATCAGAAAACGGTATAACAGCTATCGTTTCGGATACGAATGTTACCGAAATATGCAACGATAAATGGCTCACCCATATATTTCTGGTAAAAAATGGCTTCGATTCACCACTATCATTTCTCTCGATATCCGATTGTAAAAAAGCAATTGAAAATAAAACGCTTCATTTCCCGCTTATTATAAAACCCCGGTGGGGTATGGGTTCATTAAGTATTTATGAGGTTAACAACATTCCTGAACTGGAGGTTTTGTATAAGAAAGTCAGGGTTGAAATTTTCAATAGTTACTTAAAGTTTGAATCTAATCACGATCAGGATAATTGCATCATCATTCAACAAAAAATTATCGGTGAAGAATACGGAATTGATGTATTCAATGATCTGGATAGCAACTATTTATGCTCAATACCCAAGAGAAAAAAAGTAATGCGTGCCGGCGAAACCGACATTGCCGAGATTATTAGGAACCCAACATTAGATGAATTGGGAATAAAACTATCAAATGATTTGAAACACATTGCCAATCTTGATGTTGATTGCATCAAACAAGGCAATAAATATTTCATCCTCGATATGAATTGTCGGTTTGGTGGTCAATATCCGTTTGCTCATCTTGCTGGTGTCAACTTTCCACAAGTATTAATTGATATTCGACTTGGTTTACCCATTGATACTGATCTGCTTAGCGTGAAACAATATATAACAGGAACAAAGAACCTGAATATCGCAATACTTAATCATGCTTTAACTGATTCGAATTTCGACAAAATAAAACCAACTAATCAAAAATTCATCCCGATTTTACCTTAATCTAACTATCAATCAGCACAATAGCTATAAAACTGTGCCAAACTTTTTTCAATAATTGAAATCACACTTTCATTTTTCAAACAAATGAAACAAAAAATAATTCTCTTTCTTGGTGGGGCATATTCTCAAATACCTGCGATAGAATACGCAAAAAGGAAAGGATTAAAAGTTATAACAGTTGATTATTTACCTGGGAATCCCGGACATAAATTTTCGGATGAATATTATAACATTAGTACGATTGACAAAGCCAAAATACTCGATCTCGCTGTAAAACTGAAGATTGATGCAATCAGCGCGTATGCATCTGATCCTTCAGCCCCAACTGCTGCTTTTGTATGTGATAAGCTGGGACTTGTTGGCGGAGGATATGCATCAGTTTCTGTTTTATCGGATAAAGCACTTTTCCGAAGATTCCTATCCGATAATAATTTACCATCTCCCTGGTTTACTTCCGGGACTAAAATTGACGATCTGTTGAACCATTATCCCGGAGGGAAAGCAATTTTAAAACCGGTTGATTCAAGCGGAAGCAAAGGAGTAGCACTGGTCGAATGCCAGACGGATATTATAAAAGCGTTCGAAATCGCAAAACAATTCTCTCATTCCGACAAAGTGATTTTAGAACAGTTTATCGAAAAAAAAGGGCCACAATTACATGGTGAAGGATTTGTGGTGAATGGGAAAATCGTTTTTTTACTTCTCGGAGATCAAATATTTAGCACATTAAACCCATTTGCACCTTATTCAACAACACTACCCGGAAAGTTTCACGAAGATATATTGCCATCCGTATATAGTTTGATTGAAATTATCATTCAAAAAGTTGGGTTCCATACAGGTGGTATCAATATTGAAGTTCTCCGCGACAAAAACGATCAATTATTCGTTATTGAGATTGGTGCCAGAAGTGGTGGCAACTTCATGCCCCAGCTCATGTTTCATGCTTCAGGTTTTAACATTGTCGAAGCTAACATTGATGCGCCATTCGGTGAAAACGTGAAATTTACACCCCGGTCACCAACTGACAGTTACTATTCTCAGTTGATTCTTCATTCGAAAAGGAATGGGATTTTTCAGGGTATTTCAGTCCCCGCAGAATTTGAAGATTCAATTCTTGAAAAAGTAATTTATTATCAAAAAGGTGATTCTATCCGATCATATTTTAGCTCACAAGATGTTGTTGGGGTTTTGATTCTGGAACTTAAAAATAATGCGGCATTACAAAATTACCAGAATGAACTACTTAAAAATAACTGGGTTATAACAAGTTAGAAGATACAAACTATAAATAATGATACAAATCAGGAAATTTAAAGCATCAATTGATGAAATAAAATCGTATCTCATCGACAATGATGAAATTTTCTTTGAGCCAATGCAATCGAGGCTCGACATTACTAAGTTTTCAGAAAAAATATATCAAAACGCAGATCAATATTGGGTATTTAACGATGAAAGAAAGATTGGATTTATGGCAGTATATTTTAACCACCCGATTAATGAATTCGGATTTATCACGACAATAAGTATTTGTAAGGAATTTCAGGGTACCGGACTTGGGAAACGATTATTGGAAGAAGCAATTGGCTATGCATCAGAAAATGGATTTAAGAAAATACGGTTGCAAGTTCATCCTCACAATATTACAGCACAAAATCTATACACCAAATTTGGGTTTGAAGTGATTGAAAATGATGGGTTATATTACTTAATGTCACTCAATATAAAAGGATAGAATTAGTTTTAGATAATTATTTACAGGACTCATTCACCAATACCCGTTTGATTTCCAACCATTTTAATTAGGCCAACAAGGAGTATAAACCGAAAACTTAACAAAAGAAAAATTCTTCCCTGTAACAAAATGAACAGTCAGGAACATCATTCAAATCTCAAAGAGCCAGTTTGTATTGTAAATCAACAGTGGGCTACCGAGACTATTCCCACCGTCAGCATCATAAATAATACATTTAACCACGAAAAGTATATCCGTGATGCTATCGAAGGATTTCTTATGCAACAAACTACTTTTAAGGTTGAAATTCTGATTCACGATGATGCTTCTAATGACGACACCCCATCTGTTGTTCGTGAATATGAAAATAAATACCCATCACTAATCTTCCCGATTTATCAAAGCATTAATAAATATTCGAAAGGCATTAAACCAAGCCGACATTACCAATTCCCAAGGTCACGCGGGAAATACATCGCTCTTTGCGAAGGAGATGATTATTGGACTGATCCGTTGAAGCTACAAAAACAAGTTGATTTTTTAGAAAATCATCCTGAGTTCGCTATTTGCCATCACAATATGATTGTGAAATATGAAAACAATTCTAATGACGACCGCTTATGGAATAGCCCTGAACAAAGTGAAATAACATCCATTCAAGATCTGGCAAAGGGTAATTATATTTCCACGGCATCGTGCCTGTTTCGAAACAATACCAAATCAACTTCACAGGAATGGTTTAAAAACGCCCCCGTCGGCGATTATTTCCTTCACATGGAAAATGCTAAATATGGTAATATCAGATATATGCGAGATATAATGGGCGTTTATCGGGTGCACGATGGAGGTGTTTGGGAAAAAACAGATCAGAAATTTAAGCTGGAGAAATTAATTAAAATTTATGATCTGATGAAAACACATTATAGTCCCGAAATAAACAGGATTTTAATGGATTCACAAAATAAAATTTGTTTAGAACTCATGGCCTTATCGATTGATGATCCGATTAAATGCAAAAGTTTAAGTTTAAAAATGATTGAGAATAATCCTGAATATATTCTTGAAACTCACAAAAAACAAGTACAACTTACTGAGGAAATAAACGCGCTGAGAAGCACGATATATTTTACTATCCGATTAAAATTGAAGCAGTTACTAAAGCGTTTATTAAATTTTTATAAAAGTAACTGATGTCTTGGTCCATTTCATATAAAAAGCAACACGAGATCATTTCCGTCATATTTTCGAATTAAAAAACAGTAATTGCTGAATGAAAAAGATCCTTTTTATTTCGCATGCATCCTCAATATCAGGTGCTCCAATCATTTTACTTAACTTATTAAGGAATCTGATAAAATTTAAAGAATTTAGTTTTGATTCGATTTCACTTCTTTCGGGGCCCCTTGACAGTGAATTTGAAAAATTGGATGGTTCAACCGGGCATTTGGCTCAACCTTCAAGAACCTCAGTAAAGCTCTGGATGAAAAAATTCAAATCATACGATCTGATCTATGCCAATACTGTTGCCTCGTTGCCAGCTGCCATTATTTGGAAAAAAAGATCCAAATGCCCATTAATCCTGCACATACATGAGATGCAAAATGCGATTGAACAGTTAGTCAGCACAGCCGGGTTTTCTGAAATGATAAAGGAGGTTGATCAGTTTATTGCAGTTTCGAAAGCAGTCTCCAGAAATCTGGTTGACCGCCATAAAATACCTGAAGAGAAAATAACTTTAGTTTACGAATCAATACCATTACCAGTAAGAATTGATAAAAAAAATGAAGATATAAAGTTTCAGCAATTCGTAAAGGACAGTTTCGTAATTGGGGGTGCAGGGCCTATTTGCTGGAGAAAAGGTGCAGACCTCTTTTTGTTAACCGCAAAAAAAATTATTGACAATCACCTGCCTTACAAATTTGTTTGGGTTGGCGATGATTCAGATTCACAAGAATTCAAACAACTTCAATTCGACATAACCAAGTTGGGTCTCGGAGATACAGTATTCCTTACTGGAACACTCCGCGATCCTTTCTCATATTATGACAGAATGAACC
>JABFQW010000007.1 GCA_013141455.1 Bacteroidales bacterium
TTTAATAACATTTGTTATGATTAAAAACCGGGATTTTATCGTAGTTGGCCTTCAGGCTTTAGACAGCAGGATTGGTAGCAATTGTATCAACATTGCGTATGAAATCGCGCGTCACAACCGGGTTTTGTATGTGAATTATCCACTCGACCGCTTAACGAAAATAAGAGAGAAAGCCGATCCGCTTGTGATCAAACGAAACCGGATCAACAAAGGTTTAGAACCTGATTTGGTTCAGGTTACAGAAAATATGTGGAACCTTTACCCGAAAACCACGCTTGAATCTATCAGTCAGTTACCGGTAAATTCATTGTTTGATTGGTTCAATCGGATAAATAACAAACGATTTGCCCGTGAAATTAAAAAAGCAATCGATAAACTGAAATTTCATGACTATTTTATTTTCAACGATAGTGATATGTTCCGAAGTTTCTATCTCAAAGAAATATTGCACCCCGAATTGTATATTTACTATACACGTGATAACCTGATTGCCGTCGATTTCTGGAAAAAACAAGGGATTCGGATCGAAGCGGCATTGATGGCAAAATCTGATCTGGTAGTGGCAAACTCAACCTATCTTGCCGATCATGCCCGTCAGTTCAACCCACATTCATATTACGTCGGGCAAGGTTGTGATGTCAGCTTGTTCGATAAAGAACTGATTAAAGAGGAACCTGCTGATCTCCGTCAGATCAAACGGCCAATCATTGGATATATCGGAGCACTTTTTTCGCTGCGTCTCGATATCGGGGTGTTGGTATATCTTGCCAAACAGCGTCCCGATTGGCAAATTGTTCTGGTTGGTCCTGAGGATGAGGAATTCAAATCGAGTGAGTTACATTCCATCGAAAATGTACACTTTTTAGGAAGCAAAAAAATGGAAGAGCTTCCCTCCTATCTCAACTATTTTGATGTTGCCCTGAATCCGCAAAAATTAAATGAAGTCACAATTGGTAATTATCCCCGAAAAATTGATGAATATCTGGCAATGGGTAAACCAACAGTTGGCACACTCACCAAAGCGATGGAGGTATTTGCTGACCACACTTACCTGGCTGTCACCAAAGAAAATTATCTTGCATTGGTTGATAAGGCTTTGAAAGAAAATACACCTGGTCTTGAGTCAGCGCGCGAAACATTTGCAAAGAGCCATACCTGGGAAAATAATGTGATCGAAATATACGATAAGATGTTACTTTTGATGCAATTACCTAAATAATTGAACCATGGGATTTATTTCAACAATAAAGAGTAGTCCACGGCTTAAACAATTAGCGCTTTGGGCTTTGATGCCAAAAAATCAGGCACGACCCAGATTATGGGTTAAATTATTCCTTAATCCGCTAAAACATAAAAAAGGAAAAGGATCGTTGATCCGTCGCCGGACACGAATGGATTTGATGCCATTCAATGATTTCAGTATCGGCAGGGATTCAACCATCGAAGATTTCACAACTGTGAATAATGGTGTTGGTGCTGTGAGTATCGGCGATCGTACCCGGATTGGTCTCGGTTGCGTGCTTATCGGACCGGTAAGTGTTGGAAACGATATCATGTTTGCTCAGCATATTGTTGTTTCAGGATTAAACCACGGTTATCAGGATATTCATGTTCCTATCAGTTTACAGCCGGTCGAAACAAAACCAATCATTATCGAGGATGAAGTTTGGATCGGAGCAAATGCAGTGATAACAGCCGGTGTAACGATTGGCAGGCATAGCGTAATTGCCGGAGGGAGTGTAGTAACTAAATCAGTACCACCCTATAGCGTTGTAGGTGGTAATCCTGCAAAAGTTCTCAGAAGATATAACCCGGATACAAAAACATGGGAAAAGGCTATATAAAAGACAATAAATCAACTCGTTAAAAAGCAAAATGCATAAATTAATTACTTTCTTCCGGTATTTAAAGGATTACCTGCAATTTGGTCAGATCCGGCTTGTTATAAGTTCAATCGTATTTCTCTTAACTAAGAAATCAATCATTGATACCCGAATTTGCAGGGGAAAATTAGGTTACTTTCTTCATCGGAAAGGTACACTCGATTTTCAGTTTGGCAACTATGCCTACGAATGGGCTGTGAAACGCTTTATGCTTCAATACTACAAGGACTGCGATGTATTGATTGATGTTGGAGCAAATATGGGTACTTATACCTTAATGATGCAACAACTTGGCCTTAAGACCTATTCGTTTGAACCCTCCGGAGGTAATTATAAAGCGCTTACAATCAATCTTATGCTGAATAATTTTGAAAATAATGCGGTCGTTTATAATCTTGGTTTGGGAAGCAAACATAGCCATGAATTGTTTGTTTTCGATCCGGTAAATACCGGAGCATCCCACATGAGTTCAGTGGAAGTGTATGATCATGATACCGATGGCCGTGGAAAAATGTACGAAGTTGATGTGGTAACATTGGATGAAATGATCGATGTGATGGCAATCCCGTTTGAAAAAAGCATCCTCATGAAGATTGATGTTGAGGGGATGGAAAAAGATGTGTTGATGGGTGCTTCATCCTTCATACGATCCTATTCAAATCTGATAATCGTCATGGAGAGTGTACATTCAGGTGAGAAGGTATTAAAAGAAATATTAGATCAAATTGCTGAATTTCAATATATTGAAGTGGATAAATTGAATTTTGCCGCCAAAAAGATTAGAAACCTTTAAATTGAATATCATGCTTACAATGAAAATTATTTTCTGGGTACTCCTTTTAATTGTTTTTTATGCTTACTTAGGTTATGGAATAGTTTTATATGTGCTCGTTAAGATTAAAAGGATTTTTACATCGCGTAAAAAAGCTGTAAATGAACACTATGAGCCTGAAGTCACGCTTTTTGTAGCGGCATATAACGAAAAGGATTATGTTGATGCCAAAGTGATGAATTCGTTCGGGATGGAGTACCCTGTCGAAAAATTAAAGCAGGTTTGGCTGACCGATGGTTCCAATGATGGCACACCTGATTTGTTAAGAAAGTATGCAAATCAAGGCGTTGAAGTGTATCATGAAGATGCGCGTGGTGGCAAAATTGGGGCAATGAACCGTGGAATACAGTTTGTAAAGTCCCCTATCGTTGTTTTTTCAGATGGTAATACCATGTTGGGAAAGGAATCAGTGCGAAGAATTGTTCAACTTTTCGCTGATCCGAAAGTTGGCTGTGTGTCAGGTGAAAAAAGAATTTATAATAAGGATAAAGATGCTGCCGCCGGAACCGAAGGTATCTATTGGAAATATGAATCAAAACTTAAAAAATGGGATGCTGAGCTCTATTCAGTGGTAGGTGCTGCCGGTGAGTTATTTGCTATCAGGACTAAACTTTTTGAAAAGGTTGAAAAAGATACTTTGCTCGACGATTTTATCATCTCATTACGGGTGGCAATGAAAGGTTACACCATTCAATATGATCCTGAAGCCTATGCTATCGAAACTTCTTCGGCTGATGTAAAAGAGGAGCTGAAACGTAAGATACGTATTGCAGCAGGTGGAATTCAATCAATCATCCGCCTGAGTCCCTTATTAAATATTTTTAAATATGGTGTGCTGAGTTTTCAATATATCTCGCACCGTGTTTTGCGCTGGACTATTGCTCCGCTGGCATTACCTGTACTATTCATCCTCAATCTGATTATCGCAATCAACATAGGATTTGACAAGGCAACCGATTTATTTACAATACTTTTTTATCTTCAAATCGCTTTTTACCTGTTTGCTATCGTTGGCTGGTATCTCGAAAACAAAGCAATACGCATAAAAATATTGTTTGTCCCTTATTATTTCTTAGTAATGAATGTAGCTGTTTGGCTGGGTATGAAAAGATATTTTAAAGGAAGTCAATCAGTGAACTGGGAACGTGCAAAACGTGGCAGATAGTTGTATCTTTACAGAACAAATATCTAAATAGATAAATCTGAATGTCGGGGTTCTTCAAACATATTATTTTAATATCAGGCATTTTTTGTAATTCCTTCATTTCCTTTTCACAATCGTACTGTAAACTTTCAGTCAGTACTACAGTTACAGTAGTTGATGGCGCCTCGTTTCAGGCAGGTGATACAATCTGTATTCAACCTGGTGTAAGGAATTTTCTCCTTTTCCGAAACCTGATTGGCACAGCCGAATCACCCATCACAATCATCAATGTTGATGGAAAGGTCATTATCGACACTGACGCATATTATGGTATAAAATTCTCGGGTTGTAAATATGTACGCATGTTGGGGAATAACATTGTATCTGAACGATACGGTATTTTTATCCGGCGGGTTGGAAATGGAGCCGGGATTTCGGTGGATGATATGAGTACCAATGTCGAACTGGCAAATATTGAAATTTCATACACCGCAATAGCTGGAATTTATGCGAAAACTGATCCTAACTGCAACAGTTTCGTAGCCACCCGTGACAAATTTACGATGTACGACATCAAAATACATGATTGCTATCTGCATGATATTCAGGATGAAGGAATGTATATCGGCAGTACTAAATTTACAGGACAATATATAGAAGCCTGTGATACAACTGTTTTACCGCATATCATCCATGGTGTAAAAGTTTATAACAACATAGTTGAACGAACAGGTTGGGACGGAATCCAGGTTAGCTCAACCCCTACCGATTGTGAAATATATGGTAATATTGTTCGCAATGATTCATGGCGGGAAACACCGAATCAAATGTCGGGTATCATCATTGGGGGCGGTTCTGTTTGCGACTGCTACAACAATATTATAATGGATGGCATTGGTGATGGCATCGATATTTTTGGAAGCAATGAAATGAGGATATTCAATAATCTGATTATCAGGGCTGGGAGGACTTTCTATCCCGGTGATCCTGCTTATCCACGTCATGGCATCTTTTTTGGAAACCCTCCTGACGGCAGTTTTGCTTCGTTAGCAATCATTTTCAATACTATCATTCAACCTAAAACAACCGGAATAAGGTTTTTTAATGAAAATACAACTGGTAACCTGATTCATAACAATATTGTTTGCGAACCAGGCGCCTTTGCTGATAATGGTAATGATGCTTATTTTAATCATAATTTACAATCATCCCAGTTTACATTATCGGATAATTACTTTACCAATGATATTGGAACAGTGCATTTTGTTGATATTCAATCAGATATTTATGATTTAAAAGCCAATTCTCCCGCAATAAATAAGGCAATCGATCTGGGATATTCAGGTGTTTTGTTTGATATTGAGAATCGTAGCCGCCCGTTCAATGCCGGATTTGATATCGGCGCTTACGAATGCCATGAAGTTGATGCCGGAATTGATGCGAAAAATGAAATCGGTGATTGTTTGTTATTATTCCCTAATCCGGCATCAGAATCAGTTTCATTTTCAACAAAATATCCGGTTAACGAGGATTATAGTATCAGTTTAATCAATATGTATGGCCAATATTTAATACCAAATCAGGTCACACTTAATCTTGATAATAACAGGTTTTACGTAAATATCGCGGGTTTTAAAAAGGGATTCTATATCATTCGGTTTTTTTCAGCGAATTATCAGGGATCCGGAAAATTATTTATAAACAATGAATGAATCATGAAAACTACAATTAAAAAATTAATTCCACGTCCAATAGGGAATGGATTACGACGCATCTATCTGTATTTCAGGGGCGTTGTTTATAGTGGGAAGTTGTATTTTTGTCCGATCTGCCAGGGATCATTCAAATCGATGCTCGAAGGTGGATTTGATTTGCCCATCAATTATGAAAAAAAGATTATCGGAGCTGGTAAAAGGAAAAACATGGTTTGTCCGGGTTGCGCTTCAACCGATCGTGAGAGGTTATTATATACTTATTTAAATAATTCACCCGGATTACTCAAACCATTGGTTAAGGTGCTTCATATAGCGCCCGAACGTGGACTTTCGAAATATTTGAACAATATTAGCAAATCGAATTATATCAGTGGAATGAAATATCATGAGGGCTTCTACTATGGCAAAACTTCCAGGCTTTTCGATATTCAGGAGCTTCCTTTCGAAAATAACCAGTTCGAATTGGTTGTTTGTAATCATGTACTTGAACATGTTCAGGATGATCGCAAAGCAATGACCGAACTCTATCGTGTCATGCAGCCTGGTGCAACTGCAATATTACAGGTGCCATGGTCACCCGTTATTGAGGAAACGATTGAGGATCCTTCGATAAAAGATCCGAAAGAAAGAGAGAAAAAATTCGGACAATTTGACCATGTTCGTTTATATGGTCACGATTATCCGAAACGATTGGCAAATGCCGGTTTTGAAGTGGACACGGTTACACTCGAAAAATTAAATATTCAACTTAAATACCAACAGAAAATTTCAGTTATCCCGAATGAGGTTATCTTTATCGCTAAAAAACCAGTTTAGCATGAAATCATGGTATTACAAGTATATTTTGATCCTTATTATTTGTTCTTTTGGGAAGTTATCATTTAGTCAACATAATGATTCATACGTATTTAATACGTTGTATCTAACGGAGTACTACAATCATTATCCGGAGATATTTTCTTACCTTCAAAAAATGCCGGCCGACTCAATTGCAGCTAAAATAATCGACCGGACGATGCTTCATTATAATTATTTGCAAGTAAATGACAGTTCGAAACGTATTGAAGTCAGCACCGAACTTGCATCATTGTACTGGTTTATTGATCAAAAACAAACCGCACTTGAATATTTTTCCACTGCATTGAGCATGGCAGAGAATAAGAAAGAAAAACAATTATATGATGGGATACTTAATTCCAGTATTTTTCTTTCTGAACTATTGCAAAGCAACGAGAATACGGTTGAATTATTGAAAAAGCAATTACGTTCAGCTGAGATTGATAATGATAAAACACAGATTATTAACACTTTCACTGATATTATTCGATATTATCTTGATCGTCATATGTTGGAAAAGGCCAATCTTTATCACCAGTCATTCGTCGAATTTTTATCAAAAAATAACGGGATCACCTGTCCAATCTGGGTGAATATTCAGTTATGGCGGTTTGCCAATGCTAAGTTACTTACCGAAAGGGTTTCAAAAATAGAGGACGAAATTACAACCCAACTTTCAGTTTCAAATTCTGCCAGTGATGCACTTGCCTTTTACCTTTATCGCCATGAGTCTGGTTTATTACAAGATGCAGATTTAGAACCTATTATCACCTTGAAATCATACTTCAATCCTGAAAATGAAAAAGTAGCAATTTTTACCGTAAATTATTTACTATCAGAATATTATTTAAATATTGATCCCCGGAAGTCATACTACTTTAGAAAGCTGGCATCGAAAGCAAGCGAAGAATGGGAGCTTGGTATAAAAAAAC
Organism: Bacteroidales bacterium; assembly: GCA_013141455.1. Classification (GTDB taxonomy): domain Bacteria; phylum Bacteroidota; class Bacteroidia; order Bacteroidales; family F082; genus CAJBPB01. The sequence continues at coordinate 7,344 of JABFQW010000007.1, forward strand.
GTACGGAATTAGTTTCAGATAAATTACAATCAATTGATTTTACAACTAAAATCAAATCATCATTTTATGAAAACCAGACTAAGAATTCAGTAAGCAATCAATTTTTCATTGTATTTCTGATATTATCGTTAGCAATATTTTTCTTCAGCATCTACATGATGTGGAAATATAAAAAACGGGTTAAACTCGATCAGCTAACTGCTGAAGAACAACTGAGAGCACTGAAAATTCGTGATGAGCATAATGAAATAGAACTCAACGATCTGGTAAAGGAGCGTCAGGATAAGATTACAATGGAGTTATCAGAATTCATGAAATTGGACGTTGAGTTGAAAGATGCTTTTAAAAAGGCAGAAGAAGCAAATTACCTTAAAAATGCCTTTTTATCGAATATGAGCCACGAAATCAGAACTCCACTGAATGGGATTCTGAATTTTTCGGGTTTACTTGAGGTTGAACTTGCCATCATTGAGAAACCGGAACTGTACGAATACGCGAATTCCATTGAAAAAAGTGGTGAAAAACTATTACATCTCCTGAATAATATTATTGATATCAGTCGCCTTGAAGCCAATGATTTAGAACTGAATATGGTGAATTGTGATTTGGTTTCTATTGCCAACAATGCCATTAAATGCCAACAAACTTCGGCCAGACAAAAAGGATTAAACATTATTGCTGATTTCGCAAAAGTGCCTGATGTACAAGCTGACAGCGATATAATTAGCAGGGTATTAAACGAACTTATCGATAACGCGGTAAAATTTACTGACAAAGGTTATATCAAACTTAGTACCCAATATTTGAGCGAGTTACACATCATAGAGATCACAATCATGGATACTGGGTTGGGTATTGATAAATCATACCTGCCCCAGATATTTGAAGCCTTCCGGCATGATAGTTTAGGTTATACCAGCAAATATCAGGGGGCGGGACTTGGACTGCCGTTGGCGCAACGTATGACACAACTTATGGGTGGTGAATTTCTGATCGAATCAGAAAAATCAGTTGGCACAACCATTCGTATCCGGTTGAAAGAATCGAATATGATTGAGACATCCTTCGTTGAAAAAGACCAAAATCAATCTATTACAATTAAAAGGAATATCAAAGGGATAAGGATTCTTGTTGTTGAGGACGATAAATCGAATATGTTGGTTATTACGAAATTATTGGATCCCGATTCAATTGTTTGCAAGGCCATTGATGGAGATGAGGCCATTAAGGCTGTTTCGCAAGCCGTTACCGAAGGTAATCTGTTTGATATTATGTTATTCGATATCAACCTGCCTGCCCCCTGGGATGGTATTAAACTGATGAACTATATAAGAGTTAAATTCCCCCAATATCAGAATATTCCTTTCATTGCACAAACTGCATATGCCATGATGGGCGATCGTGAACGGTTTATCGAAGCTGGATTTAATGATTATATAGCCAAACCGATCAAAAAGGAATTGCTTCTTGAAGCCATTTCAAAAGTTTTACAATGAAATTTGTTTGATTATTTGAGGTTTTATAAGTTTTACATATATTTGTGTAAATAATTGAAATAAAAATGGTGCACATAAGGGAGTTTCTTTTTTGAATTTAATAAAAGAGAGTTGAAACTACGTTGGCATTATTTCTTCTATAAAGTTGGTTAAATATAATTGGAGGATTTTTAAGTGAGTGAAAGCGTGACACCTAAAAAAGTGAAAATTCTTTTGGTAGAGGATAATGAACTAAACCAAAAGTTTGCTTTGGCGGTGCTTAAAAGATTAGGTTATGTAACCGATGTCGCCAAAAATGGACTGGTAGCATTAGAATTAATTCAGGCAAATAAATATGATTTGGTACTCATGGATATTCAAATGCCAGAAATGAATGGTATCGAGGCTACAATCGCGATTCGAAAATTAGAAGCTGCAAATATTATTGAACGTGTTCCTATTATTGCTGTTACAGCTTTTGCAATGGAACACGATCGCCGAAATTGCTTTGATGCCGGTATGGATGATTTTCTATCAAAACCTTTTAAACCGGCTGAATTAGAACTAAAAATAAAAGCATTCCTTTAAATAAAAAAACCGCCCATTGAGCGGTTTTTTTATTTGACTTATTCGCCGACTTTTATTAGTTCGACTTCGAAAACTAAGGGTGAATAGGCCGGCATATCCGGTCCTTTGTCATTGGAACCATAGGCTAATGACGAAGGAACAATCAAGGTGGCTTTTCCACCTGCCTTCATCAACAGTAGTGCTTCATCCCAACCCTTTATCACATTATTTCCTCCCAATTTAAAAGTGAAAGGTTGTCCAATCTCAACAGAAGATTGCAGTTTTTTGCCTTCGATCGAATATAAAGTATAGTGAACAGTTACATTCATACCTGAATCCGGCTGAATACCACTGCCTTTTACCGATTCAATATAATATAAACCCGAAGCCAAAGGCGCAGCAGTGATATCGTGTTGTTTCAGATAACGCTGAATACGCAGTGGTTCTTCAATACGCGATTTCTCGGCAGCTGCTTCTGTAGCTTTTGCTTTCATGGTTCGCTCTTTTTCTACCTCAGCTACTGTCCTGATAGTAAGAAGTTCAATCTGATAAACCAAGGTAGTATAAGGTGCAACAACCTGGCCACGTCCTAAACTATCAAAGGCAAGATTTGACGGCACAATTAATGTTTCTTTGCCACCTTTACGCAAATACCCTATGCCCTCATCAAATCCTTTCGTATCGAATGATTTGCCATATTCAACATCTACAGGATTTTGTCCCTCGGTTGAGTATAATTCCATACCATCAACAGTCGAAATACTAAAATGTAATTGTAACATCTCACCGGTTTTTGGAAGACTTCCTGAACCAGCTTTATCTTCAATTACATACAAGCCTGATTCTTTGGGTTGAACTGTAATTTTCTTTTCTTCAAGATACTGATTCAATAACAATTTTTCCTGCTCTTTCATCATTTTCAACATGGCTGATTGCTCGGCCATGATTTCCTGTTCCGATTGGATACCAACCAATTTAATATCGAAATACATAGGACTTCCCGGGACAACAAATTCAGGTAATACTTCAAGTCCGGCCGTTACCATAAAAAATGAATCGGCAGGGAAAGCAACAGAAACGGAATCTCCTATATTTAATTGTGAAAGCGCCCCGTATAAATCACCCTTGAATGTTGGTTCCATGACAGGGAAACGCAAGGGCTCAGGTAGTTTTGCACTTTCAAACAATACAGTATCTTCCAAACGGTAGTTCATCTTTACTGTTACAACAGAATTTATTGCAGGTTTCGATGATTCTTCAGCCTTAAAATGGTATTTTATATTTACTCCATTTTCGGTTGTCTTGAAACCTGGATATTTGTTATTACCACATGACGTGATAATGAATAGGGATAATCCGAGTACTACTCCTGATTTAATCGGTTCAAATAATTTCATTATAACTATTTTAAAATATCTACAAGTTCAACTTCAAACACCAACGGTGTATAAGGAGGAATACTGCCTGCACCACGCTCGCCATAAGCTAAACCAGCCGGAATGACAAGTTTTGCTTTTGCTCCTTTGTTCATGAGCATGATACCTTCGTCCCATCCTTTGATCACCTGACCCTGTCCTACGACAAATTCGAGTGGTTTATTCCGGTCGAGCGAAGAATCAAATTTAGTACCATCGGTGAAAGTACCTGTATAATGCACGCTCACTTTTTGACCAGCTTTTGCTATTTCACCTTTTCCTTTTACTGTTTCAATGTAATAGAGTCCGCTTGCGGTTGGTTGAACGGTAATGTTTTCTTTTGCAATATAATCTTTCAATATTTGTTCACCTTTACCACTAAGCAGGGCCAATTCAGCTTTTTTCTGGGCTTCGAACTCTTCAGGAGAAGCAACGTTGAGTAACTTAACATCAAATCGGACAACATCATTCAATTTTACGAATTTAGGTAATGCACGTGCCTTGAACATTTTCAAAAATATAGAATCAGCATTACATTTAAAACTTGCCGAATCGCCTCTGTGAAGCATAGCTAAACCTTCATAAAAATCACCTTTAAAGGTAGGTTTAACAATTGGAAACTGAATAGGCTGATGAATTTTCTCACTATTGAATAACAAAGAATCATGAATATAATACTTCATCGAAATAGTGATGATATCTGATTCTTTGGCAGCTTTAGCGGTATCACTCGACACATGAAATTTATATTTCAAGCCTGAGTCATTTGTTTTAAACCCTTCAGAATCGGTTTGACAATAAGTCAACATTGTGCCGGTTATCACCAGGGCACTTACACTGATAAAACTTTTTAATCTCATAGTTTTTATTTGTAATTATTGTAAATTGATGATTTCTATTTCGTATATCAAAACTGAACGTGGAGGTATTCTTTTAGAATCGCCTAATAAACCATAAGCGAGATGCGAAGGTAAAATAAATTTGGCTTTATCGTGAAGGCCAATTAACAATATCCCTTCTTCAATTCCGGCTGGAATGCCTCCTTTACCAACCTGAAATTCCAACAATCCATCTTTTTCAGAATCGTAAACAACCTCTCCGTTTATGAGCTTTACGATGTATTTTGCACTGACAATATTCCCATAAACAGCTTTTTTATCTGATTTTTTATCCTCAACAAAGTAAAGCAATCCTGTACCCGTTGAATTCATATTCCACTTATATCGATGAATTAAATCATCTATATCCTCTTTTTCGGTACGTGTCAGATATTTATTTGTCTTTATGAGTGGTTCTTTAAGTTCTTTTACTGTAATTGTGCCAGGCTCATTTGGTTTCGTCTCCTCATGGCAGCCTCCCATCGAAAGGACACAGATGATGAATAAATATCTTAATAATGAATTCATTTTAAGTCTATTAACCTTCAATCAATATCTCCTTCTCAAATTCGGGAAGAAAATTTAAAATATAATCGATTGTCTGCTGTAATGATGTATAAGTTTTTCCACCGGCAGCATTCAGATGTCCTCCCCCGTTCAGGTATTTACGGGCCATATCATTCACTGATATTGACCCTTTGGATCGCAATGATAAATGAATATAGTCTTTACGTTCGGTGATCAGAATCGAAAGCCGAATCGAATCAATCGAAAGAGGCAGATTAACTATTCCTTCGGTATCGCCAATCTGATAATCAAAGTTGAGTAAATCCTGCTTGTCTAAAGCAATGATTGCGGTCTGATATTTTTCAATAATCTGTAACTTATCGTTAATTGAAAAACCCATCAGGCGCAACCTGTTTTCAGTCATCGAATTATATACTTTGGAATGAACATCAGCAGCATCAAGGCCAGCATCGATCAATCTGGCAATTGCAATGAAGGTACTTGAATTTCCAATACCATGACTAAATGATCCGGTGTCGGTCATTATCCCTGTAAATAAACATGTTGCCATGTTTTTGTCGATCAGATTTTCAACGTTTAAACCTTGAAAAAATTGATAAATCAATTCCGATGTACTCGAGATGTTAATATCACAAAAATGCAGATCGAATGACTCTAACTCGGGTTCACGATGATGATCAATTAAAACGAAGATAGCTTTCGATTGCTTTAAAAATCCATGAATGCTACCCGAACGTTGGATTGCGTTAAAATCGAGACAAAAAATCACTTCTGCATTTTCGATGCATGATTTAGCTTCAGCAGGATTTGATTCATGAATGATGATGCGATTTGCTTCAGGTAACCAGCTTAAAAACGATGGAAATGAGTTTGCAACAACCAATTCGACGCTATGCCCCAATTTCTGAAGCATGAATAAAAGCGATAAGGAGGAACCAATAGCATCACCATCCGGATTCGTGTGGGTGGTGATAACGATCCTTCTGCTATCAGACAAAATCTTGTTGATGGAGTTAACAAACTCAGAATCAATCATTCAAATGAATTTTATAAAACGAAAGGCAAAATTAGTCAAATATCCATTGTTTGAAAATGTTGGGACAGAATTAACCAACAGGCAGAATGTAATATTGAGTGATTAAATAAAATAACGCATGACAAATAATATTATATCTTTGATTATCATGTATTTATATAGCATATTTTTCAATTGGTCTCAGATATTTTGGTAAACCGTGATATGTTAAAAAAACTTAATGTGTTTCGTCACGCTAAGGGAAAGCCATAATATTTGTGAAGAAAATACAGTAGTGTTTCAAAATAATTTATTGAAAATCAATCTTCTATTCAATAAATGACAGAAAACCGGTTTTGCAATCTGGTTTATGAGATACGCTGATTACTTATTTATAAAGAGGTATTCACTATTTTTGCAAAAAAATAAACACTCTATGAACGGAAACATCACATTTACAATGATCAAACCAGCTGCTGTTGCAGACGGTCACTCAGGCGCAATATTGGCTAAAATTCAAGAAGGCGGATTTACTATCAAGGCGTTGAAAATGCTCAAAATCACTACTGAACAAGCACAGGCATTTTACGCTGTACATGAAGCACGGCCATTTTTTAATAGTTTGGTAGCTTCAATGACATCAGGCCCTATCGTAGCAGCTGTATTAGAAAAGGAAAATGCAATTTTGGCTTATCGTGAATATATCGGTGCTACCAATCCAGCTGACGCTGCAGAAGGATCAATCAGAAAACTTTACGGTAAATCGATCGAATCGAATGCTGTTCACGGATCGGATAGTGATGAAAATGCTTTGATTGAAGCCGACTTCTTTTTTAGCAAACTCGAAAGGGCTTAATGCCTGGATGGTTCAAAGGAATCGAACGTATTATCATCAAATAATGTTATCAACCTGATTATTTTCTTAGGTTGAGTAGTTAAGAAAGCCTCTTCATTCGATGAAGGGGCTTTTTTATTGGCATGATGCTCTTCAAATATGCCGGTGATAGACTCATTCACCGGTTCAACTACTTTCTTCATTGGTGTTTCGACTACCGGAGTATTCTCTGCGAATAAATCAGGGACAAATGCTGATTTTGTTTCTTTCACCGTAATAAGTCCGGTTGCAGGTCCTTTACCCAAAATCAGCCATTCTAAGTTAAACTCAGGATAAGTCTCCTTAATCTTCATTATAAAATCAAGGCTCGGATTGTTACGTCCGGATAGAATGTGTGAAATTCCTGAACGCTGTACATTTAACTCATCTGCAAATTGGGTGGCAGTAATGTTTTTTGTCTTTAAAATTTGTGCAATACGATCTTTCATACTGATGAAATTTTTTCCGAATTAATAAATGGCTCTATCAAAACTATTTTACAAAAGTAACAATTAATAAATTACATACATAACAAGTTAAAAGTTACATACGTAACTAATTAATGAATTAGTATTGTTTTGATTTATTAATTTAAATAAATTACATAATATACAGTCATTCAATACTATATAAATTGAAAGTATATTTACTAATTATCTATAGAAATCATCCGATTAATTGGATAAATTGTTCATATAAAACAGTTATATCCTCTGAATATGAATCTAATACATTGATTATTTTCAAATTTTCCGTATATTCACTTGATTAACTATTCGATAAGTTATTTGTAAATGTTTACCAATGTAAATTGTTTTGTAACATACTGTAATTAAGTATATAAACTATATGTTGGTTTACATATGTAATGTATTCTTACATATGTTACGTGTGTAACATATTACATTTTGGTTTGAATTTTATCCCGGAAATTGAACAACGGGCAAAAGTATTTGGCTGAAATTTCGCATGAATCACTTTATTAATAACTTTGGTTGTAAATATGCCAAGGAAATGCAGTTATCAAAACCCCTATTCATAGTTATAATTTTTTTGTTGCAATTGAATTGTACCTTGCTGATGGCTCAAATTGAAACCGACAGTCTGGATTTGAAATTAGGTGCTGCAAAAAATGATAGCCTTCGCGAAAGGCTGTTATTGGATTTTATTGAATTTCATTATCGAAATGAACCTGAAAGATGTGAGCGTCTGACAGAGCAATTAATTGAACTTTCGAAGGATAATGGAGATTCAAGCAATTTAGCATACGCTTATAGTTTTGCAGGCGTAATCAATAAAAATAAAGGAGAATATTCGAAAGCCCTGGAATTTCATTTTAAATCGGAGCAAATAAACCTGAAAAGTGAAAACAAAAAGGCATTGGCAACCAATTATAATGACATAGGGATCATATATAAGACCTTAGGTGAATACGATAAAGCCCTTGACTACTATAAAAAGTCGAATGCTATTGCCATTGATTTAGGGTATAAACGTGCTATTGTAATGACTTACAATAATATAGGTACTATTTATGAAGCAAAATCAGATTATGACAATGCGGTAAAATATTTCGAATTGACGTATGCGAAAGCCATAGAATTTGATGTACTTCAGGGGCAGGCTATCGCATTGAGTAATTTGGGTGAAATTTCGGGAACTAAGGGTGATGATAACTTAGCCAGGTCTTATTTCAAAAAAGCATTAATTATTGATCATAATACCAAAGATAAATTTGGTCAAACCATTTCGATGATGAATATTGCCGGAACATTTTTTAAAATGGGTCCACCTGATAGCGCATTATTCTATTTGGCAAAGGCTGAATCGAATGCAAAAGAATTGAATGCCAAGCAACAATTAATCAGTATTTATAACGGTATATCAGATACTTATGAAAAAACAGGCGATTACCATAATGCACTCAAAGCAAGAGCATTGTTTGCCCGGTATCAGGATTCGTTATATAATGAAACCAAGGCGAAGCAACTCGTTGATGCTGAAACAAAGTACGCTGCCCTGAAAAAGGATCGGGAGATCGAAAACCTGCGTAATGAGCAAGTGATTGCAGAAGTAAAACAAAAACAATATCAATCGGAACGTATTGCCTGGATCAGCCTGTTTGTCATGGGAATAATTACGTTGTACTTTTTATATAAGCGCCACAGACTCAAGCAAACTGAGGAATTCAGTAAAAAATTATTGCTACAAAAGGAATCCTACTTAAAGGCAATTGTTGAAACCCAGGAAGAGGAGCGTAAGCGAATTGCAAAAGACCTGCACGATGGTGTTGGTCAATCGCTTTCAGGAATAAAACTTGCTATGGTAAGTATTGTTTCAAGTATGCCGGCTACATATAGTAATGAAAAACACAAGTTGACCGAACTCTCTCAAATTGTTGATAATACATGTATCGAAGTAAGGTCAATCTCACACCAGATGATGCCAAGGTTGCTTCAGGAAGACGGATTGATACCATCTATTGCCGATATGTTGGATAAATCATTCAAACTATCTAACATTGAATACAATTTCGAACATTACGGTATGGAGAGGCGCCTGAAAGAAAATATTGAAATCGGTGTTTACCGAATTTGTCAGGAGTTGATTAACAATATTATCAAGCATTCCGGTGCAACGAATGTTAATGTTCAATTATTCAGGAATGGTAAAATCATGGTGCTTTTGGTTGAGGATAATGGGAAAGGATTTGAATTTCAAAATAAAAAGGAAAATGGAATAGGATTGTTGAATATTTCGAGCAGGGTTGAAACAATTCATGGTGAATTCAACCTCGAACCCAGTCCTCATAGTGGAACGCTTGCTACAATCAGAATTCCAATCGATACAATATGATAAAATTAATTATAGCCGACGACCACCAATTGGTTGTTGATGGCTTGCAGTCGATATTAAATCAATTATCTGGATTTAAAGTAATTACAACCGTTTCGAATGGGAAGGAGTTATTGAAAACCCTTGAGATTGTAGAACCGGATATTGTATTACTCGATATTGATATGCCTGTACTTAATGGTATCGAAACATTGAAAGAGCTTAAAAAGCGCTATCCCCACATCAAAATAATTATACTTACAATGCATGAGGAAAAGAGTCTGGTAAAAAAAATGTCGGACCTCGGGGCAAATGGGTTTATATTTAAAAATGTGGATAAGGAAGAACTCATCAAAGCCCTGGAAAATGTCAATAACGGTATCCCCTATTTCTCAGTTTCATTACGTAATGAGTCAATAAACAATGATTTAGTAGCTGACGCCGGTTTATCTCATGATTATAAAAAAGGACTTTTAACGGAACGGGAAATAGAGATTATTAAACTGATCGTTGAGGGATTATCAAATAAGGAGATTGCCGATAAACTATTCATTAGTCCGAGAACAGTTGATACACACCGGACAAACCTTATGAAAAAATTAGAAGTGAATAATGTAGCCGGATTAGTCAGGTATGCTATCCGTAACGGTTTTATGCATTAGATTGAGACGCTCTCCGATTCGTGTGTAGTTTTACCGAAACCAAATCTTTTGAGAATATGATACCACCGATAAAACTGAATCCTGTGGCTAAGGAAAGTAACGAGCGTCAGAGTTTAATAATCTTAATACTTTGCTCCAGTTCCGAAACCTGAATATGTAAGATATAAAATCCTGATTTCAAGGTATTCAACTCTGATTCGACTTCATTTTCAATGGATTTGTCACCATCAACTTCATAAACAGATTTCCCCAGATTGTCAAAAATTTTCACACTAAAATTGGTATCTTTTAGCAAACTGAAATTTGTTGCATCTGTAATTGGGTTTGGATTGACAAGGGCAAGTTTTTCCGAAGAACGGGCTTCAATCAGATTAGTCAACACTGCACGTGCCAACTGAAAATCAGGAATCCCATAACCATAATAATTATCCGGATTTTCCATATAACTTCCGCTTTGCATGATGGCATACTTAATATCCATGTTGGGAACCAATGGGTTAGCCTGCCATAAACAGGTTGACATACCTGCGGTTACCGGTGAACTGAAGGAAGTACCACTTCCATAAGAAAAGCTATTTCCGTATGAAGCAATCGCTGTACCTGATCCCATGGCCATCACATCAGGTTTGATCCGGCCATCAAATGTTGGTCCTATCGAGCTGAAAGAAGCACGGATACCGTTTCCGTCAACTGCACCAATCGAAAACACTTCGTTTCCATCAGCAGGAGAGCCAACATAAGGAAAATCCCAGTTATCGCCTGAATTACCTGCACTGTTAACCACCAGAATACCTTTACTGGCAGCAAGATCGGCACCGATTGTACACACTGCAGTATTACCGTCCATATCGGGATAGGTATGATCCCAAACCGGCATATCAAAGTCGATATATCCTAAGGATGAATTGATTACATCCACACCAACACTGTCAGCAAATTCAGCAGCTGAAACCCAGTTGTATTCTTCAATCAGATTCTCTGTGTTTACATATTCTGAACGTAACAACCAAAAGGAGGCTTTTGGAGCCGTTCCGATCATCTGACCAGGAACGTTTGCACCGATCGTACTCAGCACCATGGTTCCATGGTAACTTTCAGTATAAACATTTCCGCCAGGATGAACAAAATCTTTCGTGCCCAGAATCTGACCGTCATTTCTCAAACTATCAAATGCAATATGAGTATCTGCTTCCTGAAATCCGCCATCTAAAATTCCTATTACCATCCCCTGTCCCCGAAATCCCTGGTCATGTAAAGTTATACCATTCAACTGATTGATTTGGGTAAATGCATTGCCGTAATTAAATTCACTCGTTCCTTTTAATGCCGCGGAATTCAATGATTGTTCGTCTGAAATAACTTCATTCTTAAAAAATACTTTTTCTTTTATCTGCTGTTTCAACGGTTCTTCAACAAATCCCTTGATTTCAACAACATAAGGCAAGGCTAAGATAGCATCCAATACTGATTGATCCGTTGTTGTGATAGTCAATCCGTTGAGCCATTTTGTTGCATAAAGCAGCGTAGCTCCGGTTGCTTCAACGCCGTCGATATAATTCTGATTCACCGGAATATCATTCTCTACAATAGCGATACCCTGATGCTGACGACGCTCAATAGCACGCTGGCTAAGGAATTCATCAGGCTGATCAATTGAATATATCGATCCGGCTTTATCTGAAAACTGGATATAATAACTATCAGGTGCAATCTGGCTGAAAAGTGGCATGGCCGCTGCAAACAGGACAACCATGAGTAAAACTTTATATTTCATCTTCGAAGAGTTTAACAAATTTTTTACAAACTTAATATATTTTCATCTGGTGTAAAGTCCTAATTTAATTAGGCAGAATTTTATTCCGATAAGCTGGCAAGTTTCAAGGTATTTTGGTATTGATAAATTTTTAGTCTTGAACTTATTCGTGTCAATATTTATATCAATGGTGCTCATGAGATTGTTTGTTAATTTCTTTCAAAAGATAAGCTAAGAAGAAGAATAAATGAAAATTTTTTTCTCGTCCTTTTGAAAGGCAAAAGGACCAAAACCTTTTGTCTGAACGATGCTCCTCCGCTCCCTGTCAAAACACAGAAAATCCAGGCAAAGGAGTGTCTTGTCACGCCCCAAAAGTCGTGACGAGACAAACATACCGCCTTGCAGGCGGATGCCTTTGCCGGATTATCTTGTGTTTTGACATTCACGCCCTACCTGGCCCGCCGTTCAGACCTGCCAGCTCACTCCTTCGTAATACGATTTTATTATTATAATTCGATACAACGCTATACCAACGTAAGAAAATTAAAAATGGAATGGCACTATGTGGAGCTATTATTTGATAATGCCAACTCATCAAAAAACAAGTTGCCTTTATGTAGCCTGATGTAATTGGACTTTTTCAATCAATAAACAACATCTTATTGCTTTTTTTGTTCGAATCAGGAATAAGATCCGATCCAAGATCAATTTCCTGTAATGGAACTTCAGATGTAAATTCGATGATAACTGATTTTTCACCTGAACTCCAGATCGAAGCATCTTTCTCAATTTTTAGTTTACTACCATCGGTGAACAATAAGTTCAACTCAACAGGCAATGGCAATCCGCCTACATTTTCGATGACGATGATTCCATCTTTGGTGACTTTTCGCAGAGCAAGGTCAGGATAGGCGAAATCATAAAACCAGGGCCGGATAAACCAGTTTAAATCTTGTCCGGCAGTAAGTTCCATGGCCGTAAAAAAGTCGTTTGGTGTTGGATGCTTGCCTGCCCATACTTTCATATAATTTTGAAGTCCGAGTTTGAACAACTCCACTCCTATTGCATTTTTCAGGAAATTATAAGCCAACGATGGCCGTGTGTATGAGGCCAAACGCAAACTCTGATAATTTGCACCCATTAACTGGTTAAGAACCATGGGTGGCGTATCAAATTCATAACCAGCATTTTCCTCAAATTTTTTCACAATCCATTTCAACGATGTATGGTCAGGATAAAGGCTGTCAACCAGACCGGTAGGTAAATAACTCGCCCAGCCTTCGTCCATAAAAGCGTATTTTTTTTCGTTTGTCCCCATATAAAACGGGAAATAGGAATGTGCAATCTCGTGAAAAGTAAGTCCGAATGCATCGGCTTCGTCATCAGGTGCGCTGTTGTTGGCCATCATAGGTGATTCCATGCCGCCACCGGTGCGGTCGTCACAAAATACGGTCACCTGTGGATATGGGAAAGCCAGCCCGGGCCAGTTGTACGACATATAGGAAACAGAAGTTAAGGCAAATTGGGCAACCTTATTGAAGTGTTTGTTCTCCGGAGTATATACTGAATTTATTATCACCGTTCGGTTGGATACGCTGTCAACCAACAGTTTCACCATATCCCATTGCTTACCAAGTCCAATGCCAAAACTAAAATCAGGGACATTGTTGGAAGCGAATTTCCAGGTATTTTTTGCTGTTTGATTCGTTATTTTAAATTTTTTGTAATCATCCTCTGTGATTATGTGCTTTATTTCGAATCCCGAAGAGGCTTCTTCTATCCGGTTAACAATCTGACTATTAAATACATCAGCCGGGTTAAGTAATTTTGCTCCTGCCCATAAAACATAATCTTTTGGTACAGTTATATTTACCTCATAATCATTGAAATCGTTATAAAATTCAACACTTCCGTTGTATGAAATCATATCCCAGCCATCCATATCGTCATACACGGCAAGCTGTGGATACCAATAGGCGATAAACCAGGTGCTGTCGTTGTATTTTCCCATTCGTATCGGCCTTTTGACCGGAATAGAAACCTCCCACGCGATGTGGATTCTCAACGAATCGTTTGGCAATAATTTATTATTCAGCTTCGAAATGAGCTTGGTTCCCTGCCGCTGGTTCGATACTTTATCCAATAAATCAACTTTTATATCATTGAAAGCCAGACTTTTGATATTTGTTCCTTTGGTAATATCCATACCACCCAGGTCCCAGTCGCGGCTGTTACCTTCGCGGAAAATATCCTGATACAGATTAAAAACGATTTTATCGAGCGTGTCAGGACTGTTGTTAAAATACACGATAGAAGCTAAACCGTTCAGTTTGGCTGTTGACGGGTCAAACGCTGCTTCGATTACATAATTCGCCTTGTTTTGCCAATAGTCTGGACCCGGAACACCCTTGAAGGTGCGGGTCTGTTTTTCGACTGCTTCCTGAAAGTTTCGTGAAATGAAACGATGCGCTGTTTGAGCACTTAAACCAAATTGACAAAGGATAATAAATACAAGTATTAGGGCTGAATTTCTGATCATATTTTTTAGTTTTTAGTAGTGGTAAAAATACAGTTTTAGTTTGAGGTGATGAAGATTGGTTTATTTTATTAAATTAAAAAGTCAGAAGTTACATAAGTCAGGTTGAACGAATAAAAATTTCCATTAAGCGATTAATTTCCAATAGTTGAGTCCACTCCGAAAAGCCAAATATTGCCACCAAATCACAAAAACACTAAATTTCACCAAATGTAAAACACTGATTGTAAGGTTTTGGTGCATTTTGGAGAATTGGTCTCGTCATAGAGTGCATGACGAGATGGTGGCATTTCTTCTTCTATCAGTTTTCGGAGTGGACTCAATCAATGAATTTAAACTTGAACAAAAATATCGTCCCTACGGGACTTAGGCTATCATCTGTATTGATTCTATAAATATTTTGACATTTTTCCTAAGTAAGGCTGAATGGATAAAAATTTCCATAAAGCGGTTAATTTCCAATTGTTTAATATTTAATTTTGTTGTGAACAGAAACCGTTATTTCTGCTGGCAAACGAAATCCTTTTTAAATGCACATTAATATACCAGGAATTGATTGATAGTTATTTATTGGATTGAAATTATAGCGATTGAAATCAGGTGTTAATACTTCTCCTTGAAAATAAAAATATGATAGAAACAAAAAACGAACCTATGGAAATTCCACAGCCAAAAGAAGTGGAAAATGCTGTTTCGGATAATCATGAAATGCCTGAAGCATTGGCGGCTTTAGAGCAAGGGATTCATGCGGCATTAGAGACCTATTCGAATGTTCACCGTGGAAGCGGGCACAACTCCATGGTAACAACGCATTTATTCGATCAGGCCAGAGAGATTGTCCTCGAATATCTGGGGCTGAATAAACGCGATAATATTGTCGTTTTTTGCACACCGGACAGGGCAATACGACTGAAATCGTATCTTGATCCGAAAAGTTTTCAAAGTGTTTCAAGCAAGGATATTGGTCTGTTGCTTGGTGTAATAGCCATTACCGTTAAATGGAATGACCTGCCCAAAGGCATTCCTTTTCAAACCGGTGGCGGGACAACGCGGCTCGTTTCACGCGACTGGGTTATCTGGGCGGATGCACCTGAAAAATTCGAGGCCGGTACTCCGGCCATCATCAACGTCATCGCATTTGCCAAAGCGCTTCGATTGATCGGGCAATATGGAAAGGATGTATTCCGAAATCATTCAACCGAAAAGCTGAAAGCTGCTGAGATTCTGTATCATGACGAATTGAAGGTATTTGCAGGACAGGAATTGTTCGATAAACTAAGGATGACGCTTATCGGACGTGGCGTTCAGGTGCCCACAGCAGCCGGTTCCCTACCCTATATCAATTTAGATAATAGCGCCAGCACACCAACATTCGGACCAATTTGGGATGCATTTCGCCAAACATTGCACCAGCCAATAGAGGTTCAGCAGGAAGTTGTTCAGGAGGTGAAGTCAATCTGTTGTGGATTTCTCGGAGCCCCATCAGATAAGTATGATGTGATTTTTACTTCCAACACCACCGAAGCCATCAACCTTACTGCTGAATGTCTGGGCCGTGAATCGGCTGAAGGCATTGAGCCGGTGGTAATCAACACGCTGCTCGAACACTCTTCAAACGATCTGCCCTGGCGCATGGTTCCAGGTTGCTCGATTATCAGGCTAACCGTGAATGATGAAGGGTTTGTGGATTTGAAAGCGTTGGAAACAAACCTACGTAACTATAACCAGGAAAACCAGTTCGGAAAGAAACGAATAAGGATTGTAGCTATAAGCGGAGCATCGAATGTACTTGGTATATGCAACAATATCGCGGAGATCAGCAGGATCGTTCATCAATACGGGGCGCGCCTGTTGGTTGATGCGGCTCAGTTGACAGCCCATCGCAAGATTGAAATGGAAGCAAACGGAATTGATTATCTCGCTTTCTCGGCCCACAAGGTGTACGCGCCTTTTGGCAGTGGCGTATTGATGGTCAGAAAAGGCTTGTTACATTTCAGTAATGCTGAAATGGAACTAATCAGATTTTCAGACGAAGAAAATGCCGCGGGCATTGCTGCCTTGGGAAAATCGCTTGTACTGCTACAACGAATTGGTATGGATTTGATTCATGAGAATGAACAGGCACTGACCCGTAGACTCTTACAGGGTATGGTGCAGATTGATGGTCTAAGGGTATATGGTATAATGGATCCCGACTCTTCGGCATTTGTACAAAAACTTGGTGTGATTGTTTTCAGTATAAAGGGTATGGCACCAAACAGGCTTGCCCTTGAATTGGCTGTGCGGAGCGGAATTGGAGTGCGCTATGGTTGTTTTTGCGCACATATTATTATCAAACACCTGCTCAATATTTCTCCATTTCTCGAACGGGTACAAGGCCTGATCGTCAAGCTGTTTCACAAATTAAGTCTGCCCGGCCTCG
The DNA here is from genome assembly GCA_013141455.1 of Bacteroidales bacterium. GTDB lineage: Bacteria > Bacteroidota > Bacteroidia > Bacteroidales > F082 > CAJBPB01. The sequence goes on from JABFQW010000007.1 coordinate 24,304, forward strand.
TAAGGGTGAGTCTGGGAATTGAGAACAGCGAAGAGGATGTTGATACAGTGATTCGCGTGTTACACGAAATATCCGGAAAACCGCAACCCACTTCCACAACCGGCAAAATTCCCAAATTGTCACATGCCGAAGTAAAGCGGCAGATGAAAGAATTCACCCATGCTGCGGCACTGCGGGTTTATTCGTAATAATGCGTTCTTGTACCAATCAGGAATGAATGCTACCACCGGATATATTAGACAATGTTGAATACGCCAAACGAATGGAGTCTCAGAAAAGTACTATATCTTTGGGGAGATATTTTAGTTACCGCCAAGTGTAAGGGCGACAGAAGCGACATACATTAATTGAAAAGTAAACCATTGTTAGAGGAAAGAAAAACGAAATATTGACAAGACAAGAAAGCCGACGCTCAAGCTGACCCAATGTTTTTTATTTTGCCCACCGTACATTTATTAAAACAATTTTAGCCAGCCACACAAAGCACAGGCTTTGGCAAAACCAAAAGAATCATTTTGCAAACACAGTGCCCCTATTCCGACAACAATTCATACTTTAGTAGGCAATAAAAGATGAATACATTTTCAAACATAAGAGAACTTGTTTTTGCACTTAACAAAGAGCAAAAATTGCTTACTGAAATGTTTAAGAAGCGGAAAACCGCTTCTTACAAATATGAGTATGCTCTTGAAATAGTTGATAATGACGATAATCGAATTCAATATCTGTTAAACCGGTCTGTTATCCGTCAAAATGGTAGCAACCTTGAAATTGATGACCAGTTTCTGCAATTCTTTGAACAGGTTTTGGATGCAAACGAAGAAATAAATACGTCTTACATCAATGACAATCTTGAAAAGGTAAAGCAAAACATTGACTACTACTTCAACGAACCAAACGAACAACGGAAGTATGAGTATTTACGGACAATCAAAAACACACTTAGAAAATTAGGCGCAATTACTTTGAGAAATGTGATTGACTTAAAACGGAACATTGACAACACTTTCAAAAACGAACCGAACTATAAAAATAAACGCGCCAAACTTCTTAACCTTGACAAAAAGAGAAAGGACATTACAAAACTCATTACACAAACCGAAGAACTGATCACAGAAGACGATGTAACATTTTTCAATACTGCAACAGACGAAGAATTACGCAGAGTAATTGTTCAACTCAAAATTCAGTTGGGCAAATGCACTCACAATCTGATTGAAATTGAAAGACAGATTATTGATTTCTTAAACCAAATCCAGTATCAGAGCAATGTGATTGAAAAATTGCGACTAATTAAATATTTGAAAGACCAATTCATACTTGAAACTACGACCGATTTAAAATCAATTTTAGCGGGAAACTATTCTGTAATCTTTGAACCTAATCCTGCCTATCCGTTAAAACTTTCTCTTGAATATTTGCAGGCAGACGAAGATGCATTTACAAGCATAATTAAAATTGCCAGGCGGGTGAAATCAGGAATAAATTTGAAGCGACCTGTGGCTGAAAAAATTTCAAGTGAATATTTGGAAACACATATAGAAGAAGAAATACAAATCAATCTTGAAGAAGTAAAAAATGGATTTGTAGCTTCCAGCTACAATCTTTTTGACTTCATATTGAATTATAACTTTGCAAAGGACATTTCATTTGAGGACCGTGTTACAATTTATTGCCAGTTGATTTCACAGTATGAAAACATCTTTGAGATAACTGACACGTTTGATGAAAAGAAAGAAATTGAATTCGCAATGGTTTATCCTAAATAGAAAAGCAAAATGGAAGTGCCAATACAAACAGCAGACATATTTAAAATCCTTAGTAAAGGACAATTCATAAATTCAAACAGCTCGATTAAAACCGTAAGCGATTTGTACAAAGTGATCGAGGAAGAACAGAACTTTGAAAATTTATACGACTTTTTCCGAAATATCAATTTTACTTTGGAAAAAGGAGACGAATATTTTTATTTCAGCAGACCCGAAAACAAAGTTGACCTTGAAACAAAGATAGAGGCTGCCTTTAGATGGATTGACATTATTGACTTTTTAAAAACTTATGACAACTCTTTTAGTTCAGGTTATCGCTTCACTCCTTCTGACATTCTTGTAAGAATAAAGATTGATGCAGAGTTGGAAACAAAATTAGAAGGACTGAAAAAACATACCGACAAAGAAAAACATCTCGACATTCTTGATAAAATTTTGAAGAAACTAATTGACGATACTTTTATCGAACTTGAAAATGAAATTACGCATCAATACAAGGTATTGGCCTCATTCAAGTATCTTGAACAACTTATTTTGACAATCAATATTCCCGAGGAAGTAAGAAATGAAATACCTGAATAAAGTAGTTTTCATAAACAGTGCTGATAAATCCCTCAAGTTTGCGGAAGTAAATCTTGATGGAAATGTTCATTTCATTGGAACACAAGGTGTAGGCAAAAGCACTTTGCTTAGAGCAATTCTATTTTTCTACAATGCTGACAAACAGAAATTGGGAATTCCCAGAGAGAAGAAAACTTTTGATGAATATTATTTCCCGTTTCAGAATTCATACATCGTTTATGAGGTGCAAACGGATGTCGGCCAGTTTTGTGTTCTATCTTTTAAATCACAAGGCAGGGTTGCCTTTCGGTTTTTCGATTCAGCTTTTGACAAAAACTATTTCATAGACAGCGAAGGCAGGGCATTTGAAAGTTGGGATAAGACAAGAGAAGCTTTTGGAAAGAATACCGGCTACACAAGAATGATTCACAGCTATGAAGAATACAGAAACATTCTTTACGGCAATAATAAAGGTTTGTCAAGTGAATTTAGAAAGTATGCTTTGATTGAGAGCAAGCAGTTTCAAAATATTCCAAGAACAATTACAAATGTTTTTCTGAACACTAATCTTAGTGCAGAATTTGTAAAGGAGACAATAATAAAATCACTGAATGAAGAAGAAATAAGAATTGACCTGACAACTTATTCTCAAAATCACCTGAAAGATTTTGAACCCTATTTGAACGATATTAAGAAATGGACGGACCGAAATCGCAGTGGAGAAAACCAAGTTGAAAAGCAAGCTGATAATGTTTCAACTTCCTATTCAGCACTAAAATATCTTGAGAAAAAGAAAGCAGAGTTAGCTTCGCAATTAGGTTGGGCTTTGGAAAAAGTGAAAGAGCTAAAACCAAAAGTTGCGGAGCAGCTTGCAGTTGAAGAACTGAAACGAACCAAAGTAAAATCTAAACTTAGTGAACTTGATAGTGTAATTAACAAGAAGAAGGAAAAGATACAAGAGGAAATCGGAAAATACAAAAGCAAGCTTGACGAAATAAAAACCAAGCGCGAAGAATATGCTGCTTTAAAAATTGAAAGCATTATTGAAAGAGTTTCAAAGAAAATTCCGTTGGATCTGGAAAAGAGAAATTTGAACAGTGAAAAAGAAATTCTCACTTCAAAGTTTCTTGAAATTCAGCAACGGTATGAAGCGCTTCTCAATCAACTACAAAACCAGTTGAAGGAATTTGAGAATAGCAAGCAAACAGAAAAGAACACTGCAAAGGAAAACTTGCTGCACTTCAAAGAGGAATTAACTATGCAATATGATTTGCTTTATGAGGAAATTAGAAAACAGCACAAGGAAGAACTTGAAGTAGCCAACGTCCTTGTTAAGGAAAAGGATAAAGCAATTACAAAAAATAAAATCAAGCGTTCCGAAGTAAAGAACAAAAGATTTCATGAAAAAGAGATTGAAGGTTGCAAAGCTGATATTTCAAACTTGAATTCAGCAATTTCAAAAGCAGATAATGTAATTCAACAAGCGACAGAGAAAAGTAAAAACATTCAAAGGCAATGGTTGCTTGAAGAAACTGGAGTTAATGAAGACACAAAGCGAAAAGTTGAAAAGCAAAACGAACTCCAACTAAAGTTGAATTCAGCTATTTCAGCCATTGATGAAAAGATTGAGAACAGCAAAGATTCTCTTTATGGTTGGCTCAATGAACAAGTTCCTGATTGGGATAAAACAATTGGGAAAGTAATCGACGAGGATAATGTTTTGTATAAGTCGGGCTTGAATCCAAAGAAGATTTCCAATGGAGATTTAAGCTTTTACGGAATCAGCATTGATACTAATGAGATTAGCAAAGAGGTTAAAACTGTTGCCGATTTGCAAAAAGAGAAAGACGATTTTAAGAATCAAATCAAGGCCAGTCAACAATTCATTGCTAATTTGACCAGACAATCTAATGAAGAGCTTGAAAAACTTAGAAGAAGATTTCATCCAAAAATCAAAGAGCAAAAAGAAATTATTGATACCAGCAAATACCAAAGCGACCAGAACAAAATAAAGTTAGATGAAGCAGGTGTTCGTTTAACTGACTGGAAAACTAAAGCTGCAACAGAGCAAAAGGCGGAGTTAGAACATATTGATAATGCTATTGCCAAGTTGAGTAAAGAAAAAACAATTGCTGAAGAGCAAGTTCAAAAGGTTGAAGGTGGTATTACCAAATTGATAGATGCAAAGAAGAAAGAGAAGGAAGGAAAAATAAAAATAGAACAACAGAAATTAACTGACACTATTAGCAAGATTGATTTGCTGATTCAAAATGAGAAAACTTCAATCGATAAAAAAGAAGCAGAAATAAAAGGCAAACAGAAACAAGAACTTGACACGAAAGGAGCAGACACAAAGCGAATAGAGGAAATTGACTTGCGACTTTCTGTAATCGACCCAGAGCTTATTTTTATAGACAACAACCGGGACACAGTTGCGATTTACAACAACGATAAACGAGAATTATTTGACAAAGAAGTTGAATTCAAAGGCAAGAAAACTTTATTTGAAAAGCAGTTGGAAACTGAGCTGGCAAAGCACAAGCAACAACAAGACAAATTGATTCAGGATATTGGACTTCATAATGCAGAGATCGAATCAATAGGAAAAACACTTGCCGCTTTTGAAACTGACTTATCAGCTTTTGAAACTTTTACAAAAACAGATGTATATCAAACGGTTGAAACATTCATCGCTGAATACACAGTTGAAAGCAAGACAGAATTTACTTGCAGCTTTATCATTGGTGAGCTGAACACAACTGATAATACAATTACTAAAAGATACATTCAACTACAGGAAGCCATCAATAAATTCACAGGCAATTTTCAGGAAAACAACCTCTTCCGTTTCAGAATTAAGTTTACCGAAAGAGAGGAATACTTTGAGTTTGCCGAGATGCTAAAAGAGTTTATTGACGAGAACAAATTAAGTGAGTATAAAACAAGAGTTGAAGAAAGGTTTGCCCATATCATCCGCAGAATAGGAATTGAAACAGGCGACCTCATTTCAAAAGAAGGAGAAATTAGCCAGGTAATCAGAGATATTAATAATGATTTTGTAGCAAGAAATTTTGTTGGCGCTATCAAAAGTATGGAGTTGAAGACCGATAAAAGCGCCAATAGTATTTTTCAATTGTTGGTTGAAATTAAGACCTTCAATGATGAAAACCCTTTTGATATTGGCAAAGCGGATTTGTTCTCTTCAAACGGACAGGCAAACAAAAATGAAAAAGCCATTTCTCTTTTAAAACAATTGATAAAAGAAATGGCATCAACCAAGGAAAAAGAAATTACACTTTCTGATTCGTTTGAATTGCTATTCAGAATTGTAGAGAATGACAATGATACTGGTTGGGTTGAGAAACTGACCAATGTTGGTTCGGATGGAACGGATATTTTAGTGAAAGCGATGATAAACATTATGCTGCTGAATGTTTTTAAAGAGAGAGCTGCCAAGAAACATAAAGATGATTTTCGGTTGCATTGTATGATGGACGAAATTGGAAAACTGCATCCAACCAATGTAAAAGGAATTTTGAAGTTTGCAAACGACAGAAATATCTTGCTGATAAATAGTTCTCCAACTTCTTACAACGCAACCGATTACCGTTATACCTATCTGTTAGCAAAAGACGCTAAGAATGTAACAAGCGTAAAAAGATTGGTGAGAAAAATTCAAAAGCTTGAATCTGATATTCCAACCGAAGCACAATGAAAATTCCGATCCATATCGCTGAAAAACTATTGCAACTATTGCAAGGCGGAACCATTCCATCGAGTTTGGCAAAACATTCTTTGATTGACGATTTAGTTCTTGAAGGAATCATTGAGAGAAAAGGAAGAATAAAAAAAAATCTTTTGCTCTCAGACAGTCAGGCTTTATGCACTTATTTACAAAATATTTGTTCAATAAATGACCTTCAACAATACATTCAGGTAACCAAACTGGAAAATGTATTGAGAAGTGATTTGGTTACTGCCACGGCTGATTCGAAGTTGATAAAGGTTAGAACCTTCAAAGGGTTTTTGATAAACTGCTATTCCCCTATTCAAGTAGCGCTTAACGGAAAACTAGTCACTCTCAATCCAATTAACGGAACTTTTCATTTCATCTATGATTTTGAAAATTTTAATCTTCCGTCACACATCACTATTGTTGGAATTGAAAACCCTGAAAACTTTCGACACATTGACCAACAGAAATATTTATTCAGAGATATTGAACCATTGTTTATAAGTCGTTACCCTCAAAACCAAAGCAAGGATTTAATCAAATGGCTCCAATCTATTCCCAACAACTATTTGCACTTTGGCGACTTTGACTTTGCGGGAATTGGAATTTACCTAAGTGAATATAAGAGGCATCTTGCAGACAGAGCTATATTTTTTGTTCCTGAAAATATTGACAGACTAATTGCTAACAATGGAAACAAAAAGCGATATGACGAACAGACAATAAACTTTGAGGTAAAATCAATCGAAGAAGATAAGCTTTTACAATTGATAGACACCATTCACAAATACAGAAAAGGATTAGACCAGGAAATTTTAATTATACAATAATCGATGTCTGAAACACAAAACATAGAATATAAGCAAAGTTGGCACGATGACTACCTGAAATGGGTATGTGGTTTTGCGAATGCACAAGGTGGTATAATATTTATTGGTAAAGATGATAATGGAAATGATGTAGGTCTTGACGATTACAAAAAGCTGATGGACGACATTCCCAATAAAATCCGCAATGCCATTGGAATAATGGTTGAAGTCAACTTGCATGAAGAAACGGGAAAGCATTTTATTGAAATTGTAACACATCCGTATTCAGTTCCCATTTCGTTACGAGGCAGGTATTATTACCGTAGCGGAAGCACGAAGCAAGAATTGACAGGAGCATCGCTAAACGAATTTCTGCTAAAGAAATCAGGCAAAACATGGGATGATGTTGTAGAGCCTCGTGCCAGTTTTGACGATATTGATGAAAAGACCGTCAGTACATTTTTAAAAGCCTCAGAAAACGCTGGTCGTTTACCCGAAAATGAAGGTTTAGCATTACCCGAATTGTTTGAAAAACTTCGGTTAACTGAAAACGGACATTTGAAACGTGCAGCGTTGATTTTATTTGGCAAAGACCCGGGCAAATTCTACCCGAATACGTTTGTAAAAATTGGTCGTTTTAGAAAAGATGATACAGACATCAAATTTCAGGAAACCGAAGAAGGAAATATAATCCGATTACTTCAAGCGGTTTTAACCCAACTCAACCATAAATTTCTGATAAGACCGATTGAATTTGAAGGAATGCACCGCATTGAAAAAGGCGAATATCCTATTGCAGCCATTCGTGAGATGCTGTTAAATGCTTTGGTACATCGCAATTATATGGGTGCTCCGATTCAAATTCGTGTGTATGAAGATAAAATAAGCATTTGGAACGAAGGCACATTACCTGATGGATTGACTTTAGATGCTTTAAAACGGTCTCATTCATCACGACCGCGCAACCCGATTATTGCAGATGTATGTTTTAGAGGTGGCTATATTGACGCTTGGGGCAGAGGAACAATTAAAATCATTGACACTTGCAAACAAGCAGACCTTCCAGAACCTGAAATGAAAGAATTGGATGGTGGTTTTATTATTACGTTATTCAAAGACAATTTAACGCCCGAACAACTCACTAAACGTGGGCTGAATGACAGGCAAATAAAAGCAGTTTTGTTTGTAAAAGAAAAAGGAAAGATTACTAATAATGAATATCAAATACTCAATGATATTTCTGATAGGACTGCTTTAAGAGATTTAGAGGAATTAACAGAAAAGAGTATCCTTATTAAAGAAGGAGAGAAAAAAGGAACATCTTATAAATTAAGCGTTGGCGGATAAATGGCGGATAAAATGTGATATGGCGGATATATGACGGATAAAATATAATGCTATAATCCAGCCTGACTTGCAAGGACATTTCCAAAGCTCCACAAGCCAACGCTTTATTAAATAGCTTGCAAATAGCACAAAAGAGAAATTGCTTAAGAAAAGGCCTAACCCTTAAAAAAACGCAAACGCACAAGACAACACAGATAAGAAAATTAAATAACATTGACACTAAACTCAATATTGACAACGGTTTACAAGGATGGAAGACAGAACACCAGTCGGTAACTTCAGCTACCCGTCAAGTGCGGTCCCGCATGTGCGGGATGGTTTTCGGTGGGTATCTTTCCGCTCGGTTCCGGTTAACCGGGATTGACAGGAAATCGCCCCTGCTTGGAGCCTCCTACGTTATGCACAATTTCAGGAGACGCGATTATGCAATTAGTAATGGATTATATCATAATAGTAAATAATTAATATGAAAAAAATTGGCATCTTGATACTAGGTCTGATTTTCAGCAACCTATTATTCTCGCAAGAGATTAAAATAGTAGAAGTTAAAACCAATGTAAATGAAGTAACCGTGTTCATTGATGGAGCACAGGTTGTACGAAAAAAGAGCGTTGACTTAACGCAAGGAAAATCAACCCTAAAGTTTGTAAACCTATCTCCATTCATTGATCCAAAGAGTGTTCAGGTAAAAGTTGAAGGAGAATTAACTGTTTTATCGGTTAATCATCAGCAGAATTATTTAGACAAGATGGAACGACCAAAAGAACTTCAAGATTTGGAAAAATCGCTTGAAACCATTGATTCTAAAATCAAACAAGAGAACACATATCTTTCTATTATCAACGAAGAATTGGCATTTCTTCAGGAGAATAGAGCCATAGGAGGAAGAAATGAGCAGATTAGCATTACCAATCTTCAACAAGTTTCTGATTTTTACAGCAACAAGCTTACCGCGTTAAAATTAAAGGAGATTGAAAGAAACAACACCATTGAAGAATTGAATGAACAAAAAACCAACATTCAAAACCAGATTAAAACATTGTCAAGTAAAAAGGAATTTCCAACAGGAGAGATACTTGTCAAAGTTGATGCAAAGAAAAATGGTAATTTTTCGTTTGAGTTTTCGTATGTTGTTGGTAATGCCGGATGGTTCCCGACCTATGATATCAGAGCAAAAAATATCAATGAGCCAGTTCAATTGATATACAAGGCCAATGTAAAACAGGATACAAAAGAAGACTGGAACAACGTTAAATTAAAGTTTTCATCTTCCGATCCAAATGTTTCAGGCGTGGCACCTGAACTAAAAACTTACTTTTTGAATTATAATACATTACCTCCTACTTATAAACTGACAGCAAATAGTATAAGTGGTAAAGTAACCGTCAATAATGGAGAACCATTGCCAGGTGCAACTGTGATTGTTCAGGGAACTACAATTGGAACGGTAACCGACATGGAGGGGAATTATTCAATAACGATCCCAAACAACGCCAGCCAGTTAAATTTTTCATTTGTCGGGTATAACACACAAACATTACCTATTACAGGCAACATAATGAACGTTGCATTAGAGGAAAGTGAAATGAAATTGGAAGAAGTTGTAGTTGTTGGTTATGGTACCAAAAAAAAGCATTCAATTTCAAATGATCTTCAGGGAAGAGTTGCCGGAGTGGCGGTTGGTGCAGGTTCTGACATGAAAATACGTGGGACAAGCAGTCTGGCTATCCCTGCTGCGCAAGTTGAGAATCAGACTACTGTGAATTTTGAGATTAAAACTCCCTATACCATAAAATCAGACAACAAAAACTATACTGTTGATATTGAGTTCTATGACCTGCCTGCAATATATCAGTACTACTGTGTCCCAAAGATTGATAGAGATGCCTTCTTAATTGCAAAGATCGTTGATTGGGAGAAATATAGCCTTTTGGAAGGAGAAGCCAATGTTTTCTTTGAGGAGACCTATGTAGGTAAAACTCTTTTAGATGTTCGTTACGCTTCGGATACGTTAGAGATTTCATTGGGTAGAGACAAAAAGGTATCAGTCAACAGAGAAAAGATCAAAGACTTCTCCACCAAACAATTCATCGGCAATAAAAAAGATGAAACACGGACATGGAAAACAACGGTGAAAAACAATAAAAATCAAGAAATTAATATGATTATTCTTGATCAGGTTCCTGTTTCAATGGCAGAGGATATAGAAGTAAATGTGTTAAATATTTCTGGAGCAAAACACGATGTAGAAAATGGAGAATTAAAATGGGAGTTTACATTAAAACCAATGGACAAAAGGGAATTAGATTTAAAATATTCGGTTAAATATCCTAAATTCAGAAACTTGATTATCGAATAAAAACTTTGCATAACTTCAGCTACCCGCAAATTCTGCAGTAGTGGTTTTCGGTGGGCATCTTTCCGTCTGGTCCCGATGTAAAATAGGGATTGATAGGAAATCGTCCTCAATCCCTTACTGACCTTAATGCCAGCCCTTAGTAATAATTATAACAAACCCATAGAGAACGAAAGAAAAAGCAAAAATGAAAAGACAAATTAATCTATTCTTCCTTATACTTTTAAGTTGTACTACATTCGGACAAGTTGATAAAACTTCCGGATTATATAAAATAATTAAAGAAAAAGATAGTCTGCTTTTTAATCTTGGCTTCAATAACTGCGATATCGAACAATTTGAAAATATAGTAAGTGAAAACTTTGAATTCTATCACGACCAGGCAGGAATTATAAATTCAAAAACAGCGTTTATTTCGGGAATTAAAAACGGACTTTGCAAATTAACCTATAAGCCAAAAAGAGTTTTACCCGAAGATGTTATGGAAGTTTATCCATTAGAGAAAAATGGTGTGCTGTATGGTGCAATTCAAACAGGAGTGCATAATTTTTATGCTGTTGAAGATAATAAAGCTGAATATCTCACAAGCGTTGCAAAATTTACTCACGTCTGGATTTTAGAAAATGGGGATTTCAAATTAACAAAAGGATTAAGCTACGACCATAAAGATTTTGAAAAACCATTTGATGAAGAACTTTTGTTTGCCGATAAAATCGAAACGGAAAGATGGCTAAAACAAAAACATATTCCTGCATTGGGTATTGGTTTTATTAAAGATGGTAAAATCGAACAAATAAGCGTATTTGGTGAGTTGCAGACAAACAAAGCTGCACCAATAAATACAATATGGAATGTGGCATCAATGACAAAGCCAATTACCGGCATTGTTGCTTTAAAATTAATAAATGCCGGGAAATGGGATTTAGACGAACCAATTTACAACTATTATACCGACCCTGATATTGCAACCGACCCAAGATCAAAATTAGTAACCACAAGAATGATCCTGAGCCATCAAACAGGTTTTCCGAATTGGAGAGGAAACAATAAAGACGGAAAATTATCCTTTGAATTTGATCCGGGAACAAAATATCAATATTCGGGCGAAGGTTATGAGTACTTACGAAAAGCATTAGAAAATAAGTTTAAAAAATCATTGGAACAGTTAGCAAGTGAATTGATTTTTAAACCTCTAAAAATGAAGGATACAAAATTTATTTGGGATGACAAAACGGATTCAACACGTTTTGCCAAATGGCATAATGAAAAAGGAGAACTTTATGAAACACAGAAAAATACAACTGCCAATGCAGCTGACAATTTGCTGACAACAGTTGAAGATTATTCAGGGTTTTTGGTTCATATCTTGAATGGTGCCGGCTTATCTGACAAATTATATAAAGAAATGATAACGAATCAAGTCAGGATAAACGACTACAAACATTGGGGTTTAGGTTGGTGGGTTGACGAAAATATAAATGAAAATAAAGATTTTGCGCTTGTTCACGGAGGCGATGATATTGGTGTTCATACCATTGCGTTTATTGTCCCTAACACAAAAAAAGCATTATTAATTTTCACAAATTGTGATAACGGAACAGATGCTTTTGCAGAAGTACTCGTGAAATTTTTAGGAAAAGACGGGGAAGGAATTTTGAATATAGAAATGAAATAATAACAGATACTGCTAACAGCGGTCATTCAATGGAGCATCGTATATGATTGAAACTATTGTTAAAATAAGATTTAAACAAATCTATCGTGCATTGATTGGTTTGGGATTGATCCGAATAATCTTTCTTATCGGATTATTTGGATTTATCGTATTCGTATTGTTCATCGAGACATCAAAGTATCCGGACTCTTATTATGTTACTGGTTTAACTGCGCTTATTATATTGATGGTACATGCAAAACGGCAGGACAAATTATTCTTAAAAACTAATTTCGACAATTATAAGCGTATTTGCTTCGTTGAATATTTGATAAGTGTATCAATCCTAATAACTTTTCTGATTTTTCATTTTCAATGGATTCCTTTACTTCTTTTATTATCAGCATTATATCTGATAATTCAATTAGATTTAAAGATAAAAAAGCGTAACCTGAACACAAAGTTGCAACAATTCATTCCATCGGAATGCTTTGAATGGAAAGGCGGAGTAAGACAAACACTATTTATTCTTGTTACGCTTTGGATTATTGGTTTCTGTACAGCGTTCTTTATCGGAAGTGTTCCAATTGTATTGTTTATTCTTGGAATAATTCCTTTCAGTTTTTACGAGAAAGGAGAACCATATCAAATGATTCTTGCTTACGAAATGGGAACTACCCAATTTTTGTTTCATAAAATCAGAATGCAGCTTTTATTGTTCTCGGTTCTTACTATGCCATTAATCGCAGCATTTCTGGTTTTCCATTTCGAAAGATGGTACATCCCGATCGCGGAATATTTCATTTTTATCTCACTATACATCTATTTAATACTAACCAAGTATGCTTTTTATGAACCAAACAGCAAATCCACTTCAGCCCAGATCTTTGGTACAATTGGCGTATTCAGTGGAATTATTCCAGTATTTTTACCTGTGGTTTGGTTATTATCCATCCGATTCTTTTTCAAATCAAAAGAGAATCTAAACATCTACCTGAATGATTACAATTAAAGATATAAATTTCTCTTACGACAGGAATTCAAAAGTCCTTGATTCACTTTGCCTTTCCTTGTCAGAAAACAAAATTCACGGTATTGTTGGACTAAATGGTGCAGGAAAAACTACCCTGTTAAATGCACTGTACGGTTTAGTAAGGATTGATTCCGGAATAATAAGTCGTGAAGGCAAAAACCTTACAAAGAAAGATATGTCATTTTTAGTGACAGAGAGTTTCTTCTTTTCGAATATCACAGGCAGAGAATATCTCAGCTTATTTAAAAACCATAAGTTTGATTCAGATAAATGGAATGGATTGTTTTCACTGCCACTTGACCAAATAATAGACGGATACTCAACAGGGATGAAGAAGAAATTGGCATTACTTGGCATATTAAAACAGGATAAACCAATCATGATATTGGACGAACCATTTAATGGTTTAGACATTGAAACGTGCAGGATTATTCGTTCGGTACTATTACGGTTGAAGGAAAAAGGGAAAACGATACTAATAACCTCACATATCATTGAGACGTTGACAAACTTATGCGATTACATCCATTATCTTGAAAAAGGGACAATCAACTATTCGAAAGAGAAGCATGATTTTGCCGAATTTGAGAGAGAATTATTTGAATCAATAGAGAATAAAAACGTTGAATTAATTACTGAATTGATTGAATAAAGCACTACACGCTATCATCATCCACCATCAAACGCGGTCCCGCATGTGCGGGATGGTTTTCGGAGTGCATCTTACCGCCCGGTCCCGATGTAAAATCGGGATTGATGCCGCAGATGCGGGACCAGCAACAAAGCGAAGCGATCTCATGAGGCGCAGCCGAATAATCCGCCCCTGTTTGTAGTTTTCTACGTTGGCAACAAGCAAAAAAAAAATAAGACAAATAAATTGGTAATCTTAAATAAACGAATCAAACAATGAAACGACTGATATTATTCTTGACTTTTACACTTTTGACTTACTTTGTTTTTAGTCAGAAAAAAGAAACAAACGACAAAAAAGAGATTAAACAAATAGTAAATTCCTTCATGGGTTGTTTGATCGAAAAAGACAGTGTGAAATTTTATTCTCTATTTCATAATGAACCAGTAGTTTGGGTTGGTGTTTTTAAAGAAAAATCACAACAGGATAGACTAAAAAAGGACAGTACTAAAAAAGAATATTTTGGGAGTACATATCAAAAATTCTACCGCAGTATTTCTAACATTGGAGCAAACGAAGAGAAATTTTACAACATAGACATTAACGAAGACGGAATTATTGCTTCGGTAACTTTTGATTATAGCTTTTGGGATAATAAGAAAAAGATAAATTGGGGTAAGGAAAGCTGGGGTCTTGTCAAAATCAATGGAAAATGGAAGATAACAAGTGTAATTTTTTCACTCGAATTTGAGATGGTTAATCCGGAGCCTAAAAAGAAAAATAAACCGAATTGATGGGCACGAACGCCAGTTTCTAACATATGCCTATGTGTATTTGACTTATTCATATCAATTAGAAGGTTTATTACCCGCATTAATCTTTGTAATAGTGCGGCAGTAAATGGTCGGTTGGTTTATTGAAAGATTCGGGGAAGGTGCTTTTGAATTTATAAATTGGTATAATGGCAGAGCTTGCAGCTTATATTTTACATATAAGTTTTGTTATTTTTGCTTCTATTATGAGGGTATTAAAACTTACTTATGTCTATTTCAAATACTGAATTCATTGCATTAATTCTCAATATTATTACTTATGCCGGCATTGTTCAGGGCTTTTCTTCTGCTTTTGTACTAACACACACAAAACTACGGAACCCGGCTAACCAATTCCTTGCAATTTTGATGGTGGTATTAAGTATCAGTATCCTGCATTCTTCGTTTATTATACCCTACTTTCATCAATTTCACCATACCAATTTCCAAATTAAAGAACCTTTTATCTTACTTATAATTCCTTTCGTTTGGCTTTATGTTAAAAAACTGAATGAGCCACAATTCCGGTTTAGTAAAAAACACCTGTTACATTTTGTCCCTTTTGTTATGGTAATGATAGTAAGCATTGTCTTTTTAAAGCATAATAAAGCAGTTGCCTCCGATACCCAGTACAATACACACACATTAACCCTGAATATTCTGATGTATATTGTTGCTCTGGGCCAGTATATATTTTACCTTATTTATATCCTGCAGATTATTCGCTCATTTAAAGCCAAAGCTTTAAACGAACTATCGAATACCGAAAATATTGACCCAACCTGGTTACGAATATTTCTTTTTACTTTTTTAATCATATTCGTATTGTTAATTGCAATGATGATCATAGCCATTCACAGGCTTGAAGCAGGGTATTTCAATCGGGTGGTTTCGTTTATTTTTGCTCTGGCTATTTACATTTTAGGTTATAAAGGCCTGTTTCAACAAACCATATTACCTCAAAAGCAGGAAATTTTGCCATACGGTTCCGAAAAGACAGAAAAGGAAACAATTGAAAATAGGTTTGATGAGCAATTGCTAAAAAAGCTTCTTGATTTTATGACCAATCATAAACCCTATCACGAACCTGAACTCACACTCACTTCACTTGCTGCACAGATTGATATTGGGCGAAATCAATTGTCGGAACTTATCAATACTGGTACGGGGGGTAATTTTTACGACTTTGTAAACAAATACCGTGTGGAGGAAGTAAAGCAACTTATGGATAACCTGAAATATAAAGACTATACAATACTTGCCATTGCTTTTGAAGCTGGCTTCCCTTCCAAATCAACTTTCAACAGTATCTTTAAAAAATTTACAGGTCTGACTCCGTCCGGGTACCGAAACAGCCTTTAGTGAACCTTTGATAATCATCTTATAAAAAAACTTATTGTCCGAACGGATACCTTCGGACGACCGACCTATGTTTTCGCAATACGTTTGCCTCATCAAATCAAAAAAAAATAAAACGATGAAGCATGTATTTTTTTCAATAATGATTTTACTGTCCATTTCCACTTTCGGGCAAAGCGTTACGCTAAGTGGGTATGTTACTGACCCGACCAATGGCGAGAGCCTGATAGGAGTTAATGTTATGGTTGATGGCACTAATAAAGGTGTTGTCACTAATAATTATGGATTTTATTCGCTTAGTTTGCCTTCAGGAAATTATCGGATAATAGTATCGTATATAGGCTATGAATCGCTCGATACCACATTGAACCTGAAAGCAAATATCACGCTTAATGTTTCCTTGCATGAGAAATCACAGAATCTAGCCGAAGTAGTTATTACAGTTGATAACGACCGTGAGAAAGTGCAGAAAACCGGAATGGGTTTCGAAACCATTACCATGAAAAGCATTTCGAGCCTACCCGTGGTCTTTGGCGAAAGCGATGTATTAAAGGTAATACAACTTATGCCAGGGGTTCAACCTGCCAGTGAAGGAAGTTCCGGCTTTAATGTGCGTGGAGGCAACTACGACCAGAACCTCCTGTTGCTCGATGAAGCGGTCGTGTATAATCCAGGTCACATTTTCAGCTTTGTATCCGTTTTTAACGATGATGCCATTAATTCCATGACCCTTTACAAAGGCACAATGCCAGCCGAATACGGTGGCAGGGCATCGTCAGTCCTGGATATTTCAATGAAAGAAGGGAATAACAAAAAATTCAGCGGAAAAGGCTCTGTAGGAATCATTTCATCAAAACTAACGCTGGAAGGCCCGATAATTAAAGATAAATATTCTTTTCTGGTCTCAGCCCGCCGCTCCACCATCGACCTTATTGCTAAACCCATGATGAATATGCACGGTGGCTCAATGAAAAACGACAATTACTATTTCTACGACCTGAATGCGAAAATCAATTTTAAGTTCTCCAACAAAGACCGTTTGTTTTTCAGCAATTATTTTGGCCGCGATGTATTTGTGTTTGGTACAGATGACAACCGCTTTAAATTCGATATTCCCTGGGGAAACCTGACTTCGACACTGCGATGGAACCATCTCTTTTCGAATAAGCTTTTTATGAACGCTTCATTTATCCACAACGGCTTTTTCCGGGATATGACCACCACGCAGGACGGTTTTGCGGAAACAAAGAATTCCGAAATTTCCGACCAATCAATCAAGGCCGATTTAACCTGGTACACTTCATTTAACCACCGGATCAAAACCGGGGGACAAGTAATAAACCACCTGTTTACAACAGACAATGACAATACCGTAGAGAAACGCCGTGGTGCAGAGTTAAGTGCATTTATCCTCGATGAATTCGATTTGGGCAGCTACTGGCGTTTTAACATTGGCGCACGTTTTAACCAATTCAATTTTATGGGTAAATACGATGAATATAGCTATAATGAAAACAAAGAACCTGTGCAGCTCATAAAGAGTTATGATGACTTTGAAACCGTTAAAACTTATAGAAATGTTGAGCCTCGGGTAAGTGTTCGATATATGATTAACGAAAAATCATCTATTAAAATGGCTTACACACAAAACAGTCAGTTTGTTCACTTAATATCCAACTCTGGTTCGGCTATGCCACTCGATTTTTGGGTTCCGAGTTCCCAATTGGTGAAGCCGCAGTTATCGAACCAGTTTTCAATTGGTTATTCCTTGAACTTCTTCAAAGACATGCTGTTATTTACTGCCGAAGCGTATGGCAAAAGCATGGAAAACCTGATTGAGTTTAGCGACGACTTTGTGCCTTCCTACACCTATAATTCAGAACTCGACTACGTGTTTGGCGAAGGCACATCGCACGGTTTTGAGCTGATGTTAAAGAAAAACACTGGTAAACTGCAAGGCTGGATTGGTTACACCTATTCTAACACCAACCGTAAATTTAACGATTTGAACGAAGGGAGAGAGTTTCCGGCCAACACCGATATTCGGAACGACATTTCCGTCGTAGCTACCTATGCCTTGAACGAACATTGGACATTTGGCGCAGATTTCGTATATAAATCGGGTAAACCCTTTACTATTCCAACCTCCAGATATTATATGGACGGCGAGTTGGTTGACCAATATTCCACCCGGAACAATGTTCGCTTACCAGCATACAACCGTCTTGATATTTCGGCCACATACAAACCAACTTCTAAACACACAAGGATCAGCAGCGAATGGGTATTTGCCATTTACAATGTATATAACCGCATGAACCCAACTTTTGTGTATTTCGATAATCAAGGCACAACCAGCGAAAACAATTTTGTTACCAAGACCAAATCAGTTACGCTGTTACCTTTTATGCCGTCGGTTTCTTACAAGTTTAATTTTTAAAATAACAAATCATGAAAAATATATTATTAGCAGCATTAGCAACATTATTCATTCTTTGCTCATGCGAAAAGGAAATTGATTTAAACATGCCAGCCTTTACTCCTTCAGTAGTGGTGGAAGGCTTTATCGTGAACGATATGGCTCCGATAGTCATCCTAACCAACAATGTTGAATTTGTGGCACTGGCAGGGAAAGACCTTTACGAGCAGAGTTTCATCCACAATGCGGTTATTACTATTGATGTGCCGGGAAGCACTACTGACACCTTAGCCGAGATTACTCAAACTAATGAGACCACAGGGTTAAAATCGTCATTTTACACTTCATCCAAAACACAAGGAGTAGTTGGTAAAAGCTATACGTTAAAAGTTGTAACCGGTGGGAAAACGTATTCATCAGTAGCCACAATTCCTGAGCCGGTTAGAATACAGGAAATTTGGTACGAAAACCATCCTGATGCTGCGAACGACAGTTTTAAAACGGTCTGGGTGAAAATAAGCGATCCTGAAGTTACAAATTACTACCGATACTCTTCGGAAGTAAATGGACAGCATGGTTTCCAGCCCGAAATATCGACCGTGAGCGATAAAGGATTTAACGGAAAGGATTACCAAAAAGCTGTTGACAGTGGTCTGAAAAACGAAGAACAAGATATGCACGGCGGTGTATCCGGCTACTATGTAATTGGAGATACCGTTACTGTAAAATGGGCAAATGCCGAAAAATCGTATTACGATGCCTGGGCAACCATTGATTTTAAACGTTCGCAAAACCAAAACCCATTTATGAACCCAACCCGAATTGTTGGCAATATAAAGGGATGCCTGGGCTATTGGAGCGGTTTAGGTGTTGATGTTAAAAGTATTGTATTGAAGTAACGCTGAAATTATAAATATGAACTCAAATCATTTAAATGTAAAAAAACAATCCTCGGTAAAAAATCACAGGCACACCTGGATTGTAACATCGATTGCGACGGTATTAGCAGTATTAACAATAGTTTTATTGCCCCAAAACAAGGGTTATTCAATGCTGTTTATCGGCATCGCCGGAGGACATGTGGTTTTGGCTCTTATTGCTATATTTACCGGATGGATTCTTGTCCCTCAGACATTGATTAATAAAATTTGGAAGAGAAAAACGATTGAAGGATTCGACTTTGGCTGGTCTCCAAAATGGATTTATGGATTCCTGATTGCTTCAATACTTGCTTTTTTATTTGCCGTACATGTTTATATTTCCCTGGCAGATTCACCTATAATTCAAATTATCGCATATAGTGTTTTGTTGCTGCTTGCTGTAAACTTTTTTATTGGTAATGTGATAATCCGAAATTCGGACCGTACCACCCAAATCACGCTTCCGATGGTGGACATTCTGGCAAATGGTGGTGACACAATTCTTGATGCTGGTTGTGGTGCCGGCAGAACAACAATTGCTATTGCCCAGGCGTTGCCCAAAGTTAAAATCACAGCGTTCGATAAATTCGATGCTGACTATATTGAAGAAGGTGGAATAAATCTTCTAAAACGAAATTTAAAACTGGCTAATATCGAAAGCAAGGTTATCATTGAAACCGGCGATATACTAAAAACACCGTTCAAAAACAACCAATTCGATGCCATGGTGAGTTCGTTTATGATTGACCATTTGCGAACCGGAAAGAAACAAGCCTTACAGGAATCCTTCCGAATCTTGAAACCAGGAGGCCGGTTTTTGTTAATTATAATGGTGCGTGGTTATACGGCCTTTGGTGTTGCCAATTTCATGAGCTTATTTATTACATCACGAAAGACTTGGAAAAAGTGGATTGAACAAGCTGGGTTTAAAATGATTTCTGATGGAAAAATCAATGAAGGTGTTTACTTTTGTTTCGAAAAACCATTAAACAGATAAATATGGAAACCCATGAACACTCACATAATTTTGAACAACGTACAAAATATGTAGTATTCCTGACAGCTATTACTATGGTGGTTGAGATTGGGATTGGCTTTACCACCAACTCCATGTCACTCCTGGCCGATGGCTTACATATGGGTTCGCATGTACTGGCTATCAGGCATAGATAGGTGGTGTATCTTTGTTCGTAAAATTTCGGCAAACTCAAATTACATGGGCAATTCAAACAGAATTTTATCATTGTCGGGCTACAGCAGTGGGCTGATGTAGTTTATCTTTGCTTTTGTAATCCTTTACGAGGCATTTCAACGAATATACAGCCCCGCTGGCGCGGATTTGTAATCCGTGCCAGATGATTAAGAAATTTGATAGATATATTCATTTCGTCAGCAAACATGCTGATTTGTTTTCCAATTGAAACACAAGCCAATCACAAACAATTGGTTCCAGACTCAAATGAACCAATTATTGGCTGTTTACTTTTCTTCAGAAATAATGTACTTTTATTTTTTCTTATTCAAAACTGTCCGGATAAAACAACATTCAGTGACAATTTGATTTTCGTTGAAACGAGCCAGATTATATTGAAAACTGCGTAATTGTTAGTATTCGTATGAGAATAAGTACAAAGTAAATGTATAAATCACCAATAAAAGCAACCATGGAAAAACAAAACACATTCCGGCTGGGAATTTCAATGGCCGGGGCAATCTCAGCTGGCGCCTATACTGCCGGTGTAATGGATTATCTGATCGAAGCCCTCGAAAACTGGCAAAAAGCTAAGGATTTAGGTCTGCCTGGCGTACCAAAACATGATGTAATTGTAGAAGTACTCTGCGGCGCTTCGGCTGGCGGAATGACTGCAGTGATCACTTCGGCTGCCTTACAGAAGAGTTTCCCGCATATCACACCACAAAACTATAAAGAGGAACTAAACAAAGCCAACCCCCTATTCGACTCCTGGGTGAATCTGACAGAAGAACCCACAAACGACATGATGAACCAGATGTTAAGTACCGTTGATATTCTGAATTCCCCTGATTTGAATCCTGATAAGGAGGTGCGTTCGGTGTTTAATTCATTGTTCATCGAGAAGATCGCAAAACGGACGCTCGATTCAATCATAAAAGACCCTGCCACGCAAAGACGGTATATTGCCGATGACATGGAACTCTTCACAACCATAACCAATCTCAGGGGATTTAATTACGAACTGAAGTTTATCACCGCAAGCGGTAACCGCGAAGACCGCATGACATTACATAAAGATATTGTTCATTTTCAAATCAATCCGGCGGGTAAATATAAGGATGACGGCAAAATTCCTATCCATTTTGACACGGCGAATGGATTAAACCGTAAGATGCTTATCGATGCGGCCATTGCGACCGGAGCATTTCCGATTGGGCTGGCACCACATGCTGTAGTGCGTGACCCGAAATACATCAACGATAATCCGTTACTCAAGATTAATCACGGTAAGAATTATATTGTAAATCCGCTGAACGATTACAATGCCGTTTGTGTTGACGGTGGTGTTATCAACAACGAACCTTATGATTTAACCGAAACCATCCTGATCAACCGTCGTAAAGCAGAGATTACTTCGGAAAATGGTACCAAAAAAGCGAATGAATATTTTTTAGAAAGAAGTGCCTCCACCTTTGATACTACCATGCTGATTATCGATCCGTTCCCGAATTATGACGAAAAGCTATCGGCCAACTATTTTGAATTGTTCGCCGTAATGTTTGCTGCTCCTCAGCTTATTGGTGCCATGCGCCAGCAGTTGATGATCAAAACCGACCTGCTTGCACAGGCCTACGCCGATGATGATTTTACAAGATTTATGATAGCACCTATCCGCACAAAAGACGGTGCTACCCAGGATTACAGCATTGCCTGTGGTTCATTGGGTGGATTTGGTGGATTTTTTGAAAAAGAATTCAGGATTCACGATTATATGCTTGGACGAAGGAATTGTCAACGATTTATTCAGCAATATTTTTGTGTTCCAATTTTGGCCGGTAACCCGGTCATCCGGTTCGGGTATGATGATTTGGATGATCAATCGATCAGATTTTTTCAGTCGGAAGACACGAAATCGCTGCCCATCATCCCTGATATCCGAATCACCGACGACCAGACTACCTTCGCGAAACCACCGGTTGAAGGCGAATTCGACTATCCATCCATTGGTTTGAAATACCTTCTTGATCTCGAAAGTAAGGTTGAAGTCCGATTTGATGCTGTGTTGAATAACATCACGAACGGCAAAAACCCGGGAAAAGAAAGCAGTGCAGCCAACCCGGTTGTGCAACGTATCAGAAAAAAATCATGGGTCGGACGCAACATCACCGGTCCGATCGGAAATTTCACTGCCGAAAAGTTCATCGGGATGGGGAAAATGGCTGCGAAAAGCATCGCGGCAAAAAAGTTTATCGATGCCGTGATTACAGATATGTATAAACGAGGTCTGTTGAAACAGGATTGCTGAAACAAATTGAACAATCATTGGCTTATGTTTCGCATTTGCAATAGATAAAAGTATATATTTGAATCATAGCGATATATAAATAATATTTAGTCCTTTGCGGTAAAGTTCGGCAAGCTCACTGCATTGCTTAGTGTCTTTTGTGGTATAGCTAAAACCTGTTGCACAAAGTGTCACAAAGAAGACACAGAGGTACACAAAGCGATTTGAATATTAAATTGAATTTGTAACATATGAATGGTTAACAGGCTATAGCTTTACGGCTCTCTGCGCAAAAACTCTGCGGTTCTCTGCGGATAACTTTTTTTTACCGCAGAGTTACGCAAAGAAGACGCAGTGAACCGCAGAGTATTGTAATACCAGGTACGCAAGCGGATAATTATATAATTGTATCTGTTACAAATGAGAAACATGCTTATTAAATACTAAAAAAAACTGAATTATGAAGTTAATAATCAACAAAATGAAACCAATTGTGGTTTCCATAGGTTTTCTACTGATATTGATGCTGATGTTTTCATGCGGGGGCGCCTCAGATCAAGCCTATCCAGAGTATGCCGAATCGGATATCGATTCCTCTGGTGTCAGTTTAGAGGTTGAAAAAAATAAAGAAGACAGTGTCATTATCCCTCCTGTTCATTCAGATGATCCTGATGTTCAAAAAAAATCAGCACGACTTGCTTACAATTATCCACCCGAAATGACACGATACAAATCGGAAGATATCAATGTATATGTCTCTATCGTGAACCCGACGAGTTTCGTGAAAGATACACTGATGAAAATTTTAGCCACCCAGCAGAGTCCATCCGGGAAAAAGACAGTTGATTCAATTGTTACAACTAACATACTACTGTATAAACGACTCCTGGTGGAGTTGATGGATCCTGATTCAGCTTTCACGGTAAAAAGAATATACGGAGAGGCCTGGCAGGAGGTAGATTCGACCGGAGACAACCGTTGGCGTTGGAGTGTGATCCCATTAACCGATGCTCCGGAAGCAAAACTTGTTATCAAGGTAATGGCCGAAAAACCTGTTGGAACACAGGTTTATATCGATGACAGAACTTTCTTTATCAAGGTAAAGATGGTTGGTATCGGGCAAACCCTCCGAAGCTGGATAACCTATATGCAGGATAATAAAGGAATGGTTGTAACCGTCATTCTGATTCCGCTATTTGCCTATTTTGGAAAACGCTATTTCGATAGGAAATCAAAGAAATGATACTTTATGGAAATGAATATCAATTCGTTTGTGATCATTTTAACAAGTTCTGCTTTTGTAACAAATTCATAACTTTCCCGTTCAAAAGAAACGGTACTTTTGCATGAACAACAAAGTTATGTTCTATTAAATCCTCTATTTATGCCTGATGAAAAAAAGAGATTAACACAGAGGGTTTACATCTTCGGGGCACTGATATTTATACTAACCGCCTGGTTTTCGGTTGGCTACAATCAATTTGATGAACATTTTCAGGTGATTGAGTTTGCCGGTTTGAAATTAGGACTTACCGAAAAAGCGAACCTGCCCTGGGAGTACGATTGCATGATGCGCCCCGCTTTACAGCCGCTGGTTGTGTTTTCATTTTATAAAACCATATCCGTTATCGGGGTCACCAATCCTTTCCTAATTGCCTTTTTCATCAGGTTACTTTCAGCAGCGCTTACGTTTCTGAGTATTCATATGGTAATCAAACTATATGCCCCCGAAATACAGCATCGAAAAATTTACTTTGCCTTCATTCTGCTCTCCTTTTTTATGTGGTTTATTCCTTACAACAGTGTCAGGTTTTCATCCGAGAACATTGCCGGCAGGGTATTTTTGATTGGTCTGGCCTGGTTTTTTCTCCGTAAGGAAAATAAGATGGCTGACTATTTTTTTACAGGTCTTTTGTTGGGAATATCATTCATCACACGATTTCAGGTGGCTTTTATGATCATTGGTTTTGCTGCATGGTTAGTAGTAATCCGAAAGGCCGGATTCAGAAATTTCATGGCATTCGGCTCAGGTATTATCGTTGTTTCAGCCATTGGCGTGCTGATCGACCGATGGTACTATGGTGAATGGGTACTCACAACCTGGAATTATTTTCTACAGAATATTCTTCTTGGTAAAGCTTCAGGATTTGGAACCAGTCCTTGGTGGTATTATAT
>JABFQW010000037.1 GCA_013141455.1 Bacteroidales bacterium
GTGCTTAATAATATCGGAACAGTATTAATGTCGGTGAAAGCGTATCCGAAAGCCATCATTTATTTTGACAGTGCCTTGAAAATTAACGAACGATTCAACTTCAGGGGCGGAATACTTCAGACTTGTAACAATCTCGGCAGCAGCTTTTATCAATTGGATTCTTTTGATATTTCAAAGAAATATCTGGTAAAGGCTTTAGATGTCGCAAGAGCGAATGATGAGAAACAGGATATGGCCGCCACTTATCTCACACTTGGGAAAATGCTTATTAAGGCTAAAAAATACCATCTGGCCAGAAAATACCTTGACAGCTCGTTGAGCATTTGCAAATTATTTGACCTAAAGTATGGTTTGATGGTTAACAACTTCACCCGGGGGAGATACTTTGAACAATTAAACCAATATGATTCTGCCATTTTTTATTTCAAATGCAATATGGAACAGATTGATAAATTGGATATGGCTGTCGAGCGTTCGGCCATTTATGAGAATTTGTATAACATCTATAAGAAATCAGGTGCTATAGATAGTGCTCTGCGATATCATGAGTTATTTACAATCGCCATGGATTCGATAAATCAAAAGAAAGTGCAGCAGCAAATAGCCGAACTTGAAATAAAATACCAGAATGAGAAAAACCTGAATGAAATACAAAAACTCAATGAAAGCATGTATTACCTGCAATCACGAACCAGACTTTACATTATCGGGTTTTTATTGATTGTTTCTACACTTCTTTTTTATATTTTAATCAGGAGACACAAAAGCAAAACCATCGCCCTAAAAAACAAACTTTTCGAGAAGGAGCAGGAAAACCTGCGTATCGAACTTGAAGTCAGGGAACGAAAACTTACTTTAAATGCAATGCATATGATCAGGGTAAATGAGGTTTCATATTTTGTTTCTTCAAAACTTAAATCATTGCTTCCGCAGGTAAATCTGGAAAACAACCATATGCTTATTGAGCTGATCAATGAATTGGATTCTGCTGCCAGGGAAAACATCTGGGAAGAGTTTGAGACCCGGTTTAGAAATGTTCATCAGGATTTTAATAACAATCTGATACATTTATATCCTGAACTAACGCCTACCGAGGTGAAAATATGCAGTTTCATCAGACTCAATCTTACCAATAAAGACATTGCCGTTATCACCAAACGCAGCCTTCGCACTATCGAGAATACCAGAAACCATATCCGCAAAAAAATGAATCTCGATAAGGATGCCAATCTCACGCGTTTGTTATTATCCATTTAATCAGCCGGATCAATTATCACATTTTCGTTTAATCAAACATGAATTCCTTACAAAATCTGTAAACAGAGTAGTTTTTGTGCAGGCATTTTCACGTTGTGAGTAGTTTTCAGGTAGGGACTACAGGATGTTAATCCATTGCTGTGAGTACCTTTGTTTGGTATAACTGATAAGTCAGGTACAACCGGAAAGTAAGTTAATAATTAAGCAACTGGTTTCGCTTATGCAAACAGATTCCGGGTTTCAGACAAAATCGGCCTATACGCAATCAACTTCAATGAAATGACTGATCAGATTACAACAATCAAATTTTTATAGCAAGATATATACAATCAGTAAAACAATTATAAAAACAAGTGTATGAAAAGTAACAAATTAAAAAAGCTTACAATTGATAATCAGGTAACGAAACATGGTCAGGTTTTCCGTTCGTCCATTCAATACACCTTTCTGTATGTGATGTTTTCGATGTTTACATTATCGGGAATTGGTCAGAATTATGCGCTGAATTTCGATGGGAACGGCGACTATGTCTCGTTCGCCACCAAACCTCCTTATAACAGCACAATGACGCTTGAGGCCTGGATTAAAATTGTGATCCCTTCGGGATACAGTATTGCTGAACCCAATATCATGTGTTGGAGTCATACAACAATAAACAATACCGCGGAATTCAGATTGGGGATCAGCGGAACTACTGCCAACCTTCAATTCGGGGTTGACGCCGGTAGTTGGAACCAAATAGGCGGTAGCACAAATATCAATACCGGCGATTGGGTGCATGTGGCGCTCATCAAAAATGGTTCAACTTCGAGCCTGTACATCAACGGAGTACTTGAAACAAGCGGTACAGTGAACGGAAGCCCATCCAATAACCAATTCCAGATTGGAAATTTGCACGAATTTGGATCGCAACAGAACCGGTATTTCCCCGGACTCATCGATGAGGTCAGGATATGGAGCGTGGCCAAAACTGCACAGAATATCATTGATGGCATGTATGATGCACTTGCCGGTGACGAAGCCAATCTGGTTGCTTATTATAAAATGAGCAACGGCAGCGGAACAACACTTACTGATAATAAAAGTTCCGGAACAATGTATAACGGAACCATTGTAAATGCTACCTGGACGAATCCCGGCGCACCATCCGATCTGACATGGACCGGATCTTCAGGAACCGATTGGAGTACCTCGACAAACTGGAATGCAGGATATAGTCCCAACACCTCAACCAGACTCAACATTCCAACCGGTTTATCAAACTACCCGATTATTTCATCAGGTACCGGTGCAAGCTGTGGTCCTCTGACAGTAGCCTCGGCAGCAAGCCTCACCGTTGAATCGGGTGGTTCACTTATTACATATGGAACAATTACCAACAACGGTACGATCAACGTAAAGCGCAACATAACCAACGGAGCCTGGCACCTTGTTTCGACTCCTGTATCGGGTGCCACCGCCAATTCGTTTGTGACTGGAGATTATCTTCAGAGTTGGGATGAACCTACCTCCTCCTGGTCCGATATTTCAGATATAAATACTCCATTGACAGTCGCAAAAGGTTACGGACTATGGAACAGCAGTGGATCAGCCCGAACCTATACCTTTACCGGAGCACCATATACAGGGGACCAAAGTATTGTCATTACTGCTCAGGGTGCAAGAGGAATTTACAGCGGTGCCAACCTGATCGGAAATCCCTACCCTTCCTCCATTGACTGGAGCGCACTGGACAATACGTATGGAGCCGTTTATTACTGGAACGGTACAGCCTACGATAGTTGGAACGCGGGGGTCGGAAGCGGAGTACAGTATATCCCACCGGTACAGGGTTTCTTCGTTGTAGCCGCCACAAACACTACTTTCAGTGTAGATAATTTAAACCGTACTCATACAGGGGCAAGCAATTTTTACAAATCAACCCGTGAAATCGTGAACGGATTGATCCTCTATGCCTCCAACGGCGCATACCATGATGAGTTGCATATTCAGTTGAACGAAAATGCAAAGGAGGATTTCGAATTGAGCTCCGATGCGTATAAATTCCCTTCGGAAACATCAGGGCTGTCAGAAATATATTCCATCGGGGGTGGTAAAAACCTCTCCATCGATGTTCGTCCATATTGCGACATTATTCCCCTGGGATTTGTTAACGACAGTAGCGGAAATTATCAGATTGGCCTTAGCCAGATTAATGGCATACAGAAAGCCATCCTGGAAGACACCAAGATGGGAGTTCGCCACGATCTGACAAGCGGTATTTACGAATTTAACTGGGATATAAGCGATGACGTTAACCGGTTCAGACTGTTATTCAATGCCGTAGGAATTGATGAATCAGAAAAAACAGGGTTTTCAGTGTATGCAAACGGACAAACAATTTTTATCTTCAACAACACTTCGATGATCAATCCCGATATTAAAGTACTTGATCTGACGGGACGCATAGTCTTATCACAACCAATCGGTACCGATAATCAGATTAGTATTCCGGCACAACTAAAAAGCGGAATGTATCTGATATGTCTTACGAATAGCGAAAGAGTTGTTACCCAAAAAGTACGAATCCCTTGATGAACCAACAATTAAAATAAACCACGTAAATCATAATTTATGAAATCGATACAAAAACTTGTTTTAGCAGTAATCTTAACCATTTCGTTTAGTTTGGTAGCTTTTTCACAAGCGCCACCACCACCAAATGGAGGCAATGCACCAGATGGTGGTAATACTCCTTTGGGCGGTGGAGCCCCTGTTGGTGGTGGTATTGAGGTGCTTCTGATTTTGGGAGCCCTTTATGGTGGAAAAAAGTATTTGGTATTCAGGCAACAACAAGACTGATAGAATAAGTGAATTACCGGACGATATCTTAATCTGGATAGTCCGGTGGTTTTTTACTTTGAAAAATGTATCATAAACTGCTTGTTCAAAACCAGATGATATATTTGCATAGTAATAATCAGAATTATTCAGTTCGATCATTCTGATTGTTTCATTTTAACCATCGTAATCGCCCAATTTATAAACAACCCGGACGATTTTCAGACTTCCTGTGAATTCGAATATCCTTGAATATTTTCGAATATAGCTTACGGCATCAGGATTATCTGTTTCCTATCCATAGCGATATGGTTAGCGGGCAACTCGTTAATCATTAATCAATGTTTCATTCAAAAGAAATCCGCAGTTTATTCAATGATTAGATTCATTTCCTAAATTTACGCCCAATTTATACAACAAAAGTTATGAGAAAAATCGTCGGAATTGTAGTTTTACTAATCGTGGCATCCGGGTTATTTGCCCAACAAGATAAAGAGTATCCGTATTTCGGCGAGAGTTGCACGAGCATTATGGCCGGCAAAAATGCAACTACTGATGGTTCGGTGATAACAGCACATACTTGCGATGGCAATTATCGCACCTGGCTAACTATGGAACCCGCGAAAGATCATGCTGATACTGCGAAAGTACTGATTCTGAAAGGTAAGTTACGAACCGAGACACCCTGGGATATGCGTGATGTAAGTGTGGCAGGCAATATTCCGCAGGTGTCTCATACCTATGCTTTTCTAAATACAGCCTATCCCTGTCTGAACGAAAAACAACTTGCAATTGGGGAAACGACTTTTGTCGGACCAGATACCTTAGTCAATAAAAAAGCGATGTTTCTGATTGAGGAATTGGAACGTCTTGCCCTCGAACGCTGCGATAATGCCCGTGATGCCATCTGTTTGATTGGTAATCTTATCCGGGAATACGGCTATGCCGACTGGGGTGAATGTATCACCATTGCCGACAAACAGGAAGTGTGGCAGATGGAAATTCTTGGGGAAGGTCCCGGGCGAATTGGCGGTGTGTGGGCAGCACAACGGATTCCGGATGATCATGTCGGCATATCGGCCAATATTTCACGTATTGGTAAGATTGATCGTAATGACAAAAACTATTTTATGGCATCCGACAACGCAGAAGAAGTTGCTAAAGAATTTAAGCTCTGGGATGGAGTAGGTGAATTCATCTTCTGGAAGGCCTATGGCCACCGGGAGAAACCTTTCGACATTCGGGAGTTTCACGTATTAAATACCTTAGCCCCTTCACTGAATCTTTCGATGGAAATGACCGAGTTACCATTTTCAGTTAAGCCGGAACATAAAGTAAGTATCCAGACGATTACCGAATTATATAGGGCCACCTATGAGGGCACCTCATATGATATGACACGCAATGTGAAATATATTACAAAGAAATTTGATGAAAATCGGAAACCCATCGGAGAAGATACTTTGGTAAGTCCGATTGCTAATCCGTGGGTTACAAGAGACGAGATGAATACCATTAATTATCTGGCACCGGGAACTATTGGATTCAGGCGCAATGTTTCGGTGGCCTGGAGTTCGTATGGCCAGATAATTCAGTTACGCGACTGGTTGCCTGATGCAGTGGGCGGGGTAGCCTGGTTTTCATTTGACAATCCGGGTGAAAGCCCAAGGATTCCTATCTATGCCGGGGCCACCAGACTTCCTGCAGGTTTTGAGCTGTGCGGACAAAAGCGATATCGTGAAGATGCTGCCTTATGGTCGTATCGTAAAGCTAACAAATTAGCCACAGTAAGCTGGGGAAAAACAAAGGGACTTGTACTTGAGAACGTGCTATCCTTCGAGGAAAAGGCACTGAAAGAAATGCCTGGTATTGAAAAGGAAGCTTCAAGCCTGTTGAAAGATGGAAAAACAGAAGAAGCCCGTTTGCTCCTGACATCGTTCACCAATGATTTCGAGGCCGCAACCAAACAACGTTGGCATGAAATGGAAATCAGGTTTTGGGAGATGTTTGGGAAGGGATTTTAATTGATATACTCCATTCTGCGATATTTCGATTTGTGATATCTCCAATCCTTTATGAAAAAATTAAAGCCTGCCAGATATCTGGCAGGCTTTCAAATCTGTACGTGATATTTTAGTTAAACTTCAGGTACTTGTTTCGGTCGCATCATATAATAAACTTTCTTACCGCCATAAACTGCACCTAAAGTCAAAAGAATGCCAAGGCCATTATCAATGGGAGCACCTCCACCATCATTTGGTTGGTTGCCACCCAAATCATGTCCGCCACCAGGTGGTGGTGGTGGAATTTGTGCCGTCAGAATTAAACCTGTGAATAAAAACCCTGCAATCAGCATTAGTTTGATGATATTCTTTTTCATGATCAAGTCTCTTTATTATTCTTCTAATCTATTTTTGCCGAATATTATCCATTTATTCAAGGATAAACTTAAGTGTATTTGAGTTTATGGCCGACTCCAAACGCATCACATATGCACCTGCTGGCAGGTTGAGTACCTGATTATGCATGCCATCCGTATTCAAAAAGTTAGTTTGAATCAAACGACCCTGTATATCGAAAATCCGAAGCTGTGCTTTACCAATTTGGTTAATCACATACAGTTGATGATCGTAAACATAGGTCTGCAACACATCTTTGTCATTTTGCTCGCCCACGCCAACAACACCAAAATGGAGAAGAAATCTGTCAGGCATGTCGTTATCTGCTGAGGTGAATGAATAAACAGGATTTTCATTCAGTTTTTGAATAGTCTGCAACTTTGTGTCAGTGAGGTATATACTCTGACCATCAATACTTTCTTTTAATTCAATCTTGTAATTGTCGGCTTGATTTTTAACAAAACCTAATGGTATCACAAGTTCAGAAGTAATGGAAGGAATACTATTTGTCGAAAGATTCTCATTTTCGCAAACCGAATAAAATTGTGGGGCATAACCTGGAAGAAATCTTGAATCATAATCAAAGTCAAAATTTTGGGTTGCGTTTTCATTCAATATGATCTGAATTTCCTGAAAAGAAGCGCCATCCAATTCCGAAGCCAGAAGTTTGATTTGTTGTCCTGAACCAGCTTTATAATATGATGCACCATTATGTGTACGCGAAACAGCAGGTATTGTAATGCTGTTGGTACCACTGCTCACCTGAATCATAAAGCCCTGTGCCGAAGGGATGATACCGCTGGCATTGATATCTGTATAACTTTTACCGCTTTCGTTCCATATTTTGGCTGTACCGGCTACATTTGTAAGTGCCCAGTTACCATCATTCCAAATCAGTGCGCTGCTGAAAGGGTTTCCCATTAAATGGAATCCTTGTGCCGCACCTGCTGTATAAGTCTGGTTTGTTGCTGTAATATCGGCAACCTGGATATTACCTGCAAAGGATTTTCCTGTTTGTGTTGCTTCATAGGAAATTAAATAACCCTGACCACTATTAAAGGTAGTACCACTGTTCCAGAGGCTAAAGCCAGCATCTTTGTAATTCATCCAGGTATTGGTGTTTTCGGCCCAACCATAAAAGTCGTAACTATTTCCAGCACCAGAAGTTTCAAAAGCAGAAATAACCTGGCTGGCTACCGGTGAACTTATACTATGCCAGCCTGCATCTGCCGTACCCCAGCCACCAACAATATGTCGCTCAATAGTACCGGCTATTGCGGCCGTGCTACTAATTAATGAACCTGTTCCTGTTGCATTACTCTTAAGTACCAATCCAGTGGCGCCAACGCTGTTAGTGAGAGTTCCGCTGACTGTCACTTTTGAATTGACAGCGATACTGACTCCAGCTGTATTACTTATGGTAAGATTGTTAAAATCAGTTAGAGCAGTTCCGGAAATTTCACGTGGGGTTGTAGCGCCCGACAGCGTGAAGGTTTCACTACCTTTCGTATAGGTTCCGTTGTTTATTAAACTGCCATTACTTATTTCTATAGAGGCGGCACCAGTAATTACCATACTGCCACCGCTTGGTATTTCAATTCCTTGAGCCTGGTTCAAAGCAGGTATCAGCCAAAAGGCTAACAATACAATAACCGGTATTATTTTTAGATATCTTTTCATGGTATGTCAGGTTTATAGTGAAATACTATTTAATATACTCCTGACGACTGCCATAGGTATCGCTTTGGTAGTGAAAATCGACAAATAAACCGCCAACATTGCCTGCATAGGTATCGGCAGCATTACCAGCGCTTGCATTGCGCCATATTCTACATACAATCATACTTGAAATTTTTTTACCCGTTCCATCTAATCCGGCATTACCCTCGGTAAGTGCCGTTATTAAATGATGCCGGTACGAATTGGTTGCAATGGTAGCTACAACTGTGCTGGTTGTTTTAACAGGAAATGCAACCGTAGCTCCGGAAACATAATTCTGCCATGAATAATCCAGATTCCATTGTACGTCACCTGTACTGGTATTGTTGGGAATCCAATGAACGTGTGGATAAACCGTGGTTCCTTCTTTCCAGGCATGAGGTAGTTGAACAGAGAAAGACATTGCATCTGGATTTGCACCATCAACAAAGTAATAAATCTGACCTCCAGTTGATTCTCCTGGCATATAGCCAATGGTAGTTCCGGCACTTCCATTATTCAAATCGACACGTAAGTCTTCCCAGGTGGTGGCAGCTCCATCCATTCTTACTGTGCCGTCTGCTTCAACAGCCATGTTCGTGTTTAATTTAACTTCCTGCCCCATCATGTTCAATGTGAGTCCGGCAACAAATAATAGTGTAATAAAAATTTTCATAGTGGTAGGTTTTTAAAAGGTTAGTAATATTATATATTCTAATGAATTAAGAATTTACACTATTGGGTACTTACCTGATTAATTGGCTATGAAACCAATTTCAATATAAAAGTAAATCAATTAGTGATAAAAAACAAATATTTTCTATTTTTTTATATAACTGAATGTCAATGCCATGCGTAAAGATGTTTTACTCATTCGAAAAATGACTTATCCTAAAATAAGTTCACAGTTTAATTGCTAAATCCAATTAAACGTTAACGGCACATCAAAGCAGGAATTGATTTTACGAAAATTTCTATTTAGAAATACATAATAACTATATTTTTAGTTATGTTTGTATGATAAATTTTATATCATGAATATCAGGCAGTTGTTACTTCTTTCACTTTGTTTTTGTTTCTCTTCATCAGTTATAAAAGCTCAAAAACCTGACAAGGCAAGTAAGGCTGTTCAGGATTCACTTTTCAGGATATGGCAACTGGAATATGAACAGGAAGCTCTGCAAAGACAGGCTGAATTTCTTTTTCGGCTCGACACCACAAAAAGTACCACACTCCATCAGTTGGATATGAGTAAGATGATGTTAAAAAAACTGCCTGATCTGAAGCGTTTTCACAATTTGAAGCAGGTCGATTTCTCAGGGAATGAACTGAAAGTGGTTGCTGCTTCAGATTTTATGACGGATAGTTTAAAAACCATCCACCTTGAAAACAACCAACTTCGGAAGGTTCGGTTTCCTTCCAGTGAATCTGTGGTTGTAGTTTCAC
>JABFQW010000088.1 GCA_013141455.1 Bacteroidales bacterium
AGGTTGAATCATCAATCATAAACTCGACAGGCTCAGCAATTTGTTTATGTTCGCGGGCAAATTGGTTGGCAAATCTGAAAATATAATTACCGCCATAAAGATTTGAACTCACCGTACTGAAGGTTAGTGGCTCGAGCAGGATATCGGGTTGAATGCCACCACCATCATGAACCAATCGTCCGCTCCTTGTTTTAAATGAAGATATTAATGAGTCGGGGATTTTACCTCCGTTTTCGGCCTTATGCGAATAGTCGATTTCCTGAATGCATCTTCCGCTCGGGATATAATATTTGGCAACGGTAACTTTCATTTGGGTGTTGTAGCTGAGTGGTACCACATTTTGAACGAGACCCTTACCAAAGGTACGTTGCCCGATGATTACCGCCCGGTCGAGATCCTGTAGGGCCCCGGCAACAATTTCACTTGCTGAGGCGCTTCCTTCATTCACCATCACAACAAGTGGGATGTTTAAATCGACAGGTGCCTGACGGGTACGATGTATTGTGGTACGATCTTCGGTTTTTCCCTTTGTCGAAACAATCAGTTCGCCTTTTTCAACAAACAGGCTTGTGATGTCAACGGCCTCGTTGAGAAGCCCGCCACCGTTGTTACGTAAGTCGATAATAAATCCTTTCAGATCATTTTTTTCTTTCATCTTAAGTAAAACGTCTTTCAGTTCGGCTGCAGCTTTTTGGGTGAAACCGGTCAATCGAACATAACCAATCCCATTTTCGAACACGGTTTGATATGGAATATTGTCAATTTTTATTTTCTCGCGTGTCAGGGTTTTTAAAAGAGGTTCGTCGAATCCATCCCGTTTAATCGTGACATCTACGGCTGATCCGGGTTGACCTTTCAGTAGATCACTTATTTGTGCAGTTGTTTTCCCTTTGGCATCCACACCATTCACTTTGAGGAAACAATCGCCCGGAATAAGTCCTGCTTTTTGAGCGGGAAATCCTTCATAAGGCTCCGAAACATAAACGAAATCACCAATTTGCTGAATTAATGAACCGATGCCACCATATTCACCGGTTGTCATCAACTGAAAATCTTCAATTTCTGATTCAGCAATGAAAACAGTATAAGGGTCTAATTCATTGAGCATCGCCCTGATAGCTGTTTCATTTAATTGGGAGGCTTGAATATCATCCACATAATTCAGATTGAGTTCGCGGAAAACACTCAGATAGATATCCATGCTTTTCGATATCTCAAAATTATTATTTGTTTGTGAATTAGCTTGTTGTATTGTAACGGATGCATAAATCACAAAAACCAGAAAGGTAAAAATTCTTCTCATTCAGTTTAGATTATTTCATGGAACAGGATCGTAACCGCTTCTGCCCCAGGGATTGCATGAGACAATTCGTCTGGCACTCAACAGGCATCCTTTGATTGCACCATGTTTCTTTAACGCCTCGATGCTGTAATTTGAGCAACTTGGCGTGAAACGACACGACCGGCCAATGTAGGGCGATAATGTGTATTGGTAGATGCGTATCAAAAGAACCAGCAAGTTAGCCGGAAGTTGCATTACGAACTTCATATTCTTTTATTAAACGTTGTAAAATTAGAATTATTTTGGGCGCTATTTCTTTATAGGTAAGAATTGTCTTTGACGCATACACAAGTGCCACATCCACGGTAATTGCAGCATCACATATTTTTTGTTGTACCTCTGATTTATTCAGACGCCAGGCCTCACGAACAAGGCGCTTTATCCGGTTACGGTCAACTGATTTTTTGAAATTACGCTTCGGAACAGTGATTAACAATCGTAAATTGCTTTCAATCGAATCATCGGTATAGTAGATCAGTACTTTAAAAGGAAAAATAAAACTATTGTTCCCCTTTTTGAAAAGTTGCCCGATAGCCTTCTTCCCTGATAATCGCTCTTTCTTTGGAAATTTGTGCAAGGACTGATTTATTAATGAATGGGCAAATATAGGGCTTTTCGATCGTAATCAGGTTTTCGCCTCAAGTGTAGTAAGCATGATGGAGCAAGAATTTTCGGATATTTGCAATATGAAAGTGCCTACAAATCGTATAAAAGATGTTGTAAATCATTATGTTAATGAAATTATCGACTGCTATGGCAAGGATGAATCCTTTAGTTTGATTCTCATGTTGACGGAACATTATTTTAATATTGATCGTCTTAAACTCACCCTGGACCCTGATTACCGTCTTTCGGAATCAGAGCTTTTGACCATTCATTTTGCTGTAAAAGAGTTAAAGCAGTTTAAACCAGTGCAATATATCATTGGTCATACTGGTTTTTTTGAAAGAAATTTTAAAGTTAACGCTGATGTACTGATACCAAGGCCTGAAACAGAAGAGCTGATTCAAAAAGTAATTGATATTGTTAAAAGATTTCCAACTATCCGGCGCATTCTTGATATTGGAACCGGTTCTGGTTGCATTGCGGTTACATTAGCCATCGAACTACCACAGCTAAAAGTATCTGCTTGTGATATCTCAAAAAATGCGCTCCTGACCGCCCGTGAAAATGCAAATCATCTGGAAGCGAATGTAGATTTCTTTGCGCTTGATATCCTGCAAAATCGTTGTGAACCGGATTTACCGGTTTGGGATTTGATCGTAAGCAATCCACCGTATGTGACTGAATCAGATAAAATTATGATGAAACGGAATGTCACCGGGTGGGAGCCTCACCTTGCGTTGTTTGTTACCGACGATGATCCATTGATTTTTTATAAATCAATTATTCAGTTTTGTACAAATCACCTGTCAAAAGGTGGCTGTATTTTGGTCGAAATCAATGAATTATTTGGTGATCAATTGGTCGATCTCTTTCAAAAGAACCAATTTTCGGATGTCATGCTTCACCGTGATTTCCATAATAAGCAACGGTTTATTTCGGCAATAAAACCATGATTATCAAGTATTATATGATAAAAAAACACAATCCCGGGTTTCCCGGGATTGTGTTTTTTACAAAAGTTTATTAAGCTTTTAGAATGTTGGTTTCATACCGAGGTTAAACATTATGAAACTATACATATCGGTATTTTCTTCTATCACTTTTGCGGTAGGTTTTCCGGCGCCGTGTCCCGCTTTTGTTTCAATCCTGACAATAACAGGATTATTTCCCTGATGTTTGGATTGTAGTTCGGCCATGAATTTAAAGGTATGGGCCGGAACAACACGGTCGTCATGATCAGCAGTGATAGCCATGGTTGCCGGATAGTTTATTCCCGGTTTAATGTTATGCAATGGTGAATATCCATATAAATATTGAAACATTTCCTTGTTATCGTCACTTCTTCCATAGTCGCCTGCCCAGGCCCACCCGATTGTAAAATTTTGATAACGAAGCATATCCATAACCCCAACAATAGGGATGGCTACTTTGAATAAATCGGGACGTTGTGTCATACAGGCGCCTACCAGCAATCCGCCATTCGATCCGCCAATGATGGCGAGTTTTTTAGGGTTTGTATATTTTTCTTTTATAAGATATTCTGCGGCACTAATGAAATCGTCGAACACGTTCTGTTTTTTCAACTTTGTTCCCGATTGATGCCAGGCCTCGCCATACTCGCCTCCACCACGCAGATTTACTGAAACATAAATTCCGCCTTGTTCGATAAAGGGAATTCGTGAGATACTGAATGCCGGAGTAAGACTCACGTTAAATCCTCCATAACCGTATAAGAGAAGTGGATTGTTGCCATCACGCACAAGGCCCTTTTTGTAAACCAGAAACATAGGAATTTCGACTCCGTCTTTGCTCGTATAGAATAGTTGTTCTGTAACAAAATTCTCCGGATTGAAATCGACACCGCTTGCTGAGTAAACGGTGGATTTGTTAGTGCTAAGATCGTATTTATAAATAGTGGTCGGAAATGTGAATGAGGTGAAACCGTAGAAGGCGACATTTTCACCCTTCTCACCACTGAAACCGGCAACAGTTCCCAAAGTAGGTAAGTGAAGTTCCTGAATCAAATTTCCCTGATAGTCAAAGAATGATGCTTTTGTGTTTGCATCGGCAAGGTATTCGGCATAAATGCGATCACCAACCAGCGAAACTGATTCCAGCACTTTATCAGTTTCAGCCAAAATAGTTTTCCAATTCTCGCCTGATGGATTTTGAGGATCAACCAATACGAGTTTTTTAAGTGGCGCGTGATCTGTTGTTACGATCAAAAACTCGTCGTTCAGGTGATCTACCACATTGTATTCAAACTCAAATCCCGCTGCAATTTTCTGAAACGGTTTATCCATTTCAGATGTTTTTTTAACGTAAAGGGCATTCCCGCTTGTTGATTCTGATTCGCTCACCATCAGATATTCCTCATCTTCGGTAAGATACGCATAGAAGTTGCGCAATGGGTTTTCTTTATCTTCAAAAATTAATTTATCTTCCGATTGGTTAGTCCCGAGTGAATGATAGAAAACCTTATGAAACTGGTTACTTCCTGATAATGCCTGACCTTCGGCTGGTGCATCGTATGCACTGTAGAAAAAACCATTTTTAAACCATGAAATTCCTGAGAACTTTACCCAGTGTACCGAATCTTTTAACATGGTGCGACTTTCGATTTCCATCACGCATATTTCATTCCAGTCGCTGCCACCACGTGAAATGGAGTAGCCTAAGTATTTTGCATCTTTTGAAACACTCATGCCTCCCAATGCAATGGTGCCATCTGCTGATAAATTGTTGGGATCTAATAACATAACCGGTTCAGCATCAAGACTTTTACGCATATACAAAACACTTTGATTTTGCATTCCATCGTTTTTAAAGAAGAAATAGTTGTCTCCTTTTTTAAACGGTACCCCAAGTTTAGGATAGTTCCAGATTTTTTCGAGCCGTGATTTCAATGCCGGTCTGAAATCAATTTCATTCAGATACGCGTTGGTAATATTGTTTTGTGCAGCTACCCAACCGGCAGTTTCAACTGAATTATCGTCTTCGAGCCATCGGTAAGGATCAGCAACAACTGTTTCAAAATAACTGTCGGTAACGTTTCCTTTCGTGGTTTCAGGGTAATTTATTGCCATATTTTGAGCGTAAATAGATGAAAATGAAATTATTGACATCGTCGTGAATAAAATTATTTTTTGCATATGGTTTATTTTTTAATTTACAAAAGTAGTGTTTTGTAAGTATCTATTCCTAAAGTACTTCATCGGTCAAGCGGCTAATTGACGAAGTAATATTTCAGAATCGGAGCGATGAAAAACAAGCCTACGTTCAGGAGATTATTTTTTGGGATTAACAATTGATTTCGTTTTCCATTTTCCAATCTTGTAATAGATATATGAAAACGATGCGCCAATTGCCCAGGCAATAGGAATTCCCCACCAGATGCCGACCGGACCGAACCATTTTGCCAGGGTGAAAGATGCCGGGATACGGATAACCCATAACGCAAACAGGGTAATAAACATTGGGATAATGGTATCGCCGGCTCCCCGTAATACACCGTTATAAACAAACATCATGGAGAATAGAATATAAAAAGTACTAACAATATAAAGATACTGCTTTCCGGCTTCAACCACTGCCATATCATTTGTAAACATCAACATGATTTGTGTTGCGAATAACCAGGTAATGATGGTTACCACGATTGAAATGATAGAAGTCATTTTCAGCGTAGCAATAAGGCCTTGTTTCACCCGGTCCGGTTTATTTGCGCCGATATTCTGGCCTACAAATGAAGATAGGGCTGCGGAGAAATTCATGGCTGGCAATACCGCAAACGAATCAATACGCATGGCAACCGAATAGGCAGCAATAACACTTGTTCCGTAAACATTCACCACTTTGTATAAGGCCAGCATCCCAACCGCAACAAAAGTCTGTTGCAAGCCGGTTGGGATACCTATTTGCATACTTTTTTTAAACACTGCATAATCGAACCTCATTTTAAAGAAATTGAATGTGAGCAGTTTATGCGTCCGATGCAGATACCAGATGATGGTGATAAATGCGCCTGCCTGTGAAATGACTGTCGCAATCGCAACACCTTCGATGCCCCACCCGAAATTCACAATGAAAATGATATCGAGAACAATGTTTACCAAAACCGAAACAACCAGAAAATATAAGGGTGTTTTAGAATCACCTAACCCTCGCAGTATGGCGCTTGTACCCTGAAAACCGAAAAAGAAGATAAAACCTGCTGCATACAAGTTAAAAAAGGTGACAGCCTGAGGGATAATGTCTTCAGGTAAATCAATCAACCTAAAAATGTATTCGCTTGTAAAAATCCCGATAATCGTGATCCCTATTGATGTATAGAAAAGAAAAATGTACATGGTTTCGATGGCTTTTCTTACCTGTTCAAGATTTCTGGCGCCGTAATATTGCGAAATGATGATGGTTACACCAGTAGAAATTCCAATAATCAAAGCGATCAAAGTAAAAATTAACGGGAAACTGGCGCCAACGGCTGCAAGTGCTTCGTTACCAAGATAACGGCCAACGATGATGCTGTCCACCACATTATACAGTTGTTGAAAGACATTCCCAATGAGCATTGGAATTGTAAAACTGAGTATTAACTTTCCTTCATTACCAACTGTCAGATCTTTCATAAATGGGGGAATGGTCATTTGATTTATTGGGCAAAAGTAAATAAAAGCCCTTAACGGATGTTTATTCAATATCGTTTAGTTATGAAAAACAGTCTTCGACTTCGCTCAGACTGACAGTCATCCTGAGCAGCCTGTCTCGCCTTCAAAACGGGGCAGTCGAAGGATAGTTGATGATTTTTTCATTGATAATTAATTCCTTAACTAAACATAGGATGATTATTTGTAATTTTGCTGCAACGAAACATCGGCTGTCGCGGAAGCTGAAAGGCTTACGAGGAAAGTCGGGACAGCGCAGAGCACCATACTTCCTAACGGGAAGGGGTTTCACCGGAAACGGAAAAACTACAGAGAGTGCCACAGAAAATTACCGTCCCGCCTATGCGGGATAAGGGTGAAAACGTGAGGTAAGAGCTCACGCTGCCCGAAGGTGACTTCGGGCAGGGGTAAACCTTATGGGCTGCAAGGCCAAATATGCCGGCGAAAGTCACATTGTGACCGAAAAGATTGCTCGTCTGATGCCGGTGGGTAGGCTGCTAGAGTTGTTTGGCAACAAACAACCGAGATAAATGACAGTCGTCCGCTCAGGCGGAAACAGAATCCCGCTTATGATGTCAGTACAGAATCCGCGGCACGCAAGTGCCGCGGATTTATTGTGATTTCCCATTTCATGAACCTGGTTCGCTGATCTGCTGCAATAATTCAACCATACATCCGTTTTGTCAAATGTCCGTTACACACGATAATATGTTGCGGATCGATACGATTTCCTAATTTCGCATACTAAATAATCCGGCAGAATGAATTTGTCAATGGTATATAAAATACTGATATTTAATTTATTATTATTGTTTTCATTTCGGGTTTCTTCGCAGCAGACCATGTATTTTGACGATCCTGAATCCACTTTCCGTTTGTCGGTTCAGCTATTTGAAAGACAGCAATATGCAGCCGCTCAAAAAGGATTTGAGGAGTTTCGCTCACAGTTTGTAAACACTGAATCAAATGATTATGTTGATGCGATTTATTACGAAGCTGTTTGTGCATTATATCTTGATCAACCCGACGCAGCATCAAAAATTCTGCAGTTCAACGAAACATACCCTGCCAGTAAATGGATGCCTTCGATGAAGTTTATCACTGCCAAATCATTGTTTCGTCAGAACAAGATGAAAGAAGCGGCAGAAGCTTTCAAATCAATCGAAATAAGCGCCTTAACACCGGATGAACAAAATGAATGTGCGTATAAACTTGGATATTGCCTTTTGCAGGAAGGCCAATCGGATGAAGCATTACTCAACTTCAGAATTCCTTCTTTAACTGAAAACCCTTTCAGGAATGCTTCGATATATTATATGTCACACATTCAATATCTTAATGAGGATTATACAGAAGCAGCAGCTGGTTTTACTTCCATCAGAAATGATAATCAATTCGCCAAAATCATACCGGTTTATGAAATGCAGATAAATTATAAATCAGGTGATTACCACCAGATTATACAGGACGGCGAATCAGTTATGAAAACAATTGAAACTCGTCGTAAACCTGAGATTGCCCGTATGATCGCCGATGCTTACTATCGCGAAAAGGATTACGAAAATGCTTTGAATTATTATACCTTAAGCGAAAAAGCAGGTGATCGGTTTATGGGTCGTGAAGACCAATACCAATCTGCGATATGCCGTTACAAAACGGGTAGCTTTGGTGAGGCAATTATTAATTTTCAAAAGGTTGTAGGTCAGGATGATGCGCTCACACAGAACGCATATTACTATCTCGGTTTATGTTATTTAGAGACAAATCAATCCGAATTTGCAAGGAATGCATTTCTGGCAGCCCATAAATCCTCATTCGATCGCACCCTGAGCGAAGATGCTCTGTTTAATTATGTGAAAATAAGCTTGCAGCATCCAGCGGGTATCTTCGATGAATCGTTGACATTACTTGGGAAATATATTGACGGTGATGGAAATCGGAAAGATGAAGCAAGAGAATGGATTGTTAAGGTTTACCTGCATTCGAAAAATTATGAGGCGGCATTATTGTCACTTGAGAAGATGAAACTGCGTAAGACGGAGTTTCAGGATACGTACGAGAGACTGACGTTTTCGCTGGCCACAGAATTTTTTAACCGGGGTGAATTTGCAAAGGCAGCGGATTATTTTTCTAAAATTCAAACCTCAAAAACGAATAAACAATTGGCAGCCAATGCAGTATTCTGGTTGGCTGAATCCTACTTCAGGGAAAAGAATTATAAAGTTGCCCAAAAGTATTATAAGCAATTTATGTCAATGCCGGATGCTTCAAAACTTCAGGTTTATCCTTTGGCACTCTATGGAACAGGCTACACATTCTTCTTCCAAAAGGATTACGCTTTGGCTTTACCTGCTTTTTTAAAGTTCATGGAATCAGCATATATAAAGGATCAAAAAATTATTGCGGATGCCCGGCTAAGAGCCGGCGATTGCTATTTTATCACAAAGAAATACAAATCAGCTATCGAGACCTATGATTTGGTTATTCAGGCTAAAAAGAGCGAAACTGATTATGCATTATTTCAGAAATCGCAATGTCTGGGCGCCCTTGGTAATTTTAAAGAGAAAACAGTGGTTCTTGATCAACTGATAAAAAATAATCCGAAATCAGGATTTTACGATGACGCACTCAACGATCTGGCATCGACTAATCTTATTCTGGATGATAAACGAGCCGCAATCGCGAATTATACCAAGCTATTTAACGAACGGCCACGTTCCGAATTTGCCCGCGAAGCGCTTGTGAAAACAGGCATGATTTATTATAATAATGACCAGAATGACCTTGCAATCACTACGTTGAAACAGGTTGTTGAAAAATACCCGGCATCGGATGAATCACACGAGGCATTGAATATTTTGCGGAGTATTTATATGGAAATGAACAAAATACAGGATTATTTTGCCTATGTAAATAAAAATGGTGTTCAAAA
>JABFQW010000139.1 GCA_013141455.1 Bacteroidales bacterium
ATTCATCCCATTAAAGCCATTGATTCACAGATTATTAACAATTGCTATTTACAATAAAACGCAACAATTACACTGATTTTAATTTTTATACTGCCTTTGGTAGTCTAAAAATTTTATTAAATCTGTAAATCTGTGGCATTTATAATTTTGTATTTAATTAATCAAGGGCTGAATAGTTACTAGTAATACTATGCAAATTACGGCAATTATAGTTAAATAGTACGGCAGATATAACTACTCGTGGCCATTCATTTGTTAAAAGATTAAAAAAAAATCAAACTTCCGGTATTCAGGCAGAAATTTGGGGCTTATTTGGTAATGGTAACACTCTCCATTTGGAATCGATAAATGCTCACTTGGGCGAATAAAGTTCTGATTCAATTCATTTGACGATCGAATTTTTATGAAATTATAGTATCTTGCTCAATATTTTAGCGTTTAAGATGATTTGATACTAATTTTGATTTCATCCTGAGTTTAATA
The DNA here is from genome assembly GCA_013141455.1 of Bacteroidales bacterium. Classification (GTDB taxonomy): domain Bacteria; phylum Bacteroidota; class Bacteroidia; order Bacteroidales; family F082; genus CAJBPB01. The sequence continues at coordinate 484 of JABFQW010000139.1, forward strand.
ACAAAACCATAGATTCAAACATAATACATACACAATGAGTACAACTTTAACAAACACATTAGCCTGGAAATCACTCGGCAAACATTTTAACGAGATGAAGGATGTTCAGATGAAATCATTATTCGTAGAGGATGGAAATCGCGGTAACCGGTTTAAACTCAAGGAAAACGGCATTTATTTCGATTATTCGAAACACCGGATAACCGATGAAACGCTTACGCTGTTATTCAATCTGGCTAAGGAGAGAGGTGTTGAGGAAAGAGGTAATGCCATGTTTTTAGGTGAAAAAATTAATACAACCGAAAACAGGGCAGTATTGCACACAGCACTACGCGCACCCAAAGGATCGACTATTTTGGTTGATGGCCGAAATATTGTTCCTGATGTACATGCCGTTTTAGATAAAATGGCTGACTTTTCAAACAAAATCAGATCTGGTGAATGGAAAGGCTTCACAGGTAAGCGAATCAAAAACATCATCAATATTGGTATCGGTGGATCCGATCTGGGTCCGGTAATGGCTTACGAAGCTTTAAAATACTTCAGTGCCAGGAATTTAGTTTTCCGGTTCGTCTCAAATGTTGATGGAAGTGATTTTGCTGAGGCAGTTCAGGGTCTTGATGCCGATGAAACCTTGTTCATCATTTCGTCGAAAACATTCACTACCCTCGAAACGATGGCCAATGCACAAACTGCCAGAAACTGGGCTTTATCTTATTTAAAAGATCCTTCAGCGGTTGCCCGTCACTTTGTGGCTGTTTCGACAAATGAAAAGGAAGTTACAAAATTCGGAATCGATCCTCAAAATATTTTTGGTTTCTGGGATTGGGTTGGTGGACGCTATTCGATGAGTGCAGCCATTGGCCTTTCGACCATGATCGCCATTGGTTCAGAGCATTATCATAGTATGCTTAAAGGATTGCATGAAATGGACGAACACTTCCGTACCGCTCCTTTCGAAAAGAATATACCCGTTATCATGGGTTTGCTTGGCCTTTGGTACAACAATTTTTTTGGCGCTCAAACCCAGGCCGTTTTCCCATACGATAAATACCTGCATCGTTTTCCTGCCTATTTGCAACAACTCACTATGGAAAGCAATGGTAAAAGTGTTACACTAGATGGTGTTACAACCGATTACCAAACCGGAGTTGTTTACTGGGGCGAACCTGGAACAAACGGTCAGCATTCATTTTACCAGTTGATTCATCAGGGCACAAAATTGATTCCTACTGACTTTATCGGCTTTAAAAAATCATTAAATAATTTACCGCCGCATCAGGATTATTTGATTGCCAACATGATAGCGCAAGGTGAAGCGCTGGCTTTCGGTAAAACCGCCGATGAAGTTAGGACTGAAGGCGTTCAGGAACAGCTCGTAGCTCACAAGGTTTTCGAAGGCAATCGTCCTTCCTCAACTTTTTTCCTCGATCAGATGAGTCCCGAAAACCTCGGAAAATTAGTTGCGATGTATGAACATGCTGTATTCGTGCAAGGTGTTATCTGGGGCATCAATCCATACGACCAAATGGGTGTCGAGCTTGGTAAAGTACTGGCACAAAATATCATACCCGAATTACAGGATACATCAAAAGCAATAAATCATGACAGTTCAACGAACGCATTGATCGATTTTTATAGAAAATAGCCTTCGGATTAAATTAAAATCTGTGACGATCCGGGCGAAAAATTCGTCCGGATCGTTTTTTTTTAACTACTGTAGTTTAAACCTTGTTAATTTCCAGGCTGAGTTGCCTGTCCCGGCAAAGGACGATGAAGTTAAAACCCGTTTACCATTTAAGCAATTCATTCAATCTTAGATATTTATTTGATAAAATTTGATAGTTAACGTATATTTGTTAAAATTCAAAAAACATTATCAATATGAAAAAATTCTGCTCAATTGCCATTTTAATAATTATGGCTTTCATGTTTGCTTGTACAAGTCAGGCACCCAAGGAAAAAGAATCCGGTATTGATGCCGCTGCCCTACTTCAGGTAGCCAGAAACCTTTATCAAACTCTTCCAAAAGATGCTGTAAATCCTGAAAACCAGGTCACAGCCGAAAAGGTTTTGCTTGGTAAAACACTGTATTATGATAACCGCTTATCGTTGAATAACACCGAAAGTTGCAATACCTGTCATAATATAGCCACTTATGGCGTTGATAACAAACCAACCAGCCCGGGAGATAATGGTAAGTTGGGAACACGTAATTCACCAACCACATTCAATGCGGCATTACATTTCCTGCAATTCTGGGATGGCCGCATGAAAGATGTTGAAGAACAAGCCGGTGGTCCGGTGATGAATCCGGCTGAGATGAATATGCCTGGTGAAAAGGAAGTTATCGCCCGACTTTCGAAAAATGAAGGCTACACCAAATTGTTCGCTGCAGCTTTTCCAAGAGAAAATCAACCGGTAACATTATTAAATATGCAAAAGGCTATCGGGGCTTTCGAACGCACCCTGCTTACACCTTGTAACTTTGATAGGTTTCTCATGGGTGACCTTACTTCACTAACACAACAGGAGCTCAAAGGATTGAATACTTTTATCGAAACCGGATGCACCGCCTGCCATATGGGGGCACTCCTTGGTGGAAATATGTTCCAGAAATATCCTCTGTTCGGAACACATAAAGACTTCACCAACAGTGATGTGGATGACTTCGGCAAGATGGCAGTGACCAAGAATGAAATGGATAAATATATGTTTAAGGTTCCATCCCTGCGTAATATTGCTAAAACATGGCCCTACCTGCACGACGGTAGCATAAATGAACTGGATAAAACAGTTCGGTTAATGGCTAAAGCGCAATTAAACAAAGAGTTAACACAAGACAAAACAGCTGAGATAACAACATTTTTACATGCACTTACAGGGGAGATTACGGCAGAAGCCAAAATAGTACCTTCGATGCCATAGTTTTGTATTCAATATTGGGCCCACTCCGAAAATTGATAAAAGAAGAAATGCCACCAATCCACAAAAACACTAAAATCCACCAAAACCTCAAAATCAGTATTTTACCATTGGTGATATTTGGTGTTTTTGTCTCGTCATTGCATACGTGACGAGATTGTGGCAATATTTGGCTTTTCGGAGTGGACTCAATATTAAATCAATATGAGTGAGAATGATAACTGGCTGAAGGCATAAAGCTACGATTGCTGTCGTAATCATACGAACTTATTTCACCAGCAAAGCTAATCCTCCCTCTGAGGTTTCTTTATAGATATCCGGTAAATCGTGTCCGGTTTGGTTTAGCGCAAGGCAAATTTTATCGAAACTCACACGGTGTTGACCGTCTGACAGTAGTGCGTAAGCACTTGCATCCATAGCTCGTCCGGCTCCGATTGCATTGCGCTCGATGCATGGAATCTGCACCAATCCGGCAACCGGATCGCAGGTGAGCCCCAGGTGGTGTTCCAATCCCATCTCGGCAGCATATTCGACCTGTGACGGAGTGGCACCGAAAAGCTGCGCGGCAGCTCCGGCAGCCATCGAACAAGCTGTCCCAACTTCGCCCTGGCAACCAACCTGTGCTCCTGAAATTGAGGCGTTTTTCTTCACAAGGTTACCAATCAATGCCGCTGTGGCTAAGGCACGTAAAATCTTTGTTTCAGAAAAATCATAGGTATTCTGAACATGGTAAAGCACAGCCGGCAACACACCACACGATCCACAGGTAGGAGCAGTAACAATGGTACCACCACCGGCATTCTCTTCCGAAACTGCCAGCGCATACGCAAAAACCAACGCCCTTTTTTGTAGAGTTCCGGATGAACTTTTGGCTTTGATATAATAAGAAGAGGCTTTTCGCGGAAGATGTAAAATCCCCGGTAATACACCCTCGTGTTCGAGTCCGCGTACGATGGATTCCTTCATTGTTTTCCAAACTTCTGCCTGAAATTCCCATATATCATCGCCTTCATGTATCTCAACATATTCCCAAAGTGTTCGACCATTCTGCTGACACCATTTCAATATATCGTTCATTTTTGTGTGTGGATAAACGGATACGCTCTGCGCTTTCATTTCATCATCCATAATATCCCCTCCCCCAACACTGAAAACTGTCCAGGTATCGAGCAGATCACCATTGTCATTGAAGGCTTCAAATTTCATCCCATTCGGATGTTGTGGCAGCACCGTATCTTTCTCCCAAATGATTCTGACTTTATCTTCAGGAAACGATTCTTTCAAAACTTTGTCGGTTAAATGCCCTTTACCGGTGGCAGCCAAACTGCCATATAGCGTGATATTGATTCGGGTGGCCGGTTCATTTTTTAGTAAAAATTTTTCGGCAGCAAAGCGTGGCCCCATGGTATGGCTACTCGATGGTCCGAGGCCGGTTTTATATATTTTACGGATTGATTCCATTGGTACGAAAATTAGAGTAAAAAAGTAATTCGGATTGCAAGTTCATTCATGCAAAAGTATGGTTTTGAGTAAAGCACAGATCGTTGATTAATCTTTAGCTTTTCATAATGGGCCCAACTGATAGGTCAATCGTTTTAATTCGATCTCGGCGATTTTAGCATCATACTGAAGGTTTACCAATAGGTATCCGGCATTCTCGAAACTGGCCTGAGCTGCCTTAACATCCAATATTGTCGCCTGATTTAACCGGAATCGCTGTATTACAATTTCGACCAAACGACCTGCGTGTTCATAATTCTTCTGCTGAGCTTTCAGTTGTTGTAAGGTAACCTCATACGTCTGGTATGTTTTTATCGCTTTGGCTTTTAACGCGGCAAACAGGTTTTTGTGTTGCAGTTCCGAATTCTTCACATTAAAACCAGCCACTTGTTGCTGCGATTTATATATAAACCCATTAAACACAGGTATTTGTATTGAAGCCCCCAGTATCGGACCGTAATTTTGTGTGAAAAGATTAAATCCGGCAGAACTGCTGTTGTAAATAAAATTATAGCCTGTATTGATACGTACGGAAGGATATCGTTGCGACTTTAACTCTTTCACAATCTGCTCATTGATTTTAATTTGTTGTGCACTTGACAGAAACTGCGGATTATTTTCGAGGTGGTTGAGGATTGATTCCTTTTGAATTAATGTATCAACCCGAATAGTATCGCGCACTGAAATGGAATAGTACTGATCGACACCCATCAAGGCTAACAGATTTATCTTTTCCTGTTCGATATTCAGGTGCTGACCGATCAGGTTTTGTTCGGCCATATTTCGGTCCATTTCGGCTTGCAATAGGTCGGCATCATTGGCCATACCAACGGTTGAACGTGTTTTAACAATGTTAAGTTTTTCAGTTGAAACATCCAGAGAGCTTTGTATGATAGTCAGATACCTTTGCTGGCGCAGGATATTGTAGTAAGTAACCATTACTGCGGCCATCGTATTTTGAATCTGCATATTTAACTCCAATTCACTTTGCATCTGAAGACGATTAAGTCTGTCTTTGGTCGCGATAATTTTAAATCCGTTAAAAAGCACCATACTGGCTGAAACCCCGGTATTAATTGAACCTGACGATACATCTTTCCTGATAATATCGACACCCGTACTCAGTTTCTGATCTAAATTGTAAAGTGAATTACTATTTGTGGCCGTCACATTCACCGATGGTAAGCCACCGGCAACTCCAAATGAATTGTTTACCTTACTAATTTCAGTATTGTTTTTCGCAATCCTGATTTCGTAATTATGCTCAAGTGCAGTATTTATCGCCTCTTCGATAGTGAGCAACTGTTGTGGCCAGGCAAGTACCGGTAACATTATAGTTATCAGGAATAAAACCTTTTTCATCGCTTGCCATTTATAAAGTTCAGGATACAACATTTTCAATTTCTTCTTTGTTGGCTTCATGCTTACCAGAGATGTACGTGTAAACAGAAGGAATAACGAATAGTGTCAGAATCAGTGAAAACATGATTCCACCTACCACCACAATCCCCAACGGGACACGGCTTGTGGCTGCTGAACCAAGGCTAAGTGCAATGGGTAAAGCGCCCAATGAGGTAGCAAGACTTGTCATTAAAATAGGTCTCAAGCGTTGTGTGGCGGCTTCAACAACGGCCTGTCGGATAGGTATGCCCTGGTCTCTTTTTTGGTTGGCAAACTCTACAATAAGTATCCCGTTTTTGGTAACTAATCCAATCAGCATGATCATACCGATCTGCGAAAAGATATTGAAGGTTTGACCGAATGCCCACAAACTCAACAATGCACCTGCAATGGCAAGCGGCACCGTAAGCATGATGGTGAACGGATCTTTAAAACTTTCGAACTGGGCCGCCAACACCAAATAAATGAGAACCAGCGCCAGTACGAAAGCAAATAAAGTATTCGAGGAGCTTTCGGAATAATCACGTGACGGGCCGCTAAGCGAAGTTTGAAAAGTATCGTCAAGCAAATCATCAGCAATGGTTTGCATCGATTCTACACCATCTCCGATTGTTTTCCCTTCGGCCAACGAGGCGGAGATTGTTGCCGATTTATATCGGTTATAATGAAACAAGGTGGGTGGATTCGCATTACGTTCTATTCTTAAGACTGAGGCAAGTGAAATATTAATTCCTTTATTATTGCGAACGTATAACTTCAAAATATCATCTGTTGCCTGTCGTTCCTGCATCTTTACCTGTGTAATAACCTGATATTGTTTACCATTCATGATGAAATAATCTAATCGTCTGCCACTGAATGCACTTTGAAGCACATCGGCAATATCGGTAACGGTTAGTCCCAATTCGCGCGCTTTGATCCTGTCGATATAAATATCAGCTTCCGGTTTGTTGAATTTCATATTCACATCCACATTCTGAAATGTTTTATCGCCTTTGGCCTGTTCTAAGAATTGCGGAATGACCTCTTTCAACTTTTCAAAGTCGAGGTTCTGAATAACAAACTGAACAGGCTGTGCCCCTTTCGATCCCAGGCCAACCGAAATAGTTTGTTCCTCAACCGGAAAAGTACGGATGTTGTTAAACCGCATAACCTTTTTCGTTAAATCCTGAGCAATAGCTTTTTGACTTCGCATTCTATCGCCTGACGGAATCAAACCAAGTCGTCCCATACCACTATTCACACCGGTGCTGCTGTAACCAGGAACGGCGAAGAAAGCAAAATCAAGTTCCGGGACTGAGTCAAGAATATAGTTTTGAAGTTCATCTGTTGCCTGGGTCATATAATCGAAACTTGCACCTTCGGGGCCGGTAATCATTAATCGTAACTGGCCTTTATCTTCGAGTGGTGCAATTTCACTTTGCAAGGTTTTTCCAACTGCAAATACAATCACCAGACAAGCTACAACAATCGCCCAGGCTATCCATCGTTTGCTGATAAATCGTTGCAGAAGATTTTTATAGCCATTTTCGAGTGCAAAAAAGAAGGGTTCGGTTTTGTTATAGAATTTGCCGTGCTTCGAATTTTTACGTGTAAGCAAAACATTTAAAACAGGTGTTATTGTCAGCGATACAAAAGCCGAGACCAACACGGCGCTTGCCAATACGATACCGAATTCACGAAACAAACTGCCAACGAATCCCTGAAGGAAAACAACAGGCAGAAATACTATGGCGAGCGTTACCGAAGTTGAAATAACTGCAAAATATATCTCTTTGCTACCTTCCAGGGCAGCCAGACGGATAGGCATTCCCCTCTCGAATTTCCTGAAAATATTTTCAGTTACAACGATACCATCGTCAACAACCAAACCAGTTGCCAACACGATAGCTAACAAAGTAAGTATATTGATTGAAAAACCCGCCAGATACATGATAAAGAAGGTAGATACCAACGAAATAGGAATATCAATCAAAGGCCGGATGGCGATCAGCCAACTCCTGAAAAATAAATAGATCACCAGAATGACCAACAACAGCGCGATTAGCAAGGTTTCTTTTACCTCGGTCAGCGACTTTCTGACATTCATTGTGTTGTCAATTAGTGTGGTGAATATGATATCGCCACCTTGTATCGAACTTTTAATTTCGTCGAGCCTTTTGTTAAACTCATTCGAAATATTTATATAATTTGCGCCTGGTTGTGGAATAATCGCGATACCAACAGCACTTACCCCATTCATCCGCCAGCTATGCTCATATTGTTCGGGGCCCAATTCAACTTTTGCCACATCACTTAATCTTACAATCCCTTTCGAATCTTCGCGAATAATCAAATCCCTGAAATCTTTTTCAGTACTTAACCTGCCTATTGTTCTGATGATTAACTCGGTCTTGTTTCCATAAATTTTTCCTGAAGGAACCTCTGCATTTTCTTTTTGCAGCACGCTGGTGATATCATTAAAAGCAATATTATAAGCGTTCATTTTATCAGGATCGATCCATAAACGCATGGCCGGACGCTTTTGGCCAACGATATTAACGGCGCTTACTTCGGGAATTGTCTGGAACTTATTTTGCAAGGTGTTTTCTGCATAATCGCTAAGCTCAAGTAAACCTTTTGTTGAACTCTGCACAGCCATTAAAATAATGAAATCGCTGTTGGCATCCGATTTGGTAACTACCGGTGGCGCATCAATATCCTGCGGCAGGTTTCGAACAGCCTGACTTACCTTATCGCGCACATCATTTGCTGCCGTTTCAAGATCAGAGTCAAGATTAAACTCAACCGAAATATTACTGTTTCCAACTGCACTTGATGAGGTGATTGTACGGATACCCGGAATACCATTGATAGATTTCTCGAGTGGTTCAGTTATCTGACTTTCAATAATATCTGCATTGGCACCTATATAAGAAGTTCTTACAGTAATAACCGGCGGATCAATGGCAGGATATTCACGCACTCCCAGAAAGTAATAACCGATAATTCCAAAAAGGATGATGAAGATATTCAATACTGTAGCCAGAACAGGCCTCTTCAATGATAATGCCGAAATATTCATTGTATAAGCGGTTTCGATGCATTACTATTCAAACCATCAAGTTGAATTACTTTCCTTATTTTCACAACTGAATTGGGTCGTACAAATAAAATTCCACTAACAACAAGGGAATCACCCTGATTCACACCCTGCGATAACTCAACAACATTGGCATTACTCATTCCTGTTTCAACATTTACAAAAACTGCTTTCCCGTTTTTTATTACAACAACCTGATTCGAAGTGGCATCCGGAATAATGGCGTTTGTCGGGACTACAATTCCTTTTGTCTGTAGTCTTAAAATAACTTTAACGAATGATCCTGGCCTTACATTACCACTTTTCAAACGGGCTCTTACTTTCATATTACGTGTATCAGCATTTATCTGAGGTTCGATCGCACTAATCACAGCTATAATCCCGTCGGTTGTCCCGTTTGTATGAATAATAATCTCATTTCCAACTTCGATAAGGTTGGTATAGGACTCCGGAACAGTAAAATCAATTTTAATATGATCAGTTTGTTGAAGCGTCCCTAAAACTGTCTGAGGTGTTACATAAGCGCCGGGGCTTACCATGCGTAAACCCAGCGTCCCGCTAAACGGCGCCCGTATTTCAGTTTTCTCAATCTGCGCTTCTAAAATACTGATATTTGCACTAATTGATGTCAACTGGTTTAATGCAGCATCATAATCCGATTGGTTTACACCGTTCATCTGTAACAATGTTTTCAAACGATTTTCGGTTTTAACTGCAAGTTCTAATTGTGCCTGTAATTGTTTTAATTCGGCCTGAAGCTCAGCGTCGTTTATTTTGGATAATAAGGTTCCTTTAACAATATCTGCGCCATCAGGCATATTCAGATAGGTCAATCTACCGCTTATTTCAGGATGCAATTCGATCATTTCCTCTGACAATGCCGAACCGTTTACTTCAATGTTGGTTGGCAAATCAATCGCTTCGGCAATGATAACATCCACAGTTACAACTGGTTTCTCTTTTATTTTATTTGTTTTCGGTTCACACGAAAATAAACCAAACACAACAAATAAAAAAAATATATTGCGTATATCACTCATAATTTCTGTTGTTCAGATTGTTTTTGATAATATGTAAGTCAGCATAAAGTTCTTCTATTTTAGTGACGGATAATCCCCTAAAAGCCAGTTCCGTAACTTCGGTAATTGCTGTTTTGATCTCAGGCAATTCTTTTTCTGCTTTCGCAGTAAGCACCAGGCTGTATTTACGACGATCCGTTTCCACTTTCTCACGTTTAACATAGCCCAAATCAGAAAGATTATCAATGATCCTCACCACACTCACCTTATCACTTTCGAGTAATTCAGCAAGTTCCTGCTGCGTAATTTTCCCTTTACCTTCATCAATAAGTATCAATGCATAAAAGTTTCTTTCAGCATCTAAGTCTCTGAGTTTGAGTTGCAATGCATGTAAATAGTTTTTACCAATTAAAGCAAGCAATCTCCCAAAGGGTTGTTGATTTTTTATCTCCATCAATTCCTGATTTACGGGAAGGCAAAAGTAACCTAAATTGAATTTAGTTTACATTGTTAACCTTTATTTAATATGATTATTTTTATTGTTTTGAGGTTGAATTAAAATCAGAACCTTTACCCGAACTATTTTTGTTTAACAATTTAATCAACAAAAAATCCGGCTTTTAAGATGGATTTACGGTTGATTCCATCATTCTTCTGCAGTTCTGGCAAAAATCTTTAGATTTCTGATCAATATCTTCCACATAGCTGCCCGATCGCATGACACATACAACATCGTGGCAATGTAATAATCCAAATGCATGGCCCAATTCGTGGATCACCTCTTTGATAAATCGCTCTTTTTGCAGACCAACATCATGTTTCAACCCGTATAATTCATTGCTTAACCTGTACATTGAGGCAATACCAGCGCTTCCACCAAGCTGGGCCTGACCGAAAATATAGGTCAGGATGGGAATAAACAGATCGATATTAAGCAGGCCAATTGTTTTGATGGAATCGTAATCATGTTTCGAAACGACAGTTTTTAACACCTTATCTCCATTATATTGTCGCCGTCCGGCATCGTAAAATTCGCTCAGGTCGATATGGATATCTCTGCAAATAACCGGATAATTAAACTCCCTGCTAACGGCACCGGCAACCTCCTCAAGTAATCCCTTATCGAAATATCCAAAAGTCAGTAATGTGATATGTTGCGAATTCATTTACCTGATAATACATTTGTTAAATCAAATTTTGGAACAAATCTAAACTCCATTTCACTTTATCACCTTGATGACCTGTTGTTGGAATGTTCATAATTTTTATAGAGGAAAGTTTATACTCTACCCTGCCTTCAGCCCATACTTTTTAATTTTATTATACAAAGTGACGCGATCGACTTTTAAGGCCTGGGCTGTACGCGAAATATTCCAACTGTATTTATTCAGTATCTGTAAAATGAAAGTCTTTTCGAAATCGTCGAGGCTCTCAACATTACTTTCAATAACGTCTTTAGCGATTGGCAGATCGTTCAGCATTATTTTTTTTCCATTACCAATTACAATCGCCCTTTCGATCATATTTTCAAGCTCACGAATATTTCCGGGATATTGATATTCGAGCAATCGCCGCATCGCCGCTGCATCAATGGTGAGGATAGGCCGGTTCATGCTGGTGCAATATTTTTTAATGAAATATTCGACCAGCAATGGAATATCATCGAGCCGTTCGCGCAATGGTGGAACATGAATATTCATCACATTAAGCCGGTAGAATAAATCCTCACGAAATATTCCTTTTTCTACCAAACTCTTCAGGTCTTTATTTGTAGCACAGATCACCCTGAAATCAGATGTAATTTCCTTGTTACCTCCAACGCGCATAAAACTCTTTGTTTCGAGTACCCTCAACAATTCGACCTGCATCTTTTGCGAGATTGTGGCTATTTCGTCAAGAAAAATGGTGCCGCTATCAGCCATTTCAAACCTGCCTTTTCGGTTATACAAGGCGCCGGTGAATGCTCCTTTTTCGTGTCCAAACAACTCACTCTCAAGCAAACTTTCGGTAAGAGCACCGCAATGTACGCTAACCAACGGATAAAACTTACGGAGTGAGTTCGTATGTATTGCCCTGGCAATAAGCTCCTTGCCGGTTCCGCTTTCTCCGGTTATGATCACCGATGAATTGGTTGGAGCCACACTTTCAACCTCACGCAAAACCTTTTTTATTGATTCACTTTTACCAATCAGATCTTCAACATTATCCAATGAGTCAACCCTTCTTTTTAAGGTATCATTTTCCTGTACGAGGGATATCTGTTTTGAAGCATTCCTGATCAGGTGCGAAAGGTCATCGGGATCAAAAGGCTTTGTTACATAATCGAAAGCACCATCTTTTAATGCCTTCACCGCTGTATCAACCGTTGCAAAGGCCGTCATCACAATAACAATTGAGTCTTTGTTCAACGATTTAATCCTTCTGAGCATCTCGAGGCCATCCATGCCCGGCATTTTGATATCGGCCAAAATAATATCATAATTATCAGATTCGAGGATAGATAAGGCTTTTGTGGCATTTTCGGCACATCCAACACGATAACCATCTTCAGTAAACCATATACTTAATGAGTCCCTCACAGAATCCTCATCATCAACGACCAGAATTGAAATTTTCTTCTCCATATGTAAACTCCTTATTTTCTGATTAAAGGTAATAATATCGACATCGTTGTACCTCGCCCGGGTTCCGATTTAACCTGAATTTTTCCTTTATGACTTTGAATGATGCCATGAGCAATTGATAATCCAAGTCCGATACCCCTTGTTTCCTGCTTTGTAGAAAAGAAAGGTTCAAAAATATGAGGGATATCACCCGCATCAATCCCGATTCCATTGTCTATAATTTCAATTTTAATAGTATCATCATCCGGATTCGAGGTTCTAAACAGGATTTCTCCATTATCGACAACCGCTTCCGATGCGTTAACGAGGATACCAATACAAGCCTGTTTAATTTGGTTTGGACTACAATACACCAAATCCAACTTTGCAGCGAAATCCTTTGTAAACCTGATATTTGCAATTTTGATGGGATGGGTCATCAGATCGAATGTCTCCTGAAGTGTTTCATGCAGCGCTTTTGGTTCAAAGTCCTTCTGATCTTTTTTCGAAAAATCTAAAAGGCCTTTCACAATATCGCCACATCGTTTTGCTTCGACCTCAATCATTTTCAAATGCTTCTTCATCAACTCCTTTTTGTCTTCGGTAAGGTCAGGATTACCGAGTTGCTTATGCACTAACTTCGCGTAAATAAGTATCCCCGACAACGGATTATTTATTTCGTGCGCAACTGATGATGATAGCTTTCCAAGGGAGGCCAATCGTTCGATATGTATCAATTCATTTTGGGCAGCACCAAGTTCTTCTGTTTTTTTCTGTACTTTGTATTCGAGTTGTTGCGACCAGTTTTCCAATTCAATTTGTGCCGTTTGCAGATTATCAAGCATATTATTGAAAGCGCCCGAAACCACTGTCATATCGTCTAATTGATTGGGTTTCACATCGACACGCATACTTCTGTCGCCTTTTGCCACAGCAATGCTCGCATTTACCAAAGCATTCAAGGGTCGTTTTATCTCGCGTGTTGTAAAAAATATCCAGAAGACTACCAATAATATTGTTGTAATGGTAGCCAATACATAGAATTCCATTGAGGATTTTTTCACCGCTGCATCCAGCTCCTTCAGTGGTACTTTAATTATGAGTGAACCAAGTACTTCTTCTTTGGCGCTATGCGCATGACATTTGCTTGTGTAACACGATTTTGCATTCAGGATGGGCGTATTGATTAATAAATGCCTTTGTCCATTCTCGCTCTCATTCATCTTACAATCGCTATGCGCCGAAATGATTTTATAGGTTTTTACATTTCTCGGAAACATTTCCGCCATATCATCATGACAGTCAGTACAATTTGGATTAATCGTACCAACTGTATCCAAAGGTATGGATGAATAAACGAGGCTATCTTTCGTATCATACATATTCACCTCTTCGATGCCTGGCATGGTATGAATGATATCGAGCGTGTTTTGAAGCGTACTTTTGTCGTTTTCCAACATCGATTGGTACAAGGCCCCCTCAACGAGCGAACCAACGTTATTACCACTTTGAATGATGACAGTGTTCAGGTACTGTTCATAAACCGACCTGAATATTACACCAAATGAAACGAACAAAATAACCGATAAAATCGTGATTATCAGTACAACCCGTCCATAGATTGATCGTTCGAACTTCAGATATTTAGCGAAAAACGAATTTTCAGGTTTTTTACTATCTGTTGATTTATTAAGGAAAATCATTTGGCGATAAATTAAAAACTGATTTAACCTGAGTAAAAATGACAATAAATAATTCAGTGCAATATAAGAATTATATGCTGATTTTTAGTGATTTATTTCTATTAAAAAAAATCAAAATATCCCGTGTTTCGTTTTCCGATAGCGGGATATTCTGAAAAATTTAAAAACCTGATTAAAAACCTATCCGACATAATTTAAAAATTCATATTGGAAATCGTGCCAAACCTTATCAGGCATTACGGAGAGTGAGTTTTCGGATATTTCACCACCATCCTGCAAAACTATTGGCGCACCTAAATTTGAGGGGTCGTTCAAATTCATGGCCAAAAAATCTTTATACCTTACAAGTTCCACTTTCAACCAATCCGAAGCCTCCTCAGCCAACAAACATGAATTTGTTTCCAACTTCCAATCGGTTGGTTTTATCGAATAAATCCAGCCTTTTCCATAAGGATCATCATACAATAATTTTTGGTCTTCATTTAATTCAGGGTTTGGCCGAACAACTGTGCCAGATATTGGAGAGTAAATAAGCAGTGATTTTCCGTTCTGATCAATCTCGGCCAATAAATCACCTTTCACGATCTGTTCACCCGGATTTTTCATCTGACGAAGGTGAACTTCTCCTGTAATATGCGTCAATAAACCATTCAATCCAATCTTTGCGATGCCGTTTCTTTCCAAATGAGCCCAGGTATGATTTTTACTGTAAAAAATACCTTGTGGAATTATTAAAAGACTTGACGATAATGATTTAAATGCTTCACTGATTCTGACTTTTACCTGTTTGTTCAACAGGAGCCAAAAAGGGAGTAATACCAGAAAAAATGCAATGATAGCAAGGTATTCAATACCTTTTGTATCAAAAATGTTGTGATAGCTAAATCCGTCCATTTTATTAATTTTTTAATGTTTTACTTATAATTATATCTGAATTAATGTTCTTTCTTTAATGACCAGGATGGTGACCCACCCAAAACGGGTAACCGCCGGATCACCCACCTGAAAACCCATAATTGAACAAAAACAACTGTAAGTGATACAACAATTTCCATCCATGAAGGAGTATAATGGTCAACCATATCCCATCGGAAACCGATGATGGAAATATTCAACCTGTTTAAAATGATCCCAACGATGGTGAGTATTGCGGCAAATCTGATCATGAATAAATTATTTGATCTGAAACTATAAAAGAAGATGATCATAGGCAACAGAACGAATCCTAACATTTCGACAAGATACCAGTAGCCCATTGGGGTATCAATCAATTCCCACCTTTTACCATGAATAAAAACCAATAAATGCAGAAAGAAATAGGCAAACATCGTCCCGGTGCATATTTTTGACAGGCCAAGTACAATCCCTTTTTGAGCAAGATGGTTTTTTTCGGTGATTTTATTAAAGAAAACCTTTTGACTGATTGAACCTTCAAAAATAACCATTGAAAGTCCGGCGAAAATGCTCGATACCAGAAACAAAACCGGAATAAATTCGGAATACCACAATGGATGTATTTTTTCTTTTGCCATCAGAAAAAGTGCACCCAATCCCGATTGGTGTAACATGGATAATGTGATCCCAAAAATTACCGCGCCTAAGGTCATGGCTGATAAAATTTTATGTGCCCTACGCGCACCAAGCCATTCGGCAATTGCTGGTGAAAATTCAATTAACTGCGCCACCATATACAACAGGAAATGCCATGCAACCAGAAACAAAACAGAACTTACACCGAAGTTGTTCCCGATAATAGGATTAATAATATTCCAGGGTCTTCCCAAATCAAGGATTAAAGCACCTGCATAAAACATATAGGCAAGAAATCCATTTAATACGGTAACCCTTACAATCGAATGGTACTTATGCATATTCAGAATATATACCATGAAAGTGATTACATAAGCTCCACCTGCAAATGCGACGCCGGTTACCACATTAAATCCTTTCCATAGCCCCCAGGGAATCTCCTGGTTAACATTTGATATTTCGCCAATTCCCTTCCAAAAACGAATGATTATCAGGAATATACCCAATAAAACAATCGGAATAGAGATTATATTAAAGGTGGTAAATAACCTGGCCTTTGGTTTGAGTTCGCTAATCAGAAATCGCCAGATGGATTTTTCCGGAGCGATTTCCTCAATGGTTTGGTTGTTATTCATCTTCGTTTTCTTTATTCAGTTGATTATTTGTTGTTGCTTGTTGAACGCCGAGCAATAATGCCGGGATAAGTACAAATACCGAAGGCACTGTATAGAGGAATCCTTTGGTTAATGCAGGATACGATTCATTTTGAACACGCGTATTCATCCCTAACTCTTCGAAAGGCACTGGTGAAATATACATCCAGCAGGTCCCTCCTGCTTCGTGTTCGCCATAGATGTGATCATAATAAAGTTCAGGGTTTTCAACAATTCTCTTTCTGGCTTCCTGAATAAGCTCTCGTCGGGTACCAAATGCCAATGCTTCATTCGGACAATTTTCAACACATGCAGGTATCTCACCCTGCTGCACCCTTGTTTCGAAACACATGGTACATTTCTGTATGATCGGAATTGGACTATGGTACTCAAATTTCGGCATATCGAACGGACATGAGATCATGCAATACCTACAACCCATACATTTATCTTCTCTCCAAATAACCGGTCCCTCTGTTGTTTTGTACATGGCCTGGGTCAAACAGGCAGCAGCGCAGGCCGGTTCGTTACAATGCATACATTGCAGTTTCGCATATACTTTTCCTTTCGATGTTTCATGGCCGTTGACAACAGTACGCCATTTTTCATCAGGCTTTCTTAAGCCTTTGATTTCTTTTTTTGATGGTGGTGAAGGCAAACCGTTAGCATCAGCGCAATCAATTTCACAACCTAAGCAACCTTTGCAACGTGATGCATCGTACAATACACCTTTAAATTCTGAATTGTTGCTTAAATCCGGCGCTGCTTTCATTTCCTTACCAACTACAAGGCTTATTCCGGTCGCCCCGATCATCCTGAAAAAATTTCGACGATCTAATTCCATGGCTTTATTCTTTTTAGGTGATTAATTTTATAAATTCTGAATGATGTCTATTTGTAAATATCGAGAAATTTAGTCTGGAAATCTTCCCAAACCTCGGGACCAAATTCAGCTAATACATTATCTTTCAAGGTGCCACCATCCTGTAACACAACATGGGCATATTCCAGACTTTCAGGTTTTAAGGTCATTGTAAGAAAGTCCTTAACCCGCGTCATTTCGTGGCTTATCCAGTTTTTATAGGTTCCGGCCACAATCAGCAATTGAATATCTTTTAACCATCCGGCAGGTTCAAGTTTATATACCCAGCCCTCTGAAAAAGGAGAGGTATTTAAGTAACCAGCATGGTTTATCAATGATTCATTTATTTGTTTAATCGTGCCTGAGACTGGTGCATAAAGATGCAAATGCTTGCCTTGCTGCATAATCGTAAAAAGAATATCTCCTTTTTTGACTTGCTCCCCTTGATTTTTAAGCATGATACGTGTAATCGGTCCGGTTATATGTTGTAAAAAATCGTCCATACCAACAGTAACCTTACCATCTTTTTCCATAAAAGCCCAGATATGTGTTTTATCGAAATAAAGCCCCATTGGAATAGCAAGTTTTTTTTCATCAAAGCCTATCGAATTAAGTTCGTTCTCTGTGATACTATCTGAAGTCCTGTTTCTGAACCCCCTGATCACTGCCGTAAGAAAGATACTGAACGCGAGTAAAAGGGCAAAAGTGATCAGGAATATCACCGATGGGGATAAAAAAGTATTTTGTGGAGTTAATTTAATATTGACCGGAGTCAGTTTATCGAGTTGCGATTGTAGCTCACTATTTTCGAGAAGTGAATAGCCTGTCGAATTCAAAATCTGTTGACCATCAATAAGTACCCATTTCAAAAATGCTGCTTCTGCATCAACAGCAGGCCTTGCATCACTTGCCGCGTAAATTTTGTTCACGAGTGTTCTCGGAAATTTACCGATCCAAACACCGCGCATGAAAGCTGGCACATCAGAATAGATGTTTTCAACAGCATCTATCATTCTGTTTCCATTTTTATCAATGGGTAAAAGGCTGATGTTGTCGATAAGGCTTTGATTCCGGGCATCCATTATATCAGCAATTTTGCAAAAACCGATCGCGTTTGGATCATTTTGAATGGCGCTGATTATTTCCATGTGATCGCCGGATTTAATTTGTTTTCGTGAAATATTGATTTCATTTACAAATCTCGAAACACCAATCTTAACTGTCTCATCATTAACCATATAAAGGTGTATCGGTGCTGATTTCCCCTCAGGCAAAAAGGATTCCCAGGTCTGAGCTTCAGAGGAATTAAATATCTGGGCAAACTGTTCAGTCGTAATACCATGTTTCAGTAACAGATCGAGATTAGGGTTTTTCGAATTTATTATCGGAACGATAATTTCGCGACCCACTACAATCTGCCAATGTTTTTCAAAATCATGATCATAAAGGTCGTTCGAAGAGATAAATCTCAGTAAACCGGCTTCTTCAGTATTTATCAGATTGTCGTTGTTAATCACAAGTTCAATCTGCTGACCAGATTCCTGACTGGCATAAGCACTGGTCCATCTTGAAGTCAATTTGTACATTTCAGGAGAACACAATATCCTGATTGACTCCTTTTGTGATGTTTTGCTTGTTAAATCTTCCCCTTTATCTGCTATGCAGCATAAGGACAGAATTAATAAACTTACGAGTAATGAAACTTTTGTTTTCATGATTTCAATTATTAAATGAACGCATATTTCATGATTCAAATTCAGTGCCAAAGCCAAAAACAACTATTAACACATTGTATATCAACATATTCAAGAATTGAATGTTGAATTTATAGACAATAGAATTGTTGAATTATTATACATCACAATTTTTAAACACATTTAATCAGTTGTTTTACAACTGATTAATTGATGGTGTTGAGTAATTATACACCTGTTGATTTATTCAACATTTTTACAAATTTTTATACGAAAATCGTGCTCCGGTGGAGTAACCGGTCGAATAAAACCAAAAAAAAATAAGATTTTGCCCTGTTAACGTGATTTTGCGTTATAATAATTCTTCATTGGTTAATTACGAGAGAATCACAATGATTCGATTGATGTTCCTGGCGAATATTATTTTGCTTATTTACATCTTATGTCTTTCGGCTTTGAGTATCTTAGCTGTTCAGTTTAATTCGAATTTAATGAAAAGCTTATATCTGTTTCTGATCTGCATATTCATTGTATTACAATCGTATTCACAGTCCATCCGATCTGAATTTGGTAAAGATATCGTATCAGAAATTCAGGTAAAATCAATCCATGAAATTGTGAGTAAATCGGCTGTTGATCCTGATGGCTCAGGTACTCCGGTTATAGTTTCCGAAACAATATCTGAATTTGATTTTCTTGGTAAGGTACTTCAGATCACCGTTTTAAAAAAGGGCATACAATTTTCGAGATTGGTTTTTGAATATGATAGTCTTGATGTCCCGATCCGGGCGACTGACTATAATAATGACGGCAGTATCTACCTGAGCATTCAATATAAATTTGATGAAAACGGATTTATCAATGAGGAGATTTACAACCGTGAAGCGCAAAAATCTTATGGTGACGAACGGAAATCAATTGATATCGAATATTTTAAGTATTATCAGGGACTCTTTACACGGATGATTATTAAAAATGATTTTATGGGCAGGGTTCTTGAACAAACGTATTTGAAAGAGAATGGTGATTTATCCTTTAAATACTCCTACGAATATGACTATCTGGGCAACTGTACATCGACTAAATACTTTAATGACAAAGGAAGTTTATCATGGCAAACCAAATACCAATATGATGCGTTGGGCAGAAGAAAAGTAAAAAAGCTCTTCAAAAATAATTATATGGTTCAAACCACAAAGTATTCGTATGAAATTGACGAAAACAAAAATTGGGTCAGCCGTACTGCAAAAACGAAAGTTATTAATAATATCTACAATCAATTGCTTCATGATGAGACCGAAATCACCAGACGCACGATACTATACTACTGATATCACATTCGTAATAAGTATCATAATGGCTCCATTTTGATTATTCCGGCTAATGTCGGGTAATCATTTTTTTTATCAATTTGAATTTCGGATTAAAATTGACTACTTTTACCCTGAAAAAGGGGTTTGGGTAATATGCTTTTTGTTAAGGGATTTTTAATTAATCCGGTTAATGAACAAGAAAATTTACATATTACTCTTTTACAGTTTAACAACTGTTTTTAATGTTTGCGGACAGATTGGCCTGGGAACAAATTCGCCCGATGCTTCTGCCGAATTAGATATTTACAGTACCTCCAAAGGGTTGCTTGCTCCCAGAATCAGCCTTTCAAGTGATTTATCAAACCCACTTCCGGTAACTGCACCGGCAAATGGTTTACTTGTTTTTAATATCGGTGTTAACCAACCACAGGGTTTCTATTATTGGACAGGTTCAGTATGGAAACTGCTCAAGTCGCCTTCAGCTTCAGATATTGTAAGCAATAATACTTCCACTGATAATGCAGCTGTAAGATTTGATGGTACAAGTGGGAAAATCATTCAGAATTCAACAGCATTGATATCTGATAATGCAAACATTTCGGGTCTTAATCAAATCACAACAAATGGGTTTCGTTTGACAACCAATCCTGCCGCAGGATTACAACTTGTTTCTGATGCAACGGGGAATGGATCATGGCAGGGGGCACCTCCTATTGATGTAAAATACAATAACGCGCTTGTGGTTGCCAATGCAAATATTTTGAATTTTAATTCAGGTATTAATGTGCAGAGTTTGGCAGGTAACAAAGCTAAGGTAACTTTTTATAACGTAAATGTAACCCAGAATCTGATGCAACTTTCCACACCGGATTCTACCGATGTAAACACAGCCACTCCCACTGTAATCAACTGGATAACTGAGCATTATAAAGATGCAGCCACCTTCACTCATTCCAATATTTCATATCCATCTCGTATTTATGTAAATTCCAATGGAATTTATGAGGTGAATTTCATGTTCAGCGCCATCAATAAGACAATAAAAAGGCAAACTTTACGGGCACAATTACGAAAAAACGGAACATCGATTTTCCCTCATGTCACCTCTTATTCTTTTACCTATCAATATGCTGACAACAGGATATCGCACATCAGTTCATCCTTTTTAATTCAGTTGGCAGCTAATGATTATATCGAACTCCTTACGAATCGCGAAACCAATGATGGTGAAATGCGCCTCGTACCGAATGAAAATGTGTTTTTTATTAGATTGATGCGTAAACTATAATCCAAATCAAATGAAATCAAAATACTTACATACAAATAGTTACGTATTCGATACTGAAAAAATGTATCTGATCTGCTTGTTTGTTTTAATAACCTGGTTATCGAATCCCGTATTTTCACAGGTAGGTATCCAAACCGGTACACCTGATGCTTCAGCAGTACTCGATATTGTTTCGGACGATAAAGGTTTACTTATTCCACGTGTCAGTTTAAGTGCAAGCCTGAGTAGTCCCAGTCCGGTTACTGCCCCGGCAATTGGACTTTTGGTTTATAATTCAGGTGTAAATCAGGCTACAGGTTTTTATTATTGGACGGGTACTATCTGGAAGATGCTTCAACCGGATGATCAGACAGATGTTCAGGGACCTGCTTCATCAACTGACAATGCTATTGCAAGATTTGACGGAACAAGTGGAAATATAATTCAAAATTCATCAGTAATACTTGATGATGCCGGTAGCATGACAGGGGTGAACAATTTGACTACGGCGGCTTTTACTATGCCAACCAACGCCGGGGATGGTAAAGTACTTGTTTCTGATGCCTCAGGAAATGCAAGTTGGGATATCGCACTCCCACTCGACGTTGAAGAAAGCAATGTTTTGATAGCCCCTGATATCAGCACGATAAATTTTATGGGCGCTGTTGATGTCGTCGATGATGGAAATAATCAGGCATCTGTTTCAATTACCGAAACACTAACCGAAGAACAGGTGATACAGGTTGGTTCTACCTCGAGCATCGATGTAAATAACCCTACACCAACTGAAGTGCCATGGGACGTGGAGATATTTAAAGATGCCGGCAGTTTCACCCATTCGAACAGCAGCAATCCATCGAGGATACAAGTACTTGAAGGTGGCACCTATGAAATAAATTATATGTTCAGCATCACGAATGATAATAACCAACGCAAAACAGTGCGATCCAGAATCAGAGTTAACGGAACCACGTATATTGACCGGAGTGCCTGCTATGCTTTTACCTATAGCAGTTCCGATAGCAAAGCAACACTTGTAAGTAGTTCGTTTTTGATGGACATGAATGCAAATGATTATCTTGAAATATTGGTTAACCAGCAAACAAATGATGGGATGGCAAATCTGGTTCCAAACGAAAACCTTCTGTTTGTCAGAATAATGCGTACATGGTGATGAGAAAACAATTCGTTCATATAAATATTTCAGTTTTAATTCTTCTGATCGGAATAAATAAAGCTACAAATACAATAAAGCAAGGCAATGCACTTACTATAAAATATGGAACAAACTTTTTTGATGAACAATAATGAATATAAAAACTAACCTTACTAAAACCTTATATTTGGTTAATCAGACCAGGTATAATAATACTATGAAAACGACACTATGAAAAAAATGAAGAACTACATTTACTTAGTTGTACTATCCTGGTCACGAAACAAATTTCAGAAATCATCCAGACCATTCAATTTGCTTTTGGCACTTCTGTTAAAAGGCATGTTGACTTTTGGGCAAGTAGGAATTCAAACTGACAATCCGGACCAATCATCTGCATTAGATATCTTCTCTACAAATAAGGGAATTTTAATTCCAAGAGTAATACTATCTATTTCGCTTCTTGACCCAAGTCCGGTTACTTCACCGGCAAATGGCTTATTGGTTTACAATACCGGGCCTAACCAACCGATAGGATTTTATTATTGGAATGGAACACAATGGACTCAACTTGCAAATTTCGTTGAAACGCAGGATGCCTGGTCCACAATAGGTAATGCCGGAACAGTTTCAGGAACAAATTTTATTGGAACGACCGACAATGTTGATCTTTCAATATATACAAACAATACTGAAAGACTCGTGGTTGAAAGCGACGGACAAATAATTGTCGGAGCAACTGCACCCAATCAGGATGCTGATTTATTGACCGTTATCGGAAACAGCACCCAAAATTCAGCCATCAATGCATATTCAAATTATACCGGATTATACTCAAACAGTGGAACTTACGGACTTATAAGTTTCGTAAATAATGCAAACGGATTTCCAATCTATGCAAAAAACACCAATACGTCAGGATATGGCAGTTTAATTATGGGCAGTAATGGTACCGCATATATCCTGACAGGTCATTCTTCAGGGATTTCCTCCCACGGGCATGACGGTATTTTTACACTGGGACAGGGCGCTACTGACGGTATTGGTATTATTGCCGGTGGAAGTGGCGTTACATCAGTATCAACCATTTCGACAGGAGCCGGCGGTGCTTTCACTGGTTATCACGGTTTATACAGCCAGGCAAGCGATGCTACTGAAGGCACAGGTATAATTGGCGTCGGGAACAATGGATCAACCTATTCAATCGCGGTTGAAGGAAGCGGAGGATCATTTGCTGGGTATCATGGAGTTTTGGCAACAGCACGAAATCAAACAAGCGGAACCGGTATCATTGCTGCAGGAAATAATTTATCAGCACGTGTAATGTCAGATGGATTGGGAAGTGGAGGCGCTTTCACCGGATACAGAACGGGGGTTGCCGGTTGGGCCGACAATGCCAATAATTCATCGGTAGGCGTGTTCGGTCAATTCAATGGAACAGGTTCAAGTACTGATGGTATTGGTGTGAAAGGAATCGCCTTGGCGAATTCAGGAAGAGGATATGGCGTTTATGGACAAGGAAACCGTTATGGTTTATATTCAAACGGTAACACAGGCGCTTCAGGGACTAAATCATTTGTTATTGATCATCCGCTGGATCCTGAAAACAAAATTTTGAAGCACTACAGCATCGAATCACCTGAAGTCATTAATTTATACAGAGGTACAGTTATTCTGAACGACTCCGGAAATACCGAAATTAGTATGCCAGACTATTTCACTGCCATAAACATTAACTTTTCATATACACTTACGCCCATTGGTTCACCTGCCCCTGATCTTTATGTAATGACAGAACTTGACCAAAACGGAAGATTTACGATTTCAGGCGGGAATCCGAATCAGAAAATTTCGTGGGTTGTATATGCCGAAAGGAATGACTTATATCTTAAAAAATATCCTGAAAGTAAGCTTGTGGAAGTTGAGAAAGAAACTGAACTTAAAGGGAAATATTTACGACCCGAATTGTATGATCAGCCTGATGAAAAAGGAATATTTTACACATCAGATAACCGAAGTTTAAATCCGGTAATTGAACAGGAAAACACATCAGTAACAATTGGAAAACTTATAAATGAACCCAAACAAAAATAAAAGATTGAATAATTAATACATGCACGCATTACTGAAATATATTGTCTTTTGTTGCGTCATTTCAGCCATTTTTCCGGCTTCAAACGGGCTATTGGCACAAGTATATATCAGTCCGGGTGCAGCGCTAACTATTAAAAATGGCACAAGCCTGTATATTGGAACCGATTTGACAATAAAATCGAGCAGTACTGCTTCAGGATATCTGGTTGATCAAACCATGTCGGATGGTGTCGTAGTTACAGGTAACATTTTGATTGAGCGGTATTTAACTTCAGGAGGCTGGCACAATGTCTCAGCTCCGCTAAGTAATGCAAACAGTTCCCTATTTACTGGAACTGATTTGATTTTTTATTTTGACGAAACCCTGGTACTGAATGATTGGAATTTTGGTTGGGTCTGGTATAGTGGTAATCTGTCAGTTATGCGTGGGTACGATGTTTTTCTCCCAACAACGCCTGTTACAACTCAGTATTCGACTTCGGGTCCCTTACAATTGAATTCGGGTTCCTATTCGATTGGTGTCACCCTCACAACTATTGCCGATGGTGAAACTCCCAATCATAAAGGATGGAATTTATTGGGAAACCCCTACCCTTCCCCGGTTGATTGGTTGGTTGAATCGGCCTGGAATAAAACCTCTATTAATGATGCAAAATATATCTGGGATCCTGTTGGAAATATTTATACCATTTTTCTGGGAGGAGGAAGTCCGATCGGACTAAATGGTGGCACGCAATATATCCCTTCTAATCAAGGTTTCTGGGTTCAGGCCGTTCAAAATGGAAATGTACAACTTGATAATTCAGCACGGGTCGGTTTGACTCCATCAACACCTGATTATTACAAATCAACTGACATTGAATACCCTATAATCAGGCTCATTGCTAAAGGAAATGGATTTAAGGATGAAACAATCGTTCGTTTTATTGATCGTGCAACCGATGAATTCGACAGGAATTTAGACGCTTTAAAACTATTTAGTCCAAACCTTCAGGTACCTCAACTTGCTTCACAACTCAACAATAGTTATCTGGCTGTAAATACTTTGCATGAAATTCAGGAAAATTTAATCGTTCCACTCTATTTTAATGCCGGGCAGGATGGAACTTATTCGATTGAATTAACTGAACAATCATCATTTATTTCAAGCATGATTTGCCATTTATTTGACTCAAAAATCGAAGAGTATTACCCCTTGAAAATTGATTCAACTTATTCGTTTGATTCCAAATCGACTGACAATAAAAACCGCTTTTCCCTTCTTTTCAGTTCAGATGATAAACCCGAAAATATTAAAAAGGAGGATTACAAAGTATTCACAAAAGGAGACGTAATCACAATCAATCACATTTCTGAAACCAATAAAAATGTATATTTTTCCATTTATAATATGGTGGGTCAACGCATTACGTATGGAAAACTAAATTTGCAACCGACTTATTCGTTTCGTTCAAACCTTCCGGCGGCATGTTATATAGTTGAGATACTTGACGGTAATTTGGTTTCACGACACAAGATAACGATCAATTAAAAAGCAGTAAATCATGGGTAATAATCAATAAGCATTATAATATGAATAGTAATTTTCCGAGAGATTCACTAAATAAATTAACACATTCAACAAATAATATTTATCATTTTGACAATTAATACATTATCTTTGAATTGAAAACTTTAAAACAATTACTATGAAAAAAGAGTTTACTTACTTTCTGCTGTTCATTTCAGCATTGTTTTCCGGATTTGCTATCCAGGCTCAGGAATTAGAGGTTACACCAGGTACCATGATGTTCAGTGTGAATGCCGGATCATCCCAAACGCAACAGGTATTTGTCAGAAATAAAGCAAAAACACCACAAAATTTTGTTTTCAACCTTGCCGACTGGCTTGTTGACGAAAAAGGAGAAACGAAGTATTTTGCATCAGGAACCACAGGTCGTTCATGTGCCGACTGGATCACTGTAACACCAGCGCTGGTTTCGCTTCAACCAAATGAATCGGTTAATGTTAACGTGACCATGTTGGTACCTAATGACAATACTTCAACCCGTTGGGCGGTGCTGTTTGTTCAATCAGCTGAGGAACAAACCGGGGCAAAAGCCGTTGATAAAGAAGTTCAGATGGGACTTCAGGTGGCTGTTCGTATTGCTATTCCCATTTATCAATCCCCTGCTTCGAACAAACTTTTTAAAGGGACAATTGAAGGTCTTAATGAGAAGATTGACGAAAACGGCATACGCACCTATGAATCACAGGCTATCAATACCGGTGATAAAATCTTAAACTGTAAGGTTTATTTCACAGTTTCAAATCTAACGACAGCTGAAGAAATCACATCCACACCAGTCGAATTTATGCTTTTACCCGAATCGAATCAAAAAGTAAAATATACGCTCGATAAAGAATTAGCTAAAGGAAAATACGCTGTGGCTGCCGTGTTGGATTATGGCATAAACGATGAACTTGACGGCGTTCAAATTGAAATTGAAGTTAAATGATAATGAATGATGCTCAAAAGGGCTGTTTTTTTTCAGGTTTCATTCTTTGTAATTTGCAATTTACTTGTCGCACAATCAAATAAGTATATTGACACCACCTATTTTGCAAATGAAAAAAAAATAGTAGAGTCAGTTACATATAAATGGATACAAGTGCCGGATACCTTGAAAAATGGTCCGGCATTTTTTTTCTATCCTAACGGAAAAATAAAACAAACCGGCTTTTATGCGTTTGATAAACCTGATAGTATCTGGAAAACCTATTATCTTTCCGGAAAATTGAAACAGGATGTTACCTATTTGAATGGAAGAAGGAATGGATTTTTCATCAACTACTACGAAACCGGCAATAAAAAATATGAAGGCATTTATGTAAACGACACCCTGACTGGCATTGTCAACCTTTATTATCCGAGCGGCATCATGCAGGAAATAAGGAATTATTCGGGCAATAAACTCAATGGCATTACAACGGGTTATAACACAGATGGCACCATGATTTACCGTTTCAATTACATTGATAGCATCCCAAATGGATTGTATGAAAAATATTATCCTTCAGGAAAGTTAAAAGAACAGGGAACGATTGTCAACACTGATTTTAATGGATCATACAAATCGTTTTATGAATGTGGTGCAACTGAAATGTCGTATAATTACACGGGTTTTAACATCAACGGGCCATACACGGTATATTTTGAAAATGGAACTGTTAAAATTGCATGTGATTATATAAATGGCAACATCGAGGGGCCGTGGAAAAAATTTCATCAAAATGGAACTATTGAAGAATCGGGTGATTATCTGAATGGCGTCCCGAATGGGAAATGGACCTATTTTTTTGAGGATAGCAAAATTTATATGGAAGGCAATTACCAGAATAACTTTGCAGAAGGCCTTTGGACCATTTACCACAAAAATGGAAATGTAAAACAAAAGGGTTTTTACCAGCAGGGAAAATCGGAGGGATTTTGGCAGTTTTTTCACGAAAATGGTGCTGTCAGGGCACAAGGCGAATTTGTCGCAAATAAGTTACATGGTCATTGGGTACATTTTTACCCATCAGGAAAGGTTCAGCTGGATTTGTATTATAACGACAGCAAACTCGAAGGAATACTTACTGCTTTTGACGAAACCGGCGAAATAATAGAACAATCTGAATTCATTGATAACCTGTTAATCCGTCAGATTAAGGGAAAATCGGTGAATAAATGAAAACAAGGAAATGACAAAAACATATATAGTAATTATTTTTCTTTCACTTTCGATTATTCGATCCGTTTCGGCACAGGATATTCCACCACCCAACCCCGGCATGTCATTGAATATCGTTTCAGGCTATAGCATCGTTTTCAATTTTGATGAAATAGCCGAATATAAAGATGGTATCATGAATGCCGGTCAATCAACATTTATCCGGATTGGCTCGGTCTATGACTGGAAACTTCAGTTCAATGCCGACCAAAATATTTTTTATGGTGAAAATGATGGCACACACCAGATGGAACTCAATAATGTTGGGCTTACGATAATTTCCACAGGAACTAATCTTGATGATGGATCCAATATTACGAATTATGCCATCACGCTACCTATTGCGCTGCAAAGCGAAGAAGTTACTTTGCTTACCAAAGGAATCGACAGTAACCGTGGTTGGGGCTTGCAAAATGCTTTTACATTGAATTGGGAAATGGGTACAAAACGCGGTAATATGAACAACCAGAGCATGCTTGAGCAGATGCTGAAAGCCGACACTTACAATGTAAACATCATATTAACACTATCGGTTTATCCGTAAACTCACCTCTCAATAAACAGTTTGATCGATTTTTAAGATGAAGAAAATACTTGTTGTTGACGATATCCCGCATAATCTTTTACTTGTAGAAACCATTTTAAGGAAGAAACTACCCGACTGCGAAATATTGTTGGCAGGGTCGGGTAAGGAATGTCTGTTAAAGGCTGAAATTGAGCTACCTGAAACCATACTCCTCGATGTAAACATGCCTGAATTAAATGGTTTTGAGGTTTGTAAAATGTTGAAAAGCAATAAACTCACTGCGTCGATACCCGTATTGATGGTTTCGGCATATGGAAGCGAGCCGGGATACCGGGTTGATGGCTTAGAGGCAGGCGCTGATGCGTTTATCACAAAGCCATTCGATCAGGCCGAATTGGTCGCTATGGTAAAAGTGCTGATGCGAATAAAAAGTGCTGAAGATCAGCTGCGTAGTGAGAATAATGACCTCGAAACTCAAATCAAGGAACAACTTTACAAAACATCACAAAACGAAAAAAGATTCTTTCAGATTTCCGATTTCGTAAGTGAATTTTTTTGGGAGGTTAATGAAAATCTGTTGTTCACGTATGTTAGTCCAACCATTGAGAAAGTTCTTGGTTACCAGGCCGATGACTTACTTTTAAAATACCATCTCTTCGACTTTGTAAGTGATGAGAACCGTGAAGAAATGAAAAGCCGGTTTCATCAGATCGTTACTACGATCAGCAGTTTCGACAGCAATAAAATACTATGCAAAAATAAGGATGGTGAAGATATCTGGTTACTTTTGAATGGTTTCCCGATATTTCGGAAACCAAATGAATTATATGGTTACAGGGGCGTGTTTCAAAATATCACACAACGAATTCACGATGAAGAAAAACACACCTTAGTTATTAATACTTCAATTGATGGATTTGTAATGACGGATGCCGACAACAATATTATAGAGGTAAATGAGGCGTTTTGCAAACTTACAGGTTACACACCCGTTGAAATAGCGAACCGAAAATTCTCTGAAATTGATATTGGCGATGATTCATCTAAAAAACAATTGTACTTTGCCCGGGTCAAAGAAAATGGATACGATCGGTTTGAAACAAAATTATTACGAAAGAATCATCAAACAATTGATGTTGAGATAAGTATAAATTATTTAAATATCATAAAGAGTCAGAAATTCATATTTGTCAGAGATATTTCCGAGCGAAAACAAATTGAGGAAACGAAAGCCAGAAATCTTGAAATGATTCAGGCATATCAGAAAAAATTAAAAATACTCCATTCGAAACTGCTTATTGTTGAAGAGCAGGAAAGACAACGTATGGCTGAGTCATTGCACGATGGAATCGGCCAAAGTCTTGCCATCGCGTATTTAAAACTCTCGTCCATTAACGATACTACCCAGCAGATAAAAAAGAGTAAAGTAATTTCTGAAACCCTGCAACTGATAAACCAATCGATCAGGGAAACCCGTTCACTGACCTACGATTTGAGCCCGCCAATACTTCATGAGCTTGGATTAATATCGGCATTGAAGTGGAAACTTGAAAAACTGAAAGATGAATTTGGCTTTAAAACTGCATTAAACAACAACACCGACCCGCTGAATATTAAGAATGAAACAGCTATTTTACTCTACAGGATTTTTTCTGAATTAATAAATAATGTAATAAAACACTCCAAATCATCTGATTTGCAAATAATTATCAATAAATGCGATAGCGAAATCTGTTTTGAAGTGATTGATAGTGGCAAAGGTTTCGACCTGATTGAATACGCATCCAAACCTAAAGGATTTGGTTTATTCAATATCCGGGAACGAATCGAATCGATACAAGGCCGGTTTGAAATAGAATCAGAGATCGATAAGGGTACCAAGGTTAAAATATTCATTCCGAATTAAATGTCTATGAAAATAAAATTACTTATTGTTGATGATCATCAGCTTTTCCGCGAAGGATTAGTCAATTTATTGGGTGACACCGAAGATATTGAGATAATCGGGCAAGCCAGTAACGGGAAAGAGGCTATCGAATTGGCCGAAAAACTGTCTCCTGAGATCATAATCATGGATATTGGAATGCCGGTTATTAATGGTATTGAGGCAACAATCGTTTTGCAAAAAAGATACCCAGAGATAAAAATCATCGTGCTGTCGATGCATTCTGAAAAACATTATGTTAAAGAAATGCTTGAGGCCGGAGCTTCGGGCTATCTTTTTAAAAACTGTACTTACCAGCAACTCATCGAAGGTATTCATATGGTATATGCAGGTAAAAAATATTTGAGCGATACGATCACCGAAGTACTCATTCATGATTACCTTGGTAAAACCCCTGATTTAAAACCAATCTTACCGGAAATACCTCTATCAACCCGTGAAATAGAAGTTTTAAAACTTTATGCAATAGGAAAAACAACGAAAGAGATTGCCGATCAGATATTTGTAAGCATTAAAACAGTTGGGACGCACAAACAACATATTCTGGAGAAATTGGAGTTAAAGTCAACCACAGATATGGTAAAATACGCGATAAAAAATAAACTGATCGAATTTGAATAGACGAAATGAAGTACCATATATATATACATAGAATACTAGCCTGCGAAGCTATTGAACAGGCTTTTTAGCCGGTATTTAGTTTTTATATCAGTTTTTTTGAAGTATTCATAACTAAAAATCAGCATTTTTAACCTGATATTTCAGCTATAATGAAGCAATAATTCAGCATGCACCCTATTCCCAAAAGTATTTCAGGTATGTACATTTGCTTTGTAATTTATTCATTGAAAAAGGGAATTAGGTACTAACAAAAAAACTAAACAAAATGAAAAAGCTTCTACTCATCCTGATTGCAGTCCTGGCCGTTCAAATGGCTGGTTTGAAGGCACAAACGGATACAGACGTTGTTAACTTCACTGCTATTTTAAGTTCTGTATTAAATCTTAATGTTACAAGTGGCGCCGCTCAAACTGCCGCTTTCGATACACCAGCCGAGTACAATCTCGGTATAAACGCTGTTGGAACAACAGCCGTAACAATGGAATCTACCTCTGATTGGGATCTTAAAATAAATGCCGCCGATTTTTCTGATGGTGGAACAAATATTATCCCGATCAATAATCTCGGTGTTTGGTGCGAAGCCACCGGAACCCATCAAATCGGAACTGAAGTAACCTGCTCAAACACGAGTCTGGCCACTTCCATGGGATTAACAATTGCTGATCAAACTCTACTTGACAACGGAACCACCAACGGTGGTGATGCTACCGACAATGCCTTTAACCTTAACTGGACCATGGGCACTATGCAGGGAACAATGAATGCCTTATCGATTTTCGACCAATTGTCAAATGGTACAATCGGCGGCCTGGGATCTTATACAACAGTCGTGAATTTAACCTTAACAGCGTTACCCTAAACCCTTTCAATCATGAATTTGTTGGAGGAAACACGGTTAATACCGTGTTTCCTTTTTTTTGGCAATAACTATAATATATAGTATCTTTACGTTATGTACGTTACAATCAAAACAGGCTTGTTAGTTATTGCGCTCATTGTTTTTCAAAACAGTTTTATTAGCGCACAGGAAAATAATCTGGAAGTTCGCTTCGATTCGCGACTTGAATCAATTCTCATACTTAATATGGATCCCGAAGCAATTGTTGAGTTTGGCATCAGAGAGATAAATGATCAGTTATACCAAATAACCAAAACACCAGAAGATATTAATTTCAGTGTTGAATCGACGGGGAGTTGGAACCTGAGTATTTCAGCCGTTGAACCCTACTTTACCGGAACAAATGATTCATCACAAAAAATTCCGGTTGATTTCATTGGATTCTACATCGAAAACCGGGGAACAAACTGGGATAACGGATTGTTTTCGAATATCGCCAACCTAACCCGTGACACAGTATTATCGATGTCGGCCGACAGGATAACAGTATTAACCAATGGTAAGCGGGGAAACATTGGTGGAGCCGACAAAAATTCGTTTGTCTTACGTTGGAAATTCAATTATGAAGATGAGGCTGCCAAAATAAAGAAGTTTACCGGTATGAAAATAAAAGATGATTACTACTCTGGGAAGTTTTTCATCACCTTATCGGAAAGTCAGGTTCCCTGGAAATCAGAGTGATGAACCGATCAACAGTGCGTGAAATTAGAATTGTTGTAATCATCAATTGTATCGTTTTCACGATGATGTTTTTCATTTTGCCATTTTTTGCCCAATCACAGGATGCAAACGGATATCAACCAATTGAGGCTTCTTTTCTTAAAAAAAACATCTATCAGAAAGCTGGGGAACTAAGTTTTAATGTTATCAGGATTTATAACCGGTCTGACAAAGCAGTTTCAATTCATCCGATACTTAAATTACCTGACGGATGGTCAGCATTTAGCCATTCGATACGCGATACCTCCATTTTGGCAGGCGACAGTTTATTCATCCCAATCCGTTTAAGAATTCCATCGCTACAGTTTTCTCAAGATGAATTCACGGTCGATTTTGAATGCTATTCTATCGACAATCAACTTCTTGCTGTTTGCGATTTTAACGTAAACCTCGAAATATTACATAGTTGGGATGTAATAGGACCCGAAAAAAGGGTACTCATTTTACCCAATTCAGGTATGGCCTCATTCGAAATTAAAGTACTAAACCGTGGTAACACGACTGAAACCATCAGTGTAGACCTGCAACCCGATAATAAATTAAGCCTGATAACGAACGATGTAAATAGTATAAGGCACGATATTACGCTATTGCCTAACCGCGATACCGTTTTCACTTATTTGGTTTCTTACGATTACAGCGAAGATAGGATCTTTGATATTGGTAAGATACAAATCTTCGCAACAAATGGAATTTCAAAAATTTACAGATCTGTTTTCGTTGAAAAATACACAGATAGGTATGCACCATTTGCCATTGAACAGGGATTGCAACACTCAACCGAAATTGGTGTACGCACTTTCTCAAAGAACAGTGAAGTTTTGCCATATATTAAGGCACGTGGAGTAAGCACTTTAAAAAACGAGGGTACATTTAAATACAATTTAACTTACTATAACCTCACTGACCGTGAAGATATTATCGGAAACAGTTATTACAATTTTCTATACAGTTTAAAATCGTTGAATGTAGGTTTGGGTGCCTTCAGTTCTACGCTTGGCAGAAACTTATACAGCAGAAACAGCCTCATGATTTCTGATAAAATTAAATTAACGCCCGAAAATATAATTGAAGGATATCTGAGTTACGGGCTGCTCGATAAAAAAACAAGTGCAGCACTCGGATATGATTTTGTCTATAAAAAGGTGTTGATAAAATCGTCGGCAAGTTATGATATTGATAACGTAAAAAAGACAAATACATCTTCATTCGTTGTACACTCGAATAAAATTACACTTGCCAAACATCATGATGTAAGTGCTATCCTTTATGCTTATCACGAGAAACATTATTATAATGCTAAATACGACCTTGGAGGGATTGCCTTTGACCTGAACTATTTTGCACGATTTTCAAAAAAAATCGAGATGCAGCTAATCAATAGTTATGGTTCCCAACATATTCCTGGTCCGCAAATGGGATTGTTCAGTGTCGCATTAAAATCAAAATTCATGTTGGGTGAATCAAAAAACTCTATTTCAACCTTCATCTTTAATTCGGAACGGAGATATCATAATTTTAATCGTCAGGGCGTGGCCTTGCCTTACATATATTTAAGAGACCAATATGGAAGCGCTTTTTTTCAATACGCCGGAAACAAATACATTAGATTCTATATTGGCCCAAGCATCGAGTTTTACTATTCATCTGATCCATCGAAAGAAAGTGAGCAACGTGAAATATTCAGGATTGAAAAATACAGACTTGAGTTTAAGGCATTTTACAGACAGTTTTTTATGATAAATATAAAGTATGGATTAGGAAATCTTTACTATTTCAATTCGGATAAACCAAACCGTTCCGATTACGACTTTCATATTTTAAGCGATCTGGGAAAGAAAGGCATTGGAATTCAGATGACGTACGATTTTGGTCCAATGTCGAATACCGGTTTATACCAGTATGCCATCGATAACAAAACCAATGGAATAAGTTTTTCGCCGTATGTTATGAAATCAATCTGGAACGAACGGATTCGGTTAACCCTGTTTTCGAACCTCGTATATCGATTTGATCTGAAGTATGGAACGATGAATATTAACCCCAGGGTTGAGGCTTATCTTTATAAAAACTGGTATGCAATTGCCAGTGGATCATATAATTATACACGGCAGAGTTACCTGAATTATGCGTATGGCAGCTCGTTTTATTATCTTGAATTCGCGATCAGAAAAAACTGGGGCAAAAGTGATAACGATAAATGGCAGAATGATTTAAGAAGGCTGGATATACAAATGTATAAGGATGATAACGGAAACGGGATTAAAGACAATTTCGAAAAAGGAATCCCAAATATTAAAGTCAGGATCAAACTCACCAATCCGGTCAAACAAAGCGAAAAAGGAAGTTTGCCTGTTGATATAACACTCGTAACAAACGAAAAGGGTATTGTTAGTTTCAATAGTATACCAAAGGGATTTTACGATTTGATTATCAATCCTTTGACTGATTTAATGGAATATTTTTATATTGGACAGCATATCGAAAAAATTGAATTATTAAGAAATGACATTAAGCAGGTCCCATTTCAAAAGGCAAACAAACTTGAAGGCAGTATCGTGTTGACACGACAAAAGTTCGTGAAAGAATCTGAGATTATTATTGACCTGGCTAATATAAAGGTAACTGCGTATAATAATTTGGGAAACAGTTATTCTGCATTCACCGATGTGGAAGGTAAATTTAAAATTTTCGTCCCCGGAAATCAGATGTATTACGTGAGAATTGTGAATGTTTTTGGCGAAAATTATAAAATTTCAAACAACGACCAGAATGCACCTATGCCTGAAACTGTCGGTCATCCCATTGTATTTCAGGTAATTGAAAGTAACAGGCAGATAAACTTTAAAAAAGTTATCAAACCGGAACCCGATAGCGTTGACTATAAACTACAGAAAATAAAAGTATTGGCTGGTTCAATATCGCAGAGAGATGAAAATAAAGCCGGCGAATTGGTGAATGAGATTCCGTTTAAACCAAAGGCTGATAAAACGACATTACAAATTGGTAAATACTATGTTGTTCTTGCTGAGGCAAAAAGTATTGCAGAAGCCGTCAAATACAGGAAAATATTTACTGAACAAGGCCTGATAATCAGTTTCGGTTATGATGACGGTAAACAGGTATTTTATGTTTATACCAATTACTACGCTCAACGTGAAGATGCACAAAAAGAACTCAAAATTATTGAGAAGATGGGTATTCGCAAGGCTTTCGTGATGAAATATAAACCGGTATAATATTGGTTTTCATCTATTTTATTAGCATATGCTTTTGAAACAGATTAAAGTATTTTGTATTGAATAATAATTTCAAATCAATACATTTGCCAAAATAATATCCGATATGGATCATGTCTCAACACAAACAAAACGAAATAACTTAATACCACTGATAATCATTGGTATTTTATACTTTGTATTCGGCTTTGCCACCTGGATCAACGGGGCTTTGATTCCTATTTTAAAAACAAGTAGCCAGCTTTCAGATTTTGTATCCTATTTAATCACTTTTGCCTTTTACATTTCCTACTTTGTAACGACACTCCCCTCTTCCAGGATTCTCGAAAAAATCGAATTTAAAAACGGAATGATATTGGGTTTACTTGTTATGGCTGTCGGTGTGTCAAATCTGCATATTTATAAAACTGAAAGATAGTAAAGCGCAAACAATATTACCCAATCTATTTTTTGAATTTGAACTTGAATTTGACATAGAGAATCACAAAATTTCAGATAAATGCCACTCGAAATTGAACGTAAATTTTTGGTCATCGGCGACTTTAAACCCTTTGCCGAAAAGTCGTACAGGATTATTCAGGGGTATTTATCTTCTAAGGAAGAACGAACGGTTCGAATCCGGATTAAGGGCAATGCAGGATATCTTACCATTAAAGGCATTTCAAACAATACCGGACTGAGCCGTTACGAGTGGGAAAAGGAAATCCCGCTTACTGAGGCAAAAGAGTTATTGCTTCTGTGTGAGCCTGGTGTGATTGATAAAACCAGGTTTTTGGTTAAAGTTGGTAACCATACCTTTGAAGTGGACGAATTCGTTGGAGAAAATAGTGGCTTGATACTTGCCGAGGTAGAACTGAATTCAGAAGATGAGATTTTTGATAAACCGGTATGGTTGGGCAAGGAAGTAACCGGTGATGCAAGATATTACAATGCCATGTTACTGAAATTTCCGTTTACCAAATGGTGAATTCATTATTTCGCATTTAATTCATATTGAATCTTTTATCATACATATCATGTTTTCATTTGGATCGATTGATTAATTAAAAAGCCGTCCATATTTCCAAAAAAATACAAAATTAAACTACACCCTTTTTGAGTAAATTTGTATCTTTACAACAATTGGATCAAAAAGCATCATGATTGTCGAGCATGTTAAAATACACAACCGTTTCTCGCTTGAGATAAAATTAGGATTCACGGC
This sequence comes from Bacteroidales bacterium, assembly GCA_013141455.1. Taxonomy (GTDB): domain Bacteria; phylum Bacteroidota; class Bacteroidia; order Bacteroidales; family F082; genus CAJBPB01. The sequence goes on from JABFQW010000139.1 coordinate 38,191, forward strand.
CCGCAAGCGAAAGACGGAGAGTGAATTCGCAGTGAATAGTTGGATTTTTGTTCCAAATAGCCTCGATGTGAATCAGGCTAATTATAGCAAAACAGATTTTTACCGTGATCTGAAATCAAATATCCGTTTGATAACCCCGGTTTATTTGCTACGTGATATTGCCGGTAAAGATGATTCACCGTTGAGAAGACTTGAGATTGCCTTTGAAGCGGTTTCCTCATTCCCTTCACGTTCAAGCATAACAAGGTATGAACACAACATTAAAATGTTTTTGTCTATCGTAAAAAGCTCATTACGCGAAGAAACCAGATATATTTCTGATAACAAAGTAATTGAAGACCGGATTTATCTGGCCGGTGATTACATACAACATCTGCATACCATTATTTGCGGTTACAGGGCCTTATACCAAATCATCAATGTTCCTACTATTGATGAAAAACTGATGAATTATTATCGTTTTGGTGATGAGTTTTTAAGTAATGTTACTGAACAATATACTTTTAAGATAATTGAAAACTTACAATCAATTGATAATCAATTACCGGAATCTATTATCAAAGATCTTTTCAAACTTATCTCCGATGAGATAGAATATAGGAAATCAAAAGGATACCTCATCGTTGAGAAGCAGACTCCGGATAACAATCGTGAATTGGTTCACCGGTTAAATCTACTGAAGAAGTATGCCGAAAATGTTTTGTTTTTATCAATTCGTAAAAAAAGAGATGGTTTGATCAAGGAACAGTTTCTTTTAAGTCTGGCTGCCGGTTTAAGTATGGTTTTTGCAACGGTGGTTGTGTTCTCATTTCAAATGAAATACGGCAACCTCACCATGCCCTTTTTTGTTGCACTGGTTGTCAGTTATATACTGAAAGATCGGATTAAGGAGTTGGGCAGAAATTATTTTGCATCGAAGCTTGGTCGCAGTTATTTCGACCATAAAACGATCATGAGCCTGAATAACAACATCTTAGGATGGAGCAAAGAGGCTATGGATTTCATTGGTGAATCTAAGGTACCGCGCGAAGTAATCCGGTTTCGTGATCGTTCTGCCATCCTTGAAGCAGATAACCGCAACGATGATGAAAAAATTATACTTTATCGGAAATTGATACGGATCAACCGAACGAGTCTCGATCAGGTTAGCGAATATTTTTCAACTGGGATCAATGATATTATCCGTTTCAATCTGACTGGTTTTATGCATAAAATGGACAATCCTGAATTTCCATTATATCATCTCGATAGTCCGGACTCGTTCTCAGTTATTCAGGGTGAAAAAATTTATTTTCTGAATATGATTATTCAGTTTAAAAATGAGGATCAGATTTTCTATTGTCGCTATCGAATTATATTGAACCGCGATGGAATTAAATCGATCGAAACTATTAACCTCGATTAACGTCATTTTTTCGATTAATATATCCATTGTATTTTAATTCCATTGGAACTTTATTAAGAAATTGAACATACAAAAAACTGAGAAAATAGAATATTTTTCTAATAATCTCTTTATATGCCATGACTTATACTTAACATTGAATTAACACCTGTATTCCCTATTTAGATTTACTTTGCTGCTTGAAAACCTAACGAAATGTGGTTATTTTTACAGCCATGATTCCTGTTTTAACGAACTGTTTTCATTTAACCAGATTGTAATTAATCTCTAATAATTTTTTAAATATTTTTAATTCAATTCATCATGAAACATTCTTACTTTAAAATTATCAGCTTCTGCCTGATTTTCCTCTGGGGGAGTATGGCTGGAAGGTCACAGGCATTATTAGTCGAAGATTTCGATTACGTGATTGGTGACTTACTCACTGCCCATGGATGGACTGCACACAGTGGCGCCGGAACCCAGGCCATTGATGTCACAACCGGACTTACGTTCAGTGGATATGCCGGATCTGGTATAGGTGGCGCAGCCAACTTAGACAACAACGGCGAGGATGATCACAAGGTATTCACAGGCCAGACTTCAGGTGTTGTTTATGCTGCTTTCGTTATACAAACACAGGCAACAAATTCGGCGGGTTATTTCTTTCATTTAAGTGTTAATCCTATAAATACAAGCTTTTTTATCAGCCGGATATGGGTCAATGCAACCGGAAGTGGTGTCGGAATCGGCGCTTCAGCACCAGGAACCTATATTCCAATTACGGCAGCAACTCCAACTTTATTGGTTGTTAAACATGATCTATCTACAAAAATATCCAGTTTATTCGTATTCAATACGTTTCCGGCATCAGAACCTGGAACAGCCGATGCAACATTTACTGAGACCTATGCCAGTATAACAAATGTTGGTTCTGTAGCTGTCCGGCAATTCAATGCAGCCGAAAAGGTTATCGTTGACGGTATCCGCGTTGGCACCACCTGGGCCGATGCCGTGGCTCCAAGCGGCCCATCTGCCCCAACCGTTTCAACCGAAGAACCTACAAATATGGCCACAACAAGCTGTACAGGTAATGGTACGATAACTTCAACTGGAAACTCAACCGTTACAACACGTGGTTTTTGTTGGGATTTAGCAGCCAATGCCGATCCCGATATCAATGATGCAAAAACCGTTGAAACGGGAAGTTTCGATGTTGGCGCATTTACCGCAAGTGTTACATCGCTTTTGCCAAATACAAGTTACAAAATCAGAGCCTATGCAACGAATTCAGTTGGAACAAGTTACGGAGGAGTAATATCATTTACAACAATCCCATTGACTCCTTTTATTGCTGTTGACCCGAGTCAACTTGATGGGTTCAATTATTCACAGGGGTCTGGTCCATCAGCACAGCAATCGTTTGCCATCAACGGAGCGAATCTGACTGCTCCTATTTCAATTGTTCCGCCAACACATTATGAAATCTCTACGCAATCAGGTGGTTCTTTCGTTGCCACAAATCCAATCACCCTCAATCACACTGGTGGGACAGTTAATTCGACACCTATTTATGTCCGTTTAAAGGCCGGACTAAATGCCGGTGATTATAATAATGAAATGATTAATGCCACTTCAACCAATGCAACGCCTGTCACCGTTACCTGCAACGGAAGCGTATCGCTACCCGCTACTCAGTTGGCATTCGTCAATTTCCCGGCCATTTGTCATATTAATACACCCATTTCAACTTTTACTGTTGAAGCACGTCGTTCGGACAATACGGTTGATGTAAACTATACCGGTAACATAACTTTATCAAAAGCAAGCGGTCCGGGGACAGTAGGTGGTACATTGGTAAAAGCGGCTGTAGCAGGTGTTGCTACTTTCGATGACATCACACTGAATACGGTTGGAAGTTATGTATTAAACGCAAATGCTGCGGGTTTAACACAGGCTGTAAGTGGAAGCATTTATGCAGTAAATGATCCTACAATGACAGAAGTACTTGTTCCACAGTTTATTGAAGGATTAAATGGTACCAACAACGACCGTGTACCTTTTGCTTATCGCGCAACAATAAACGGACTAATTCCAAATGCCACTTATCGTTTTATAAATCAATTGGTTATATCAACAGATTCACCAACCACAAATGGTGCAGGAAATGTAATCTTTGTTAATCCTGACGGAACCTTTGTCAGGACAACACAACCATCATTAGATGCCGGCCCTTATGGTCAGTTTACTGCCAATGCAAGTGGTTCTTTTACAGGGTGGTTTGTAAATGAGCCAACTGCAAATGCCAGATTCACACCCGGAAACCAGATATACATGAGAATCAGACTTAACGATGGAGCTACCGGCACAACTGCTGCATATTATGTTACAACCACATCTTATTCAACAGTACTTAATTTCACACAACAACCCGATGATATTTCAGGAACCGCTATTCGATGTGAATCGAATGCTACGGCTAAAAATTTCGTTTTCTTATTCCAGAACACAGCCGGCACAGGTCGTCCACTTTATGGAACACATGTCGAAACTACCGAAATTGATTTCACAGCTATTGATGCGTATTCTGATTTCTATCAAAACATTGTTGCCGGAGTAACCGGTTCATGGGGCGGAATAGTGCCAAATAACAATCCGCAAGGTGTAAAACTCATTCAGGAGCGAAGCTTAACAACAGGTGAAATTGTAAATTCGAATACTTCTGCAAATGCCGTTTGGAATGGCGTGAACACCGCTAATCCTGCAGGTGGAACAGTATCACCATTGGTAATTCTGTTAAATGCTTCAACTGATCCACAGATAATTGCAACACCTTCTGAACTCACTGACCTGAATTACCTTGATGGCTCAGGCCCGTCGGTATCGCAATCATACGACCTGATGGGATTGTATCTAAATCCTGGTCAGGTAACTGTCACTGCACCGGCAAGTTTTGAAATTTCAACTGATGATGCAACATTCGGATCGAATTTGGTATTTAATATTGTTGAAGGTAATATTGAATTCCAACCACTTACAATTTACGTAAGGTTAAAAGCCGGTCTGGCAATCGGAAGTTATAACGAAAACATCAGTCATACCGGTGGAACCGCCCCTGAAGAATTAGTAAGTTGCAGTGGTACAGTTATCGGACCTCAAACAACTACCCTACCCTATGCTGAAGATTTCGCATCAGGATTCGGTTTATGTTATCAAAATAGTGTTTCGGGCGCCGATAAATACTGGTTACACAGTTCAACAGGTGAATATGCCTATATGAATGGTTACAATACCGGTGATCTTGAAGAAGACTGGCTCATTTTACCTGCCGTAAATTTCAATGATTACGCGAACGTGACAATGACTTTTGAAAGCTGGATGAGATATGGTATCGATGATGCTGACAATTATTTCAAGGTTATGTATTCGACTGATTATGCTGGTATTGGCGATCCAACTTCGGCAAACTGGACAGAATTAACTTTTGCTTATCCTGCTGCTGAAGAAACCTGGACACCTTCGGGCACAATCGATCTCTCTGCAGTTACCGGAACAAATGTTTATATTGCATTCAAATACCATTATAATGTTGATTTCTACCGCTTATGGCAGGTTGATAACCTCTCGATCGTTGCAGGTTCAACCTCACCAACAATTACAGCAACACCTTCAACATTAAATAATTTCACATATATCGAAGGATTCGGGCCATCCGCTTCGCAAACCTATACTTTAAGTGCAAATAATCTTGTTGGCAGTGGAGACATAAATGTTACGTCACCCGTCGATTATGAGATTTCAAGTGATAACACCATTTTCGGTAATTCATTATCATTCCCATTTGCAGATGGCAATATTACTGGTCAGCCGGTCACCGTTTATGTACGATTGAAAGCCGGTCTTACCGCTGGCCTTTTTGAAGGTGAAACAATTTCTCATACTGGTGGAGATGCTACTGAAACGTTTGTTACTTTAAATGGCGAAGTTACCCTTCAGGGAACAGCAACCTTGTCATCTCAGGTTCTTCCACAATATATTGAAGGTTTGAATGATGCCAATAACGACCGTATTCCATTTGCCTTCCGTGCTACACTCAGCGGGCTCAATCCAAATGCCACCTATCGATATATCAATCAGGTGGTTATTAATAGTGACGATGCTGAAACCAATGGAGCAGGAAACATGATTATTGCTAAATTAGATGGCGATTTCATAAGAACAACAAGTCCGGCATTCGATACCGAAGGAAACTATGGCGAATTAACCACTGATGTTTCAGGTTCATATACCGGTTGGTTTGTTACCGAACCTACAGGTAATGCAAGGTTTACTCCCGGAAATTTCGTCTTCATGCGCATCCGTTTGAATGATGGAAACGAAGGAACAACAGTTTCACATTATCTTACCACATCAGATAGCACAAAGGTTCTGACATTTGGTGTTGAAACCAACGAAAATCAAGGTACCGCGCTTAGGGCAATCTCTGGTGACAGTCCAAAAGATTTCGTGTTCCTTTATGACAATCTTGCAGGTGAAGGTCGTCCGCTTTATGGTGCCAGCATCGAAGCAAGCGGAATTGATTTCACGGCAATTACCTCCTACGCACCTTTCTTCAAAGATTTTGTGGCAGGAGTAAATGGTTCATGGGGAGCAATTATACCTAATGTGAATGCGAATGGGGTGCAGCTTATTCAGGTACTTGATCTTTCAAGTGGTGCGGTTGAAAAATCATATACTGGTGCAGGTGGTGTATGGGGTGCTACTGAAACAATTAATCCTGTTGGTGGTACTGCTAATGTTTTAGTTATTGATCTGATCGAAATCGGAATCAATACCAACGATGAGGTTGCTTGTCGTGTTTGGGCCAACAATAGCGAACTGATCGTTGAATCAACAACTGATACCCGACTTAACATTCAAATATACACTATGTTGGGTCAACCGGTATTCATGAAGGAAGTTGGTGGTGTTGGAACCCAACGTATGTTCCATTATCTTAATTCAGGTGTTTATATCGTTAATGTTAAAACAGATCATGGTATAACAAACTCGAAAATAATTATCAGGTAATCATTCAACTACCTTACTTAAAAGAGCCGGGTTAATCCCGGCTCTTTTTTTAGAATAACTACCGAAATTATTATCGAAAACTAACTTTTTAACAAATTGGAATTTATACCTTTATAGTCTTACTAATTTAGTATTTTTACGGTTGATTTTATATTAAATCCTTGTAGGTTAATAAACAACGTGATGATTCGTTTGATTTATTTATTCATTGTCTTCTTATTCTTTTTTCCACTTGTATCCCTGACACAAGTTAAAACAGATGAAAAAGCCATATTGCAGACGCTATTACAATACACCTCCGGGGTATACGGTTCAGATGAGGCATTGATCAATGGCTTCGCTTATACCCATTCCAATGATCAGGCCGATGGGAATCCATATTTTCAGGATGATATTTATTCGCATGCTTCCCTTTCCATTTGTGACAAGATTTTTGAGGTTGAGTCGCTCAAATATGATATTGTTAACGACAAACTAATTCTCCTTGTCACATTGAAATCCGGTGCAAAATTCCCTATACAGTTAAATAACGAATTCATACAGCAATTCGATTTTTTCCAGAGTAATTTTTATCCGGCAACTAAATTCTTTCCCGCAAAAGAGGTGAAAGGGTTTGTCGATCTGGTTTACTCTGGGTCTTTCATGTTTGTCACTAAATATAAAAAGGAGTTTGTGAAGATGTATACCAAGGTAGATCCATTTGGTAAGTATTCAGAAACCCGGATTAATCATTACCTGATAAGGGATGGATCGGCAAAACGGATTAAAAGCAGGAAAAACCTTCTCGATTCTTTTGCTCCATATCAAAAAGATATCTCACGATATATGAAATCGAACAAAATTAAATTCAGAAAGGCCACACATCAACAGCTGGCCCAATTATTAAGCTATTGTGATGAACTGTCGAAAAAGTAACATAACCTGTAGCATACTGCTCACTGTTTGTTTTGTAATACTATTTTACTCGCCTTCATTGAGTCAAAACCGACCAGTTTTGCTGAATGAAACATACGACAAACTGAACTGGAAATCATTCGCCGACAAGGTTGAAAATGAGTTTTCAATCAGGTTTTATTATATTACCGACAGCATTCCTGCGTTGAATATGCATAGCACACAGTATCCTGTTTCATTGATTGATATGCTACGTATAAACCTAACTCCTCATAAAATTAAATTTTCAGTTGGTGAAAATGCTGTATTTATAACAAATTCACAAAAACTTTCGACCAGTCTTCCTGATGATTTTTTTATTGAAGAATCATTTACAGCCCAACGGATCGATTCATCTGAATCACGTAAGGAACGTGACTTTCTTGCAACAACAAAAGAACTACCTGCACTTTCGATTGTCATTGGAATAAAAGGAAAAAATGCCGAAAAGAAAACGGCTCTTTTCAGCGGAAGAATTACTGATATCAAGGAGCACAAACCCATTGAAAGTGCCACACTTTATTTTATTGAATTGTCAAAAGGAACCTTAACCAACGAGAAAGGTTCCTTCAGTATCAGTATTCCGAAAGGAAAATATACGATGGTAATCAGCAATATAGAGTATAAGGAATCGCGTTATGAAGTGAGAGTACTGTCGGATGGTTTTGCTGAACTGGAGATGGAATCCGAAGTGTATTCGTTGGATGAGGTAGTAATCAGGTCGGATAAAGAAGATATGTTGAAAGGAACCAATACCGGATTTGAAAAAATAACGGCAAAAAGTTTGAAACAAATTCCGGCTGTAATGGGCGAACGCGACCTGATTAAAGTGGCATTGCTTTTGCCTGGTGTTCAATCAGTTGGAGAAGGCTCATCCGGATTCAATGTCAGAGGGGCTCCATCAGACCAAAATATGTTTTACATAAACAAAGTTCCGGTTTATAATACATCACACTTGCTGGGATTCTTCTCGGCATTTAATCCGGATGTCGTTGACGATTTCACACTTTATAAAGGTAGCATTCCTACAATTTATGGAGGCCGGTTATCAGCTATTTTCAATATTAACGCTAAACAGGGAAATATGGAGAGTTTCTCGGCTCGGGGAGGAATCAGTCCGATTACAGCCCGATTGATGCTCGAGACGCCCATAATAAAGAAAAAACTTAGTATCCTCCTTGCTGCCCGTTCAACCTATTCCGACTGGGCATTGAAAATGGTTCAAAACCCCGAAATAAAAAACTCCAAAGCAAGTTTTATCGATTTCGTAACCAATATCAGTTATAACATCAACGACAACAATCAGTTAAACGTTTTTGGATACTATAGCATGGATGATATTAAAATCGTTGATAAAACAACATTTGAATATGCCAACAAAGGGGCTTCACTTTCGTATTTTCATGCATTCAACAATAAAAATAATCTGAACCTTTCACTTGCATTCAGCGACTATGCTTTCAAAGAAATAAATACTGAAAACACTATCAACGCTTATTCCCAATCATATTCGCTACAACACGATGAAATCAACCTGAATTTCACTTTCCGGCCGACTGAAAAACACACCATCACCACCGGACTGAATTCGATACTTTATGGTTTAAAAAATAATCCTTTTCTGCCTTATGGTGACTCATCACTCGTTTATCCAAAGCAACTTGAAAATGAGCAGGGAATTGAAAACGACCTATTTGTGAATGACGAATGGAAAGTATTGCCAACACTCACCCTTGCTGCAGGTTTACGATATAATATTTTCTCAAACCTTGGTCCGAAAACAGTCGTTACATACAAATCCGGCTTTCCTATTTCTGTAGCATCTGTTTTTGATACCCTCTATTTTGGTTCAAATAAACCAACCAAAACATACAAAGGGTTAGATTATAGGTTTTCTGGTACCTATCAGATTAATCCCGAGATGTCGGTCAAACTTAGTTACAACAGGGTGCACCAGCATATTTTCATGCTCTCGAACACCATCGCACTTTCCCCTACCGACAAATGGAAACTTGCGGATTATAACATCAAACCCATGGTTGGTGATCAGGTCTCTCTTGGTTATTATGTATTACTGAACAGGGGGAAAACTGAAGCTTCTTCTGAAATATATTTTAAAAATGTCGACAATCTTGTTGAGTTTAAAGATGGGGCCAATTTACTGGTGAGTGATTATCCTGAACAGGAACTTGTGCAGGGAAACCTCAAAGCGTATGGTATTGAACTGATGTTAAAAAAACCACAGGGAAAACTTAACGGATGGATAAACTATACATATGCCCGTTCAACGATTTTGGTTGATAATCAGCTGACCGGTGAAAAAGTTAATTTCGGGTTACGTTATCCGGCCAATTACGACAAACCACATTCAGTGAATCTTGTTGCCAATATCAAATTAAACAAGCGGATAAGCTTTTCAGGAAATATTGTTTATTCAACAGGAAGACCAATCACGTACCCCACCGCCATCTATTATCAAAACGGACAACAGTTTCTTCACTATTCGAAACGGAACGAATACAGAATCCCGGATTATTTCAGAACTGATCTTTCCTTTGTATTAGAGGGAAACCTCAGAAAAAATAAATTACTACACGGTTCATGGATTTTATCTGTGTACAACGTAACCGGACGTAAAAATGCTTATTCCGTCTATTTTGAATCAAAAGAAGGCGTTATAAAAAGCTACCGGCTTTCTATTTTCGGTGCTCCGATTTTTTCATTGACGTATGACTTTAAACTCGGAAACTATGCAAAATAGAAAACTAAACATATTTCTTCTGATTTCCATATTCCTGTTTCAGGCATGTATCGATAAGTTTGAGCCTGAACTTGACGGGTATGACCAACTATTGGTAATTGATGGAGGTGTATTTGACAACCCCGCTCAGATTACCATTAAACTTAGTTATTCATCCGATGTTTACAAGCCAACATTTAGTCCGGCAGCAGGAGCTTCGGTTATTATTACAGACAATGAAGG
>JABFQW010000011.1 GCA_013141455.1 Bacteroidales bacterium
TTTGAATATGAGTGTTTTAACTTTAGTATCAATCGAATATTCGCCACATGCATTCAGGATTTCCTGCCCGAAAACGAAATCACTTTTCAAGGAATGCGACACAGTGAGTTCAACATTATGTGTGGTTCGGTTGGCAATCCGGATACTGTTGATTTTGAAAACGGCTTTGTCGGCAATTGAACCCGTTGTGAGTACTTTCTCAACATCGCCAACGAAATTCTCTTTATTGATATCTCCGTTTTTGAGCAGTTCAAGCGCTTTTTTAAGTGATACCGTGGCAATGGAAGTTTTGTCGTAAACGAATTTCTCTTCATGATCGGCAACAAAGCAGGGAATAACGAAGGAACCATCCGCATTTATTTCAAAGGCAGTTTTATTATCTTCAGGATTGATCGTAATAACAACCTGTTGATTAATGGGTTGGTTGGCAGCTTTCGGTACGAAATCTTTACTCAATACCCTGAATTCAGTACGACGGTTCAACTGATGTGCTGCTTCCTTGATTTCGTTGGATGGCAACGCATTGATGAAAGTTTCGTCGAGCAGGCTTCCCTGATCAAATTTATAACCATTAACCGTGATGGTTTTGTCTATTTCGCGCGGAACGCGTTCGCCATATCCCTTTGCTACTAAGCGACCTGGATCAATTCCCCTGAGAATCAGAAAATCGACTACCGATTGCGCCCTGCGCTGCGAAAGGATGTCATTCTTTTCTTCGGTGTCGCGGTTATCGGTGTGTGAAGCCAGTTCAACCACGATTGTCGGATTAAGTTGGAGCGTGGTAATCAAACCCTGTAACGAATCCTCGTATTGGGTTTTAAGTTCCCAGCGTGCCAGATCGTATAAGATGTCGGGAAGCGCAATTGGTTTTTGCGGTATTGGGTCGAGCATGAAATCTTTTACAAAATCGCGGCTGAACTCAACACCAACCGTTGTTTCCACTGCCGATTTGGTAAAATAATTCTCTTTGTCAACAACTATTTCGTAGGTGGTATTTTTATTTACCTGGCTGTTCCCAAAAAGGAAATAACCTTTGTCGTTGGTGCGTGTGCTAAGTGTCATCCCGTCGGTCCCGATCAGTTGAATGGCGGCGCTCTCAACAAATTGCAGCGTTTTCTCATCCTTCACGGTACCGGCGATAGTGAATAATACCGGAGGTTCCATGAAATAGAAGAGGTTATCGATGCCTTTCGGGTTGTCGCGGTTACTCGAAAAGAAACCACGCTCTTCTTTCGGATGGAATACGATAGCGAAATCATCGTTTGTCGAATTAACAGGAAATTTTAAATTCCTCGGTGTTCCCCAAATGCCACCGGTATCGATGGTAGTCACAAAAATGTCTAATCCTCCCATGCCACCATGCCCGTTCGACGCGAAATACAAGGTGGTATCGTTTCGTAAAAAGGGAAAAATCTCATCACCTTTTGAGTTGACGACAGGGCCAATATTGAGTGGACGACTGAATGGATCGGTCTTTTTTTCGCGAAGCGATACCCAGATATCCTTACCGCCAAAACCACCTTTTCGTTCGGCAGAGAAATAGAGAATCATTTCATTTTCGCTAAGTGTGGGATGGCCAACGATATCGAGTGTGTCAACACCAAGAATAGGAACCGGCGTCGGTTTTCCCCAATCGCGGCCCGATCGGGTGGCAACAAATATCTGACACCCTGACTGACGCTTTTCATAATTTTCGCAACGGGTGAAATAAAGTTTGTTAAAAGAGCCGTTCATGAAAGGAGCGCCTTCGCTCGCTTTTGTATCAATCGTTTCTGATTTGTCCAACAAAACAGGTGTACTCCATTCGTTCTTACGGTCGAGGCGTGAGATGAAAAGGTCGCTGAAATTTTGGTCTAACCAGCCATCTTTCTCTTTGCCTGTTGCGCCATCGCGGGTTGAAGTGAAGATGATTTCATTAAAGTTAGGCGAGGCCCAGGTTGCCGCGAAATCTGATTCACGCGAATTGACTTTTTTAAGTGGTGTTAATTCGTATTTCGAAGGGTTTTTCAACCATTCTTCGATCAGGATGGCCGTTTCGGCACCGGCAATACCACGTGGATCTTCCGGAACTTTTTCGGTGTAGAGCCTATAATTTTCGATTGCCTCAGCGTACTTTTTATTCATTTTCAGTACTTCGGCATAGTTGAGATATATCTCCGGGTTTTTCTTTGGAAATTCAGATTTTAAGACACGCTTGTATGTTGCTTCGGCGCGTTTGTAGTTACCTGTGAGGCGGTTACATTCGGCCATCCGGTAGCTGATCCTGTCGCGTTCTTCCGATTTCTTTTTCACCTTGTTAAATGCCTTTTTGTATTTTTGAGCGGCAATGGTGTACATTTTTCGGTCGAAAGCCTCGTCAGCGCTTTTTGCAGGATTACGTTGGGCCACGAGATGTTGACTACCAATCAGAAGTGACAGAAAAAAAAGAATCAAAACGAAATATTTCATAATCAGCTGCGGTTTAATGTATCGTTCATAAACGTCAAAGTTGTTGAATTATTGAACGATATCATCCGGTTCATTAATCTTTTTACCTAATGCTTTCTCGCTTGTGAATTCTTTGGTATCGGGAATCTTTTTGTTTGAGGTTACCTCACTTGATGATACCTTGGTTTCCTGAATATTTTTATCCGGACTGGTCCCGCTTATAAATTCCCTGGTTTCCGGAACCGGTTTCTGGAATTGATCTATCGAAGTAAGATTTTTCTCCGAAAGGAATTCACTAAGCTTTGTTTCTTTATCAAGGCGTTGTACCTCTTTATTGATTTCATTCTTAAAACCGGCAGAGGCATGTTTCATCTCATTCATCACTTTGCCTATAGTTCGGGCTACTTCGGGTATCCGTTTCGGACCAAGCACGATAAATGCCACAAACAGAATCAATAAAACTTCTCCCGAACTGAGATCAAAAAATAGTAGCATCCGTGATTGAATTTGGTGACAAAAATAGTAATTCTAAACTGATATTCTTCAGTAAATGCCGAAACAAAAAATCCTGCTTTGAATTACCAAGGCAGGATTTTTTATATTAGTCAACAGTGTGTTATTTTTTCACAACCTTAACCGGTGATTTCTTTTCGTTTCTGCGTAATTGCCACATAATTGTATCGTATGCAATTGGTGTAGCATTTAAGATTGATGAATATGTTCCAACGGCAACCCCAACCAACAAAGCAAAGGTGAATCCGCGGATAACTTCGCCACCAAACAGGAACATGGCAAGCAATACCATGAAAGTTATACCTGATGTATTTAAAGTACGTCCCAAGGTGCTGTTAATAGCTGCGTTCATCGTTTCCTGAAGGTTTTGCTTCGGATGAAGCACGGTGTATTCACGGATACGGTCGAAGATAATTACAGAGTCCATGATCGAATAGCCGATAATTGTTAAGATTGCAGCGATAAAATGCTGGTCAATATCCAAACTGAAAGGCAATATACCGTGCAACAATGAGAACAGGGTGACTACAATGAACGTATCATGAAATAGTGAGACGACGGCACCAAGACCCCATTGCCACTTTCTGAACCGGATAACGATATAACCAAAAATGATCAACAACGAAATAAATACAGCATAATAAGCCTTCACCAATAAGCTATATGCGATAACAGGCTGGATTTTCTGGGAACTCATTTTACCAAGAGATTTACCTCCCGCGTGTGCCAGAAATTCAGCTTCAGTAATCTTTTCATTATATAATCCTTTTACGCCCTCATATAGTTTTGATTCGACGATTGAATCTACTTTAGTTGCCTGATCGTCGATAAGGTAGGATGTTGTAATTTTTACCTGATTATTTCCACCAAATGTTTTTACTTCTGGTTCCTGACCATACATGGGTAGCAGGGCCTGACGTATTTTGTCGATACGTACATCATGATCGAAACGAACTACGTAGGTACGGCCACCTTTGAAATCGATACCGTAACTTAGTCCTCTTACGCCCAATGAAACAATACCGATAAGTATCAAAACGCCTGAAATGACATAATATGTTTTTCTTATACCAATGAAATTGATGTTAACGTGTGTAAGAATATGTTCAGTAAAACGTGTCGAAAGTGAAATCTTTTTATTGTTATCGAGCATATAAGTGAAAAGCAAACGTGTGATGAAGATAGCACAGAAAAGTGAGCTAAGTACACCAATGATCAATGTGGTGGCAAATCCCTGAACAGGACCTGACCCGAAAATGTAAAGTACGATACCTGTCAAAAGTGTTGTGATGTTACTATCTATAATAGCGGAGTAGGCATGTTTGTATCCATCATCGATTGCTAAGCGCATTCCTTTACCCGCTCGAAGTTCTTCCCTGATTCGTTCATAAATGATAACGTTTTTATCTACGTCCATTCCTAATGTAAGAACAATACCGGCGATACCAGGAAGTGTGAGTACAGCACCCAATGAGGCAAGAATTCCAAATACAAACAAAAGGTTCACGAAAAGTGCCACATTGGCAATAAGACCGGCCCTGTTGTAATAAAAGATCATATAAGCCAGGGTAAGCATGAAGGCTACAACGAACGACCATAAACCGGCATCAATTGCTTCTTGTCCAAGGGTAGGGCCTACAACTGCTTCTTCAACAATCCTCGATGGTGCAGGGAGTTTACCGGCTTTTAAAATGTTTGCAAGATCCTGTCCTTCTTCGATGCTCATTTCTCCACCTGAGATTGAGGAACGGCCATTTGGAATTTCATCGTTTACCACAGGGAATGAATACACATAGTTGTCAAGTACAATAGCAACCTGACGGCCAATGTTTTCACCTGTTAAACGTTTCCATGATTTTGCGCCTTCGCTGTTCATCTGAATGGTTACTTCGCAGCGGCCATTCTGATCAAAATCCTGACGGGCATCAACAATAACTTCACCACCTAAGGCTGCACGGTTATCTCTTGAACCTTTGAGGGCTACCAATTCTAAATATTCAACACCTTCACCGGCAACACGTGGCTTAACTGACCATGCCAGTTTCATGTTTCTCGGGAATACTGAAACCACTTTACGAAGCATCGCATTGATTACCGCAGTATCTTTAACAAGAGCTGTTCCCACCCTGGCTGAGGCACCCGGGAAATACTGGCCGGATTCGTTTTGAACATAAGCCGGTGATAAATAAGCGTATAACGGATTTTTTTTGGCGTAATCTTCAAAATTATTTTCTTTGGCTGAAGCAGAATCAGGTTCAATTTTGTCAAGTAATGACTTTGATTCAGTCGTTGAATTTGCTGTTGAAGAGGTGGATGTTTTATCAGTATTATCAGCCTGATTGCTCAAGGTATCCTGGCTTGTTGCATTTGCCTATTCGGTAGTTTGGGTGTTCATAACGCTCAAACGCTGATTGGCTTCATCAAAAAAGCTGTTAAGATCTGAGAAATTATAGGTTTCCCAAAATTCGAGTTGGGCAGTACCCTGTAAGAGTTTACGTACACGTTTTGGGTCTTTGATACCTGGTAGCTCTACCAGAATACGACCTGATGTAGCCATTTTTTGAATATTTGGCTGTGTTACACCAAAACGGTCAATACGGGTACGGAGAATCTGGAACGTCCTGTCGATAGCGGCATCTGTCTCCTGACGGATTACTGTCAGCACTTCTGAGTTTGTCGAATTAACAGTGATGCCTTTATCACGGAATTCAAACAAAAATAATGCAGCGAGCCTTCCATTCGGATCAATCGATTCAAATGATTCACCAAATAAAGTAACAAGATCTTTCTGACTGCTTTTCTCCATCAATTTGGCCTTTTCAACAGCCTGAAGAAAAACCGGATCCTGGCTATTACCCGAAAGGGCCTTGATGATATCGATTACCGATACTTCCAACACGACATTCATCCCGCCCTTTAAGTCAAGGCCGAGGTTTATTTCGCGATCTTTTGCATCCTTGTAGGTGTATTTATCAATTAAGATATTGTAAACCACCTTGTTGTTCATCGAATCAAGGTAATGCGTCTGACGAACCCTTTGAATTGAATCAAGAATCTGATCAAATTGCACTTCTTTCCCACGTGCGAGTTCATTTGCTTGCCTGGTGGCTGCCTCACTTTTCCCAAATGCTTCAGCTTTACTTTCGACGCGTTTGGCAACGTAAGTAAATGAAAGCTGATACAGGGAAACAATCGCCATAGCGATGGCAAATGTTTTAATAGCTCCTTTTATTTGCATTTCTAAATGTAAATTAAAATTAACATTCTATTCTTTATGAATTTTTTTGAGGGTGCAAAATTATAAGAATTCTTTTACAACTCCCAATAAATGATTTAAATATTGAAATATACTGTGAATCAGAATAATAATAAATACCTCAATGGCAAACTGAAATATTTTTTTTCTTTATTTCATTTTAAACCTTTCGTTTTGCATTTTGCATTTTACATTTTGCAATCTTCCTTTACTGGTATCGTATCCATTTCCACAACTCTTTATAATTCACCTTTTTACCATACATCAATATGCCAGTACGGTAAATTTTGGCCGCGAGCCATGTTGTGAAAACAAATCCGGCAACAAGCAACGACATCGAAAGTGCAATCTCCCAATACGGCACACCAAACGGAATCCTTACCATCATAATCACCGGTGAAGTAAGTGGAAGCATCGATAACCAAAAAGCTATGTTTCCATCGGGATTGTTAACGATAAAATTTGAAAGGACAATACCTAAAATCAAAGGTATCGATACGGGTAACATAAATTGCTGCGTATCGGCCTCATTGTCAACTGCCGAACCTATGGCGGCAAACAGTGCGGCATACAACAGGTAACCGCCAATAAAATAAATCAGGAAACTAAATATGATTACCCCGAAATCAATCGAATTGATCACTTCGAATATTTCAGTCACCTGCGCGTTGCCGGATATTTGTGCGGCGCCTATATTCTGACCTATCATATTTGTACCAGCCGGAAGCTGACTCACTGCCTCAGGCCCGAATAGTAGCGCGAAAACCGAATACAAACCCAGGGTTAGCAACACCCAGAGTAGAAATTGTGTTAAACCAACAAGCGCGATGCCGGTAATTTTTCCCATCATCAGCTGGAAGGGTTTCACTGATGAAACCATCACCTCGATGATCCTGCTTGTTTTTTCTTCGATTACACCACGCATCACGAGAGCGCCAAACATGAAAATGAAAAAATAAATCAGGATTGAGGTGATCAAACCCAGCGCAACATCAACTTCGGTGTACGATTTCGATTCTTTACCGTCATCTTCGAGTTTGATCGTTTGTATGTTGATATTTGTTTTTGATGATTTTATCACTTCAGGGTCGATGCCCGATGAAAGCAATTTTCGATTTTCTACCTCAGTTTTAATCGTGTTTCGGATGGATGATTTCAACGAGATGGAAGCTTGTTTTGCGTTGAAAAGAATAGCGTTTACAGGGATGTTCAGCTCAGGTTTGGGAATATAAAGTAAGGTATTGTAGTCGCCCTTTAACACCATCGATTTCAGACTATCTAAATCATCGTTCACATACGAATAAATATAATTTTCGTCATTTTCAAATTTTGATTTAAACCATTCTGTTTCATCGAGTACGGCAACTTTCTTTAGACCGGAATCGGAAATAGTCGCCAGGAATATCGGCACCACCATCAACAGAGCCATCAGCAAAGGACCAAGAAAAGTCATGATGATGAAACTGGGTTTTTTTACCCTCGTGAGGTATTCACGCTTGAGTATGAGCAGGGTTTTATTCATCGACTAATTTTTATCCGTCTGAGATTCAATTTGTTGAATAAAAATATCATGTACGTTTGGCAGTAATTCCCTGTACGAAACGATCTGACCAAAATCCATCAGAAATCCTAATAAATCGTTGGCCTTCACATACGGATCACATTGAATTGTTGCCGTAACTTCGTTGTAACCGGTAACCAATTTTGAAAGCAGATGAAAACCATTGGGCAATGAATCACCTAAAGCTGTTGCAACCGAGGTTAGATGCACTTCGTAGGTATTCGTCCGGTATTGCTGTTTAATTTCCTTTACGCTGCCCTCAAGAATTTTATTTCCGTTGTTGATGAGTGCGATAGTATCGCAAAGCTCTTCAACCGATGACATATTGTGGGTTGAGAAGATGATCGTTGCACCTTCCTGCCGTAATCGCAGAATCTCTTCTTTCAGAATATTCACATTAATGGGATCGAAACCGCTGAAAGGTTCATCAAATATGAGTAATCTGGGTTCGTGTATCACGGTTACAACGAATTGAATCTTTTGCTGCATCCCTTTACTCAGTTCCTCCACCTTTCGGTTCCACCAACTCATGATTTCGAAACGCTCAAACCAAACTTTCAATCGTTTTTCAGCAATTATTTTATCAACACCTTTCAATTGCGCCAGATACAAGGCTTGTTCACCGACTTTCATTTTTTTGTAAAGTCCGCGTTCTTCGGGGAGATAACCGATTTGTGCGATATGTTTGGGCTGAAGTTTCTCACCATCGATAAATATTTCTCCCGAATCGGGGGCTGTTATCTGATTGATGATGCGGATAAGCGAGGTTTTACCGGCGCCATTCGGACCAAGCAAACCATAAATTGTTTGTTTTGGAACCGATAACGAAACCTTATCAAGGGCAAGATGATTCGCGTATGCCTTTGTTACATCCTGAATTTGAATAAATTGCACCTTTAGTGGAATTAATTGAATAAATCGCGTAACCGTTCCGAGAAATTCCGTTCAGAACTCGTTGGATTGGGTTTAAAATTGGGTGAGGCAGATAATCTTTCGAGAATAGTTTTTTCCTCGTTAGAGAGTTTTTTAGGAACCCAAACATTGATATTTACGAGTAAATCGCCCAATCCATAGGCGTTTACCGAGGGTAGTCCCTTGCCCTTCAAACGGAGTACTTTTCCGGCCTGGGTGCCCGGATCTATCGTGATACGAACTTTACCGTCAACGGTCGGTACCTCGAGTTTTACACCGAGCGCTGCATCGGTAAAGCTGATAAACAAATTATAAATCAGGTTATTACCATCTCTTACCAAATCAGGATGTTGTTCTTCTTCAATCAATACAATCATATCGCCCGCGATACCGCCACGCGCACCGGCATTTCCTTTGCCACTCACCGAAAGTTGCATTCCATCTGCCACTCCGGCAGGTATGTTCAACGGGATGATTTCCTCTTCCTGAACAACACCATTACCCTGGCAATGTGTGCATTTTTTCGTAATTATTTTACCGTCACCACCACAGGTAGGGCAGGTCGAACTGGTTTGCATCTGACCGAGAAAAGTATTCGTAACCCGTGAAACCTGACCAGCGCCACGGCAGGTGGAACAGGTGGTATAAGAACCGCCGTTTTCGGCGCCGCTTCCGTTGCAATAGCTGCAGGAAACATATTTGTTTACCTTGATTTTTTTCTCAACGCCATGGGCTATATCCTGTAGGTTTAATTTTACTTTCACACGCAGGTTCGAAC
>JABFQW010000028.1 GCA_013141455.1 Bacteroidales bacterium
CCAAAATAGAAGAACTGAATCGTAAAATCGCAACAAGTACCCTTAAAGACATAACAAGTATTGTTGTAATCAAAGACAATAAACTATTAATCGAAGAATATTTTAACGGAGCAAACAGAAATACACTTCACGACACAAGGTCGGTTGGTAAATCATTTGCATCATCCCTTTTGGGAATTGCAATAAAAGACGGTTACCTGAAAAGTGAAATGCAAGTGCTGAATGAATTTTATAACCTAAAAGATTTTCAAAACTATGCTACTTCGAAAGATAGCATTACATTAAAGAGTTTGTTGACAATGAGTTCACCATTTGACGGTTCTGATATGAAACAGGAATCGCCTGGAAATGAAGAAAATATGTATCCAACAAAAAATTGGGTTGAGTTTGCCTTAAATTTACCCATCGATACCACGAAAGTTTCAACCCCCCATTGGGACTATTTTACAGCGGGTGTTGTAATTCTTGGTGACATTCTAAACAAATCTGTTCCTGATGGTTTAGAAAAGTTTGCAGACAAAAATTTGTTCCAACCTCTCGGAATTACTAAATATAAATGGCAATTCACACCTCAGAAGGTTGTTAGTACAGCAGGTGGTTTACAACTGCGTTCTCTCGACTATGCCAGGTTCGGGCAACTTTACAAAAACCTGGGCAATTGGAATGGTACACAAATTCTTCCCAAAGAATGGGTTACAAAAAGTTTATCAAGACAAATACAAATATCCGAAGATGAATATTATGGCTATTTATTTTGGAATAAAACCTACAATATCGGCGACACAAATTATGATGTTTACTATTCAAGCGGTAACGGTGGTAATAAAATTTTTATTTTTAAAGACCAACCATTTGTAATTATTGTTACTTCGACAGCATACAACACGCCATATGGTCACAGACAGGTTGATAAGATAATGCAGGACTATTTAATACCGGCAATAACGAATTGAAAGAAAAAAGGCAAAGCATTGTAGCCAACTTTTTGCCTATTACCGCTAATCATAAAAAAATACAACCTAAAGAAGCAGTATCAGATAAGCCTAAACTTCTGACAGAAACATATCAAGATTATCAAATTTATGGTGATAATCTTCCATCGACCTGCGGATAACCTCATGGGCTTCTTCGATACCATAAACATGGGTTATCTCAACATGGCTTTCCTTACCGGGTAAGTCCTTGTAAGTGAGGAAATAATGTTTCATCCGGTTGAGCACGAGTGCCGGGCAATCGGATATATCCTTGTAGTTTCCATACACGGCATCATTATCAAGTACAGCAACTAACTTATCGTCGGCCTCGTTGCCATCGATCATCCTGAAACCGCCAATAGGCCGGGCTCTGACGATGATGTCACCGTGGGTAATTTCTTTTTCGGTAAGCACGCAAATATCAATTGGGTCTCTGTCGCCGGTGATATCGGTGCGTCCGGTTTTTTCGTTACAATATTCAGCTACCTTTTTGGCACAAAAAGTTTGTGGTATGAACCCATACAATGCCGGCACCACATTCGAATATTTTTGAGGGCGATCGAGTCGCAGATAACCCGAAACCTTATCAACTTCGTATTTAACAGTATCGGTTGGCACCATCTCGATGAAACAGGTAACAACGGTTGGGGCGTTCGGACCTATTTCGATACCATGCCAGGGATGTGATTTGTAACGCAAACCCATCAGTCTGCCGATGGGATCCATGATTTTTGACATAAATATTCTCTTGAATTTGTTTGCCTGCAAAAGTAACACAATTACGCAAGCCGTTTGTATTCGGTGAATGATAAGTTTTTGTTACAAGCCAATTGCGAAAATGGCTATTGTTTATGCTAATGATTCCAATTTGCCTGACTGAGCGCTATTGCCTTTCTGATTTATCACCGATATCAACATTTGCAGGAACCGACAGATGCCCCTGAACCAATTTCCATCCTTCTTCACATTTTTCGAGAACACCCGTAAACCGCAGTCCGTCATAGCTTTGCGCTACTCCGCCAACGATAAAATTATAGTTCATCAACTGCGAGAACCAGGCGGTGTTTCCCGTGCTGTTTACCCTGATACATTGATCGCTTATCGAGATATAGAAATCGCTCACCAAGGCAAATTGGTCGCGGTAAGCGTTTTTTATACGCTCCCAACCTACAAGGTTATCGAGCGAATTTGTGCCCAGCATCACAATGCTGTCACTCTTTTTCCAGGATTGTTCGATCAATTGATAGTCTTCTTTTTCTATTGCAGTAAAATACTGGTTAAGCATTTTCTGAATCGAAGCCAATTCTTCTTTTTCTGATTTTTGCTGATCACAATCGGTGCAGGCAAAAAACGCTGACAGAAGAAACAATACTGTGTATAACTTTTTCATTGGGCTAATATTAGGTTAAACATATTCGGTTTCGTCCATTTATACGCTGAAATTACAACATTTTTGCGCCTTTGTCACGTGTTTTTTGAATTATTCGATAAGTTGAAATATCCGTTTATGGGTTACTTTGTTTGTTTTACCGGTGATTGTCATCATGTTTCAAACTTTTGTTTATTCACACTTCCTTCCATAAAAACAAAGTTTAACCCAATGCGGGATTAATTTTGAAGCCAGAACATGAAGGTTTGCAAAGGGGTACGAAATGTAGCGTAATTCCTGATTTAAAACCAGTTTCATTGGTTCAGTTCAGGTATTAAATTGCCCGGACTGATAAAAAAACGAAAAAATCCTTTGGTAAATGAGGATTCTTTCGTAAAATTGCAAACTATTTCTAACATAGAATCAAGTATATAGATGGCGTTCAATAAAAACATGAAGGAATCTCCTTTCTGGAGATTTATTTTGGTTCTGGTACTTACCGTTGGAACCCTACAAGTGTTTGCAAATGAGGAACAGGCAACTGCAACGCACGAAACGCCCGGCGAACAACATGCTGAGGCCGATTTTAACCCGGGCGAAGTAATTATTGAGCATCTTGTCGATGCCTATGAATGGCATATCGCCAACATCGGGCATACCCACATCAGCGTGCCACTGCCGGTTATACTGTATGACGAAGGCCAGTGGCATTTTTTTATGTCCTCAAAATTTCATCATGGTAAGGAATCCTACAAGGGTTTTTATATTACCCACACCGGTATGCAGAAAGGCAAAATTGTCCGCAAAGCAGCAGATGGTACCGAGGTAAAACCACTCGATTTCTCCTTCACTAAAAACGCCTTCGCCATATTCGTGTCGTCAGCCGTGATACTGTTAATCTTTTTGAGCGTTGCCCGTTCTTATAAAAAGACAAAACGACATGCTCCAAAAGGACTCCAATCGTTGGTTGAACCATTGATTATTTTCATACGTGATGAGGTGGTAAAAACCTCCATCGGCGAAAAGCATTATCTGAAGTTTCTTCCCTATCTGTTGACAGTTTTCTTTTTTATTTTTCTGAATAACGTGATGGGATTGATTCCTATTTTCCCGTTTGGCGCTAATATAACCGGCAACCTGGCTGTTACTGGTGTATTAGCCATTTGTACTTTCCTTACAGTTTCATTTGGAGGAAACAAAAACTACTGGATGCATATTTTCAACACACCAGGCGTGCCATGGTGGCTGAAGATTCCGATACCATTGATGCCGATCATCGAAATCGTTGGGATGCTGACCAAACCATTTGTATTGATGGTGCGTTTGTTTGCCAATATAACTGCCGGACATATCATCATTCTTGGATTTGTGAGTTTGATTTTTGTCTTTGGTAAAACAAGCCTTTACGCGGGCTACGGGATGTCGATCCTATCGGTGGCACTGTCCATCTTTATGAATTTTCTCGAATTATTAGTCGCTTTCATACAGGCCTATGTTTTCACGCTCTTGTCCTCAATTTTTATCGGGATGGCTGTTGAAGAGCATGCCCACGAAGAACATGCCCATGATGATCACCACGACAGTCATTGATTTTGTAAACTCATTTATTAACCTAAATAAATCGTAATCATGCAATTATTAACCGTTATCATGCAAGCAGCAGTAGATCTTGCACCAATCGCCAAAATGGCTGCCGGCCTGGGAGCAGCAATCGCTACCATCGGTGCCAGTATGGGTATTGGTCAGATCGGACGCAGTGCACTGGAATCAATCGCCCGTCAGCCTGAAGCTGCCGGTGACATTCGTTCCAATATGATCGTTGCAGCCGCCCTTATCGAAGGTGTTGCTTTCTTCGCCATCGTAGTGTGTCTGTTGATCGTGTTCTTGTAACATGCTGCAAATTCCCTTTGCTGCAACGGTTGGTTGCAGCAAAGGGTTTTTATTTTAAACCGTAAAAATCAATTCAACATGGAATTAATAAATCCGGGAATAGGACTTATATTTTGGATGTCGCTCGCTTTTGGCATCGTTTTTTTCATTTTAAAGAAATTTGTCTGGCCTCCGATCATTCAGGCCCTCAACGACCGCGAACGACATATCGAGGAAGCCTTACAGGCCGCCGATATTGCTCACGAAGAAATGAAAAAACTGAAACTTGACAATGAGCAGTTGCTGAAAGATGCCAAGGAAGAACGCGATGCCATCATGACCGAGGCACGCAAAATAAGAGAAAAAATGCTTGAAGAGGCACGTGTGAAGGCCAATCAGGAAGCTGACCGGATCGTTGAAAGCGCCAAGGAACGCATCAACCACGAACGCCTCGCTGCCATGACAGATATCAAAAACCAGATCGCTGAAATATCGATTGAAGTTGCCGAACGTATCTTACGCGAAAAACTTACAGCGCCAAAATCGCAGCAGGAATATATCGAACGTTTGCTCAACGAAAAGCAACTTAACTAATCAGCAACAGCTAAATGAAGAATACGCTCTTAGCAAAACGGTATGCCAAAGCCTTGTTCGACCTTGCTGTTGAAGATAAGGTTGTTGAAGATACCCATGTAGATATGTTGCTTGTAGCCGAGGTGATGAATCAAAACCGTGAATTGCGTAAGCTTATGGCAAATCCGGTGATTCCTCCGGCACGGAAAAAACTGATTATCCGGAAGATATTCGAGAATCATTTGGGCAAACACTCACTTACTTTCCTCGATATCTTGGTTCGCAAAGGCCGCGAAATGAATATATTAGAGATCGCACACCAGTTTAACGTATTGTATCTCGAGTTTAAAAACATTGCCAGTGTTGACATTACTACCGCTGTAGCTATCGATGCTGTGCTTCGTGAAAAAATGTTGAGAAAGTTCAGAGAGCTTACCAACAAAACCCTGCAGCTCAATGAGAAAATTGATCCGGAAATCATTGGCGGATTTGTGCTTAAAATGGACGATTATCAATTTAATGCCAGTGTGAGCAAAGAGTTAAGCAGGCTCCACAAAGAATTTGACAAAAACTTATACATTAAAGGATTTTAAAAAAAGAAAGACTGAATATGGCAGCTATCAATCCTGCTGAGGTATCAGCAATACTCCGTAAAGAACTTGCCGGATTTAATACCGATGCTGTTCTCGAAGAAGTGGGCTCGGTGTTACAGATCGGTGACGGAATCGCACGTGTTTATGGTATGGGAAATGCCGAATCAGGTGAGTTGGTCGAATTTGAAAAAACCGGCCTGATGGGTATCGTTCTCAACCTGGAAGAAGACAATGTGGGGATCGTATTACTTGGTGGTATCGAAGGCATCAACGAAGGCGACACCGTGAAACGGACCGGTCGTATTGCTTCGCTACGCGTTGGCGAAGGAATGCTGGGCCGTGTTATCAATACACTTGGCGAACCCATCGACGGCAAAGGTGAAATAAAAGGCGTTACCTACGAAATGCCACTCGAGCGCAAAGCGCCGGGCGTTATCTTCCGTCAACCGGTGAATGAACCATTGCAGACAGGTATCAAAGCCATCGACGCCATGATCCCAATTGGCCGCGGACAACGTGAGCTGATCATTGGCGACCGTCAGACCGGCAAAACAGCCATTGCTGTGGATACCATACTTAACCAGAAAGAATTTTATGACCGTGGCGAAACCGTTTATTGCATTTACGT
The DNA here is from genome assembly GCA_013141455.1 of Bacteroidales bacterium. Lineage (GTDB taxonomy): Bacteria > Bacteroidota > Bacteroidia > Bacteroidales > F082 > CAJBPB01. The sequence continues at coordinate 6,007 of JABFQW010000028.1, forward strand.
TGCTATCGGACAAAAGGGTTCAACAGTAGCCAATATTGTAAAAATACTTGAAGACAACGGCGCACTTCCTTACACGGTTGTCATCACTGCCACTGCCTCCGATCCTGCTGCCATGCAGTTTTACGCACCATTTGCCGGCGCTGCCATCGGGGAGTTTTTCCGTGATACGGGTCGCCCTGCACTCGTTATTTATGACGACCTTTCGAAACAGGCTGTTGCCTATCGCGAAGTTTCGTTGTTGTTGCGTCGTCCTCCGGGACGCGAAGCCTATCCCGGTGACGTATTTTACCTTCATTCACGTTTGCTCGAACGTGCTGCCAAGGTTATCAACTCGGATGAGATTGCCAAAAACATGAACGATCTTCCCGAAAGTATCCGTCCTTTGGTCAAAGGTGGAGGTTCACTCACTGCGCTCCCGATTATAGAAACACAGGCCGGCGACGTTTCGGCATATATCCCAACGAACGTGATTTCGATCACCGACGGACAGATATTTCTCGAAACAAACCTGTTTAACTCCGGTATCCGCCCGGCTATCAATGTGGGAATCTCGGTATCACGCGTAGGTGGTAATGCCCAGATCAAATCGATGAAAAAAGTGGCCGGAACATTGAAACTCGACCAGGCACAATACCGCGAACTGGAAGCATTTTCGAAATTCGGTTCCGACCTCGATGCAGCTACCATGTCGGTGCTCGATAAAGGAAAACGCAATGTGGAGATTCTGAAACAGCCACAATACGCGCCTTTGACGGTTGAACAACAGATTGCCATCATTTTCTGTGGAACAAACAATCTGTTGCGTAAGGTTCCGGTGAAATCAATTATCGATTTCCAGACAGAATTTTTGCATCACCTGGGTGAAAAATACAGCGATTTGATGAAAGCGCTCAAGGCCGGTAAATATACCGACGAAATGGTTGCTACCCTGAAAAATGTGGCTGCTGATATTGCAGCTAAATACGAGAAATAGATTTGAAATAAGAACAGGATGGCAAATTTAAAAGAAGTAAGAATACGAATCGATTCGGTCAATTCGACCCGACAGATTACAAGCGCCATGAAAATGGTGGCCGCTTCGAAGCTTCGCAAGTCGCAGAATGCAATAACCGCTATGCGTCCATATAGCGCCAAGTTGCAGGAATTGGTGCAGAATCTGTCGAAAAGCATGGAGCATACTTCCGATGGCAAGTATTCGGTTCAGCGTCCGGCCGATCGTATCCTGCTCGTTCCGGTGACTTCGAACCGCGGACTCTGCGGCGCTTTTAACACGAATGTGATTCGTGCCACCACAAAACTGATCACCGAAACCTACCAGCAACAATTCGAAGCGGGTAATGTTTCCCTATTCCCCATCGGAAAAAAAGGAGAGGAATATTTCAGGAACAGAAATTATAAACTGCTCGGATCGAACATTCATGTATTTGATAATCTGAATTTTACTGCAGTTGTGCCGATCGCTGAGCAATTCATGCAGGCTTTTGTTGCCGAAGAATTTGATCAGGTTATTTTTGTTTACAACCAGTTCAAAAACGCCGGAACACAGATTCTCATCCATGAACAATTCCTGCCGGTGGAGATGCCTGTTGTCGATGAAAACGAACAATACGAAGGAGTCGATTATCTTTTTGAGCCTGATAAAAACGCTATTCTGGATGAACTCATCCCTAAGACGTTGAAGATGCAGGTGTATAAGATGATTCTTGATAGTTTTGCTTCGGAACACGGCGCCCGCATGATTTCGATGCACAAGGCCACCGACAATGCCACCGAGATGATAAAAGACCTGAAACTCATTTACAATAAAGCACGTCAGGCTTCGATCACAAACCAGATTATCGAGATTGTGAGTGGCGCCAACGCACTTGGATAACAGTTAATTCAGCGCATTAAAACCGACATGCTATGATAAAGAAAGCAGTTGAAGCCGCCATCATTGAACAAATACGCAGAGAGGAACACTCATCGCGCCTTTACCTATCGATGGCCATCTGGTGTGAAACAAACGGTTTTCCGGGAGCTGCCGCTTTCCTTTACCGTCAGACCGAAGAAGAACGCTTTCACCAACTCAGATTCATTCATTATGTGAACGACCGTGGTGGTAAAGCAACCCTGATGGCTTTGGAACAGCCGTTGAATGATTATACTTCGATACTTGATATTTTTCGGAAAGTGATGGAACATGAGGAATATGTTTCGGCGTCCATCAACCAATTGTACGAAGTGACGTTGATTGAAAAGGATTATACCACGGGCAACTTCATCCAATGGTTTATCACCGAACAGATTGAAGAAGAAAGCACCATGAAAAACATTCTTGACAAAATCAGTCTGGTGGGTGACGACAAAGGAGGCATGTTCCATATCGACAAAGAATTAGCAGCGATGACTGCTGCCGCTCCGGCGCCAGGCGCTTCGGCTACAGTTTAATTAAGACTAACATAATTACAATCCCGGTTTTGGAAACGAAGCCGGGATTTTTTTTGCAAGAAAATCGATGAGCAGGAAAATATAATCCGATGTGGCCCCAGCTGGCACTGATTTGTCAGCCTTGCCAAATGATAAAGAAATAAGCTTATTCCATTCTTATTGCCAACGAAACTGCTTCATTTGATATTTTTGTAATGCTTTGTTTGTGAATGGAATAGATAACAACTGAGCGAAGCCATGCTGGGATCTCATCACAGGTAATCAGTGGCATGAATGGGGTGAATAGTTGTAATTGTTGAATGACTGTATGCCTTGCTTTTTTATAACAGACCTGCCAACCCAAGCAAATTGTCAATTTCCTTATCTGAAATATTTTCCTTATCGCCTTTGTCGTAAATGGAAAGCAGAAAAACGGAGCCAGCCACAATTTTAACACAGGAAATTACGCGACTACCACTACTTTTGCCTTTACCTTTGGAAGTAATAGCCATACGTATTTTATAACAGTCCTTGCCAAGTGGCTGTCCCTGCTTAGGTTCTTCTTTTATGGAATCTACCAAAGCCTTGAAATCGTTCTTTACAGACGGGTATTTCTTAGAAAGCTTTTTGAGTTCCTTATCGAAAAAGTCCGTGGTGTAAATATTAAAGCTCATCGAACAACTGATCAGCTGTTTTTAACTTAATCTCACCTTTCAGGTGTTGTTCTACCTGCTCAAGAGATTTTTTAGTCCCTTCCACGAACTCCACTTGATTTTTTGTCAACTTTGATTCCTCTGGCAATTTAACAAAACCAAGACTCTTTACAAGTTCCATAAAGAATGGGTATTTGTTGTCCGGTACATTTAAAACTACTTGTTTCATCATCCAATTATTTTGTAGTAAACGCCTGTTTTATTTTAAAATTTTGTATGTAAGTATCAATTACATTAAAAAGAACCGATTTAGTATTGGAATCCATTTTTTGGATACTATTAATCCTGTCAATAGTAATCTGGTCATAAGTCGAATATTCACCCTCGCCTAATAGAAAATCAATCGTAACCCCGAATGCTTTCGCCATTTTTAAAGCCATTTCAAGTGATGGGGAATTTTCATTACGCTCGTATCTTCCGATTATCTCCCTTGACGCACTAATTTGTTCCGCAAGATCACCTTGCGACCATCCTTTCTCTTTCCTGAGTAATGATATTTTGCTTCCTATGTTTAACATATTGCACTAAAAAGTAAATATTTGCAACGATTCTGCAAAAATAAGAGAAATTTATTACATAAAATAGCAGGTTGATTTTATTGCCAACCAAACTTTTAATTTGATATTTTTGTAATGATTTGTTCCCGGATAGCACGGATTATCCCGCAAGCGGAAAATATTATTTAGAATTTATGAAAGATTGGACTGAACGTAAATACAAACAAATTACTCTTATTGTTATCGTAATATCATTTATTGTATTTATTGCTTATGCCTTTTTTTATAAAGATTATATTGCAAACGAAAGATTTTTCAATGAAAGAATAAGTGGAATCATAAATGAAGAAAAACATTTTGAAGGGGACCGTGGATACCCCTGGTTAAAGATAGATGGTCAATGGAAAAATATAGGCAAGTTTGGAGTATGGGCTCAACGCTATTCAAATGTTGGCGATTCAATTGTTAAAGATTCAGGAACAATGACCATAATAATTTATAGAAAAAATGAAGAAAATAAATGGGAAGCAAAAGTTTTCAAATGATTTTAACCAGCTGACACGGAATTACTTACAGTGAGGGGCAATCAGAACATGTTAAAATTATTGATTATCATTAAAAAGAACTGATTATGGAAACTTTAGCAAATGTGCATCCCGGAGAGATTCTTTTAGAAGAGTTTCTGAAACCAATGAACATAACTGCATATAAATTATCGAAGGACATCGGAATTCCTCAAACAAGGACTTCCGCCATTTTAAAAGGGGTACGAGGCATAACTGCGGATACTGCACTGAGATTAAGTTTGTATTTTGGGACCTCTCCGAAATTTTGGTTAGGACTTCAGGATGATTTTGATTTAGAAGAGGCCTTAAAGAATAAACAAACTGAATTAAACAAAATTAAGAAGATCGGAGAATACGCCGCCTAATGGCAAGCCGCCCGCAATCTGGGTTTCAGTGCTTCCTAGCTTGCGCGGAGGTATAATTAATTATAAAATTACATTTCAAAAAAGGGATGATGTATACTAGTGATTTGAATGAGTTTGGGGATAATAAGATTACGTATTATCAAAAATTTGTTATTGTGTTAGGTGTTATACTTTTATGTTCTTTTACATTTCTGTCATTGATAGGCGATAATCCTTATTATTATTATTTTCCCATTATCATCGCTATATCATTTCTGGTTATAATTATTTTATATTCAAAGATTTATAGTGTAAAATACAATACTGAATATTTTTATTTAAGCAATTTGTTTAAAAAAGAAAGAATTGATACTTCTCAATTTATTGAAATTAGGAAGGTAAAACTCATAGATTTTCTATTTTTCGTGGTATTTAAAGAAAAGAGCTTTTTAATAATGATTAAATCAGAGGATATTATTAAGAACTTCTTTAAATTTCGCAATAAATATGCTGAAGAGTTGACTCAAAGCATAAAAAAAACGATAAATACAAAACCGCTCGACGAAATTTCGAACACTTGTGATTCCAACTTAGCGAAGCGATCTCACCGAAGATAAATCAGCGCTAACGAAAGGAAAATAGTAATAATTCGGAATAGAATCCAAAAATATCATGATATATTCGGAATAGAATCCAAAAAAATCACATTAAATCCAGGATATGGATTCGGGTTGAATGGGAACAAAGCAGACCAGACACAAAAAAACCCGGTCTGTTTTCACAAGCCGGGTTTCATATATCAGGTCGTATTTTTATTCAGCCAGCACCAACACCTTGTTGTGCAGCACTTCGAGCACGCCGCCATCGATATCGAAATACTGATTTTTCTTGTCACTTTCCTGAATCTTGATTTTTCCTTTGCCAAGGGCGGCGATCATGGGCGCGTGGTTGTTCAGTATTTCGAACAGGCCATCCAGACCAGGCAATTGCACCAATTGCACTTCGCCGCTGTAAATTGTTTTATCAGGTGTAATGATTTCGAGTAACATAACAAGTGGGATTATGGATTAGTTATTCGTTTCAGCCAGAATTTTCTTGCCTTTTTCGATGGCTTCTTCAATCGTACCAACTAAGTTGAACGCCGATTCGGGATACATATCCACCTCACCATCCATGATCATATTGAAACCCTTGATGGTATCTTCGATAGAAACGATGGTTCCGGGGATTCCGGTAAACTGCTCAGCCACGTGGAAAGGTTGCGACAGAAAACGTTGTACACGACGGGCGCGGTGAACGATCAACTTATCCTCTTCCGAAAGCTCGTCCATACCCAGGATGGCAATGATATCCTGTAGTTCTTTGTAACGTTGCAAAATAAATTTAACACGTTGTGCCGTATCGTAATGTCCCTGACCAACAACATCAGGACTTAAAATACGTGAAGTTGAATCCAACGGGTCAACGGCAGGATAAATACCAAGCTCGGCAATCTTACGGTTCAATACGGTGGTAGCATCGAGGTGGGCAAAAGTAGTAGCCGGAGCCGGGTCGGTTAAGTCATCAGCAGGCACATAAACGGCCTGAACAGATGTGATCGATCCGCGTTTGGTCGATGTGATACGTTCCTGCATGATACCCATTTCGGTAGCTAAGGTAGGCTGGTAACCTACGGCAGACGGCATACGACCCAACAAAGCCGAAACTTCGGAACCAGCCTGTGTGAAACGGAAGATATTATCGATAAAAAACAAAATGTCTTTTCCACCTGATTCCTCATCTCCGTCACGGAAATATTCGGCAAGTGTTAAACCGCTCAATGCAACACGGGCACGGGCTCCGGGAGGTTCGTTCATCTGTCCGAACACGAGCGTTGCCTGTGATTCTTCCAAGCTCTTGCGATCGACTTTGGATAAATCCCAACCGCCTTTTTCCAAACTTTCGGTAAACTCTTTTCCATATTTGATAACCCCTGACTCAATCATTTCGCGCAGCAGGTCGTTTCCTTCACGTGTACGTTCGCCCACACCGGCGAATACCGACATACCGGCATATGTTTTCGCAATATTGTTAATCAACTCCATGATGATCACGGTTTTGCCAACACCGGCGCCACCAAACAAACCGATTTTACCACCTTTTGAATAGGGCTCGATCAGGTCGATCACCTTGATACCTGTGAAGAGTACTTCTTTCGATGTGGTGAGGTTTTCAAATTTAGGAGGTTCGCGGTGGATGCTGTACGATGTTTTGGTATCGATCTCACCCAGACCATCAATCGGTTTACCGATTACATTAAACAAACGACCTTTGATTTTATCACCGGTAGGCATGGAGATTGGCTTACCTAATTTTTTAACTATCATTCCGCGGCGAAGACCATCGGTTGAGTCCATGGCGATAGCCCGGATCGTGTTTTCGCCGATCGCTTGCTGGGCTTCGATAATGATGATTTCCCCGTTGTCGCGGGTGATTTCAAGTGCATCAAGCAGGTTTGGAAGGTCAGACTCCTGATCGAAGGCTACGTCGATAACAGGCCCTATGATTTGAGCGATACGTCCGTTGTTCGTTTTGTTCATGGGTTATTGAGATAATGTTAGAATATCAATTTGGATGCAAATATAAAGATTTGCCTTGAATCTCAGCGTCAAAAAAATGCAGATTTGTAAAAAAAGGTGAGTAGGGTTGGGACTTGTTGCTGGTTACTGGTTTCTTGTTGCTGGGTTCTTGTTGCTGGGTTCTTGTTGCTGGGTTCTTGTTGCTGGGTATTTGTTTACTAGCTGCCAGTCACCAGTTCCCAGCTACCAGTTCCCAGCCACCATTTTTCACATTCCTTTCAGAAACTTTCTCTCGAAAAGCAAAAGCCACAACACACCTGTTGTGATAGCCGCATCAGCAACATTGAATACCGGGCGAAAGAAAATGAAATAGCCATCTAATCCGAACAAAAATCCCGGGATCCATCTGGGTGCTGTTGCCTGATCGATCACGATGAGTGGAAAATACAGCATATCAACTACTTTGCCATGCAGGAAATTCGCGTAACCACCGGCTTCAGGCATATAAGAAGCCACAGTATGATAGCTGCTGTTACTGAATAAAAGCCCGTAAAACGCACTATCGAGAATGTTGCCCAAGGCGCCTGCCAACACTAACGAGATAGCGAAAACGGGACCGAACGCGGTTTTTTTACGGGTTAAAATAACTAAGTAAACAACCATAGCAGCGGATGCAAGTATGCGAAAAACGCTCAGGGCGAGCTTGCCCCATTCGCCGGCAAACTGCATGCCGAAGGCCATGCCGTTGTTTTCAGTAAAATGTATGATGAACCAGTTACCGGCAAGAGCAATCTCTTCGCCAATGGTAAAATGAGTTTTGATATAAAATTTTAATGCCTGATCTAGCAATAAAACAATGAAGACGATGATGATTGGACGTTTCAAATTTGTTCCTTTGGGTTAAAAACAAATCACCCCCGGAAGTGTAAAACGGGGATGAAAAATTAATCAATTACATATTGACCTGTAGTTTCAATTATGCTCCGGGTTGATTCATTTTGGCTTCCATGCTCAATGTGGCATGTGGCACAATTCGCAAACGTTCTTTCGAAATCAATTTACCGGTCACACGGCATATACCGTATGTTTTATTCTCGATACGGATTAATGCATTTTCGAGGTTAATGATAAATTTTTGCTGACGTGCTGCCAGTTTACCGTTTTCTTCTTTTGATAGCACCTGATAGCCTTCCTCCAAAACCTTAAAGGTAGGCGAGGTGTCATCGGTACCATTGTCATGTGTGTTTGAAAGTGCTTCAGACAGGATCACCAGATCCGCTTTTGCATTTTCGAGTTTTTTAAGGATGATTGTCCTGAATTCTTCCAGCTCCTCGTCAGAATACCGGTTCTTTTTTGCATCGGTATGCTGTGTTTTTTCTTGCTCTTTCATAGCGTTTTAATTTAATTTCCAACAATGATTCAATTCATGAATCCGGCATAAATTTATATCAATTTTTCAATAAATGATGTTATCTTATTATTAATTTCATGTTCACGCCTTTTTTCTGATCTCCATACGCGCCCGGATCGTTTCAGTGATCTCAATATCAGCAACATCCGCCGTATCAAGTTGCTTTACAATTTCAAGTTGTGCCAGCGTTTCCGAGCAAATATAATCAGAATGATTAAGCAGGGCCCTATCCAGATCGTTAGATGATTCAATGCGAAGCAAAATATGATCAGTAACCTCGAAACCAGCATCTTTACGCATGTTCTGTACCCGGTTCACCACTTCACGGGCCAAACCCTCCTGCACAAGTGCGGGTGTGAGTGTCATATCAAGTGCAACAGTCAGCTTATCCTGAGTTGCCACTGACCAGCCCGGAATATCTTCTGTCATGATTTCGACATCTTCCAGCGTCAGATCAACCTGTTCATCACCGATCATTACTGATCTGGCGCCTGTCAGTTCAATCGAACGGATATCCTGCTGGTTGAAACCGGCAAAAAGTGTCGCAATCTGTTTCATGAGTTTGCCGTGGCGTGGCCCCAGCGTTTTGAAGTTCGGTTTGATCTTCTTTACTAAGATATTTGCATCTTCGCCCAGATAATCAACACTTTTTACGTTCACTTCCGAAAGGATGAGGTTTTCAACTTCACTAAGTTGTTGTTGCATCTGCGCGTTGCTCACCGGAATCATGATTTTATTGAGCGGCTGACGTACCCTGATGTTCGTCTTTTTACGCAACGAAAGCACCATCGACGATATCTGTTGTGCCATCTGCATCCGTTCTTCCAGGTTTTTGTCGATAAAAGCGGTATTTGCTTTCGGGAAAAAACTGAGGTGAACCGATTCAAAGTCACTTTTCCCGGAGGCTGTGTTCAGATCAATGAAAAGTCGTTCGCTGAAAAAAGGCGCTATGGGTGAGGCCAGAACTGCGATGGTCTCAAGGCAGGTATATAAGGTTTGATAGGCCGAAATTTTATCATTTGTGTATTGACCTTTCCAGAAGCGGCGGCGCGACAAACGTACGTACCAGTTACTAAGATGCTCATCAACAAACAGTTGTATCGCCCTTCCGGCTTTGGTCGGTTCGTAAGTCTGGTACGATTCATCAACCAACAGGATCAGTGAATTCAGTTCAGACAGAATCCAACGATCGATTTCGGGACGTTCGCTGAGCCGAATATCTGGCTCTGAATAAGTAAATCCGTCGATATTGGCATACAAAGCAAAGAATGCGTAGGTATTGTGGAGGGTTCCGAAAAATTTGCGTCGCACTTCATCCAGACCATTCAGGTCGAATTTCAGGTTGTCCCAGGGTTGTGCATTGGTGATCATATACCAGCGTGTGGCATCCGGGCCAAATTTCTCAATGGTCTCGAAAGGATCGACGGCATTGCCAAGGCGTTTCGACATTTTGTTGCCGCTTTTGTCGAGCACGAGTCCATTCGAAACCACAGTTTTATATGCAACACTGTCGAACAGCATTACCGCGATGGCGTGAAGTGTGAAGAACCAGCCACGCGTTTGATCAACACCTTCGGCGATGAAATCGGCAGGGAAATTCTCTTCAAATGTTTCTTTGTTCTCGAAAGGATAATGCATTTGTGCGTATGGCATGGCACCCGAATCGAACCATACATCGATCAGATCAGCCTCACGAAACATTTTATTACCTGATGGCGAAACAAGCACAATATTGTCGGCATACGGCCGGTGCAAATCAAAGCTGCCATAATTGGCCGCGCTGTTGTCGCCTTCCTTATAATCCGCAAAAGGATTTATCTGCATGAAACCAGCCTCAACAGAGCGATCGACTGCTTCTTTAAGTTCGGCCACAGATCCAAAACAACGTTGTTCCGATTTATCCTCTGTTATCCAAATCGGGAGCGGGACACCCCAGAAACGGGTACGCGACAGGTTCCAGTCAACTAGGTTCTCGAGCCAGTTACCAAAACGACCCTCACCGGTTGATTTCGGTTTCCAGTTGATGGTTTTGTTGAGCTCAAGCATGCGCTCTTTGTAAGCAGTTGTGCGGATGAACCAGCTATCCATCGGGTAATACAGCACCGGTTTGTCGGTGCGCCAGCAATGTGGATAGTTGTGTACAAACTTCTCGATGCGGAACGCTTTGTTTTCTTTTTTGAGCATCACCGAAATGTCAACGTCAAGGGTTGCTGAATCGTCGGTCAAACTTTCATCGTAAGCGTTTTTGACATATCTGCCCGAAAATTCCTTATAAGAGCTCACGTCAACATACTCATTAACATACTCAATGTCAAGTTCTTCTATCAGAAATAGCCGACCTCGTAAATCTACCATCGGTCGTTTGTAACCTTCAGTATCGATCAGTAACAAAGGCACAATACCGGTTTGCTTTGCCACACGATCGTCATCTGCACCAAAAGTCGGGGCAATATGTACAATTCCTGTTCCGTCAACCGTGGTTACAAAATCACCTTCAATCACCCTGAAGGCATCGCCCATCGGACGAATCCATGGAATGAGTTGTTTATAACCGATTCCCGCGAGTTTCTTTCCTTTGAACTCATCGATAACGGTATAGGGTATTTTTTTATCTCCTGTTTTATAGGCGTCAAAATCGCCATCGAGCATAGTAGCATCAAAATAACCAGCGACAAGCACCTTGGCCAGAATCACCTGTATGGGCAGACCTGTGTAGGGATTGAAGGTTTTAACAAGCGCATAATCGATGTTCGACCCCACGGCTAAGGCGGTGTTTGAAGGCAGGGTCCAGGGTGTGGTCGTCCAGGCAAGTATGAACAATGGTAATTGCGCATCCGCTTTGATGAAGGCTGATTTGTCGTCACGGATAACTTCGAACTGGGCTGTGGCCGAAGTATCTTTCACATCGCGGTAGCAACCTGGCTGGTTCAGTTCGTGGGTACTGAGTCCGGTTCCGGCGGCCGGTGAATAAGGTTGAATCGTATAACCTTTGTAAAGCAGTCCTTTTTCGTTGAGCTTCGAGAGCAGATACCAGACCGATTCGATGTATTTGTTATCGAAAGTGATATAAGGATCGTCAAGATCGACCCAATAACCCATAGCACGTGTAAGTTCGTCCCATAAGTCTTTGTATTTCATGACTTCGGTACGGCAGGCGTGATTATACTCTTCCACACTGATTTTCTTACCAATATCGTCTTTGCTGATGCCAAGTGATTTCTCAACACCCATCTCAACAGGCAAACCATGCGTATCCCAGCCGGCCTTACGTTGCACATGCTTCCCTTTCAGTGTTTGGTAACGACAGAAAATATCTTTGATAGCGCGGGCCATTACATGATGGATGCCCGGAACTCCGTTGGCCGAAGGCGGTCCTTCGTAAAAAACATAGGCCTCGCTGTTTTTACGCGTTTCGAGACTTTTGTTGAAAATGTCGTTTTCTTCCCAGAATTTACGGATATCAACTCCGATTTGGGTAAGGTTTAACTGTTTGTATTCGTTGTATTTAGCCATCTTAAAACTCTCCCGGAAAAAATCCGGCCTGCATTGATTAACTTCTGATTAAAAAAATTGCAATCAACCATCGCTTATCTGAGGTTCACAACTGAACGACCGATAACAGGTTTTGATTACCCAAAAAATTTGGGTGCAAAAGTAGGAAAAAAATCATTTGGCGGAGTCTGGCCTTATTTGCAGACGTTTGAAAAAAAGACACATATGAAAAGTAATGAGGTTCACTTGTATTAGTTTTATTTTTCCGGAGGGACTTTTAATCCGGCTTCTTTGGCTTCACTTATTCCAATCGCAATAGCCTGTTCTCTGCTTGTCACCTTACCGCCACTGCCGTTTTTACCCGATTTCAGCATTCCTTCTTTGAACTCGTGCATGACTTTACCGATTTTTTCCTGCGCCTTTTTTGAACATCTTGCCATGGTGTTTTTGTGTTAGGGATTGTGAACTAATCTGACAAAAGTAGTTCCCTGACGATAAAAAAATGTTACATAACAATTCAGAATACTTACATATTTCCCATCTATTTTGTATTTTTGAATTCATTTCAAATGGTTGATAAAATAGGATCAAATAAATTAAGGTCTATCGAAAATCCTCCACCATGGCAACTTTCACTGAAACACAGAAATTTAACCAGCCCTGGATATGGATTGGGGTAGCGGTCATTGGATTGACAGTGACGACTGTTTTTGAATTTGGGATTTATCAACAGCTTTTCAGAGGCAAACCTTTTGGGAATAACCCGATGAGTGACAATGGATTAATCATCACTTACCTACTGATCGTACTGCTAATAACCGGCCTTATCCTATTGTTCAGGTTTGCCTGTCTGTCAACCGAAATTGATGAAAATGGCATCGACTACAGGTTTTTCCCGTTTCACCTGAAACATAAGAAAATTTCCTGGAATGAAATTGAAAAACTGGAAGTTATTACCTATAAACCAATCCGTGATTATGGTGGCTGGGGCATTCGGTTCAACCGGACCGGAAAAGCCTATAATGTTTCGGGTGATAAAGGCCTGCAGCTTTATCTGAAAAATGGTAAACGGATACTGATCGGGACTCAAAGAGATATTGAACTCACTGAGTATTTGGATAAATTAAATAAATTATGATCCAGGTATCTGTTTTAAATCATTAAACAGCAGTATGTTATGCAATTGAGTGAAGGAAATATTTCGCTGCGGCGATTACGTGAAAACGATGCAGCCCGCATGGCCCGATTAGCCAATAATGAAAAGATAAGCCGAAATCTGCGTGATGGTTTCCCGCATCCATATACGCTGGCCGATGCGATAACATTCATAAATAATTGCAGGGATCAGGATCCGCTTACAACTTTTGCTATTGAATATCAGGGTGAATATGTAGGAAACATCGGTATATTTCCCGGCCAGGATGTTTACCGGAAATCAGCTGAAATCGGGTACTTTATCGGCGAGCCCTATTGGAACAAAGGAATCGTAACAACAGCGCTGAATCTTATAACTGATTATTGTTTCCGGGAGTTAGATCTGATCCGGCTTTTTACAGGCGTTTTTGAATACAATACCGCTTCCATGCGGGTTCTCGAAAAATGTGGATTCGAAAAAGACTGCGTATTTAAGAAGTCGGTTTTTAAACAGGAAAAAATCTGGGATGAAGTCCGGTTTTCGAAGATTCATCCCGATTATCTTGATTAGCAGCATAAATATGTATTGATACTACCTACGACTGCTTTTGTATTTGCTGCAATAAAAAATCTTTTGATTTGATTCCAACAAAACGATTTACTTCTTTTCCGTTCTTTAACAGGATTAATGTGGGTATGCTTCGCACCTTAAATTGTTGGGCGAGAGATTGATACTGTTCAATATTCACCTTACCAACAAATTGGTTCCCCGATAATTCGGAGGCAACATCGTTCAGCACAGGCGCCATCATGCGACATGGTGCACACCAACCCGCCCAGAAATCGATCAGCACAAGCTTGTTCTTCGTTTGTTGCTGGAAGTTCTTATCGGTAAGTGTCATTATTTTTTCGTGATCATCAACCATGGGTGTGTTTTTCATCTTTGATCGTGCGACAAACTGTAACACAACAAATCCGATAATCAAACCTCCGATTATCATATAAGCTATTTGCATATCAGGCTGGATTTAAATTTTTTTGTCTGGATTTCATTTCGTGAAGATAATTTGAAACTGCCAATGCGGCAACAGTCCCGTCGCCAACGGCAGTTGTAACCTGCCGGTATCGTTTGGCAATACTGTCGCCGGCAGCAAAAACACCCTCAATATTGGTTGACATATCACTTTTCACGATGATTTCGCCCCATTGATTCAAGGCTAACAAGCCTTTCAATGATTCTGTATTTGGAATATAACCGATAAAAATGAAAACGCCATCTGTTTTAAAATAGGTTGTTTCACCCGTATTCAGGTTTTTAATGTCCACTCCTTCAAGGTTTTCGGTGCCATGAAAGGCAGTAATCGTCGATTCCATCACAAAATTTATTTTCGGATGATGACTTGCTTCTTCGATGGCATGTTCGAAGGCCTGAAAATGATCGAACTGATGTACAATCGTTATTTTGCTCGCGTATTTGGTAAGTGAAACCGCCTCTTCGAGCGCCGAATTACCACCGCCGACCACCACAATTTCTTTACCGGTAAAGAAATCACCATCGCAGGTGGCGCAATAGGAGATGCCTTTTCCCTTGAAACGATCTTCGCCGGGCATACCTAAGGTGCGCGATCTTCCACCGGTTGTAATAATGACACTGTTGGCAGTGAAAGTGCGTTCGTCATTCAATGTCACACGTTTACGTTCACCTTCGAGTTCGATATTTTCGATAATAATGTTCGATTTAATATCGCAACCGAAGCGCATGGCCTGTTTTTTCATGATGTTAGCCAACTGGTAACCACTGATGTTTTCAACACCGGGATAATTGGCAATCTCGTGGGTGAGCACCATTTGCCCGCCAACAGTACCTTCATTCAAAATGAGGGTTTTGAGTCGAGCCCGCGACAGGTATATCCCTGCCGTTAATCCGGCAGGGCCTGCACCTATCACAATGGCATCATAATGATTCGTAGTGTCCATCTTATTTTGTTACCGGAACTCCAAACTGTTGATCCAAAATGGCGGTTACCTGTTGTCTCGACTGGATGCTTGAAGTGGCTTTCACAACTACACCGTTTTTGTAGTAAATGGTAAAAGGAATACCCATGAATCCGCGTACTTCAGGCAGATTACGGATCACAGCTGCTTCCGGATTGTCGAATTCCATATCACAGAATTTTATGTGTGAGTATTCGTTTTCAAGTTCTTCGGCAATGCCGTAAACAGGAATACACATGGGTCCCATGCGACCGCATATTACCATTACGTTTTCGTTTTCGCTCAAGGTTTTGGCATGATCTGCTGCCGTTAAAAGGTGTGTTAAGTTTGTGTACAACATAGTTTTAAATTTATTTTGTTGATTAATTAAGGTTATTTATTCAGTTCAAATCGTAAATATCTGATGCTGCAAAATTACCGGTAATCATGAAGAGTGAATCGTTTTCGGGCTACTATGCCGCCATGTCCCTGATTGAATCAGGACAACTTTTTCATTGATTTAAACTAACTTTGTCCGTATATTTTATATCAAAAGCGTTTATGAAAACCATACTTGAAACTGACAGCGACTTCATTTGTGATATTAATGCCCCTTGTTTTCAATTGCTTTCAACCGAAGAGATGGAATTGGTAAGGGCGACAAAAACACAGATACTTTTCCGTAAAGGCGATAACCTTACCAAACAGGGAACTTTTGCTTCCTATGTTTTGTTTGTTATCAAAGGATTGGCTTTGCAATATATTGAAGGTGAAGTAAATAAAAGCTTCAACCTCAGGATAATCAAACCGGGTGAATTCGTTGGTTTATCACCGGTTTTCACGAAAAACACATTCAATTATTCTTCAGTCGCACTCACCGATTGCCAGGCTTTTCTAATTGAAAAAGAAACTATAGCGCGGCTGACGAAGCAAAACGGTGACTTTGGATTTGGTTTAATCCGGCGTTATTGCGGGCAAAACACGAGCCTGACCGAAACACTTCGGACGGTTCTGTTTAAACAGATGAACGGTCGTATGGCTGATACCTTGTTATATCTGGATAATATAAAGGAGGATTACCCCGAGATATTCCATCTGCTTTCGCGTAAGGATCTTGCCGATTTTGCAGGCATTTCGACCGAAAGTGCGGTAAAACTGTTAAAGAATCTTGAAAAAGATAGCGTGATCAATCTCAAAGATAAAGACATTGAAATAACCGATAAAATCCGGTTGGATAAAATCGGTAAAAATGGGTGATTCTTCATTGGCAAATCAGTTAGAAACACATTTCAAAAGCACTTTCTGCAAACTAAATTCCGGATTGTTTGTTTAGTTAAAAAATCATTCGATGCAGAAAACTGAACCTCCATTCACCAACCAGCTTATTTACGAAAGCAGTCCCTATTTGTTGCAACATGCACACAATCCGGTAAAATGGTTGCCCTGGGGAGATGAAGCCTTGAAAAAAGCTGTTGACGAAAACAAAATGATCATCATCAGCATCGGCTATGCAGCCTGCCACTGGTGTCATGTGATGGAACATGAAAGTTTTGAAGATGAATCGGTGGCTCAGATTATGAATGAGCATTTTGTTGCCATAAAAGTTGACCGCGAAGAACGTCCGGATGTTGATCAGGTGTATATGAATGCAGCCTATCTGATAAACGGAAGCGGTGGCTGGCCATTGAATGCATTGGCATTGCCTGATGGGAAACCCTTCTTCGCCGGAACATACTTCCCGAAGAACAATTGGTTGAAAGTACTGAACTATTTTGTTGATTTTCAATTGAAAAATCCGGCAACACTTGTCTC
Organism: Bacteroidales bacterium; assembly: GCA_013141455.1. Lineage (GTDB taxonomy): Bacteria > Bacteroidota > Bacteroidia > Bacteroidales > F082 > CAJBPB01. Next base: position 22,917 of record JABFQW010000028.1, read on the forward strand.
TGAGGCAGAGAAAATAACACAGGGAATCCGATCCATCGAAATTATTCCGCTAAATCACGAAAATTTACTGTTGACCATCCATGATTTGGATGAGATTTTCAGTAACTGGAAACCTTCCATTGATTTTGAGAAAGGATCGGGATTTCGGGCGCCAAAATTTCCGATGCCTTCCAACTGGGAATATCTGCTCAATTATCATTTCCTGAGTAACAATCAGGATGCTTTGAAAGCTGTGACAACGACACTGGATAAGATGGCATTCGGAGGGATTTACGATCAGATAGGAGGAGGATTTGCCAGATATTCAACTGATGTTGAATGGCTTGTGCCGCACTTCGAAAAAATGTTGTACGACAATGCGCAATTGGTTAGTTTGTATTCACATGCCTTTCAATTGACAAAAAATCCTTTATACAAACAAGTGGTTTACGAAACGCTTGATTTTATTGCACGCGAAATGACCTCCGCTGAAGGCGGGTTTTATGCTTCCCTCAACGCTGATAGTGAAGGAGAAGAAGGGAAGTTTTATGTTTGGACCAAAAAAGAAATTGACGATGCTTTAATTGGTAATTCATTCATATTCAATGCGTACTACAATGTTTCACACGAAGGAAACTGGGAAGCCGGAAAAAATATTCTTCACCATAAAACTTACGTTGATGAATTTGCACAAAAACATAATATGACAGTTGTAGCCGTTCAGGAAATACTTGAATCCGGCAGGCGTAAATTAATGAAATTACGTAACAAAAGAATTCGGCCAGGTTTGGATAATAAAATCCTTACTTCGTGGAATGCCTTGATGCTGAAAGCTTATACTGATGCTTACCGGGCATTTGGCGAAGAAAAGTTTCTCCGGACTGCCATCAAAAATGCTGAATTTTTGTGCGAAAAGGCTATCGCGGCAAACAACGAAATAACCCGTAACTACATGCATGGTAAATCGACCATCCCTGCCTTACTCGATGATTATGCTTTTTCCATTTCAGCTTTTGTTGCGTTATATCAGGCAACTTTCGATGAAAAGTGGTTGTTCAAAGCAAAGGATATGGCTGATTACACCATTGAACATTTTTTCGATGCGGTATCCGGTATGTTCTTCTACACACACGACCAATATTCATCATTGATTGCCCGAAAAATGGAAATTTCTGATAATGTAATACCGGCTTCCAACTCCGAAATGGCTGCAAATCTAATGTCCCTTGGACTCATTCTTGACAAAGAAGAATACAAACAGTTATCAAAACAGATGGTCAGGAATGTTCAGAACGAAATTGCACAAAACATTTCCTATTACGCCAACTGGGGCGTTGTTGCAATTCGCTGTGTTGCGCCGTATTTCGAAGTTGCCATAGTTGGCAATGACTTTAAAAATATCCGGAAATCCATCGACGAAAACTACCTTCCAAATGTAATTTATCTGGGTGGTAAAGATGAAGGAAGCCTTTCGTTGCTCAAAGATAAATGGATCGAAGGGCAAACTTTGATTTACGTATGCAGTAATAAAAGCTGTAAACTACCTGTTTCCACTGTTTCGGAAGCATTGTTGCACATGGTCTGATCCGGTTTTCAGGATAATCGGATTATAAAAAAATCAGGCTCCATTGCTGAAGCCTGATTTATTGATCAAATTAAAATCCCTTACTACGTTCTATTTCACAACGATCTTTTTCACTTTACCATATTGATGTGTTCCAACCCGAACAATATAAACGCCAGGTTTGGCATAGGAAAGATCTAAAGGATAGGTATAGCGACCATTCGATTTTTCGATTCTGTTTTCGACTAAGGTTTGGCCATAAACATCGTGCAGGCTGATAATCATTGTCTCAGTCAGTTCATTTGAATTTAATGAAACATCAAAATGATTGTTGCCATTGTTGGTTACGGTGAGTTCGGCTTTACTCATCAATTGTGTACCAACATTCGTATAAACACCGATATTCACTTTGTAATCTTCAGTTTCACCCGAAACAGTTCCTTCGCAGGCATCGTCTGGAACAAGGGCATTGTAATTGATTTTTGCACGAAGCAGATGTTCGCCTAAACTTGCATCAGCGGCAATGTTAAAAGGAACGATTTGTGTATAATCGCCTGCGCCTTGTCCTTCGGCAATGATCACATTATCGACGATTAACTCATTTTCTTCAAACACAAAATTGTCGTTGAAATCAATCCAGACCCTCACATACTGATTACCATAACCGGTTGTAACTTCAAGTTCGTGGGTAAGGTTACGTTCGAGATCGGTTACGAGGTCGGTAAAATCGCCATAACCATTTGGTGAACAGGCGGTAACATTATCAATGGTTCCAACTTTTACTTTATACAAACCAAATCCAAAAGCACAATTCGATTGGGGCTGGCAATTTGTTTTGTGAATTGTAACGGTTGTGGTGTCGTTCGATGTATTCGCCTCATCAACAATGGAAGTATATGAAGTTAACTGATAAGCGCCAATCACCGAAAAATCGCCGGTCTGTGCAAAGGTATATTCAATCGTTTGGCCCATGGCAACAGGTGTACCAACAGTTTCGGTAATCAGATTTCCATTCAATACATAACTTGCTTCGAAGTTTGATTGCTCGGCGATACCGAAATTGGTAATTGCAACTACAATATTTTCGGTGGCCGTCAGATTTTCACCCGAAACAGGAGAAACAACGGCGCTCACACCACAATCGGTAGTAAACAGGTTGGTAACTGATTTCACGATGGTATCGTTGCTTCGTTCAATATCCGATCCAAGGGCTGTTCCAGCACGCAGCTGATACGACTGGCCAACTGTTCCCATAGCCGCCGTTGCTGTAAAAGTATATTGGGCTGTTGTTGCCGGGGGAAGTGTATCAGCAAATACTTCATAAATATATTCACCTTCGTCAACCCTGAAAAACACAGGAAAATCGCGTTGTCCGGCTTCGCCATAATTCATCAATGTAACTGTAACAGGCTCTGCGTCGGTAAGAACTCCGTTGTTTGGAGCGTCAATAGTTAAAACACCAACATCACTAATCAGGTCTGAGGCAATTTTGAAAGAGCCTACAACATCTTTACGGCCACCCTTAAAATATTCGGCAATATGCCAGAAGGTTTTATCATCGGATGGATCAACAGTTAAATGGTTATAATCGGCTAAGCGGTTCGATGGATTGCTCGAAGTACTTTGTCCGATCAGGGTTTCGTCAATAGTCATTTGTCCTAACGGATCACCGGCGTATCTTCCGGTATAATAAATGCCAATACGTTCGGTATTGCTTACGGTTGTGTAGCCCATTCCGATATTTCCATCAGCATCCATGGCCATACTTGCACCAAAAGCATCTTTATTGTTGTAGGGCGAAATATAGGTTCCTTCCTGAAAAATTTCCCAGGGCTCGCCATCGGCTGGCTGACGTAGTTCGTACCAACGTACGCCGGCGAGTTCACCTCCTGTACCATCTGTGTCAACCACAAAGTTGAATACAGCCGAGTTATGATCGGCATAACGGTGAAACTGTGCCTGGTTCATGATGGTTGCCTGTAATACATCAATGTCGGGTCCACCGGGTTGTGGCCTGTTTGAGAATGAGCCGCCATCAAAAACCGAAATAAATGGTGTGGTGACTAATTCTGTGGCAGCCGAGATAGTCGATTGTGAAGGGGTTACCCAATCGACATCGATCGACCATAGTTTTAAATGATCTTCCGAAACCCCACTCCAGGCATCATCCTGCATATATACCACCGTGGCATTGCCGGCAGCCGGGAGGTCGCTGTTGCTCACGTTTAAAACCTGTGGACTATAAAAACCCGAAGTGCGGATACCGGTCAGCGGAAAACCAATAAACTGTGGTTGTTCGCCGATAAGCATCTGATCACGTTCTGCTACGAAAACGCGGTTTGTTTGAGAGATATTCGCGGTAATATAATATCCGTCCGACCATACCGAAAACTTTGGATAATCAGGGAACTGACCACTTGTAAGTCCGGTGGTGTAAATATACCAGCCATCGTTAACAGGGTCAGATCCCTGACAGATAGCCATATTGAAGCCATTGGGGCTTTGATCGAATTCGGTAATGATAAACCGGTCGGCAGCAGCATCGTATAAAACAATCGGGTCGCCTAAAGTGTTACCAGGGAATAATGTTGAAAGCGAAGCGGCCGGTGTCAATGGATTTCCTGTTTTATCGAAAATACGGAATCCAACATTCCAGCCACCGATAAAGTGATTGGGGCCTACAGCGCCAGTAGGGTCAGAGGGTGTGTAGCTTGAGGTGTTTGCATCGAAAACCAATATTGGTTCTTTGCCCGGATGGTTAACGGCAGCTTTTTGTGCTGCAACCAAAGGATCTCCCAAAAGTGGCAGGCCTTTTCCGGGAACAGTCATATTGGCACCGCTGCGTTTGGGTTGTCCCATCCGGGGTGTTTCATTCGGATCAACGCCGATGAAAGTGCCGTCTTTAATTTGTTGTGCGATACTTGGCACCAGGACCGGTGCAGATAGCTTACCATAATCAGTAGCTTTTTGGATTCCCTGTTGTTGGGCGAAAGCCATGAAAACAGAACTAAACAATAGAAAGAGGAATAAAAATTTAAGTTTCATGAATGATTTTATTAATGCATTTAGCGGGCAATATTAGGCATTTTATTTGTTATAAGGTCAAATCAAGCAGTACAAAATTACAACCAAATCTTGTGGAAGTAAAGCAGATATCCTGTACGAGTTCGATGAAAAATGAAACAATTTCAAGGAAAGTTAGAATTTGCAAAATTTTGTAAACGGATGAAACAGTACGAAAATCGATCAAATTTACCATCCTCTGCTGTGACAAATTGCCCACCTATTTTTTTACCTTTTTACTTTTTCATATCGTAATACATACTAAAAAGCGCACAAAAATTGATGAATAATGATGAATGGAGAAAGATGTTTGGTGTAGGAATTGGTTTAAATGAAATACAATTCCTGTTTTATCAGATATACGTTACTTTCAGTGTGTGCGCTACAATAATTTACATAATCTCATCAGCCGGGGTATTCGGTTAAGAAATGATCTCCTTAATTTTTCCAAGTACTACAGGGAATCGTTCATCAAATACCATTGGATGAATATGTGCTGAAAGGATTTCTTCCAAATATGTACTCTGCATAATTTTATTAAACTCCAATTTGAGAAAAGCCCGAATATCAGGATTGGCTTGTTTTATTTCGGAGCCTAAGCTTATCCGGTTATCAAGGATATACATTATGTCCTCAAAATCGTGACTTGTGCGGTAATCAAGTCCTCTGCTTTTAAATGCTTCAAATTTAGTTGCCAGATAGACAGGAGCAGGCAGAACCTGAATTTCCACATCCATCGCTTTGGTTGTGTATAGATTATCAAATCCCATTTTATACCATTTATTCGCCGGACCCAGCGGGCCATCTTCGGCAGGCATTATATCAACAGGAATGTTTTTGTATTTGTAACTACAAATGGCATGACCATAAGGATCAGGAAAAAATCTGAGCTCGGCCAAACGTTGTTGCATACGTGTCCAATCTTTAAAATTCAACAGATTGATAGTCAAATCGATGTCAGCAGTAGGACGAATTTCATCTGCTGCCCGATCGTCGGCATAGAGACTGACCACTGCACCACCAATAAATATCATTTGGCTTTTGAGTTCGCAAAGTGCTTGTGCCACTTCGGCAACCACTGCCATATTAATCGTTCTGTTCTCCATTTAATATCCTGGATTTTAATTCGTTTATGGCCAGTTCCTTTTCACGGGCACGTCCAACGCGTACTGCATCGATCAGCGCAAGTAATTCGTATAATTTTGGATCGTTTTGAACGGCGTTGACTACCGATGGATAGAGCGGAGTGATGCTTTGACCGCGCAATGTGCCTTTACCTGATGGCCAGACATAGGCTTCAGTACCCTGAATGATTGCATTAAGTGGCGCTGCAGAATGAGCTGTTGGAATACCACGAACCAGCGCTCCGGGTTGTTGAGGGAAAACATAAGCAATACCGTATTGTAAAAAATCGATCATGGTCAGCCTTCGTACTATTTTGCCGGAAGGATCAAGTAATCCAGTATACTTTGAGCGTGCTATAGATTTGCTTACCTCAGACTGACTTATACCAAGCGAATCAGCAAGGGGTTTTTGATTCCAGGGCTGATTGCCCAGACTGATTATTTTTAAAAGAACCACCACGTCGAGCGGGCTCATTGTAGGTTGCTGTGCTTTCATATGCTGTAATATTCCATATTCCGATATGCAATATTAAACTATTATATGCAGAAATACAAATCATTAAAAATATTTATTCCATATTCCGATATGGAATGATATTAAATCGTTGATTCGTTATTATTTTTATGCAGAGCATGAATTGTGTAATCTCAAGTTTGAGCCCACTCCGAAAACTGTTAAAAAAAGAAATGCCACGATCTCGTCATGCACGCAATGACGAGACCAAATCTCCAAAATACTCCAAACACGCACAATCAGTGTTTTTCCATTGGTGAAATTTGGTGTTTTTGTGCTTTTGTGGCAATATTTTGTTTTTCGGAGGAGACCCAAGTTTGCAAGTTCACATTTCACTTCTATCAGTGTGCAACATTGATTGCTTTGAAGAATATTTTTTAAACCCGTAAATTAATCGATCAGATACCTTAACCCATTTTTTATTGATGCAGCCTCAGACACTGAGTTTGTTGGTAAATAAAATTATCCAAATCAACTAAATATTTAGTTGATTTGGATAAAAAAAAGGGGAGTAATGGACAAAAAGTATGCTAATGCAGTACAAACTTAACTGGTAGGTTGTACTGGAGCCTGATATTTTGGCCATCTTGCTTGCCGGGAATCCAATCAGGCATCATTTGGACAACACGAATAGCTTCTTCATCGCAACTTCTGCCAATACCGCGAAGAACTTTTACATTCGAAATTTTACCATCTTTTTCAACAACGAAGCTTACATATACCTTGCCTTGTATCGACTTGCTACGGGCATCTTCAGGATATTTGATGTTTTCGGAAATGAACTTCGTCATTGCTTCAACACCACCTCGATACGCGGGCATCTGTTCAGCAATAGTAAAAATTTCAGAAGTTGTGGTGTCCACGACAACTGCTGCCGTTTCGACTGGTGTTTCAATTAATTGTGGCACTACATCGGTATCGGGTTTTGCTGACTTCTGGAAGTCGCACGATTGAATGATCGCGGTTAAACCTACGGATAATGAGATAGCGGCAATAAACAGCCACTTTTTTAAAGGCTGATGTTTCGATTTTTTGTTCATCATGAGCAATCGTTTTTTTATGAGTGAAACATTAAAAGGATTTGTTATTGGAATCAATCCGCCCAAAAAGCTTAGTTCAACAAGGGTTTTTTGATATTCAATCTTATCAAAACGGGCAAGAGCAATATGATCGGCTTCATATTCATGCATAGCCCTGAGTTCAGCGCGCATGAAATAATAAGCCGGGTGAAACCAGAACAGCACCTTTATCAACTCGAAAAAAATGACATCAATCGAATGATATCGTTTAAAGTGGGCCTGCTCGTGAGCAACTATAGCTCCAAAATGATGCGCATTGTTTAATCCTTTTGGAACAAAAAGCCATTTAAAAAATGAAAATGGGCTTGTTTCCTGATCAAGGCTAACAACCACCATGCCTTCCAGCTTATATGCCCGATGATTGTAAATTAATATGCCAAGCTGTGCAAAACGGATTATCAGGATAAGTAAAAGTAAAATACTACAAATCACAATGATATAGTGAATGGGTTCGAAACGGCTAACTGCAAATCCAATCCGCGATGTTACATTACTGATGTTACCCGTAGCTGTTACGACAATTACGGGAAGGTTGACAACCCGTTGACCATTACCGGAATCTATATTGAAATAGTTCGCTGGTATAAATGCCAACATAACAGACAACGTCCCCGAAATGAGTATAATTGCCCGGTTAATGGATGCCTGAGGAGATTTGCGCAACAGGAAAAAGTATCCAATGGTAAAAATCAGCAGGTAAACTGAAGCACGTACAATATAAAATACAATTGATTCCATCATTGCTTCGTTTATTCAATGTCTTTTTGTCTGATTTCGTCCTCTATAATGCTTTTCAGCTCTTCCAGTTCCTGAATACTTAGGTCTTTGTCACGCGAAAAAAACGAAACCATTTGCTGCATCGAATCACTGAAATAGTTATTCAACAGACCCTTAAACATAAATTTCGTATATTCTTTCTTTTCGATAAGGGGAAAGTATTCATGCGTATTACCATACACTTTATGTCCGATAAATCCCTTTCTTTCAAGTATTCTGACAATTGTTGAAACTGTATTGTAGGCTGGTTTCGGACCTGGTAACAGATCAAGAATGTCATTGATGAAACCCTTTTTCAGCTTCCATAGTTCCTGCATAATCTGTACTTCGGCCCTTGTTAATTCTTTCATGTGTTAACTGTTTGTATAGTTCAATAACTAAATATTTAGTTAAATATTGCACAATATTACATCATTTTGTTTCACTTGTCAAGTATTTATGCAAACACTTGAATATGTGAGAATTATTTAAATCGGGAAAATATCATTAACGAAAACAGTCATGGCAGAAACTAATCACGTCTGATCAAAAAATTTAAATATTTATTCCCCGACAACCACTTTCAGACGCTGAATCATTTCACCCTTATCATTTAAGGCAACGATTATATAGAGTTGTTTCATGAGATTTTTCAGTTCAACTTCAGCGTTACCCTGTGTCTTAAAGTTTTCGTATAAGCGGCCCATCCCGTCGAAAATATTGATGTGAAGCGCATCCGGATATTCAATCGAGAGTGTTGAACCTGATAAAACGATTATGTTGTTTGAAGACTTAACCGGCCAAATACCTGTTTCCACCTGCCCCAAACTACCATCACTCAGATAGTTTTGGGCTTTCACACTACGATCCGAATTTTGTTCATCTATCCAGCATATCACAACCTGATCGTCAATCATATTTGTACCAACCGGTTGCATTTTACTACCCGGTGAGACCGACAAGTATGTATTTTCTTTCCATACCTCAAGACCTTCTTTATCGATGGCTTTTACAAGATAATTGTCATTATTTGACGCATCTTCATAAACAATGAAAGATGTATCGTTGTCGAAAGCCGTTGCCTGAATAAAACGGAAAGTCGGGTTCATTGCGATGAGTTCGAGTCCTGCATCACCCCAGAGCCTTTCACCATCTCCTGAAATTTTCTGTCCCATCAAACCGTTGTTATTCTGGTTGGCATCAGCCTGCGCCCAGAAAACGATGATATCACCCCCGGTAGTTAATCCTGTAGCATAATTATAATAATGATTGTATTGATGAGTAACCGCGACCTCGATACCATCTGCCGGGAAAGCGAGCGTTCCGTCAGCAAACAAATGCTGTACTGCTGAATTAAAAAGCATGTTGTTGTCACGGTCGTCCTGCCAAAAGGCAATCAGGCCATCATTGCCATCAGGAATTGCCTTAAAATCGTCCCATGCTGTGATTCCGGTGTCGCCGCATAATTCAACAGCCTCATTCCAAAGTGCATTGCCATCATAATCGTAACGCATGGCGTACATCAATTTGTCGGGCGCCCAATATGGACCTGATTCAACGAAATACCCGAGGATGAAACCGGCATCGCCGGTTGGTTGCAAATAAGGCCATTTTACAGAAGCGCCAGCTACCGATAATTCCCGACCATTAACTTCCCAAAGTTTGTTTCCCTGACTATCAAACTTTTGCATCGCAATATTTAAATACTCACCGGCTTCGCGCATCCAGGCAATGATTATTGAGTTATCGGAAGTTATGCAGACACGTGGCGTCATATCGGCAGAAGGTGAGTCGCCGGCTGCCTGGCCATTGGCGCCAAAAAGCTGTTCACCTTCGGGTGAAACTTTATACACGAACACGTCCCAATTGTCGTTTCGGATATCATTAAACACGATAACAGCATTGTCATCATTGTCTGTTTTCATATCAAAATCAGTAACCCAGGTCTCCTGTTCATGGCCACTGACAATAATTCCATTCTCCTGCCAAAGTGCATTTCCCTCGTAATCGAGCCGTTGAAGATTGATGTCGTAATTTGATGCACCTCCGTACCAACTAATATAACAGCCATTATCGGAAAGCGAAGAAATTTTTGGAACTCCCTTATCGCCCGGAGCATTACAAATCGTTGTGTTGTTTAACGAATCGTTGGTCCATTGGGCCATCAGGTTGAAGCAAATCAAGATATTGATTGCAAAAAGCATTGATTTTTTCATGATATAGGTATTAATCCTTCGATGCTAACAAAGGTAATGATGCTTATTGGTGTGACCTACATTTTGTTTAGATTTTTTTATCGTGTAAATCAACGGATTATAACATATTTTATAGGACTTCATCATGGTTTGCTATTTTTACTTCTTCATACTTTTAACATGCCCGGTTTGTTTCAACGGTTTACTTTTTTTCGCTTCCTAAGCATCGAAGTGATGTTGGATGCGCTTGCAATGGCGATTTTTGCCGTAAAATGGCTCCACGCTGAACCTCCGGTGAGCTGGTGGCCTGTTTTGTGTGTTTCGGTCTGGATAATATACACCACCGATCATTTAATCGATGCCTGGCAATTGAAAGGAAATTCGACCATCGCGCGGCATCAATTTCATTATAAAAATTTCTTTCCGTTAATTTCTGCCGTGTTTATTTTGTCGGCTGTGAACCTGTTCGTGATATTTAATTTTTTTGAAATTGAGATAATCGTCACGGGTATATTGCTGGCTCTGTTGGTTATGGTGTATTTCACAGCCTTGTTTTTTAAAAACAGATTGACATTCAGTTTACCAAAAGAACTGATTGTGGCATTGGTTTTTGTTTCGGGAGTATGGTTTACTCCCCTTTTGATAGAGAGTCAAAACGCTGATATATTGACTGTTGTGGTGGTATTCATTTTTGTCGGCCTGGCTTTTTGCGAAGGAGTGATGGTTTCGTGGTTCGAATATGCACAGGATAAGAAGGATTCACATACCTCTTTTGCATTTGTTTACGGCAAAGTGATAAGCAGAAAAATGCTCAGATTGATTTTACTTATTATTTGCATCAGCATCATTTTCCTTTTCAGGTTCAGCACCGGTTTGGTCGAAAATACGGGATTGATTGTTTTGCTCACGATGGATATTGTGCTGATCATGGTGATAAGCCGGCCCGACTGGTTTGCAAAAAATGGGCTTTACCGGATTGTTGGCGATTTGGTTTTCATGTTACCGGCTGCCATATATTGGATATGAGTATTACAAGTGAAAGATTTGGACGGTTACCGATTTGAAATTGATCGGTTTTTCATTTTCAACCACATTTTCGTCAATGCCGAAGTAACGATCAGTATTACAATGAACCAGGCAAACAACATCGGCCATGATTGGGTGCGGAAAAGAGCGGTGGCAATATTACCGATAATCAACCATTGGATAACATAAAAAACCGTCACATTTTTCCCTACCCAAACCAGATACGTATTGACCCTGATATCGGAAGTTATCTTGCAAAGCCTGTTTAAAAGCATCATCCAGAATGCCATGAACAAAATAGCCCATACAACAAACCAGGCCGGATGATGGTAATATGCCCGCAGCTCGGTTGCAACGGTAAATCCCTTCATGAAAAACGGGATATTGAGAATAAAAAGTGCTGGTAATGTCAGGTTTGAAGATGATACTTTATTTAACTGCTGACTGTATTTCATTTCGATCAGTTGAAATATTACACCTAAAACAGGATATACCATCCAGGGGAAAACCGGAAAAAATGACCAGCTGAGTTGCCCCCAGAACAGGGCCTGAACATAATAAATCCAGTTGTTTTGTCCGGTGTAATTGGGTAGCCACGCATTGGCCGATGCAAGAAACAAAGCAAACATTAGCCACATGATCAGATTCCCGTGAAACAGTTTTTTCAGTAGAGCGATAACAATGATCGAAATCCCGGCGAGAAACAGTATATCAGCGCCAAAAATATATTGGTAAGGATTCAGGGCGATATCACCCTGATAAATCTTCAACAACAAATGCGCATTCAATCCAATGTTTAATGCCAGCCCCAGGAGAAATATTTTCACACCCCTCAACAAAGCCATACCTGTTTGACGGGCACGAACAGCAAAATATCCCATCACTGTCATGAATACAGGCGCCGCCGGAACTGCACCTAAAAACAATGACACTTTACCAAAGGCACTTCCATATATTTCATCCGTTGCGAACAATTCCATCAAATGCACCTGTATCATACACAATACAGCGATACCTTTTAAAAAATCTGGATATGTCAATCTGTTTTCTGATCTGGTTTCCATCGTTTATGAATTGTATTAGATGCCTGGTAATCGTGAATCGTATTTTTTCAGCGCAAACTTAGAGCAAATATGGCCGGGGCATCACAAATCTTAAAATCTTGTAACGAATAGTTTTAATTTTATACATCCTATCATGGGTATATTATAAACCTTTGCCCCATAAAGTATTATGCTGAAATTCAAATAACATAACTATGAAAAAACTATCAATAATTCTTGGAATTTTATGTATCAGTTTAACAGGTTTCGGACAGATCAATCTTGAACAAACTTATACATATTCAGGCACTTACACGAGATTAGCCAATTCGGGCGACAAGTTTTTTATCATGGATGTCGGATTGAGTCAATGCCGTATTTACAACACCAATCACAGCGTATGGAAAACCATCAGCTTGTCGGTCCCGGCCAATAATTATCTGTATGATATTCAATATATTTCTGAAAATTTATTCACAACCGACGGTGCGTTGTGCTTGGTTTACACCTATTATAGTTACGATGCTGTCAATTTGTATTACACTTACACGACCAAAATCGTGAAGGAAAACGGTACGGTATTATTGACCCTGCCTGGTTGCCAGTATTATTATGCCACAACCCTGTTGGATGGAAACGTTAAATTTGTAACCTACAGTTATGATTATTCGGTAAGCCCTTACACGGTGGCTACCAGTGTTTATGATGTTCCCGGAAATCTTGTGCTGGCGATGTCCGAAAAAGGTGAGATGGATAAACCAACGTCACTGAGAGCTTTCCCTAATCCCGCAAGCGACCGCTTAACCCTTAGTTATGAATTACCGTCTGGTAGTGTGAATGCAACCTTAACAATCAATGATATCCAGGGCAGGTTAATTCATACTTATCCTGTTCAAAACAATTCGAATCGTATGGATATTCAGGTGTCACAAATCCCTGATGGCATCTATTTCTACACCATTCAATCAGGCAATTACCGTTCGAATCCGGCGAAGATTATTATAAATCAGTAAGTTTGGAGTTGAATGGCTGGTGAAGTGATGAAGGTTTTACAACGATTAACCATGCAATGAAATCTCTTTCAGGGTTTCCATTTTAAGGATCTCGATCGTTTTCGTCTCTATTTTTATAACGCCTTCAGTCTCAAATTCTTTTAAAATTCTTGTCGCGCTTTCTTTTGTCATATTCGACATCTCACCAATCTCCTGGCGTGTGATGAAGAGATTAAATGCTATCGAACGGTGAATTTCTTTGCTCAGATAAAGCAACACATCGGCCAACCGACCCGGCATTTGCTTTTGTGTAAGACTTACAAGCCGGTCATAATTATCGGCATTGTTCTGATTGCAGTGTTTTAACAAACCTTCGGCGAAATCAGGACTTGATCGTATAATTTTTCTTACGTTATCCGAAGGTATAAAACATGCTGACGATTCGGTAAGTGCCGTAACAGAATATTGGTATCTGAAATCAGTGTATAATCCGGGGGCACCAAACAATTTCCAGGCAGGAACTAATTTCAGAATCAGATTCCTTTTATCAATCCCTTCCAGATACAACTTGGCCATACCATGGGTCAGCATGATGAGATGTGAAGCCGATGTGCCTTGTTTTATAATGTTTTCGCCTGGATTGAAAATAACTTCAAAACGGCCCGTGTTCATTACCTTAAGCTCCTCTTCGTTCAATAAATTGAATAAAGGTGAACGGGTATTACAATTATCACATGAGTTGCACTGATCCGATTTTCTGTTTAGCATAAATCCAAGCCAATAAGGTCAAAAAAAGATAATTGATGCGATGAATAATATTTTTTCGTAATTATTTCTTACAATCCCCTCGTCAACCCTGCTTATAAAAAAGTCAGTTTTTGGCGGGGAGTTCAAAAGTAATATAAAAATTGATTTTAACAACATTTTTAATTGATGTGCAACAAATAAAAAACTGTTCTGTCGCATTTAATGAACGTAAGAATCCATTGATTATAAGACCTTTTTCGTTGAAGAAATGGGTATAAAATGGGAGGAAAATGATAACACGATGCAATCTAACGAATCGAATTTTGGACTGAGTAATTCGTCCCGGGATATTTTCACGAATATAACACAATGGCGTTTAGTTAAAAAACAGTCTTCGACTCCCTCGTCTTGAAGGCCGGACAGGCTGCTCAGACTGACAGTCATCCTGAGCGTAGTCGCCTGTCTCGGCGGAACGACGATGGAAGGATAATTGATGATTAATCCCTTAACAAAATAACATTAGAATATAACATGTTAAAGTTTTACTTTTTTGCTCTGGTTTGATATGTTGCCCTATCAATGTCTGAATCATCGTTTAGGTATTTCACGCAAGGTCACCTTGTCACCAACATCGAACTGGTAATCACGACCAAAAATTAAGGCACGATTGTCGGGAATATGGCCGGCGGGAAATCCGAAACAAACCGGAAAATCAAAACCTGTAATGTGTTCTGCTACAATTTCTAAGGCAGTTTTACCGAAAGGTACTGCGTTGTCTTTCATTTCGGTAAGTCCGCCAACAATGAGGCCCGACAACTGATCGAAAACACCCATGCGTTTCAGCCCAAGTATCATTCTGTCAATATGATACAGATATTCATCCAGGTCTTCAAGGAAAAGAATTTTACCTTTTGTATCGGGAAAATCCGGCGAACCGGCGAGACTATATAAGATTGAAAGATTACCACCAACCAATTGACCCGTGGCTGACCCGGAATGATTCAAAAAATGAGGTTCAGGTTTATAATTTAACGGCGTTCCATTTAAAGCATCAAACAAACTCTGCAATGCCTCCACCGTGTTTGTAGCGAAATTAACCGGCATTGTCGCGTGCAGACTTTCAGTTTGCAATACCTCATTAAGGTGGGCATGAAAAACAGTGATATCACTGTAACCGGCAATCCATTTGGGATTTTGCATGAATTTCGAAAAATCGAGTTTATCGATGACCCTGATTGCCCCATAACCACCTCTGGCACATATAATTGCCTTTATTTCAGGATCATCAAGCAAGGATTGAAAATGGGCGATCCGTTCTGAATCGGTACCTGAATATTGGTGAAACTCATTGAAAACAGCTTCATCTGATCTGATTCTAAACCCCTGATTTTCAATAATTGCAATGGCTGGCAGCATTTCTTCGCGACTAATTTTACGTGCAGGTGCAGCTATTCCTATGGTATCGCCTTTTCTGAGGCTGGGTGGGGTTCTCATTTTCAAACTATTGGTTAACTTTGCCAAAAATTTCTTTTATTTTCTGATGATTATGGAAACCAAAAATAAGCAATTCAAGCGTTATACCGTTACTTCGGCTTTACCTTACGCCAATGGCCCGATTCACATCGGACACCTTGCAGGGGTGTATGTTCCGGCCGATATCTATGTTCGTTACCTGCGATTGAACAACAAGGATGTTGTGTTTATCGGGGGTTCCGACGAACATGGCGTACCAATCACAATCAAGGCACGCCAGCAAGGTATCAGTCCGCAGGAAGTGGTTGACAAATACCATCAGATCATCAAGGATTCGTTCGAAAAATTTGGCATTTCGTTCGATATCTACAGCCGCACCTCAGCGCCAATCCATCACGAAACCGCCTCTGAGTTTTTCAGAAAACTTTACGATGATGGCGCTTTTATCGAAAAAACATCACAGCAATATTACGATGAAGAGGCAAGTCATTTTCTGGCCGACCGCTATATCACCGGAACCTGTCCGCATTGCAGTTTCGATCGTGCCTATGGTGATCAGTGTGAGAGTTGCGGAACGTCGCTCAGTCCGCTCGACCTGATCAATCCACGTTCGGCACTGAGTGGAAATGTACCCGTGTTGAAAGACACAAAACATTGGTATTTACCCCTGAACGATTTTGAACCCTGGTTGCGTGAGTGGATACTGGAAGGTCATAAAGACGATTGGAAACCCAATGTTTACGGGCAATGTAAATCGTGGATCGATCAGGGATTGCAGGCCCGTGCCGTTACCCGTGACCTCGACTGGGGCGTGAAAGTACCGGTGGAAGGTGCCGACGGTAAAGTGTTGTATGTGTGGTTTGATGCACCAATCGGCTATATTTCGGCCACGAAAGATTGGAGCGAAAAAACCGGAAAAGACTGGCAGCCATACTGGAAAAGTGAAGATTCGAAACTTGTGCATTTCATTGGCAAAGACAATATTGTATTCCATTGCATCATTTTCCCGGCCATGCTTCATGCTGAGGGAAGTTATATTTTACCCGAAAATGTTCCGGCCAACGAATTTCTGAACCTCGAGAGTGATAAAATTTCTACTTCACGCAACTGGGCAGTCTGGTTACACGAATACCTCGAAGATTTTCCCGGTAAGGAAGATGTATTGCGTTATGTGCTTACGGCAAATGCACCGGAAACAAAAGACAATGATTTTACCTGGAAAGATTTTCAGGCACGAAATAATAATGAATTACTTGCCATTTTTGGCAATTTTGTAAATCGTATCCTCGTGTTGACCCAAAAGTATTGTGAAGGTATTGTCCCTGCTTTACAAAATCTGAACGAAAAAGACACAGAAACATTGGCTGTCATGGATGCTTTTCCGGATAAAATTGGAGAGAGCATCGAACATTACCGTTTCAGGGAAGCGCTTACCGAACTGATGAATCTGGCTCGTCTTGGTAACAAATATCTCACCGAAAACGAACCCTGGAAAGTTTTTAAAACCGATCCTGAACGGGTGAAAACCGTGTTGGCCGTTTCGTTGCAGATTGTGGCCAAACTCGCGGTATTGTCAGGGCCATTTGTTCCTTTCAGTGCGGCCCGGCTCACGAAAATGATTGGTCTGAAAGAATTCAATTGGATTGATGCCGCAAAAACCGAATTGCTGCCAGCCGGTATTGTACTTAACACCCCTGAATTACTTTTCGAGCGTATTGAAGATGAGGCGGTTGAAAAGCAGGTTCAGAAACTTCTCGACACCAAAAAAGCAAACCAGCAGGCCGCCGCACCAGAGGTAAAACCGCAAAAAGAATTGATTTCGTACGAAGATTTTGCAAAAATGGACATCCGGACAGGGATTATTCTTGCTGCTGAAATTGTACCGAAAACAAAGAAACTGCTTCGACTCACCATCGATACCGGTATTGATAAGCGAACTGTTGTGAGTGGTATTGCCGAACATTATGCGCCGGAAGCCATTATCGGGCAAAAAGTGTGTATGCTCGTTAATCTTGCGCCACGCGAACTCCGTGGGATCGTCTCGAACGGAATGATATTGATGGCCGAAAACAGCGAAGGGAAGCTATGTTTTGTATCACCGACTGAGCCTTTTCATACAGGTTCGGAAGTGAAATAGTAAACGAACCAAACTCAGTGCGCTTCGAGCCAGTTGAGACCGGTATTCATCTCAACCAACACCGGCACTTTCAGTGGTAAAGCCGATTGCATTCTGTGTTCAACAATTTTCTTTAACGCATTGAGCTCGTCAAGTTTCGCATCAAAAACCAATTCGTCATGCACCTGAAGTATCATCTTCGATTGCATCGACATCGTTTTCATATCGTTATAGATATTGATCATGGCAATTTTGATCATATCGGCTGATGAGCCCTGGATGGGAGCATTAACGGCATTCCTTTCGGCAAAGCCACGTACCACGCTGTTCGAAGCATTGATATCGCGCAGCCAGCGCCGCCGACCGAGCATGGTCTCAACGAAACCGTTTTTACGGGCAAACTCAATCTGTGTGTTCATATATTCTTTCACCTTCGGGTACTCCCTGAAATAGTTACCGATGATTTCGCCGGCTTCCTTACGCGGGATTCCGAGGCGCTCCGACAGCCCGAATGCAGATATTCCATAAATGATACCGAAATTTACGGTCTTGGCATTACGGCGCATATCACGGCTCACCTCTTCGAGACCGATGCCATACACACGGGCAGCCGTGGCCGTATGAATATCGAGTCCCTGGTTAAATGCCTCTGTCATCCCTTCATCACCACTCAGGGAGGCGATGATACGCAATTCAATCTGCGAATAATCTGCAGCCAGCAGGGTATAATCCGTGTTTCGTGGCACAAAGGCTTTGCGTATTTCACGGCCACGCTCGGTACGGATTGGAATATTCTGAAGGTTCGGATTGTTCGAACTTAATCGTCCGGTGGCGGCAACAGCCTGATTATAGGAAGTATGTACGCGGCCATCGCGTGGATTGACCAATCCGGGTAGTGTGTCAACGTAAGTCGATTTTAACTTTGTGAGCGAGCGGTAATCGAGGATGAGCGGCACAATGGGATGAACATGTATCAACCGGCTCAGTACTTCTTCGCCGGTTGGATATTGGCCGGTCTTGGTTTTCTTCATGGAAGTTTCCAATCCAAGTTTCTCAAACAAAACATCGCCCATTTGCTTTGGTGAAGCAATGTTAAACCGTGTCCCTGCCTGGGCAAAAATATCTGTCTCAAGCTGAGAAATCTCCTTTCCCATTTCACTGCCGATCTGTGTCAGCACAGGAATATCAACGCGCACCCCTTCGGCCTCCATCGAAGCAAGCACGGGAACGAGCGGCATCTCTGTTTCGTTGAAGAGTTTGATGGCCTGCTGTTTCACAAGCAATGGCTCGAACATTTTTTTCAATTGCATGGTAACATCCGCATCTTCGGTAGCATATTCCTTAATCAATTCCATTGGCACATCGCGCATATTACCCTGGTTCCTGCCTTTTTTACCGATCAGCTCTTCGATGGGTACAGGTTTGTAGTCGAGATACGTTTCTGCGAGAAAATCCATATTGTGCCGTTGTTCGGGCTCAATAAGGTAATGGGCCAGCATGGTATCGAACAGCGGACCTTTCACTTCGATATCGTACCAACGCAGTATGGCAATATCAAATTTAATATTCTGCCCGACTTTCTGAATCGATTCATCCGCGAAAATTGGTTTGAACTTATTAACTATCAAAATGCTTTCGTGATAATTGGCCGGTAGCGGAACAAACCAGCCTTCATGGGCATTGACCGAAAAAGACATGCCAACGAGTTCCGAAATATTGGCATCGAGGCCGGTTGTTTCGGTATCGAAACAGAAACTACTTTGCTTTGAAAGGAAACGGATCAGATCATCAATGGCGGCTTCGTTTTCGACGAGATGATAGGTATGTGTAATATCTTTGATGGTTTTTTTCAGGGAAACAAAACCTGGCAATACTGTTTCGGTTTCAAAACTACCAAACAAATCGCCGGTTTTAGGCGTGTTTGTGCTTTGAGGAACTGAAGGCTGATTCGTGTCGGTGAAAACCCGTTTTGCGAAATTTTTAAATTCAAGTTCTTCGAAGAGAGCCATCAGTTTATCCTTGTCGGGCTCCTCCATAATCAGTTTTTCGGGTTCAAATGGCAAAGGTACATCGGTGATGATGGTGGCCAATTGTTTCGACTGGATAGCCTGTGAAGCAAATTGCTCAATATTTTCTTTCAGTTTACCCTTGAGTTGTGAAGTATCAGCAAGCAAATTTTCGATGGAACCATATTCGGCAATGAGTTTGGCGGCCGTTTTTTCACCCACACCGGGAACGCCGGGGATATTATCAGATACATCGCCCCAAAGCCCAAGGATATCAATGAATTGACGTGGTTCTGAGATACCATAACGGTTGCAGACTTCCTGAATTCCCCATATCTCGGGGCTCTCGCCAAAACGGGCAGGTTTATAAATAAAGATTTTATCAGTCACAAGCTGTCCGAAATCTTTATCAGGCGTCATCATAAAGGTGGTGAATCCTTGCTTTTCGGCCTGAACAGCAAGAGTACCAATCACATCATCGGCCTCATAACCATCACAAAGAAGGATTGGAATATTAAAACCTTCGATCAATTGCATGATATAGGGGATGGAAGCTGCCAGATCATCGGGCATTTTCTCGCGGTGTGCCTTGTATTCGGCAAAGTCGATATGACGTTGGGTAGGGGCGATGGTATCGAAAGCTACACCAATATGGGTAGGTCTTTCATTTTTGATTACTTCAACGAGTGTGTTGGCAAAACCCAGTATGGCTGAGGTGTTCAGGCCTTTCGAATTGATACGCGGATTTTTATTCAGAGCAAAAAAGGCTCTGTAAATCAAAGCCATGGCATCGAGCAGGAATAGTTTTGGGGTAGTATTTGGCATTGTAACCATATTTTTTATGGTAAAAGTAGAATTTTTTGGTTGTTTTTAGAGGAAGAATTTCCGGATTGAGGATGATGAAGACTGGTTTACTCACTTCTCATCACTCTCAACTTTCCGTTTCTTCCATTTCCTACTCACTTTCACACCCTGCCAAGCCGTACCGTATTCGATGTTCCCTGGCTCCATTCAGGCGTACTCAATACATTGATATAAAGATCATCGGTCTTCAACAAATCCCTGCCTTTCAATACATTGATGATTTTCTCGGTAAGCCGGTCTTCACTTTCCACATCTTCAAGATAGAATCCTTCAACACCCCAGAGCAGACTCAATGAGAGCAACACATGGCGGTCATTTGAAAACACATATAAATTTGCTTTCGGACGCTGGCTCGACAATCGTACCGCCGAGTAGCCCGAATGCGTTACCACCACGATAGCTTTGGCACCGGTGTGTTGAGCCATCTCGCAGGCAGAGAAAAGAATGGAATCGCTTACAAACCTTTTCCCGGTTCTGTTTGAAGGGATATGATGCTGGTAATAGATGTCTTCATAGCCTTCAATCTGGCTAATGATACTTTCCATGATCTGGATTGTTTCTACAGGGTATCTGCCCACCGAAGTTTCGCCACTCAGCATCAGGGCATCCGCACCATCAAGCACGGCGTTGGCCACATCGTTTACCTCGGCACGGGTTGGCCGGATGTTTGTTATCATGGCCTCCATCATCTGCGTTGCAACAATTACGGGTCGTCCATACCTGTGACACAGTTTAATGATCTTCTTTTGTATCATCGGAACCTGCTGCATGGGTACTTCCACACCCAAATCGCCACGTGCAATCATAATGGCATCAGTAGACTCCACGATGGCCTCAATGTCGGCAACAGCCTGTGGTTTCTCGATTTTTGCTATGATGCGTGGCTTGTTTGCCGAAGGATGCTCATTGATGAGTTTGCGTAGCCCGATAATATCGTTAGCGTTGCGAACGAACGAGAGCGCAATCCATTGCACATCATGGTCGAGCAGGAAGGCAAGGTCTTGGAGGTCTTTTTCGGTTAGCGATGGCAAACTGATTGAGGTTTCGGGCAGGTTAACACCTTTACGTGGAAACAACAGGCCTTCGTTCAAAGCCTCAAGCGTAACCTCATCCTTTCCGTTGGTAGCGATAACCTTCAGTGCAATTTTACCATCATCAACAAGAATTGTCTCTCCGGGACGGGCATCAACAGCGAATGATGCATAACTGATAAACACCCTTGCAGCATCGCCGGTCATCGGACGGGTAGAGAAGATGATTTTACTTCCGGCGATCAGTGGTATGCTTTCACAGCTGAAGTCACCCAGCCTGATTTTCGGCCCCTGTAGGTCGGCCATCAGCGCCACCATGCTGCCTTTCGTTTCGTTGAGCGACCTGACAACCTTCATCACCTCAACATGATCGTTGTAATTTCCATGTGAAAAATTAAGACGGCAAACATCAAGTCCGGCATCAATCATTTTATCCAGGACATCGGCTGAAGAGGACGCCGGACCGATGGTAGCGATAATTTTTGTTTTCATAAATTTTTTTATTTCCCTGATTGAACCTGTATTTTTGAAGGCAGCATCACCATGCATCACCATGCTATCTGGGTACCCGTAGTGGCAGTCGTTTCTTGTTCCGTTCGATGCTGAGTTCATGTAAATCGACCTGCTCGAGGAGTGTATCCAACCCTTTAAATTTTTCCCATTCGATCATATACGAAAGTATCACTTTGGGGATGGTACGGATAGTTCGTTTGAATTGTTCGATGGGAAGATTGGTGAGGTTGTTGCGGATAATAAGTAAAAAATCAGTCGATTGCGGAAGTTTGGTCACGCCGATAACCATTTTATTAAGCATGACCAGGTTAAACGTACTGCCGTTTTCACCCTGATTGTAATAGTAAAACGATAACTCTTCACTGAGTTTCTGATCGGTAAATTTCAGGTTCTGTTTCTTGGTCAGGTTCAGTCGAAGCAAATTGTTGAGGTGCCATGCCATCACAAAATCAGTGTCGGAAGAACTGACCCCGATAATCATAATATCGTCGAAAGGTTCTGATTGCAGGATGTTCTTTTTGCTGATCACTTTGAAATTTTTGGCTAAATTACGAAAAGTGAAAGTAAGAGTAAAAGTTATTCAAAGTAAAAAAGGGGTAATTTGAAAGTATCGATGAAATAGAATCGTGCTTATTTCCCCTAAAAGGTTAACAGAGAAGAAAACAAAATCAGGTCATAACAGTCAAATCATTACGGATTACTTACCACCCCATTCTCAGCTTTCATCAGAATAATCATCGTTTTTTCGGACGCGAGTTGTTCGGCGCCTTTAATGGAAAAGTCGGTACCCTGACCATGAACGATCCCATCAACCGAAATTTCAATCACATATTGCCGGTTATATCCTTCACCTTTTTCGGTAACCACATTGAATTCGAGCGCATGTTTCTCTTTCTGGGCCCATTCGATGAGGCGACTCTTAAAATTGGTATCATTTTTTTCGAGCGACTCAAGGTCGATATGCATCTCGATCACACGTTTGATAAGAATTTTACGTGTAAACAGAAAGCCCTTATCGAGATACATGGCGCCGATGAAGGCTTCGAAGGCATCGCCGTTAACCGACCTGAACGGGTTTTTCGAGTCTTTTGAGAAACTGACAAGTTTATCAAGACCAAGTTTCTGGGCAAGTTTACCTAAGGAGATACGGTTCACGATTTTGGAACGCATCTCGGTGAGGAATCCTTCGTTTTTGTAAGGAAATTTTTTGAAAAGGTACTCAGCAACAACAGCGCCCAACACAGCATCGCCAAGGTATTCGAGTCGTTCGTTACTCATTTTATACCCATTCAGGCTCTCGCTCGAAACAGATTTGTGTTTAAAGGCGAGCTGATATAAAAAAATATTTCCGGGCCGAAACCCGAAAATATTCCTGATTGCTTTTGAAAGTTCAGTATCAGCCGTGAAAAGCAAGCCTATGGGACCAAAAAATGCCAAAATGCTTCGATTACTGATTGAATTTCTTAAAAATGAGTGATGCATTGTGCCCACCAAACCCGAATGTATTGCTAATGGCAACATCAACAATGCGTTTACGTGCTGTTCCAAAAGTGAAATCGAGTTTATTATCGATTTCAGGATCATCGGTAAAGTGATTGATGGTGGGTGGGATGATATCGTTTTGCACAGCCAGTATGGTTGCGATTGACTCAACTACACCGGCGCCGCCAAGTAAATGGCCGGTCATCGATTTTGTTGAGTTGATTGAAATAGTATATGCATGATCGCCAAAAAGTTTCACGATTGCTTTTGGTTCGGCAATATCACCCTGAGGTGTTGAAGTGCCGTGTGTGTTCACATGAACTATATCTTCCGGTTGCAAACCTGCATCAGCAAGTGCGCGTTTCATGCTCAGGTAAGCTCCAAATCCTTCGGGGTGAGGCGAAGTCATGTGATGTGCATCAGCCGATAAACCGCCTCCGACAATTTCAGCATAGATTTTAGCGCCACGTTTGATTGCGTGCTCCATCTCTTCAAGAACAATACCACCGCCACCTTCACCAATAACAAAGCCATCACGATCCTTGTCGAACGGACGGGACGCGGTTAATGGATCATCATTGCGTGTCGAAAGGGCGTGCATCGCATTAAACCCACCAATGCCGGCCTGTGAAACAGCAGCTTCGGATCCGCCCGCGACAAATGCCACGGCTTTCCCCAAACGAATGTAGTTAAACGCATCCACCAACGAATTGGCGGACGAAGCACAAGCTGAAACGGTTGCGAAATTTGGCCCGCGAAATCCATATTTGATCGAGATGTGACCGGCAGTGATGTCGGCAATCATCTTTGGAATAAAAAAAGGATTAAATCGTGGAGTGCCATCACCGGTGGCAAATGAAGTGATTTCTTCAGAGAAAGTTATCAGGCCACCAATACCTGATGACCAGATAACACCCACCTCATCCAGATCGGTATTCTCACTGTTCAGCCCCGAATCGGTAACAGCCTGATCGGCTGCAATCAATCCAAACTGGGCGTAGAGATCATACTTTCTGACATCTTTGCGGTCGAAAAAATCTTTTGAATCGTAATTTTTTACCTCACAGGCAAACCGGGTTTTGAATTTGGAGGTGTCAAAGCGGGTAATATCAGCTGCGCCATTAACACCTTTGACAAGTGAATCCCAATAGGCCGGAACGGTATTGCCAATAGGGG
>JABFQW010000138.1 GCA_013141455.1 Bacteroidales bacterium
GGGTACCGGAATGGTTGGTGAAACTATTGGTACAAAATTGATCGAATTGGGACATCAGGTGATGATGGGCTCCAGAACAGCAAACAACGAAAAAGCACAGGCTTTTTTAGCAAAACATGCTGGCAAAACCAGCATTGGGACTTTCGCCGATGCGGCAACGTTTGGTGAAATCATTTTTAATTGCACCTCGGGTGGCGGTTCATTGGAAGCGCTTGCGTTGGCCGGTGAAAAGAACCTGAATGGCAAAATACTTGTGGATCTTGCCAATCCGCTTGACTTTTCAAATGGAATGCCTCCTTCACTTTCCTTCGTAAATACAAATTCACTTGGTGAAGAAATTCAACGGGCATTTCCTCAGGTTAAGGTCGTGAAAACATTAAATACGTTGTGGTGTGGTCTGATGGTAAATCCGCAGATGATACATGGCGGCGACCATACTATTTTTGTATGTGGTAATGATGCTGCTGCAAAAGAAACTGTGAAAGGCATTTTATTGTCATTCGGCTGGATTGAGAAAAATATTCTGGATCTGGGAGACATCACCAAGGCACGGGGAACCGAAATGTACTTACCGCTGTGGCTGAGTATTTATGGTTCAACCAATAATGGAGCTTTCAATATTAAAATCGTGAGCTAAATTGATTTTTTATTGCCCCCAAACCCCAAAAAATGGGGGCTTATTAGAAAAAATGATTTTACACCATTGAAATAAATGGAAGATTTTTGTTCTCCCCCGATTCGGGCAATGTCATTAAGTTAACAGAAAATGCCACAAAAATTAACCGCAGAGAGCCGCAAAGGTTTACGCAGAGTTTCGCAAAGAAGGTCGCCGAATAAGAACTCTGTGGCTCCCTGCGCTTTCTCAGCGAACTTTGCGGTAAAAACATTTCAGATTCAAAATCCTTAACTTAATGACATTGCCCGTTTCGGGGGTCGTAGGGCAATTAGATTTCGTTTCGTAGCCAGCGAGTATTAATTCCCCACAAATATATTCATCGAATAATTGGCCCATTCTACTATTGGTGTGAAATATACACCGAAAAGTAAGGAAGGAATTGCCAGCATTAATACAATCGCAATGGTAACAGGTGAAAACACAAGCTTTGTTTTTGCGCTTTCTACATCGCGCAAATACATATTCCTGATGATTTTCGCATAGTAATATAACGAAACCACACTGTTAAGTACACCGATAATCGCCAGCCAGATATAACCTGAATTGATGACCGACGAAAACACGTAAAGTTTCCCAATGAAGCCCGATGTGGGTGGTAATCCTGCTAACGAAATAAGAAAAACTGTCATACAAACTGCCAAAACCGGCGATCTGTATCCCAATCCATTGTATTCATCAATATTTTCTGAATCTAATTTATTTGCGATGAGTTGCACCACAAAGAATGCTCCCAGGTTCATCAACATATAAAAGACGAAATAAATCAATACTGCCGACACGCCATTGTCGTTCATTACCGAGACAGCCATCAGCAGATAACCGGCATGAGCAATACTCGAATAGGCAAGCAGTCGTTTCATATTTGTTTGCCATACAGCCACAAGATTACCAAGTGTCATTGTCAAAACAGCCAACACAGCAATCACATAATGCCAATCAATGTTACCCAATAATTGCCAGGCTTCTGAAGTTCCCGGAACTGAATCGAGCAGGCCTGTTTTGAAGAATCGTAACAACACAGCAAAACCGGCTGCTTTGGATGCTACCGACAAATAAGCGGTGATGGTTACAGGCGCTCCTTCATACACATCCGGCGTCCAAAAGTGAAAAGGCACAGCCGAAATCTTATAACCAAATCCAGATAAAATCATCAGTCCGGATAATAAGAGCGGAAGGGTTGCAACGTTGTTTACTGATAGAAACTGATTGATCTCGAATAAATTAAGGCTACCTGTCAATCCAAACAGTATTGAAATTCCATAAATCATGATACCGGACGAAACGGCTCCGAAAATGACATATTTAAGTGATGCTTCTGAGGCACGTTTTACTTCTCTGGTATAACCGGCCAACACATACGAGCTGATGCTCATCGTTTCGATGGCGACATAAATCATGATCAGGTTTGCTGAACCAACGAGCAGAAACATCCCGAATGTCATACCGATGATCAGCGTATAATACTCGCCAAGTTTGGTGTGTGCATTATGTAGTTCGTTCGAAAAGAAAGAGAATACGATAATAATCAAACTCGACATCAGTACGATAAATTTCATGAACTGCCCGAAAGAATCGATGACCAAAAGATTGGCAAATGCTTTGTAGTTTACACCAGTCTGTTGAAACAGAAAGATTCCGGCAATCACCAATCCGGCAATAGCAATATAACCGGCTATGTTTTTCGATTTCTTAAAAGCCATATCCAAAATCATGGCCAACATGAAAGTAACTATCAGTGTTGTTTCGGGCTTAAAAAGACTTATACTCTTAATCAGGTCAGATATATCCATCATGATTTATTCAAATTATTTTATAAAAATACACAACACTTTATACACTGTATTTTGACTTATTTATTAATCGCAAAACTGCTAAAATTGTGACATCCAAATATTTACTATAGTCTTTAAACTTTAGCCTTTAAACTTCTATAATCCGCCTATATAAACGAAAGGCTTCATGATTTCGATAAATTGATTCACACTGCCTGTCATTAAATTAAGGATTGGGTTTGGGTAAACACCCAAAAATATCAAGATAAAGGCCAACGGAATTAGCGCTACCATTTCCAAACCATTCACGTCATCAGTTTTGTAAATGAGTCTGGTTGGATCCCATGGTCCCTGCCATTTTTCGGGAAGTACGCCGAAGAATATTTTCTGCAACGCCCACAGCATATAAGCTGCCCCAAGAATGATACTTAATCCGGAAATGATTGTTAGTACCGGATACGATTTGAAAGCACCTAAAAACACCAACACTTCGGAGATGAAACCACTCATACCAGGCAATCCGATCGCTGCAAAGAATGCAACTGCCATGATTCCAGTATAAATAGGCATCTTTTTTGCCAGTCCACCAAAATCGTCGAGGCCTCTTGTGTGGGCCCTGTCGTAAATCACACCCACAATCATGAAGAGCATGGCTGTGATAATGCCGTGGTTAAACATCTGGAAGATGGCGCCAACCGTACCTTCGGGGCGCATCGAAGCCAGTCCTAAAATAACCAGACCCATGTGACTTACTGATGAGTAGGCGATCAATTTCTTGAAATCGCGCTTACCAACCTTGTGTTGTCCGAGTGCGCATAAAGCGCCGTAAACAATACTAACCATACCTAACCAGGCAATCAAAGTCTGGAAATAACCGAAAGCATCGGGGAAAATCGGGAATGCGATTCTTATCATACCATAGGCGCCCATCTTCAACAAAACACCGGCCAGAATTACTGAAATTGGTGTTGGCGCTTCAACGTGTGCATCTGGTAACCAGGTATGAAATGGAAACAACGGAACTTTGATGGCAAAACCAATAAATAGTCCCATGAAGGCAACGTATCTAATGGTTGTATTTAATCCGCCAAATATTGAATCACCCCTGAAGTTCGCGGCATTCATCATTTCAATGATATTGAAAGAACCTGTACTGTGATACAAACCGATCATAACCAGCAACATAAACACGCTGCCAACCAAGGTGTAAATAAAGAATTTGATGGCAGCATATTCCTTTCGCGGACCGCCCCAAACACCAATCAGGAAGTACATTGGTAACAACATTAATTCCCAGAACAGATAAAACAGGAAGAAATCGAGCGCACAAAAAACACCCATCATGGCTAAATCGAGCATGAGGTACATGGCAAAATAACCTTTCACTGCCTTTTTAATGCCAAATGACGGAAACACAGCGACAAAACAAATGATCGCTGTTAAAAGAATCATCGGAACACTGATACCGTCGATTCCCATAAAATATTCAATATTTATATTTCCAACCATGGGTAGGGTGGCAGTAATCCAACTCATCTTCTCAACAAACTGAAACGTCTTCAGGTTATTAACTCCGGCCAGGGCAGGATTATAGTTCAGATAAATGACGAGTGCCAGGATTAATTGCACAAAAGTGATCCCTACAGCGACCCAACGGATTATTTTTTTAGATAACTCCTGCCCTTTTTCATCCTTACCGGATGGTACCAGTAATATGATCAGAATCCCAAGAATTGGAAGAAAAGTTATCCATGTTAAAATTGGAAAGTTCATTGTCCCTAACATATGATTTATTTTAAATTTATCTGTTTCCGAAAATTAAATGAAAAAATACAAGAGTATCAGAATTCCTAAAAGTACAAATACCACATACGATTGAATGTGACCTGTTTGCAGCTTTCGCATCTTATTACCACAATAACCGGTGAAGTTTGCGACCAGGTTAACGGCACCATCGATGACGTAATTATCAAAGAGCCCCACAATATAGCCGAATCCGCGTGTTACATAAGAACTTAAGTTTACCAATCCGTCAACAACATAATTATCGAACCACGATAATGCTTTTGAAATGACGAGTAATCCATTTATAGCTGTAGCCTGATACAATTCATCGAAATACCATTTATTGTACGAGAAAGTGTGCAGGAATTTAAATCGTGCTTCTAATTTGTCGGCGCTGATCGTTTTGTACTGATAAATCAGGAAAGCCAATAAAATACCTGATCCGGCAATCAGCAACGACAATATCATGGCGATATAATGGAAATGGTGCGTTTCTTCCTGGAATTTATTCAGATAATGACCTGTTGTGTGTCCGGCTTTTGTTACTTCGTGAGGATTTTCGGCCGTTATCTCAGCAGTATGAGTGGCTCCTTCGGCCTGATGAACGGCAGGCGCAGCCTCTTCAGTTTTATTATTTATCAAAAAGCTCCATTGATAGGCATCAGGCACAGCCGATTTTGGCTGGACTATCATCTTATGGAACCAACCTTTTGAAGCGTCGATCGGGTTGGGTGAGTAGAAAATCCATAACGACATGAAAGCGAGTACTACCAAGGGAAGTACGATGGGTAATTTATTTTCTTTGGTATGTTTTGCAATTTCAGTTTTCGGTTCACCATGAAAAGCCACGATCGTAAGTCGGAACATATAAAATGCTGTCATACCTGCTGCCGTGAATCCGAGAACCGGAATAATCCAATGCCAGCCACCAGTCAGGTTTGCATAAGCTAATGTTCCGGCTAAAATGCCGTCTTTACTCAAGAAACCCGAAGTAAGCGGTATTCCCGACAGTGCCAGCGTAACAAACAAAAATGTCCGGTAAGTCCAGGGCATCGTCTTTCGCAATCCACCCATATTGTTTATATCCTGAGGATCGGTATGGTGATCGTGCATATGATGCATGGCTTGGTGCATGGCGTGAATCACGGAACCGGCGGCAAGAAACAAAGCTGCTTTAAACCAGGCATGTGTTACCAGATGGAAAAATCCGTTGGTATATCCGCCAACACCCAGCGACATGATCATAAAACCAAGTTGACTGACCGTAGAATAAGCCAATACTTTTTTAAAGTCAACTTGCGTGAGCGCTATGGTGGCCGAAATAAATGCGGTAATTGTCCCGATAACCGCAATGAAAGTCAAGGCATCGGCAGTAAACATGGCAAATACCTTGGCAACAAGGTAAACACCGGCGGCAACCATTGTTGCAGCGTGAATCAAAGCCGAAACAGGAGTCGGGCCTTCCATGGCATCGGGCAACCAAACATGCAGTGGAAACTGTGCCGATTTTCCGATAGCACCCATGAAAATACATATTCCGGCGATAGTCAGCATTGTCGGGTTGTCGAAAGGCATCACACCCGACGAAATACCGGCAAATACATCTTCAAACATGAACGAACCATACGTAAAGAACAGGATCATGATACCGATAAAGAATCCAAGGTCACCAATACGGTTGGTTATAAAAGCCTTTTTACCTGCATTGGATGCTGAATCTTTTTCATACCAGAACCCGATCAAAAGATAAGAACTGATACCCACCAATTCCCAGAAAATATACATGATCAGGAAATTATTGGCAATGACAATGCCAAGCATCGAGAAAGTGAATAATCCCAAATAGGCGAAAAACTTCGAGTATTGCCGGTCATCGCCCATATAAACGGTAGAGAATAAATGTACCAGGAAACTGATGAGCGTTACTACTATCAACATGATAGCCGCGATGTTATCAATACCGATGCCAATATTTACCTGCAACGAACCGAGGTCGAACCATTCAATCCTGTTTTGAATCACCTGTATTCCGGCATACGAAGTAAGCTTGGTGAAGGCAACAATGATTGCCAAACCCAGATCAATGCCCAGTATGCTTGTACCGATGACACCACTTATCTTACCTAATTTTTTTCCGAAAAAAATATTAATCAGGAAACTAAGCAACGGAATCAGCAGTGTTAATATACTCAAAGGCAGTACTACGTCTTGTGTCATAATCTCTTTTTATATCAAATTATAAATTTACTAACCTTTTAAATCGTCAACTTCATCAATATTGACATGCCTGAAATTCTGATAAATATTCAAAACAATGGCCAGGGCGATGGCTGCTTCGGCTGCTGCGAGAATGATTACAAAAATTGCGGCAATATGTCCTTCAATATTCATTCCGCCATATCTGGCAAAGGCAATGAAATTAATGTTTGCGGCATTCAGCACCAGTTCCAGTCCCATGAGAACCATGATCGCATGTTTGCGGGTTATGATGCCATATAAACCCAGCGAAAACAGTATCGCACTGATAACCAAATAATGAGTTAAACCTATTTCCATAACCAGTCCTGTTTTAATGTTTTTTTCGTGCGATGAAAGCTGCCCCAACAATAGCAATAAGCAATAGCATGGAAGCGGCTTCAAAAGCCAACAGATAATTTGTTAATAATGCAGTGCCGATTTCATTTACTGTCGAATCGAGTGGTTTTGAATCGGCTAAATACCATTTTGAAGTGCTGAAAATCATGATGAGTGTCGCGGCAATAAGCACAGTCAGCAAACCGGCAATACCTATCTGGATTTTCCCGATTTTTCCTGTTTTAACATCAACGCCAGTGATTCGGGTGGTGAGCATCACACCAAAAATGATCAGTACCAAAATGCCGCCGATATAAATCATGATCTGTGTGATCGCCAGAAAATCAGCACTTAACAATACGTATAAGCCTGCAATTCCAAAAAAGGCGAAAAGCAACGAGAATGCAGCATGCATAATGTTTTTCGTGAAAACAACGACTGCACCGAAAACAATAGTCAAGGCACTAAAGAAATAGAAAGCTATTGTTATTAAATCCATTTTTTTATTTATTTACTGTCAAATTCTTTAACATTCCGTGTATAAAATCCTTCTATTCAGTCGTTTTATCTGCTGTCTTGTTATCAGCCGGTTTCTTGTCAGTTTCAGGATGACAAACTTTTTCCTGGGTGCGAAATTCAGCCAATAACCGTTCCTTCTCAATCACCTGTTCGGGTGTCAGTGTCTGAAATTTATATACCAGGTTTTCCCGCTTATATTCCGAATATTCATATTCGGTTGTGTGATTTATCGCATCGGACGGACAAGCGGCAGTGCATAACCCACAGTAACAGCATTTGGCAAAATCAATCTCGTATCTCGAAACCCAGAGTTTACGGTCTTTACCATTAAAATGGACCTCCTGCTGCGGATCGTTGGGCGAAACCCTGATTGTTTCAACGGTGATACAATTTACCGGACAGGCTATGGCGCAACTGTTACATCCGTTGCATTTGCTCATTTCAAGATACAGCCTGTTTCGGGCTTTCTCAGGCAAGGTAAATCTTTGGTCGGGATATTGAATGGTTACCTTTTTAACAAACAAATGTTTCCAGGTAATTTTCATGCCGATGAAAGAGCTTGATAATCCTGCCCAAATATTTTTAATATATTGAATCATATCTTTATCGGTCCTATTTTAACATTACGAATAAACTGATTGCCATGAAACAAATGAATGACAGAGGCAACAACACTTTCCATCCGATATACATCAGCTGGTCAACCCTGAACCTTGGCAATGTCCACCTAATCCATATCTGAACGAGTACTACTGAAAATGCTTTGGAAACGAACCAGAAAACTCCCCAGAACGGGCCTTGCATAAAGGTGTTGAAAGGTGAATTCCACCCGCCAAGAAAAATGGTAGTGAGTACAGCTGCAACAACAAACATATTGGCATATTCGGCAAAAAAGAACATAGCGAATTTCATTCCACCGTATTCGGTGTGAAAACCAGCGACCAATTCCGATTCACCTTCAGGAATATCGAAGGGGACACGGTTAGTTTCGGCTAAAGACGATATAAAATAGATCAGCCCAAGCCCTAAGGTGAACGGAATCACCCATATTTTGGCAAGGGTGCCGGGTCCGCCAAAGATAAACCAGTTCCAAAACCAACCCGTTTGTAGTTTGTTTATTTCCTGCATATTCATAGTCGAAGCAAGAACCACGATAGATAAAACTGCCATGGCAGCCGGCACTTCGTAACTGATCAACTGGGCAACCGAACGCATTGCACCCATGAGCGAATATTTGTTGTTGGAAGCCCATCCGCCCATCACGATACCGATGGCACTGATCGAACCTACGGCAAATATATAAAACAGACCCAGATTGATTCCGGCGGGAACAAAATACTCACTGAACGGAATCACGGCAAAAGCCGCATAAGCACCCGTAAATATGATGAATGGTGCCAGGTTATAAAGCAGTTTGCTCGATTTGTCGGGGGTGATATCTTCCTTTTGAATCAGTTTTACTACCTCAGCAATAGGCTGCATTATTCCCCATGGCCCGGTCCGCATTGGTCCGAGACGTTCCTGAATCCATGCCGAAACTTTCAATTCGGCAAGAATAGCAACCAATGCATAAACTAAAACAAACATCAGGGGAAGTGATATTACCAGTACTACTGATATGATATTCCTACCGAGCAGATCATATAAAAAGTTAACATTCTCCATTGCTTAACTTAAATTTATTTCAATTTAATTATCTGTCCACCTCTCCAAGAACAATATCGATGCTTCCAAGTATGAGAATCAAATCGGCAAACATATACCCTTTCGATATTTCGGGTATAACCGATAAATTCACAAAACTTGATCCCCTGGCCTTGATGCGCTCAGGTTTGTCGGTACCGTTGCTCACGATATAAAATCCCAGATCACCTTTTGGGTTTTCGGCACGCATATAAACTTCACCTTTGGGAGGTCTGATTCTTTTTGGAACAAGGGCCTTCACATCGCCTTCATCCGGCATCTGGGCCACGGCCTGTTCAATAATCCGGCACGATTGTTCCATTTCATATACCCTAACGATGTTTCTGTTCCAGCAATCGCCTACAACACCAACTTCACCTGTTCCGACCGGAATATCGAAATCGAACCGGTCATAAATTGAATAGGGTTCGTCTTTCCGTAAATCGTATTTCACACCTGAACCCCTGAGTACTGGCCCGCTGCATGCAAAATTAATCGCAACATCCGGCATCAGAATTCCCACATTGGCCGATCGTTGGATAAATATTTTATTGTAAATCAACAAGTCCATGACCTCGGCATTCGTTTTACGGACTTGTTTCACGATGTTCAAACAATCTTCCTTAAAACCGGGATAAACATCGGCTGCCAAACCACCTACCCTGAAATAGTTGTACAACAACCTTGCACCCGACATTTTCTCAAGAATCCATATAATGTATTCCCTGTCGCGGAAGAAGAAAAGGAAAGGGGTAAAAGCGCCTGCATCCAAACCAAAAGTGGCAACGGCAATCTGGTGATTGGCTATCCTGTTCAGTTCGGCCATGATCACTCGGATATATTCCACTTTATCAGGCACTTTGATATCCATCAGTTTCTCTAATGCCATTACATAAGGCCATTCATTATTCATGGCCGAAATATAATCGAGACGATCGATATAGGGAAGGACTTGTGGGTAAGTCATTTTCTCGCAATGCTTTTCGAAACATCTGTGAAGATAACCGAGATGGGGAACTACTTCTGTAACTATCTCACCTTCAACCTCCACTTCGAGTCGCAACACACCATGGGTTGAAGGGTGTTGTGGCCCGACATTTATCCTCATTCTGTCGGATTCTAACTGGCTGTATTCCAGATCTAATCGTTTTTTATCACTCATAAGTCGATTTTAATAAGATACCTTCATACCATGATAATATTCAGGAGCTTCGTAATCTTTTCGTAAAGGATGACCCTCCCAATCGTAAGGGCATAAAATCCGGATCGGGTTATGATGTCCTTCGAACTGAACTCCAATCAGATCATACGCTTCTCGTTCGTGCCAATCGGCTGTCCGCCAGATCATTTCAACCGAAGGAACCTTCGGATCTGATTTGGGGACTATTACTTTCAGCACGATTTTATGCTTGAATACCATTGAATATAAATGATATACCACCCCAACATTTTCGGCAAAATCCATCCCGGTCAGACACATTAAATAATCAAAGACAAATTCATCCTTGTCTCGTAATGTGTGACATATATCGAACAGATTATCAGCACTGATAAGTATAAATGGATCGGTAGGCTGTTTGTTGTCAAATTCAATAACAGCATCACCAAATTCGGTTTTTAACTTATCGTATATTTCGTTTGGTAACATATATTCTATATAATTATTGAATAATTTAAACTTCGGATTCGAGTCTTTTCCTTTTGTTGAAAATTGCCTGATGGCTTATTTTTTTCTGGAGAAGTATCATCCCTTCCTCGAATGCTTCAGGCCTAGGCGGACAACCCGGGATATACACATCAACAGGGATAATCCGATCCACACCTTTTAATACATGGTAGCCGTGTTCCCAGTAAGGACCACCGCAATTGGAGCATGAGCCAACCGAAATCACGTATTTAGGTTCTGCCATTTGCTCATATAATATTTTTATTCTGTCGGCCATTTTAAAAGTCACAGTGCCTGTCACCATGATAAAATCGGCCTGACGGGGGCTTGTCCGTGGTATGGTTCCAAAACGCATGAAGTCGAAATGTGAGGCGTTCATGGCCATGAACTCGATGGCACAACAGGCCAAACCGAAATGCAGATACCAGTCGGATTTGCTGCGTCCCCAATTCAGAATATCTTCAATTTTTCCTAGTATTATACCTCCCCCTTCATAGGGGTCATCTAACCTATCTAATAAACCCATAATTTGTTTCTGATTATTGTTTTTTCTTGCCTATAACCAAATCACTAAGTTTCGCGATATATGGTTTTGGTCGTTCCCAATCCAAATCACCTTTACCCCAAACATAAGCAAATCCGACTAAAAGTATTACAACAAAAATTATCATCTCAATAAAAGCAAACCATCCCAATCCTTTAAATACGATTGCCCAGGGAAGCAGGAATACAACCTCCACATCGAACAATAAAAAGATAAGGGCGATCACATAAAACCTCACGTTAAACCTAACCCAGGGCTCGCCGATCGGTATTTCGCCGCATTCATAGGTTGAGTTCTTTATTGCGTTCGGATGGCTTGGGCGGATAAAATATGCAGCTACCAACGCAATGCCTACAAATACAAAACCGAGGATGAAGTAGAGCAGTATTATTCCAAATTCTGATATCATAAGTTTTCCAAATTAAATATTCAGGCAGTTGCCGGATACATATTTACCTTGTTTGTTCAATTGCAAGAACCCCTCTTTGTTCTCTTGTAAAACTGTGTAAATTTAGATGAAAAATTCTTATAGTTTTTCACTTTTCGCTTCCAATTTCAAAATACAAATACCTATATAGTTATTTATCAACAAAATACAAAGCTTATTTATAAAGAGACCATTTTATTTTCAGGCTTAATCAATTCTGTTCAATGTTTTCTTCACATTGGAAAGCAGTAATTCAAAGCGCGTATACATCTTTTTATCCTATTCTTTCGGTATCTTTTGCTGTTAATAGTTGAAGTAGTATCCGAGACGATCGTTTGATTATTCGGGTCTTCCTGTTTTAATTCAATAATTAATGCACTAAATTTGACTTAAGGGCAGTAATTTCTCAATTCAAAAAAAAAATGTACTACTGATTAACAAAACTTTAAATATGTTGTACTTTTGTTTATATACAATTTGAACCTATCATATGTTTCATTTTTTTCTGGCAGGGAATGGGTGAACAATTTTATTTCCCTGCAATCTGACAACGACAGTATTGTTTTATAATCACAAGAAACAACCAATATGAAAAAGTCTGTTACAATAATTTTATGTTTTATAGTAGGTTTATTTTCAACAGCTTATCCACAGGATTCGCTAAATTCAAGAGCGGTAGATAAACTCTTCGAATTAAGTCTTGATGATTTATTAAATGTTGTAATTACTCCTTCAAAACTGGCCCAATCGGTTAATGATGTTACCCAGAAGGTTGATCTTATCAGCGCGAAAGAGATTGAAACTCTTGTTTCGGGAAACCGCAATATTTGCGAAACAATCTCACGACTTCCCGGTGCTTCGGTGAGTGTATTATCGCGAAACGATGCCAACTGGGGAACTTATGGCGGAATCGGGCCAAAATTCAGCACTTATATGCTTCAGGGATTACCGATAGATGCATTTATCGATCCAATGTCGCTCGACCTGAATGCCATTGACCACATCGAAGTGCAGCGCGGACCTGCATCTGTCATTTACCCGAATTATCTTTCGCAGGATTTCGCAGGCAGCCAGAGTCCGCTTGCGGGAACAGTGAACCTTATTTTAAAGGATAAAATAGAACAACAAAAAACTTCTTTCCAAACCTCATTGGGTTCATATAACACACTTAACAGCCAGGTTTATCATCAGGGATTGAAAAATCAGACAAATTATTTTTTCGGAGCAACCTACGAAATGTCTGACTATACAAACTATGGCTCAGAAGGATCGTGGCTGAATATGAAAAAAGAACCGGAATATGAAAAAACGAAACTTTATTTCGGGCTGACAATCTTTATGGATAAACATGAAAAACAGAAACTCACCGTATTTTGTCAGGAGACTTTTCACAATGGAGATGCTGGACGCGTTTATAAGGGATTTAAAAATCAATATGGTACGATAAATGTTGGATATGAAATTGAATTAAATGACCGGCTTAACCTGCAATCGCATCTTGGTGTACGCACTTACAATCGTTCGTGGCAGGAAAGTAATTTTGGAGTTATTGACACCCTGAAATCCAACAATGGTGTTGAGCAACTTATTGTACCCTTCGATATTTCTTTATCAATTTCACATAGTGAATCAAGCTCACTTATCGTTGGACTCGATTATCAGCGGGCTAATTATTCAACATGGACCGATCCATTAAATGGCCATCATGATTACGGCAATATCTCCACTGCTTTGCAAGGCGGTGTTTATGTTCAGGAGGAATATCGGCCAATAACAGGTTTGACAATCCGCGGAGGGCTGAGGTACTCTTTCATTAATAATACAATTGTCTTGGAAAACTTCGGCAACCCTGACAAAGACAAACTATTATGGGACAGGCTTTTATGGAGTGCCGGAGCAAAATATGCCTTCAACGACAACCTATCTGTTTATTTGAATCTGGGCAGCAGTTTTTCCACACCGGGTTTAAAATCAATTGGTGGTACGCTATCATTAAGCGATTTTGGATTACCTGGCCGAAACGGACAATTACCAAATCCTGACCTGAAACCCGAAAATGGAATCGGATCTGATGCCGGATTTGATTTCATAATGCCCGCAAAAATCAAAATTTGTATCCGTGGTTTTTATACCAAGCTCCAGAATGGTATCATCGATGTTGTTGTAAGTCAAAATCCTTCACAAACGCAATCCATCAATGCTGAATCAACCACCGGAGGAGCAGAGATTGAGGTATCACAAAGAGTAAATGATGTGGTATCCTGGTATGCCAATGGCACTTATCTGAAATCCAATGTCAATAATAAATTAAGTGCTGACCAAAATCAAGTTGAAATACCCTTTTCACCTGATTATGTGTTCAATCTTGGAGGCACTATTTGTCTTCCTTTTGGGATGACGATTTCACCCTCGGTGAATCACAATGGCGGTTACTACGATGGGATATCAAAAACGAACCGTACAAAATATGTTCCGGGTTTGGTTATTAATAGCTATGTCTCTCAAAAAATTACAATAAATAAAGTTTCGGTACTGGAATGTTTTGCCCAATTATACAACCTTACCAACAATGATTATGATATGCCCTGGCAATTCAAAAATCCTGGCTTTTCGTGCATGATTGGCATTAAGGTTACTTTTTAAAAATCATATTCATTAACAAGCTGACAAATAAATTATTGACCATTGACAACAAATTTCAACAATACACCCGTTCAACGCTACTCAAAAAGGCCCTATTTTATTGGATTGTTGTTTTTTACGGCAATCCTGTTTTTAAATTTTAAATTGCCCGCGCAATCAAACGAAAACATATTGAAGGCAGTGGCGTTGGAAAAAATTGCAATGTTTATTACCTGGCCCGGAGAAACAGATGCAACGAAACAATCACAGGATTTTGTTATTGCAGTATTAGCTAATAAAAAGTTTGGGAATATACTTGAAGATGTGTATCGCGACAAGAAAATAAAGGATAAACCTGTATCGGTTATCCTGATCTCAAACATCGATGAACTTGCAACTTGTGATATCCTGTTTATTCCGTCAATAGAGACGAATGAGCTTCAGTATGTACTTGATGGTTTAAAAGGGAAACCAATCTTAACCATATCAGATAGCGAGGGATTTGCTGAATCGGGATGCTTTATAAATTTTTATGAATTTGAAAACAAACTCCGTTTCGAAATTAATCAGAAAGAAATGCTAAACACAGGATTTAGCATTGATTCCAGGCTATTAAGAGTATCAAAAGTGATTAATCCCCTATAAAATGAACAAATTCAGAAATCAACCATTAAAGACCAAATTAGTGGTTATAATTATGTCGGCAAGCATTATTGCAATCGTTAGTGGTTTAGCTACTTA
Organism: Bacteroidales bacterium; assembly: GCA_013141455.1. Taxonomy (GTDB): domain Bacteria; phylum Bacteroidota; class Bacteroidia; order Bacteroidales; family F082; genus CAJBPB01. The sequence goes on from JABFQW010000138.1 coordinate 15,010, forward strand.
CCTCGTTTTTGATATGATCAGTATTAAAAACGACATGAAAAAAAACGCCCTCCTCAATGCTGACCTGTTAGGACAATATTCTGTAGTTCCTTTACTATTTGATTATAAAGACGATGCCAAAGAAGTACTCGCAAAATTAAACACCATGCCGTCTGTTTCAGATGCCTGCATCTACGATAGTAATGGCGAAATATTCTCGTATTATCATAAGGATCCTGATAAAAGCTTTAGTTTTCCGGAACCTAAAACCATTGAACCCAAATTCACCGGTGGTTACCTCCATGTTTACCACAAAATCAATTTCGAAAATCGTGATTATGGAACACTGTATATAAGATTATCGGCCTCAGCCATTCAGGAAAAATTCGTCAGAAAGCTTTTTGTAATCATTATCTTAATCATTGTTTTGATACTTCCTGTTTATTTAACCGCCATTCATCTTCAAAAAATAATATCGAAACCCATTTTGGAATTAGCTGAACGAACCAATACAATATCTCATAACCAGGACTTTAGCTTACAACTTAAACCATACGGAAATGATGAAATCGGATTTCTGTACCAACAGTTCAATAATTTATTGTCCCAGATTTTAAAGAGACAAATTGAAAGAGATAAGGCCGAAAAAGAAATTTCATTCCTTGCCGAAGTACTTAAAAATATTAACGAAAATGTTTGCATCACCGACCTTGAAGACAATATTATCTTTGTAAACCAATCGTTTCTGAAAACTTATGAATTCAGTGAAAAAGAATTGATCGGTCAGAATATCAGTATCGTCAGGTCGGCTGATAATATTCCTAAGGTTGTTGACGAAATTTTACCGTTAACCATGAAAGGGGGATGGCAGGGTGAGCTGTTGAATAGAAAAAAAGACGGCAGTGTGTTTCCAGTCTGGCTTTTCACAACCATCATCCGCGACAAAACAAACCAGCCTTCAGCCTTTGTAGGCATTAGTACCGATATTACCGAACGGAAAAAGGCTGAAAATGAATTAATCCAGCATCGCGATCATCTCGAAGAACTCGTCAAAACACGCACTGCCGAACTTGAGAATTTTTTCACTGTCGCACTCGATTTACTGTGCATCACCGATACAAGCTGTCATTTCATTCGTGTGAACAAGGCATGGGATGATATTTTAGGATATTCGATATCTGACCTCGAGGGTCGTCATTTTCTTGATTTTGTTCACCCCGATGATGTTCAACTTACACTCGATTGCATGGGTACGTTGAACAACCAACATGCAATCCGCGAATTCACCATCAGATATCGTAAAAAAGACGGGAGTTACAGGTTCATCGAATGGCACAGTGTTCCGGTCGGAAATACTATTTATGCTGCAGCACGCGATATCACGGAACGGATCAAGGTTGAAGAAGCGCTTAAAAAGTCGAGACTTGAGGCCGATCAGGCAAATACTGCCAAAAGCGAATTTCTGTCACGTATGAGCCACGAGTTGCGCACACCCATGAACTCAATACTTGGTTTTGCACAACTCATGCAGATGGGGGAATTGACTGCCAGTCAGGCCAAAGGTATATCTCATATCATGCGAAGTGGCAAACATTTGCTCGATCTCATCAATGAAGTACTTGATATTTCGCGCATCGAAGCCGGACGAATTTCACTCTCACTCGAACCGGTTCTGGTTGAAAATGTTGTTAAAGAAATCATTGATATTGTCAAACCGCTTGCACAAGAACGTAAAATTACCATCGGATATGAAAATTCAGGCACTTCCCGCATTTTTGTGAATTCAGACCATCAGCGACTAAAGCAAATATTGATTAACCTGATGAACAACGCCATTAAATACAATCATGAAGGTGGTAATGTAAAAATTAATATTTCAATGATTCAGCCTGATATTGAAGATATTACAAACATTAGAATAGCCATTACCGACACTGGTCATGGAATCGCATCGGAAGATTTACCAAAACTATTTAAACCTTTTGAACGAATAGGCGCAGATAAAACAACCACAGAAGGAACAGGACTTGGGTTGGCTGTTGTTGAAAAACTTACCAATGTTTTGGGAGGTAAGATAGGTGTGGAAAGCGAGGTTGGTAAAGGAAGCACCTTCTGGATAGAAATGCCACAATGTGAAGGCCAAATAGAAAAAGTGATGAAAAGTGGTGAAATTGATGATAACCTAATTCAGGTACACGATAAAAAAGGAACCATACTTTATATTGAGGATAACACTTCAAATATCGAACTGATCGAGCAGATACTTGAGGCTCAGCGATCAAATATCAGGCTGATTACGAATATGACCGGACAACAAACCGTTGGTCTTGCCTTAGAGTATAAACCCGATCTCATTTTACTCGATCTGAATCTGCCTGATATGCATGGCAGCGAAGTACTTGAAAACCTCAGGGCTAACCTTAAAACAAACAAAATACCTGTGGTAGTAATCAGTGCCGATGCCATGCCAAAGCAGTTGGACAAATTGTTAAAGTCAGGTGCAAAGAATTATATTACAAAGCCGATACAAATTGCTGAATTCCTGAAAATTGTTGATGAATTTATTCCCGATGAGGAAAACAAAAAATCATAAAAAACAAAAAAAATGGTCGATTTAACGTTAAAAAAAGCAAATATTCTGATTGTCGATGATCAGTTGGCTAATATCGAAGTACTTGAGGGTTTGCTCGATATGCAGGGTTACACAAACTACAAATCAACTACCGATCCAAGGGATGTGGCAGGCTACATTGGCAGTTTCAACCCTGACCTGATCTTACTCGATTTATCGATGCCATTCATGTCGGGTTTTGAAGTAATGGAGCAGATTAAAACAACAAAAGCAGCCGATCAATTTTTACCCATACTTGTACTCACTGCTGATGTAACAACCGAATCAAAACAGAAGGCATTGTCGGTTGGGGCAAGTGATTTTGTTACGAAACCATTTGATCTTATGGAAGTCGGCCTTCGTATAAAAAACCTGCTTTATGCCAATTATCTGCAGCAACGATTACATAATTACAACCGTATCCTTGAAGACAAGGTGATGGAAAGAACCCATGAACTGGAAGAGTTGAATTATCAGTTGATAGGCGCCCGCGACAAAGCACTGGCGAGCGACAGGCTCAAATCTGCATTCATGCATAACATTTCTCATGAGGTTCGTACACCACTCAATGGTATTCTTGGATTTGGTGCCTTGCTCTGTGATCCCAGTTTTTCGAACGAAGAAAAGGCAAATTATTATACCTTACTTCAGTTTTCGAGCAACCGGCTAATGAATACCATTACAGATTATATGGATATATCGCTGGTCGTTTCTGATAATATCGAAGTCCATTGGAATGAAGTTTCGGTTCAGGCTATTTTCGATAAGGCTGTCTCCAGATTTTTTGATCTGTGTCTCGAAAAAAAACTTGGACTACACGTTTCAATTCCCGCAGAAATTTCCCAATTAAAATTGGTGACTGATCATGAATTGGTCAATAAAATAATACAACATCTTTTAGATAATGCTGTTAAATTCACACAACATGGCAAAATCAGTGTCGGTATCGAAAGGTTTGAAAACCTTGTTGAAGTGTATGTTAAAGATACCGGGGTTGGTATAGCAGAAGAAGCGCAGCAACGAATTTTTGAGACTTTTATGCAGGAAAATGTCGCTACAACGCGCGGGCATGAAGGAAGTGGTCTTGGATTGTCGATCGTTGCCGGCTTTCTCAAACTTATCGGTGGAACAATTCGTCTTAAATCAGTGAAAAACGAGGGGTCAACATTCTATTTCACACTACCTATTGAGCAACCCGATATACAAAAACCGATAATAAAAACTATTAAATCATATTCTAAAGTTGAATCTCCTGTGATACTGATTGTTGAAGATGAATATGCAAACAGGGTTTACCTCGAAATCATCCTTCGCAAAGTTGCCTCAGTGATATATGTGGCATCGAATGGCGCCGAGGCAGTCGAACTTTGTAAAAACCATCCCGAAATATCATTGGTGCTGATGGATATCAAAATGCCGGTAATGAATGGAATTGAAGCAACCCGCATTATCAAGAAACTCAGAAAGGATCTTCCTGTAATTGCTGTAACTGCGCATGGAATGAGTGGTGATGAGGCAAATATTTTGGGATCCGGGTTCGATGACTATCTGCCAAAGCCATGTCATAGTGAAGATCTGATGAAAAAACTGAGCTCGTATGGATTGACTTCCCTAAAAAAAGTTCTTGAAAATGCCTGATGGAATTTGTATCACGGTTTTCAATGAATGTTCGTTTTTTCAACCCATAAAACACCATAATCATGTTTTTTGATACGAATTGAATCGGCAGAAAAAATTGTGACATTATAATTACTTAACCCAAAGTTGAGCCAACGCTGAAAACTGATAGAAGATGAAATGACACCATCTCGTCATGCACGCTATGACGAGACCAAGTCTCCAGAAAACACCAAATCCTCGCAATAGGTGTTTGACCTTTGGTGATATTTGGCTTTTCAGAGTAGTCTTAGGTTCGAAGTTCAAAGTTTGTACATTTGTTAAGCCATTTCTGTTATGGCACAAGTATTTGGATATGAACGTTGCTAAAATTTCGCAATATGAAGACTTTCACGATTAATCTATTGGTTATAAGTTGTTGTGTGGTGATGCTATTTTCGTGTCAGCCTAAAAATGAATATAAACTCGTTTGGGTCGATGAATTCGATTATTCAGGCTTACCCGATTCAACGAAATGGAGTTTCGACACAGAAGGTAATGCTTCGGGCTGGGGAAATAATGAAGCGCAGTATTACACTGACAGCGATTTAAGGAATGCCTTTGTTTCGGATGGCACACTGAAGATTGTCGCCTTGAAAGATTCGATGGGAGGGAAGGCATATACTTCGGCACGTTTGGTAAGCCGTGAGAAAGGCGATTGGCTCTATGGTAAATTCGAAATGCGGGCGAAATTACCCGTTGGGAGAGGAACATGGCCGGCATTCTGGATGTTGTCAACCGACTGGGAATATGGCGGATGGCCCGAATCAGGTGAGATCGACATCATGGAACAGGTGGGATATGCACCGGATACCATCGTGGGTTCGGCCCATACAAAATCATATAATCACTCTATCGGAACGCATAAAAACGCCATGGTGTTCTGTCCAACAGCCAACAGCGAATTTCACACCTACGGTTTGGAATGGGAACCCGCAGAATACAGGGTTTATTTAGATAGAAAACCATATTTCACCTTTAAAAATGAACACACTGATTTTAAAGCATGGCCATACAATAAGCGATTTCATATTTTGATGAATCTTGCCATTGGTGGCAACTGGGGAGGAAAACATGGTATTGATGACGCTATTTTTCCGGCGACATACGAGATTGATTATGTAAAAGTTTGGCAGAAATAAATCACTTTTGAGCTATGGATTTAGTAACACCAAAAGAAATTGTTCAGCGTTTTGTCGAATTATTTAATCTTCATGATGCTGAAAAGTTGTCGCATATCTATCACGAAGAAGCTATCAATCATCAGGTTGTGAGTGAGCCGGTGGTTGGAAGAGAAGCTATCCGGCAAATGTTTGAAAGAGAATTTGCCGGCGCTGAAATGATCTGTATTGTTGAGAATATATTTGAAGATGGTGAATGGGCCATGCTTGAATGGAAAGATCCGCTTGGTTTACGTGGATGTGGATTTTTTCATATCATTGATGGGAAGATAGGGTTTCAGCGCGGTTACTGGGATATGCTGAGTTTTTTGCGGCAACATCAACTCCCCATCCCAAACGAATAAATTTTTATATAATTTATTGATCCAATTGAATGAAAAGCAACAAAATATTCGGACTGGAGAAAAATGTCTTTTTTATTGGCTTGACATCGTTTTTTACGGATATCTCCGTGAAAATGATTTACAGTGTGATGCCACTGTTTTTGCTATCTATCGGGGCATCCAAGACTACCATCTCGTTAATCGAAGGCATAGCGGAGAGTACGGCTTCGTTGCTAAAAGCGGTTTCGGGCTACTGGAGCGACAAGATCGGAAAGAACAAGCCTTTCATGATTATCGGTTATGGTGTAACTGCCATCATCACACCCTTATACGCTCTGGTTGGATTGCCGGTTCAGGTGCTGATCCTGCGTTTTATCGAAAGGGTTGGTAAGGGAATCAGAACTGCACCACGCGATAGTTTGATCAGCAATTCGGTGAAGAAGAATGACGCGGGTCGGAATTTCGGTTTTCATAAAGCGATGGATAACAGCGGCGCTATCGTCGGTCCGTTGATGGCATTTCTGCTGCTTTATTTCTTTCCGTTAAACTTCACCAATATCTTTATATTAGCCACAATACCTGCTATCCTTGGTGTTCTCACTATTGTCATCTTTATTAAAGAAGCCAGAAACGAACGAAAAGTAAATCTTGCGCCATTCTCTCATAAACATCTGCCAAAGAAATTTTATTTCTTTCTGGTAATTATTTTCGTGTTCACCTTAGGTAATTCAGCGGATGCACTCTTGTTGGTCAAGACAAGCGAAACCGGGATTGCCCAGGCTTATATTCCGTTTATGTATATGATATTCAATACGGTGTCTGTATTTTTAGCTATTCCTGTTGGAAAACTTTCGGATAAAATCGGACGTGAGAAACTCATTATTTTGGGATTCTTTGTGTATGCCCTGGTGTATTTTCTGTTTGGAAGATACAACGACATTCGGGTGTTTGTTTTTCTGTTTATCCTCTATGGAATATACAGCGCATTAACGGATACCGGTCAGAAAGCCATGATTTCGGATCTTGTCAGTAAAGATTTGAAAGGAACCGGATTTGGCATTTACCATGCCGTACTTGGTGTAACGCTGTTGCCTGCAAGTTTGATCGCCGGTTTATTGTATGACAACGTTAATGCCAATGCTCCTTTTTATTTCGGATCGGTCATGGCGTTGCTTGCAACTGTTTTGATGATTATTTTTACGCTGAGTAATGCCAGAAAGATGAATAAGGCGAACAACTGAACTAAAAATAACCTTTCGATATTTGAAAGTTGGAAGCCAACAAGTAAATATTATTTTTTAATGCATTTTTTTACAATACCAGTCTGTTTTTACCGGAATATGCAGAAGCGTTCACCTGAAGTCATAGGTAAGCCTTTGAACTGCTGAAATAATTAAATCAAATATAAACTAAAAAAATCACACAAGATGCAAGTACAATTGGATTACAAAGTGAAGCCAAAGGAAAATTTATATTTCGTTATCCGTTTACTCATCAGTCTGGGATTATATGCCTTTCTCCTGAAATATCATTGGTACTGATGGATATCAAAATGCCGGTAATGAATGGAATTGAAGCAACCCGTATTATCAAGAATCTCAGAAAAGATCTTCCTGTAATTGCTGTAACTGCGCATGGAATGAGTGGTGATGAGGCAAATATTTCGGGATCCGGGTTCAATGACTACCTGCCAAAGCCTTGCCAAAGCGAAGATCTGATGAAAAACTGAACTCGTATGGATTGACTTCCATAAAAAAGTTATTGAAAATGCATGATGGAAGTTAGAACCGAAATTTCAGTTGATGTTTGTTTTTTCAACCTCAAATCAGCATAATCAGGAAAATATTATATTCTTTTGTGTAAGAATTAGTCACAAATTAAAAGAAAAGTGAATCATGGATAAAAGCATTTTTACCGATAAAAAAAATATCCCATGTGACGGTGATCTCATTGATCCATTAGGTAATACATTCGAATTATGGCAATTGATCATTAAATTTGTTCATTCGAAATATCCCGAAGCGAAAGACGAATGGAATTATCCCGGTGAAAAATATGGCTGGAATTTCAGAATAAAGGACAAGAAACGAGCCATCATTTATTTGTTGCCACGAGAAAAATACTTCAAGGTTGCCTTTGTTTTTGGGCAAAAAGCCACCGATACCATCATGAGAAGTCCGATATCAGGCGAAATAAAAATTGACCTTGAAGCAGCAAAAGTGTATGCCGAAGGCCGTGGAATAAGGATTGCCGTCAATAATGAATCAGTTGTGGAGGATATAAAAACCTTGATCGAAATTAAACTTGCCTACTGATTGTAATAGTACGTCATCAACCGACCGAACTTTTTATCAGGTAGTTTGTTTGATACAAATCATTCGAAATCGATTTAACCTAATTAGTATGATAGTAGAAAGTAATAGTGGCCGGAAACAACAACTTTTCATGATACTTTCAGCTTTCTTTTTAACCAATGCCTTAGTAGCGGAGTTTGCAGGGGTTAAAATATTTTCACTCGAAAAGTTATTGGGGCTGCTGCCCGCTCAACTACCATTCTTTAGAGAACAAAAACTCGATTTCAACCTGAGTGTCGGCGTAATCATCTGGCCACTCGTTTTTATAATTTCCGACCTTGTCAACGAATATTTTGGTCGTTCAGGTGTTCGCAAAATTAGTTTTATCACGGCCGGTATGATTGCATGGTCTTTTTTAATTGTGTTGGCCGGCACCGAAGTACCACCTGCCGATTTCTGGCTTAACCTAAATAGTACCGATCCCTTAGGCAGACCTTTCGACATCAATTTTGCCTATGCCAGCATTTTCAGGGCCGGATTGGGAATTATCATTGGCTCTTTGACTGCATTTTTGGTTAGCCAGTTGATCGATGCCTATGCCTTTCATTATATCAAACGTATCACTGGCAGCAAAAAACTCTGGCTACGCGCAACAGGTTCAACGATTATCTCACAACTTATCGACAGTTTCGTGATCCTTTTTATCGCTTTTTACCTTTTGGGAAATTGGGATATGCATCAGGTTTTTCAGGTAGGTCTGGTACAATATACATACAAAGTCGCCTTGGCAATACTACTTACCCCACTTATCTACTTCGCTCACTGGATGATAGACCGATACCTCACGGGTGGCTCACGATACTGATTTTTCAAGGCAAAAGGCCTGAAAACAGTCGATGATAAAAGATTGTTAAATATGAATCTTTTTTGCGGCATACCGCATTATTTGTTGATATTTGGGTCATTAAACCCTACATGATCAGCAAAAGGAATTTCTTGTATGTTTTGCTGATTATCTGGGAATATCCCGGCTCTGTGTTTGTTTGAGACATGATTGATCCTGCTCTGAACGAAATGTATCCGGCCGGTTGTGCATGATGAAGCATAATTTGGGTTAACTAATTGACTTACTTATACAACTCGTTTAACAGTTGAAATTATACGAAACGCTGACATGACTTATCTCTGTAAATCAAACGTACAATATGAGCTATAATTTCACCATATTTTCTGTATTGTTCTTAGTGACATCCATCATTTCGTTCTTCGGAGCCTTTCTTGCCTGGCAGCGCCGATCAATACCCGGTGCGCGCGAACTCACCTGGCTTATGATTTCTTCAGGTATATGGTCGTTCTGGATAATATTTGAAACAGCTTCCCTTACAGCAGACTGGAAAATATTCTGGGCGAAACTCGAATATACAGGTGCGGTTACAACACCCATCCTTTATCTGATTTTTGCACTTCATTTCACGGGTAGAATAAAGGCGATCTCAAAAAAGTATATATTGCTTCTTTCAATACTTCCCTTGATAACCTTGGTATTGGCCTTTACCAACGAGAAGCATCTGCTTATATGGTCAGGTTTCTCGGCCATATCGGGCGAAACCAATATCATGGAGTATTATCATGGTGCGTGGTATTGGATAGGATATTTAGCTTACAATTACCTCCTGCTTTTGTTTGCCACCTACCTATTGGTAAGTTTCATTATTAACCATAAAAAAACATTCCGAAAACAGGGTCTGATTGTTTATATTGCCGGTTTCTGCCCATGGATTGCCAGTGTACTTTATCTTACCGGATTAAATCCGGTTACCGGGCTCGATTTAGTTCCGGTAAGTTTGATTTTGAGCGGATCCTTATTTGTTTATGCAATTTTATACACCCGGTTCCTCGATCTTGTTCCGGTAGCCCGTGAAACCTTGGTAGAGACATTGCCCGATGGGATCATTGTTATCGATGGACAACACAGGATTCAGGATATAAATGGAGCAGCCATCGGCTACTTAGGTATCCCTGGTAAAAACATACTCGGTTTGCCGCTTGAAGCGTCAAATGCTACCTCCCTGCATCTGCTGACAGCAGTTCTCGGTACCGAACCCGTCAGGCAAATTGAAATCAATGCCGAAAATGAAACTAAAATTTTCAGAATCAACAAACAACCCATCAGGAACCAACCCGAAAGTCAGTTGGTTATCATCCGCGATTTGACCGATCAGATCGAAAAACAACGAAAAATCAAAGCAGGCGAACAAGCCTATCATGCCATGTTTACTATGTTCAGGCTGATGGCAGATAATATGTCGGATATGCTTTGGGCAAAAGACCTCGACAACAGATATGTTTTTACGAACAAAGCCATGTGTGACAACCTTTTACATGCCGTTGACACGAACGAACCCATCGGAAAAACAGATATGTTTTTTGCATTGCGCGAACGGGCAAAACATCCTGAACGTGCTGACTGGCATACCTTTGGTGAACTATGTCAGGAATCGGATAGTGCCGTAATCAGATCGGGCAAGCCTGAACAATTCGATGAATATGGTAATGTTAATGGTAAATTTATTTTCCTGGATACCCGAAAAGCCCCAATATTTGACGAAGAAGGCAAAATGATTGGTGTAGTTGGCAGTGCACATGATATCACACTTCAGAAAAAAGCTGAGCTTGATATTATTAAACGCGACGAATTACTTGATGCTATCGCAAAAGCTACTGCACTTCTCATCCAGGGAGAAAACCTTGAAAAAAGCATCCATGGTGCGCTCGAAATTATCGGCAGGGCAACGAAGGTAAACCGGGTTTATATTTTCGAGAACCACACCGATCCGCACTTCAAGCTGCCGGTAATGAGCCAACGCCATGAATGGACCAATGGTTCGGTGGAGGTGTTTATCGATGATCCCGATTTACAGAATCTTCCGTATGAATCTGACCTGTTGCGTTGGTACGATACTCTTTCTTCGGGTAATGTTATTGTCGGTAACATCGGTGAGTTTCCTGAATCTGAGCGAAATATACTCGAACCTCAGGGAATAAAATCAATATTGGTTGCTCCTGTGCTGATCAATAAAAATTTCTGGGGTTTTGTCGGTTTCGATGATTGCGAGAGTGAAAGGGCATGGCCAATTACTGAAGAACGTATTCTCGCTGCTGCTGCCAATACTATTGGAGCCGCTTACCTTCGTAAGAAAAATCAGGAAGAACTTATCATCGCCAAAGAAAAAGCTGAAGAAAGTGATCGACTCAAATCGGCCTTCCTTGCCAATATGAGCCACGAGATCCGAACCCCGATGAATGGTATTGTGGGTTTTGCCGAACTATTAAAAGAACCTGAACTCACAGGTGAAGAAATTCAGGGTTATATCCAGATTATCGAAAAAAGTAGTTTACGTATGCTTAATATAATAAATAATATCGTTGATATATCAAAAATTGAATCTGGTCAGATGGAGGTTTCTCTTTCAAAAACCAACGTCAACGAGCAGGTCGAATATATCCACAAATTCTTCAATCCCGAAGTTGTGGCCAAAGGCATACAATTCTCTTTCGATTTAAGTTTGCCAACAAATGATGCAGACATTATTTCGGATCGAGAAAAGATTTATGCCATACTTACTAACCTGATTAAGAATGCTATAAAATATACAAGTGCAGGAAAAATTACATTCGGGTACGAAAAAAAGGGCAACTTCCTTGAATTTTTTGTTTCTGATACCGGCATTGGCGTTGCGAAAGACCGTCAGGCTGCCATTTTTGAGCGGTTCATTCAGGCTGATATCATAGACAAACAAGCCTTTCAGGGCGCAGGTCTCGGACTTTCGATCACAAAAGCCTATGTTGAAATGCTTGGTGGCAAAATATGGGTTGAAAGTGAACCAGGCAATGGCTCCATATTCAGGTTCACGATTCCATATAGTCCCCAATCGGAAGTTAAACCAGCTGAAATAGAAACAATGAATGAAGAGATCCGTAACAGTCGCCAAAAAAACATTAAGGTGCTTGTGGTTGAAGATGAATCAAACTCGGCTTTATATATCAAATTAGTATTGAAAAAAATCAGCCGCGAAATACTCTTAGCTAAAAATGGTTCAGAAGCGGTTGAAATCTGCAGGAATAACCCCGATACCGATCTTGTGCTGATGGATATTAAAATGCCCGAAATGAACGGTTATGAGGCCACACGACTCATCAGACAATTCAATAAAGAGGTGATCATTATCGCCCAAACTGCTTTTGGACTAACGGGTGACAAGGAAAAAGCGCTATTAACCGGTTGCAACGATTATCTGTCGAAGCCTGTTAAAATACAACAGATATTGGCAATGATCGATAAACACTTTCCGCATTAAAAAAATGAATCTTCCAGGCCCGGATTTATCTTATAATTCGTCAGTTTGATTTCAATGATTCCCTTTTTTGAAGACGTTGCTTTCTCCGTACCTTTTTTATCGTCCGAGTACGGATTAGACGTAAGCATCTTTGGAATCTTAAACTTCTTCATATCAACCATAAAAATGATGATGTCGGGCAAACCAAATTTTGCCATCGCACCATAGCTGTAACTAACCGTCATCGTTCCATTAGTTCTCGATGTAAGTTGCGATTTTACAATCAGATGATCAGAAGCATCTATCCAAAATTTAGCCAGAATCAGATCGCCCGTATCTACTGATGGGATCACACTGATAATTTCGGTGTTCAGCTTTTCAATTGTCTCAAAACCGGTCGAAAATGCTGTATAAGTCGTGGAATCACCTACAATTTTCACGTAATCGCCAAATCCCTGACGTGGCATTATGGCAATACTTTTCGAAACTAACTTAAGTTTATCAGGTTGTTTGAAAAATATTTCGGCATTCACAGGTAAAATTTTTATGAGTGGGATATCGGCTTTGATCTGAACATCGGCCGAATAATCCTGTACTTTCACGAGTTTATCGCGCACTCCCTGAAGCAATTGAACCGGCGTTTCCTGTGCATTTAGCTGACTTACCGACACAATAAAAATGACAATAACAATAAATCTTCTGAGTTTTTTTGTTCGGCTCATGATAAAATATCTTTCCTGTTAAACTTGTAGAGTGCAATCCCAATCAAAGTCAAAATATGTACACTCAATACGAGTACCGCATTCATAATTTCTTTAGTCCGGACAGGCTCATCGAAAAAACTCCGCCATGCGACCATATGTGTTGTGAAAAGAAATGGCTTTACAGAATCAAAAACCGGGACATCCAAGTTTCCGATGATAGTAAAAAAGATGATAATCGCCATAGTGATTACAATAGGTCCGATAGAATTATCAGTAAAACAGGAGAGCGTGATCGACAAATTTGCAACGGTAACCAAAGCCAGATAGGCAATAATAAAACCGCTGAAAAAACGCCAGAGCACATCACTACCGGGCAAAATAACCAATCCTTCGCTGTTGAAAATAACTAAATCACCGGTACCGAAGAGTAATAATCCGAATCCTAAGGCCATTACACAAAACCAGATCAGGATAATCAGGGTGTAAATATTTCCGGCCAAAAACTTCGACATCAGTAAATTAGTGCGCGAAATGGGCTTTGTCGCCAACATCCTGAGCGTTCCCATGGCTGCTTCGCCCGAAACCAGATCGCCCGTTACCAGCGCTACCAAAAGCGGAATATGGACAATGAGCATCTGTAGCACAAGATAAGCCATCATATTACCATTGAGCAGGTTACCCTGGAACGCAATGGATTGTTCGAAAGAGGCTGTCATGATCGATATATATTTATTACCATCGACTTTCATGGCAAACAAAAAAACTCCAACCAGCGCTGTAATGACAGCCAAACCAATATACGATCTCGGTTTGGCCACAATCTTGATAAATTCGTTATAGGTGCTTTTCCAAAACATCATTGTTTACTAATTTTAAGAAATAATCTTCAAGTTTTCGTTTTGCCTCAATGCCGAAAACCTGCACTCCACTTTCGGTAAGCAACTGATTCACAATAGGTATATCACGATGGTTGATGCGTAATTGCATCAGGTTATGCGCATTATTTCCGATGATGGAAGCTTCAAATTTTTCACCAATAATTTTTAATGATTTCCCGAGTTGGTCAACCTCAAAAGTAACGATAAGCTCTTGTTTATTTAGTAAGGCTGAAACCTCACCCTGAACCACCGATTTCCCGTTCACGATGATCAGCATCCGGCTTGCAATAATTTCAATTTCAGAAAGAATATGCGATGAAAGCATGATGGTTTTATTCTGTTCGTTTTTCAGTTTCAGAATCAGGTTTCGGATATCAATACTTCCCTGAGGATCGAGTCCTGTGTTGGGTTCGTCGAGAATAATCAGCTCAGGATTGTGAAGTATCGTCTGGGCAATGCCAAGCCGTTGTTTCATACCATGTGAAAAATGGCCCACCTTATCTTTTTCCCTTCCTTTTAAACCAACAAATTCTATCATTTCATGAATCTTTGACAGGGTAACCGATGCCCCAGAAACACGTGCAAAAATCTCAAGGTTCTTTTCGGCTGATAAATATTGATAAAAATCAGGCTTTTCGATGATACAGCCGATCCTTGAAAGTATATAATTCCGGTTTTTCGAAAGTTCTCTGCCAAATAGATTTATCTGCCCCGAATCTGGTGCAATCAACGAAAGCATGGCTCGGATCGTCGTACTTTTACCAGCTCCGTTTGGTCCCAGAAATCCGAAAATATCTCCACGAAATACGTCAAAACTCACATCTTCAATCGCCCTGATCTTTCCAAACTGCTTCGATAAATGTTTTACTTCAACTATTTTTTCGGACATAATCCATTCGATTTTCTATGAACAGGGTTTCACATTACCTATTTGCTGAAACAACGCTTTTCTTCACCTAATCAATAACTTACTGATCAAATGGAAATTGACCATTGTCAGAATAATAAACAAAAGTAAACAAGAAGCAAAAGCAAACGAATCTTTTGTTACCAATCGGATAAACTACTATGCGGTTACAGTTGGCCCGTTTATTCGTAAAAAATAAATTGTCGCAGATTACTACATAATTGTTTAATTTGACATTCAACAATTTGTTTGTATTTTTGAGTAAGCTATTTCAAAAAATAGAGTTAATAACCATCTAAAATTAGTGATATGTTTAACTCCCCTCTATTGGATATTACCATTGGCCTGGTGTTTATTTTCCTGATTTACAGTTTGTTGGTCACCTCCATCAACGAAGTGATAGCCAGCTTGTTTGGCCTCAGGGCCAGGATGCTGAAATCGGCGATTGTTGTTGGCATGCTTTCCAACACTTCAAAAGATAGCCGATGGAAAAGTTTGTTCAAAGGCATCAAAGGTTTCTTTGGTGGCTTAGTGCACCACGATGATCGTTCAGTTGAAGAGAAGGCAAAAATCGGTGAGAAAATTTTCGATCATCCTTTGATCAAAAACTATGGATCAAGCCGGTTTTTTCCACTGCCATCCTACATTCCCACCAATAACTTTTCAACTGTGCTGATTGATGTATTACTAAAGGAGTTCAATGATAAGGTAGAGGATATTGCGCGATACAAATTAACTTTAACAGCAGATAACGAGTCGCTTGAAAACACAATCCTCAACCTGAGAAATTCAAATAACACCATTAAAATAAAAGAACTGCTCGCTTACTATGGCCATCATTATGCCGAAAAAGATGCAGCGCCTCCCCTATTCATCATCGACAAAGAGACATGGCAGATTTTACAAATGCATTTGCAAAACAGTCTGTATGATATCGATCAGTTTGTCAGGAAGATAGAGGGCTGGTTCGATGATTCGATGGATCGCGTTTCGGGTTGGTACAAAAGGCAATCTCAACTCATTTTGATCATCCTTGGTTTTATGATTGCCTTGATTTTTAATGTAGATACACTTGAAATCACAGGGAAATTATCGACCGACAAAGATGCACGTGATAAACTCGTTCAGATGGCTACACAGGCAGTTGACCAATACAAAGACGATCCGCGGGTGAAAAAAATGGTGACTGCTGATGGTGTTGAAGTCATCGACAATAGTGGTGAAAACAAGGAGATTAACAACGCAATATTTAAGGAATACCAGGCCAAATCGGATAGTGTAAAAAACCTCCTGAAAGGCGATATAAATAAAACCAACGAAATTATTGCAGCAGGTTGGAAAACGTATGGTGGAAAGAAAAGTCTGACTGGCAAAGTGGGTTATGTGTTGAAACGCACTTTCACCAGCCCGAGAAAATTTCTGGGATTCATGATTCTGGCCTTTGCCGTTTCATTGGGTGCACCATTCTGGTTCGATTTATTAAACAAACTTGTCAAACTTCGTAATGCAGGCAAAAAGGAAGAGGATAAAAACAATGCTACACCTTCAAAAATTAACCCTGCCCAAACGCCTGTAACTGTTAATATTAATACCCAACCAAACGGTGAGGAGGCCGTAGGATAGCTATGATGCTTCAACTGATAGTAACCGCAACCAAACTGAACAAACGCAGCTTTGTTCCGGCTAACCTTCCCGATGCCGGTAGTATAAATGGCACCGTATCCAAGGGATTCACCTTTCTGGGTGAAGAAGTAAAAATTGTTCCCAATCCCGCGCTTGGCAGGTGGTATAAAGACCGCGACAACAATTATTATTGGGGTGGTGGTGTAACGGTCCTCACGTATGTGGAAGATGAGCATGAAGAAGAGAAAACTGCTCCTGACAATTCACTCATGGAGACATCACTGATTACTCCGCTTGTGAAGAAGAAGGTTGAACAGATTGTCAATGCTTTCGAAACCGGTTCAGCAACAGGCAACTACGGCGAACTTGTTAAATACCGCGATTATACTGATCCCGAAACGAATTCGCTGATGGTGCAAATCACTTTTGGTCGTTCGCAAA
The DNA here is from genome assembly GCA_013141455.1 of Bacteroidales bacterium. Taxonomy (GTDB): domain Bacteria; phylum Bacteroidota; class Bacteroidia; order Bacteroidales; family F082; genus CAJBPB01. The sequence goes on from JABFQW010000138.1 coordinate 31,944, forward strand.
CCACCGAATTCGGGCATTTGAAAGCTTTGATACAAGACTATGTAAACGATCATGGAACCTATGCCGGCGAGTTACAACCCTATTTAAACAGGATTGGCAAAAAACCAAGTCTGGCCACAGATATTGATTTCTGTGCTGCGTTGAAAAATGCCGGAAAAAATGATCCGATCATGAAAAACTGTCAGGATCAGCTTTTTGAAATGAAATATTACCAGCCGGCTCATAATTGGTTCACAAAAAATGAATTCACTTTACCCTTGAGCCTGTTGGTCATTTACGACAGCACCATCCATTCGGGAAGCGTTCCGGCATTTTTGCGTAAGCGTTTCACAACGGTAGTGCCTGCCAGCGGTGGAAACGAAAAAGACTGGATAAGTAACTATGTGGATGTGCGCGAAAAATGGCTTGCCAACCACAGCAATACGCTTCTGCACGCCACTGTTTACAGAACCCATTGTTTCAAAAAACAGATTGAAAATGATAACTGGAATCTGACAAAGCCGGTTGATGCAAACGGGGTGACTATCTTATAAATAATTGATATTTAAAAACATATATCTTAATTACACTTATCCTGAAGTTTGGGAATTATCTAATTATTCATGTGCAAACCAAAGAGCTTGTGACACGATTTATGTTTCAAAAATTAGTAAATCACTGTGATTATTAAGGAAATATATCAGTATTTTTGCACAGAATAATTTTTATGTCATGGTTTATTTAAAAATCAGTGAGAATACAAATCAAGCCAAATTAATGCTTGAGTATTTGAAAACTTTGTCTTTCGTCGAGGTTATCAAGAAGGACAAAATTCCCAATTCATTAACTTTAAAGGCCATGAAAGAAGCCGAAAAAGGTAAAGTCACCAGGTCGGAAAGCGTAAACGATTTGATCTCCAAACTTAGAAAGTAATATTTCATGTTTTCTATATCTTTTACCAACCAGTTTAAAAAAGATTACAGCAAAGCATCGACCAAAACTATTGATATACAGAAACTTCATAAAGCATTTGAAATTTTGGAAAATACCGGAACGCTCCCGGTTGAAAAATATAAAACACATCTGCTGAAAGGAAATTTCACAGGACACTACGAAGCACACATCAAACCAGATTGGCTTTTAATATGGCTCAAATATGAGACAGAAATCAGGTTAGTAAGATTGGGAAGCCATTCAGAATTATTCAAATAGATCCCCAATTCACAGTTTACTCCCATTAATTCTACTATTTTCCGGGTTTTAAATAAACCATCTTGTTTCATTCAATTATCCTAAAGTTTTCAGTTCAAAAAAAATATTTATCATTTTGTTTGGTTTATGTTATAAACTTATTTATATTTGCATCTTATTTACAAATAAAAACAAATCAAATGAACGAAAAAACCATCACACACGACGAAAGCATGGAGATCATACAACGAATGATCCTCACTGCAAAGAACAGAATTACCGAAAACGGATTCCATTTCATTTTATGGGGCGTTCTCATCATCATTGCCAGTCTGGCTGAATATTTCAATCAGAAATCAGGCCTGGGGATTCAGGCCAACCTTTCATGGATTGTTATGCCACTGATAGGTGTACCAACGGCGTTCATTTATGAATTCAGGCGAAACCGTAGCAACAGTACCCGCAGTTTTGTTGATACCTGGTACAAGTATTTGTGGCTTGGTTTTGGGATCACATTGGCTGTTGCCATCACTATTTCGGTAAAACAACATTTAAGCCCGATACCATTTATTCTGGCATTGGTAGGGTTTGCAACCTTTGTTTCGGGAAATCTGTACAAATCGACCCCATTGATTATCGGTGGTATCATTTTCTGGATTTCGAGTTTACTTTGCCTTGTAGTTCCCGCACCCGAGCAATTGCTTATCAATGCGGCAGCAACTCTCACAGGTTATATCATTCCCGGTATTTTATTATGGAAAAATTCAAAAAGTGAGTCTGATGTTTAAGCCGCTTGATCCCTTATTACATTCCGAATTGAGACTTGCCATCATCAGTCTGTTGGTCGGTATGAAACAGGCTGATTTTGGTTTTCTCAAAGAAAATACGGCGGCCACTTCGGGCAATCTGAGCGTTCAGCTTCAGAAACTCAGTCTTGCCGGATACCTCACCATCGAAAAATCGTTTAAAGGAAACTACCCCCTGACTACCTGTAAAATTACGGCCACAGGCATTCTGGCATTCGAAAACTATGTAAAAGCGATCAGGTCGTATATTGATAACGGGGGATAAAAGTAGAATGAACTTGTAAAGTTCTTAAAGTCTGCAAAGTTTAAAGTAAAGGTCAGTCCATTGACTCTTTCAACTTTACGAACTATACTTTATCTCCGCTTCATCAAACAACGCCAAATCTTATGTGGATTTACTTCCTCATTACCAAAAACACTGACTTCCAATGAAATAATTTCGAAAAACGGATCAACAGCCAATACGATATCAGTAGCAGTCAGCAATGGTGGCCCTGTGCGAACCGGAACACCATCTTTGTTGCCCATTAACGAAAGCCACAGTCCATGCTCATGCATGGATGAAGCGATTTTTCGGGCAACCAATTGGCGTTCTTCCAGGGTGTCGAAAGTGTGAAAGAAACCACGATCAAATACGAAGCCGTACTCTTCTTTTGGCAGCGTATCTTTAAAAATATCCATCACAGCCCAGTTTAGTTGTGCCGAAATCGAACCGGCCAGTTCACGGGCCTTTTCGAGTGCAAGCTCCGAAACATCCATCGCGGTCACTTCAAATCCCTGCCTGGAAAGCCAGATTGCTTCAACACCCAAACCGCAACCGGGCTCAAATGCTTTACACGGTCTGACATTTTTATTTTTGATTGTTTCCACCAGGTTAAAATCGGGATGTTGATGCGCCCAGGGTGTATTGCCCGTTCGATAGCGGTCGATAAAGCGGTTTTCTTCTGTCATAATTTAGCTTTTTGACAAAAGTAAACATCTTCATAAAAGGGAAGTCTGCCAATCACAACAAATCTGTTTAAACCTTACGTTGCATACGAATATATCATCTTGAAAAATAAATACTTTCCACCTATCTTTACCCTTCAATATTCAATATCTTTAAGTTAAAGATGATTTTTTTTATAAAGTTTTACCGCAAACCAGCCTGGCTGGCAGACAGGGTGTCGCAGAGACAAGAATTGATATACTTCTTTGCGGTACTCTGCGTATAACTTAGCGGCTCTCTGCGGTTAATTTTTCAAAACATTTAATGCATTGATATCGTTTATACTGTAATGATAAAATCCGCCCGAACAATGAAAATCCACAACTACAGCCAAAGGTATTTCACCACAATCATCTTTATCCTTTTCACCGCTTTCCTGCTTACAACCTGTGAGAAAAAAGATCCGGTGGACGACCTCATCGAATTTGTATGGATACATTCAGCAAGTCATCCTGATGGTTTCACACTTGATCTCACGACTAAAACATCCGTCACAAGCGGGATTGTGGCTGCTTACGAAGAAACTCAAAACAGTTTCGGAAAGGAAAGTCTGAGAAAGGTGATCACACATTCGCTAAGTCACGAAAGCATTGTAGGTGGTTGGTTCAATACAACCGACAGCAATTATTATTTCGACAGCAGCATCGTATTTTCGGATACTTCATTGGCGGAGGCCATTACCTTTGCACGTGAAAATCATCAATTAGCAATTTATGACCTCACCCATGACAGCACCATCACCATTACCTATCCGGTGAGCTACCTCCTGCTTCAGCCTTAATCACTCTACACTGCTGAATAACAGCCGAATACAATCATCGATATCACCTATTCCTCTTGAAAATCTGAAATAGTTTTATTGCTTCATTCCGAAGCAATTACACCATTTTTTGGTTTATAAAATCTTTATGCAAACCGGTTTATTCCTTTCAAAACACTTATAAACAACGGTGCAATTTTGCATCGTTATAAAAATGATTTGAAATGAATGCAACAATTTTACTGACATCGACCGGCTCTGTAGAGTCGAACACCATCACCGGGTATGTCATCGGAGCTGTGATAGCGCTGTTCATACTTGGATATCTGATCTACTCACTCGTTAAACCCGAAAAATTCTGATTCAACATGACGACCTCTGGTTTCATATTGATCGTTAAGTATTTCATTGGTATAATTCTCTTTTTTGCCTTTGCCAACTGGATTGGCCAGGTTCTCAAATTGGACAGATTTTTCGATGAAGATCAAAATGAAAACGAGGATGAAAATAAAAATCACAATGATTAAAAATAAATACATGAAAAATAAATACGTGTTGCTATTAGCCTTAATCCATTTTTTCTGTGTCACAGGTATTTCTGTATCCGCCCAAACAAACGAATCAGTTTCCCCGGTTAAGGTGACTGCCGATTTGGTAAGTCATTATGTATGGAGGGGCTCAATGGCAACCGGAAGCCCGACCCCCAACTTGCAGCTAACCCTGGCCTTTTCAAAAGGAAAATTTGAAATTGGTGTTTGGGGTTCTACTGATTTCACTGGTAGTTATAAAGAAATAGACCCTTATATTTCATTCACTTCCGGGCACCTTAAACTTGCTTTTACAGATTACAACTGGAATTTTGACCAGGCAAATTATTTTAACTATACGAATAACGAAACAGGTCACAGGTTTGAAGGAACACTTGGTTTTACCGGCTCGGAAAAAATACCCGTAAGCATTACCTGGAATACCATGTTTTACGGTTTGGATAAGAAAATTGATGATTCCACCAGTCAGGCTTTTTCAACTTATATTGAATTAGTTTATACGAAAGGTGCTGCAAGTTTCTTTCTCGGTTTCACGCCCTGGGAAAGTTATTATAACAATTATGGTGTAACAGCATTTGATACCACAGCCCAAAAAAAAACATTTTCAGTCGTGAATATTGGGGCAAGTGTTACAAAAGCATTGAAAATCAATGAAACCTATTCACTTCCAATTAAAGCAACTTTAGTTATCAATCCTTCGGCAACGTACACCCGGAAAGACTTTGTACATCTGGTATTTGGTATTACATTCTAAATAAAAATAACAAAATGACGACACTTGACATAATTCAGATAATCTTGTTTTTCGCTTTACTGATCGGACTTACACCTGTTTTAGGCAATTATATGTACAAGGTATTTACCGGAAGCAAACATTTTATGATGTCTGCTTTCGGCTGGCTCGAAAAGCTTACCTACAAAATTATCAAGGTTAACCCCGATGAAGAAACAAACTGGAAGTCGTACACATTCAGTTTGATCATGTTTAACCTGGTTGGATTTGTATTTGTGTTCCTGATTCAGCTATTTCAGGCACAGTTGCCATTAAACCCGGCAAATCTTCCAAATGTATCATGGCATTCGGCCTTCAATACCGCAGTCAGTTTCATGTCGAACACCAACTGGCAGGGTTATGCGGGTGAAACAACACTCAGCTATTTTGTTCAAATGATGGGTTTAACGGTCCAGAACTTTGTGAGCGCTGCCACCGGAATTGCTGTTTTAATAGCGCTTATCCGTGGCATTTCGCGCAAAACCACCGACAAACTTGGAAATTTCTGGACCGACCTCACACGCTCAACCTTGTATGTGCTGTTACCCCTGTCGATTTTGTTCGCCATTGTTTTAACCGGCCAGGGCGTTGTGCAGAACTTCAATTCCTACGAAACCGTTCAAACCATTGAAGGAGCCTCCCAGGTACTTCCAATGGGTCCGGCTGCTTCACAAATTGCTATAAAACAATTGGGTACCAATGGTGGTGGTTTTTTCAATGCCAACAGTGCTCATCCTTTCGAGAATCCAACACCTTTTAGTAATTTTCTTGAAATGTTGGCCATTCTGCTTATTCCGGCTGCCTTAACATATACTTATGGAAAAATGGTTGGCTCCACACGTCAGGGCTGGACAATTTTTACAGCGATGACGATATTGCTGATCGCCGGTTTAAGTATTTCGTTGTACGCCGAATATTCGGCCAATCCTGTTTTCGGTCATCTGCCCCTGATGGAAGGAAAGGAATCCCGTTTCGGGATAACCAACAGTGTGCTTTGGTCAACAGTAACTACCGCTGCATCAAACGGCTCGGTGAATGCCATGCATGATAGTTTATCCCCTTTAGCCGGCCTGGTAGCCATGCTGAATATCATGCTGGGTGAAATAATTTTTGGTGGTGTTGGAGCCGGATTATACGGAATGGTGATTTTTATCATCCTTACCGTGTTTATTGCCGGGCTCATGGTCGGACGGTCGCCAGAATATCTGGGTAAAAAAATTGAGGCATTCGAGGTGCAAATGGCTATCATTGCAATTCTTGCGCCAAGTTTTGTTATACTTCTATTCAGTGCGTGGGCATCGGTTACCCAGGCTGGATTATCAAGTCTGAATAATGCCGGGCCGCATGGTTTCTCCGAAATTTTATATGCTTACAGTTCTGCCGCCGGAAATAACGGCAGTGCGTTTGCCGGACTCAATGCGAATACGCTGTTTTATAACCTTACCCTTGGTATCGGGATGCTGATTGGTCGTTTTGGAGTGATTATTCCGGTACTTGCCATTGCCGGAAATATGGCCAAAAAGAAGGTTACACCATCCTCTGCCGGTACTTTTCGCACCGATAACTGGTTGTTTATCGGGCTGTTGATTTCGGTCATCCTAATCGTCGGCGGACTGACTTTTTTCCCGGCTTTATCCCTCGGCCCAATTATCGAACATCTGATCATGAATAGTGGCATAAACTTTTAAACATTAATCGCAATGAGCACAAAACAAAATACAGGCCTTTTCAATAAAAAGCTATTTTTTCAGGCTGCCAAAGACAGCATTGCCAAGCTTAATCCTGCTTTACTTAGTAAAAATCCGGTCATTTTCATCGTGGCTATCGGTTCGGTTCTTACAACAATCATTGTTTTTACCGGGATATTTACAGGAAGTTTTTCATCATTTAATCTTCAGATAGCCATCTGGCTTTGGTTTACGGTATTGTTTGCCAATTTTTCGGAAGCCATTGCCGAAGGCAGAGGTAAAGCCCAGGCAGATAGTTTAAGGAAGAACCGCACCCAGACCAAAGCACGCAAATTGTCGGGTACTGTTGAGATTTCAATATTGGCAACCGATCTCAAAAAAGGTGATATTGTCATTTGCGAAACCGGAGATATTATCCCTTCGGATGGCGAAGTGATTGAAGGAATCGCCAGCGTGGATGAAGCGGCCATCACCGGTGAATCGGCTCCTGTTATCCGCGAAAGCGGTGGCGACCGCTCGGCAGTGACCGGCGGAACCAAGGTGCTCAGCGACAGGATTTTGATCCGTATTACAACAGAACCAGGCAACACCTTTATCGACAGGATGATTGCCCTTGTGGAAGGCGCCAAACGCCAGAAAACACCCAATGAAATTGCACTTTCGATACTTCTTTCGGGCTTGTCAATTATTTTTCTTCTGGCTGTGGTGACCTTACCTGCATTTTTCGGATACAGTCTTTCAGCTTCAGGTTTACCGATGTCGCAAAACTTAACAATTCCGGTATTAATCGCTTTGTTGGTTTGCCTTATTCCGACAACCATTGGCGGATTATTGAGCGCTATCGGCATCAGTGGCATGGACCGGCTCATCCAGCGCAATGTGATTGCCACCAGCGGACGGGCTGTTGAAGCTGCCGGAGATGTGGATGTGCTATTGCTCGATAAAACCGGAACCATCACCTTAGGAAACCGCATGGCGACCGATTTCATTCCTTCTGAAGGAATTACGGTTGAAGAACTTGCGGATGCGGCCCAACTTTCATCCTTGTCCGACGAAACACCCGAAGGCCGTTCCATCGTAATCCTTGCCAAAGAAAAATTCAATATCCGCGGGCGTGAAGTTCATCAGCTTAATGCAACATTTATCCCTTTTACTGCCCAAACACGCATGAGTGGTGTCGATTATAAAAGCGAAGACGGTAAACCGCATCAGATCCGTAAAGGCTCATCCCAGGCTATTCAATCGTTTATACTTAACAACAACGGTTTTTATCCGCAAAAAATACAGGAAACCGTCACCGAATTAGCACGCCAGGGGGCCACGCCATTGGTTGTTGCTGAGGATAACAGGATACTTGGGGTAATTCATCTGAAGGATATTGTAAAAGGAGGTATTAAACAACGATTCGCCGAACTTCGCAAAATGGGAATCAGAACCGTGATGATTACCGGTGATAATCCTTTAACAGCCGCCGCAATCGCTGCTGAAGCCGGTGTTGACGACTTTATGGCCGAAGCAACACCCGAAGATAAACTGCGTCGTATCCGTGAAGAACAGGCAAAAGGGCATCTGGTAGGGATGATCGGCGATGGCACCAACGATGCCCCGGCCCTTGCCCAGGCTGATATCGGCATTGCCATGAATTCGGGAACACAGGCCGCCCGTGAAGCGGGTAATATGGTTGACCTCGACAGCAACCCCACCAAACTGATTGAGGTGGTTGAGGTGGGCAAACAATTGCTCATGACCCGCGGTGCCCTCACCACGTTCAGTATCGCCAATGATGTGGCCAAATATTTTGCGATTATCCCGGCCATCGCCATTACACTTTACTCAGGTAAAAACGGTATCGGGCCGCTTTCGGCATTAAATATTATGCACCTCGGTTCGCCCCAGAGCGCCATTTTAAGTGCGGTGATTTTTAATGCAATCATCATCATTCTTTTGGTACCATTAGCTTTAAAGGGTGTTCGCTATCGCCCGGTTTCAGCGAATACAGCCTTAATTCGTAACCTGCTCATCTTTGGTTTGGGAGGAATTATTGCCCCATTTATCGGGATTAAACTGATTGATATTTTAATAAATCTTTAAAACAATATCCCAATGAAAACACTCATGATATCATTGAAAATATTTCTCTTTTTTACAATACTGACTGGAATAATATACCCTCTATTGGTCACCGGGATTGTACAGGTCATCTTTCCGGCTAAAGCCAATGGCAGCTTAATCACGAAAAACAACCAAACAATCGGGAGCGAACTTATCGGACAGCAGTTCGATTCGGTTATTTATTTCAGCGCCCGACCATCTGCAGTTTCATACAATCCGTTACCTTCGGGAGGTTCAAACTTTGGATTAACAAACACCAGATTGAACGTTCTTGTTGCCGAACGCAAACAGCAATTCATTACCTTTAATCAACTTGACAGCCTCACCGTAATTCCATCTGAGATGCTGTTTGCATCGGCAAGTGGCCTTGATCCGCATATTTCGCCACAAGCCGCGATGTTACAGGTAGTAAGGATCGCCAAAGCGCGTAATTTTGATCAAAATGAAAAGCAACAATTAGTAAAGCTTATTACAACACTGACCGAAACTCCGCAACTCGGCTTTCTTGGAGAAGAGCGGATCAATGTATTACTTTTAAACCTTGAACTTGATCATTCGGACGAGAAACATTTTATCAACAAATAAAATTTACATCCCATGAAAACATCCATCCGCACAAAATTCAGTATCGGCATTTTGTTTTTCTTTGTAATCATCGTTGTGTTATCTGTCTTTTCGGCTGTTACACTGAGTAACTTATCGAAGAAAACCAGCGCCATTCTCAACGAAAACCACCTTTCCGTTGTTTACGCTCGCGATATGGCGGAATCGCTGATGAAAATAAACCAGGAAATCACCACCAGCTACCTGACAAGTAAAAAACCTGATAGTTTGTTGATTCACAATGAATTGAAATTGTTTGATAAATCGCTTCAGTTAGAAATAAATAATATTACCGAAGTCGGCGAAGATGAACTTGCTTCAGGCATCGAAACAGGTTTTATCGTCTGCCGCACTGCTTTGTCAAAACCGGATGGCCAAATAATACCCATTGAAAAACTCCTCTCTCTTCAAAAAGAATTCGGTAAACTTCACCAACAACTCGTGTTGTTGTCGCAGATCAATGAGCGGGCCATTGAAATAAAAACGGATGAAGCCAAAGTCTCAGCAAAACGGGCTTTTACACAGATGGCCATTCTCGGAACTTTGTGTTTTCTGATCGCGCTGAGTTTCACCTATAGTTTTGCATCCTATTTCAACGAGCGATTTTTTCAGTTGTTTAACGGAATCAGGGAAATTGTATCGAGCAACTTTGGCCAACGATTACATTTTGACGGGAAAGATGAGTTTTACGAAATATCGGTGGTTTTTAACGAAATGGCTGAGAAACTCAACGAAAACAAACAAAAGACGACTTCAACCATACTGCCCGATTTGAAATCCGGATTTGAAGAAAACGATATGCAGGAGATGAGACGACTTCTTGATCGCATGAAAAGTATTGAAGAACAGGCTACTGCTTTAATCGCGAAGTTTGAAAACATGAAATAAGCCATGGAATACAATGACGACAGGCCTAATCCTGATGAACTTTTGGCATCATTGATTCATGAGGAAGAAAAAAGTAAGCGGGGTAAACTGAAAATCTTTTTCGGAATGTGTGCAGGTGTTGGCAAAACATACACCATGCTTCAAACAGCACATGCCGAGAAGCTGAAAGGCAGTGATATCATCATCGGTTATGTTGAAACCCACAACCGTAAGGAAACTGCCATGCTGGCAGATAATTTTGAAACGATTCCCCGCAAATCATACGCCTATAAAACGACACAGGTTGAGGAAATGGACCTGGATGCCATCCTCGAACGCAAGCCACAGATTGTGCTCGTTGACGAACTCGCCCACACCAATGCCCCCGGAAGCCGCCATGCGAAAAGGTACCACGATGTTCAGGAAATTCTCGAAAACGGGATCAATGTTTACACCACCTTAAACGTCCAGCATCTCGAAAGCCGCTCCGAAACAGTGGCCCAGATAACCGGTATTATTGTCAGAGAGACAGTGCCCGACGAGATCTTTGAAATTGCCGATGAAGTCGAAGTCATCGACCTTACCCCTGATGAACTGCTTCAACGCTTAGCCGAAGGCAAGGTTTACAAACCCGAGCGATCGAAAGAAGCTATTGAGAATTTTTTCAGGAAAGGAAATATCACAGCGCTGCGCGAGATGGCGCTGCGCATTGTTGCTGACCGTGTTGACAGGCAACTGCACGACTATTTGCAACACAAACGGATTAAAGGTCCATGGAAATCGGGCCTGCACCTGTTGGTGGCCTTCGATTACCGCCAACAATCGACAAGACTGTTACGCTGGGCCAAGAATCTTTCCTATTCGATGGGAGCCAATATTCAGGCCGTTTACATTGAAACATTGCATAAACTCACACCAAAAGAGCGCGAACAATTAGATAAAAATATCAAACTTGCCAAGCAACTCGGCATTAAAGTCCGCATCATCACAAACAACGATGTGGTTAAGGCCATCGTCAATTTTGCACAGCAAGAAAATATTACGCATATCATTGTGGGTAAACCAAGGATACGAAATTTAGTTTCGATGTTTATGCTTGGCAATTTCGTGAACCGGCTGATCCGCTTCAGTGGTGATATTGATGTGTATATTCTGGGAGCCGACAGCCATTCGAAAGACAGGTTCAAAAAAAAGGTTTCGATCCCATCCTATACCTCAAACATTCGCCAATACCTGATTATCACCTTGTTGGTCATTCTAACCTCCGGATTGTGCTATCTGGTAAAAGATATTATCGGCTATCAGGTTGTTTCGTTTGGCTTATTGTTTTTGGTCTCCATACTGGCCTTGTTCTTTGGCACCGGCCCTATTTTGCTGGCCGCATCACTCAGCGCGGTTATCTGGGATTACTTCTTCATCCCTCCGCAATTCACCTTTCACATCAACAACCCGGTTGATGTTCTGATGTTTATCATGTTTTTTATCATTGCCCTGCTCAATGGCATATTAACCTCGCGGGTGCGGCGTCAGGAGAAAAAGATCAGAATTCGCGAGGAAAGGACAGATGCCCTTTACCAGTTAATCAAAGAATTGACAGTTGCCACAGGTATTGAGGAGGTTTCCCGGATTGCCGTCAGGTACATTCAGAAATATTTCAATCTCGATTGTGCCATCCTGCTTAAAAACGATTTGAATCAATTTGATAACCATATCCTGAATGAAACAAAAATCAATCTGTCAATCAACGAATTAAGTATAGCAGCCTGGGTATATAAACATTCTTCCAAGGCCGGAAAATATACCGACACCCTGCCGTCAACCGATTATACATTTTATCCGTTAACCGGAAACAACGACAAGATAGGCGTTGTGGCCGTAAACCACAGCCAAATCTTTACACAGGGTGAAGAACAGTTCTGGGATGCATTTCTTTCCCATATTTCCGGGAAATTCGAACGCGAGTTTTTGCGTCATACCGCCAAAACAGCCTATTTATTAAACGAATCGGACAAGCTCCACAAAACCCTTTTCAATTCCATTTCGCACGAGTTGCGTATCCCCGTGGCGACTATAATGGGCGCCTCCGACACATTGATGACACAGGATTACCCCGATGAAACCAAATCAAAACTGTATGCCGAAATCAATACGGCTTCTATCCGGCTCAACCGCCTGATCGAGAACCTGCTGAATATGTCGCGGCTCGAATCGGGACGCATTTCGCCGCGCCCCGACTGGTGCGACGTACATGACCTGGCAAACAGTATTACTGAATCACTCAAACAGGAACTGCTCCCTTTCAAACTTTCGATGGTCATTCCGGCAAATATGCCCTTAGTAACTATCGATTTCGGACTCATCGAGCAGGTATTATACAATCTGGTTTTGAATGCCACACAACATGCTCCTGCCGGCAGCAGGTTACGGATCAAGTTCTTTTACGACAATGGTTTTCTCACCATTCAAATCATGGATCGGGGAGACGGATTTCCGCCTGCCGAACTGAGCTCGGTTTTTAACAAATTCTATCGCGGAAAAGAAGCGCAGGCTGGTGGCACCGGATTGGGTTTGTCGATAGTAAAGGGATTTGTTGAGGCGCATCATGGAACAGTGAACGCCGCGAACCGTCAGAATGGCGGGGCAATATTTACGGTGAAAATTCCGGTAAAAATTTCTAACAGCACCCAATCCGCTCCATAGGCGCCCGCAAGGATTGATTTATAAGGTAAATTGTCCGGTATATGTGAGATGAGCCGTTTATAATCACAAAAATAGCAGGCAAAATATCAAGGAACGATGATCTGAATTTTGTATCAACCAAAACTCAATCCAATTTCCAAAATAAAAATTCAGGAACCGGATTTCATTTAATCGGTCGCGAAACTTCGTGATAATAGCCAGGTTCCTGATGAATCGGGACAAGCTGCGCCGACCTCATGAAGCCATAATTATTGTAGCCAATGCATTTTTATTTATCATTCATTTTGTTCAGGTTTTACTGAGATTGTAAATAAATACACCCCTACTCTATCCTTGTAATTATAATTTACAGTCACTTTGTTATCTCGCATTGTTTGCATATCAGGGTTTGTCTTCACAAAATTTGTAATCGTCGGCTCCAGATAACCTTTTAATTCGCCAATTGAAATCGAGTCTTTAGTCATGCTGACCAAAGTATAATTATATTGAAATACATTATCCGGCAATGCAATAGCATTATCCAATCTTGTTGCATTATCAATCATTATGGGACAAGATTTATTAATCTCACTAGCTGTCTCCATTAATGCCTTATCGAATGCAGGTTTTCGAAATAATCCAGCCAGTTTTTCTCCCCCTATTTGTCCAATCGCATAAAAAATTGCAAAAGCAACAGCAAAACCAATCCAATATTTTAGTCCTTTCATTTTCTTGGATTTTGGTAAATCCTTTGATAAATCAGATTTTTCAGTCGTACAAATCAATTGTTTATAATCCTCAAATGACTTGTCCGAATTACGTTTAGTCCATTCAGAAAAACTGTTGTCAAGTTTTTTATTGCAGTTTCCACAAAATACCAAATACTCTGTCTTGACCTCGTTAAAGTGTCCACAATTATTACATATCAAATAGTGCATATAAATCTTGGTTTTAAATTTTTTATGTTATCAGTTGGTTATGTCGTTTTCTTGAATTTGCTACAACGTATGGCTTTACATTATTGTGCTAGTTATTTCGTGTTTACCTGGTACGCTTCAAATCAGCAAAACAATCCATAAGACAAACAAAATCAGTGTTTTTAAAGTCCGCCTTCCTTTGCGATTCAAAAGTATCCATATGATGTTTGGTTCTTTTCGGGTTGCTTTGCTGTTACCATACCCCAAATGTAAAAGACTTATTTCAGAAATCCAAATGATCAGCCGGAATTTTATCTGATCGAATCCCTTTGTGGTGAAATTCGTGGATCCATTGTGGTACTGCGGCCCTTTGCTCGCACCCTTGCGCTCAAGTCGGGCAGGGGTAATCAGAAGTTTGCTGGCGAATAAACTTCATTCACTTGAAAATATTCATTTATTTTGCAGGAAATAAGTACCGCTCAGATGAAGAATGACCTGCCCGAAACATGGATAAGCCAATACACGGATGCGCTGTACAGATGGGCATTTCATAAGACTTCTTCCGTCGAGATTGCCGAAGACCTGGTTCAGGATACTTTTTTGGCTGCTGCCGAAAAAATCAACAATTTCAAAGGCGACAGCTCACCCAAAACCTGGTTGTTCTCCATACTGAACCATAAAATCATCGATTATTACCGGAAAAAAGTAAGACAGCCACTAAGTTTGGGAAGCAACAGCAACCAGACTTTTTTTCATGAAGACGGAGGCTGGCAACAGGCGAGGAAGCCAAAAGAATGGCACGAAGAGGATAGTAATCTTCTCGATGATGCCGAATTCAGGCAAATACTCGAAAAATGCCTCGATGCCCTGCCCGATAAATGGAATGCCACAGTCAGGATGAAATACCTTACCGAACAAAGCAGTGATACCATTTGTCAGGAATTGGAAATAAGCCCGACCAATCTCTGGCAAATCATGCACCGGGCCAAACTTCAGTTGCG
>JABFQW010000004.1 GCA_013141455.1 Bacteroidales bacterium
ATTTATATGACATTATTTTTAACCTGCTCTTTCTAATAACTCAGCCCAAAGATCTTTTACCGAGTTTATTGTAATTGGAACTTCTTCAATTAAACCAGAATCCTGATTTGTATATTCTGCTCTTCGCTCCCTTGAAATTGCTTTAAGAATCATAGCAGTACTCATAGCTGCAGTACCGCCGGTGATATTGAACATTATGTCCTTGTCATTATATTTTTGAATTTTAAGTGAACTAAGGATGCTGTCAATTCCAACTCCGTTGTTTTCCATATTGTTTCCCGAATTGCCATCAGCAAATAGTCTGATTTCAATTGTTTTATCTGGATAGCATTTTGATAAAAAATCTTCAATCAATCTTTTAGGTTTTAACTCTTCTGGCCATTTATTAATTTTAACAGACACTTCACAACTAATTATCAGAACAATTGTCTCAAATGATGCTTCATGTGCAATAATTGATTTTCGAATAGGGTCAAGATTACCCCAAGGACCAAAGATGAATGTACCATTCATTTTAATTGTTCCATCCTCATTATAAAATACCTGCTGGCTCCATTTGTCTTTTAAATCATCATTCTCCATTTCTTTAAGACTTTTAAGTATCGGATCTATTGTGTTATTATAGCTTACTGCTGTAATCAATACTTTTGGTTGTTCATTATTTTCTGATTTCCCTGGTAAAAAATAATTAACTATAAATAATGTATAAAGTAGCATAAAGCCAAATAAAACTAATCCATTTAGGATGCTTGAACATGTATTATTAGTCGATTCCTTTGTAAAAAGGCTGATACTGATCAAAACATAGGACATATTAGCAAGTCCAATCCAGTTGCCGGGACGCTTTTGTAACGCTTTTATTAGAAATACGATAAAAAACAATTCAATTTTCTTTTTTTTAAGCAGCCAACTATAAATAGTGATCGATATAATTAACAATACTACCAAACTCATTTTAAAATAGAGTAAGTTTTCAATGAAGAATTCATTGAAATCAGGATAAATACTTTGGAGTAAGTCGTATTTAAAATGGTTGCTGAATATAAAAAATTCAAATGCTATTAACACGATTAAGATAATCCACTGAGGCCATGTTTTTGATTTCATTCGAATTGATATTAGTAGTTTCTAAATTGTATGAATTGAAATCCGGGCACTTTAATATTGTCTTTATAAGTCACCAACCTATTAGTGGTAGCACAAACACATGGAATACAATGTGCTTTTGCAAGGGTTACAAATTGAAAAACGAAACAATGTTCACCAGTAATATGAATGGCGTCCATCGGTTGAAGCAGTTTTCCAAATTTTGAAATGCATTGCGAAAGATACTCAGTGCAAAGCCTGATAACTGCTTCTGTATTTATTGCTGGATCAACAGCAGGAAAGGGTATATCAACCACTGAACCAAACTGTTTCAATGCAGCTTCTTTTTGTGCTGTTTCCCAATTTTCAAAGGGATGGTTGGAGAGATTGAGGAGCATAAGCATTGTGTCTAAATAAAAGTAATTTTTTCTGCCTTGTCTTTGCCAATCCATTGCGCAATTTTTTTTAGAACAGGGTTTTTATCAAAAGGCATAGCCAGTGCTTTTTGATCGGATTTGTTTGCATTGCTAAAAATCACTTTGCATACTTCAACAACCTTGTCATGTTCTTCTTCCTTAAGTACTCCAGAAGGATTATCTTTTACAATCTTATCATAATTACCAGATTTATAATATGCTGTCACATATTTCTCAATTGTCTTTTTCAGGATATCCCAAGCAGTTTTGTGATTGGAATCAAAATTGTCCAAATTCAATCCTTTAGCTGAAGCTTCAATAGCAATAATATCTTTTATTTTTATTCTTTCTTTCTCCAAATCATGTATTTTATTTTCTTTAGCAATTCTTGATAATTCTTCTTTAATAAATTGTTCTTCTACTCTCATTGCCCTTAATGTAACCATCTCTGGTTCATAAATTGACATCGGCAGGCGAGGATTTTTCATTAATGAGGTATATAGTTGGAGATATTTCTTTTGTTCTTTGGCTTTTAAAAATTCATTTATACCTGATGAATTTTCATATGCCATGTATCGAAGTAAATCATCTCCGGCGCTATTGAAATCAAAACTTAATGTAAAAAACTGTTTAATTTGTTCCGATGTATGCCAACCAAGACTACCATCAAACGTATGTGGTGATTCAACCATCATTTCTTCAAAGGAACACAAGTAGTCATTGATATTTGTATTTAAATTTTCAGAAAGGGAAACTTTAATCTGTACCTTTCCAAAACCATAAGGTTTCGCTAATCCGATTAAATGAAAATATCCAGTACTATTGTGAAAAGTCAAAGCTGATAGCAATCCACCAATTTCAGCTTTTCTCAAATTATGAAAAGTAATCTTTGATTTAAAAATTGAATCTGAACCAAGGGGAATGAATTTTGAATTTAAGTCATCGCGTTCTGCTTGCTCATTCCAAACTTTGGATCTAACAGGATAAAATTTTCGTCCTGAAATATTCACTTTATCGAAATAGGTAGTATATGAAGCCACTGTACCGTCTCTACCATTTATTTGTTCAACATATACTGGATAATATGATGCTTTTGGACTACCTAAGGCAACACTTACTTCTTCAGCAGGCACCACATGAGTCGCAAAGGCATGACCAAAATGAACCCTACCTTTCAATGCATTGTCAGATGAAGTAAATCCAAAAATACATTCTGCTAAATCAGGATTATTTGATTTATGTCTATCCGGTAATAAATCATAAGGGCCATATTTATATGGTATTTTATAAAGAAAGGCCAATCCAAAATCCTTAATTCTCCTTGCTCTATTATCTTCAACTGTTCGAAAGAAAATAGGCATTTCGCCTCCCTTGTTCAACTTTTCTGACCAAAACTGCCAGTCAGGTGAATCGGATTGAAAGTATTTGAATTCTGCATAGTCTTGTTGTCCAATTTCAATTGGATTTGAATTTGTTATTTTTGGAAATATGAACTCATAAAATTTACCACTACTTGGTGAACGGTCATGTTTCCATTTATCAGGTGACCCAGTAAAAACAATTGTTCCTTCGTCATCTGAACCACCAATTTTCACTCTGTTTACTTGAAACTCTTTACAATAAATTTCATCTTCTTCAAAATTTATGTCTTTTAATGCGTTTACATTATTGTTGATAAGAGCATATTTATATACAGCCGTTTTTGGGTCAAATACCTTGTCACCAATATTTTGATCAACTTCCAAGTTTATTCCATTTTCAATTGAAAAATATTTTTCAAATTCAACTTTTATACCTTTAGTTTTAAAAAATTCATCAATTCTTAAGTGATTTATTCTTTTTGGTTTACCACAATCTTTAACTTTAATTTTTTCACCTTCCAAATAAAGCCAACCACAATGAATCTGGTTCTGACTTCCCATAAAATCCTTATATCTTTTATCTTCCCAATCTCGCGTAGCAAATTTCATGTTCTTATCAATCTTTATCTTACCAAAGCTGAGTATTTCCAGTGCATTACGTATAGTTCCCTTTAACGAAGTACCCGGTATAAAATGACGATCATTAATGTTACTGAAAGCAAGAAAATCTGGTGTAGTTTCTTCCCTTTCCTGTTGAGTGTGACCGTTTCTAACATAGACAGGTGTCTTGGCTGTTATTGTGAGTTCAATAACCCCACTTTCGCCATCACTGAATGGAACATCATGCGAAATTCGATCTGCCCAATCGGGGGTAAAAACTTTACTTGAAACCGGTATAAAATTAAATGGTGCTTTTATAGACATGGCTTAAATCTCCTTATAATTAAATCCAACAAAAACATTCATAGCAGGTTTGAGTACTTCCATACCCTCACATAAACTATCACTTTCTGGCTTCCAATATTGTCTGAACCAAAGATGCTGAACACCAGTTATCCTGTTAGGTAGAAAACTTTTAGTGGTAAAGTCCCATTGTGAACCATTCATTTCAAAGTAGTTGACATAATAAACCCCATCAATAAATCGAATGGAATAGGAAATATCAAGTTCCCTGTTATACAGATTGCCTTCAATGATAAATGGATTTTCTGTTTCCGGAGGCCATTCAGGCAATGGTTCATTTTTAAATGTCTTCGGGCTATCCGCATCACTTTTCCATAGATATCCTTCGTAATTCTGGTCTGTGGGAATATCGCCTAAGTTGATTTTATTGCTTATCATAATTGAATTTCCTCTCCATTTTTTGTTAATTTTCCGGTAAATGTACCATGCCCCCGCATGGTTCCTCCTCCTAGTGGCAATAAGCCGTTACATATATCATTCAGTGCATTTACTAAAGATTTAATGATTATTCCATTTTCATCGATTATTTTATCCTTTTTTACCTGAAGTTCAAGTGTGAGGGATTCCTCGTTGCCATAAACAACTTCCTCATTGAACAATGCACCTGCCAAGGCACCACCGGTAAATCGGTCAATTGCCACATGGTTAAGCAATTTATTCTGGGTGGTATCTACAAAAACATCGGACAGCAATATGTTGCCGCGCTGCCCGGTATCATCGCCTGCCAAATACCCGAACAACGCTTTTATGGCTTTATTTTCATCCGTTTTAGGTAATCCGCCTTCTATTTTGTCTGCATATATTCCGTTCAATTTATTGTGATGGAATGCCACCCTATGTGCAATAGCCCCTTTAACAGAACTTGCCGGAATCAGAACTTTGTTTTCGGTAAATGATGGAGGTGAAGCAGTCCAGTCAATCACTGGTTCTGTAACAAAAGTCATATCTGCATGTTGCGACGAAAAACCTGAACCGAAAAGAAAAAAGTCAACGGGGACAAGTTGTAAAGTGTATATATCAAACTGATCATTATAATCTTTCAATTCAACTTCTTCAACAGTTTCCCAGAATTTGTCATTTAGCTCACTGGTTTTTTCCAGATAAATTTCCAACGAATCACGAAGGTTCAATTTACATTCTTTAATCTGAACCACCCTTATTGATCCATATCCATTTCGGGTTCCACCCCCTATACGAAAATAAGGACTTTGTAACTTAGAAAAAATGTCGTCCCAAATATCATTATCATTTATTCCATCAGTTAGTAGTTCTATTTCGAAGCAAAACCTTGTTCCTTTGAATACAATCTGATTGTCAAATTTTCCATGCTTTTCAGCAACACCATTTTCATTAATCTTCACGTGTTGGCGCACTGGTAAATTATTGAAATATGCCATGAAACTATCAGCAAAAACACTGTCAAGCAGACCATCCATTGCCATTCCTTCATTATTTACAAGCATTGCCGAAGAAATAATCAAACGCGAACCTACAGAATTCTCACTCTTTTTCGCCTGGTATCCGAATAACTCGTTGATTTGATCACAATTTTCATCTGTTGTCAATGAATGTCGTAAGATTCCGGCTAAAGCAGTACCTGGAATATATGGCAATCCATTAACATCTTTAGCTATTAACTGATCCGTAAAAACATCCCGCTGTCCGGTTCCCACAGCCAGTGGAGTTTCAGCCTCAATTACAACCCTTGCTAAATACCTGTGTGTTAAACTCATTATTTATCCTCCTTACATTTCTTTGCCATTTCAGCGGCAAGATTAACGATAGTTTTAACTGCTATTGCTTCACTTTCTCCTGTGAATCCATCAATAAAATGACGTAATTTTCCAATTCTATTTTGCTCTTTCCATTTTTCGGCTGCAACACCGTGTATAAGATAACCATCTGGTTCCGAAAATAATTGATCGATAAGGTCGTGTTTTGAGATTGATTGTATGGCTATCGAACGAATAGTTCCCCACTGTGAAGCAAACTTTTCCTTTCCGATAAAAAGGCTGCCATGATCTGTTATGAACTTGTTTACTTTTTTATAAATCTCCGTTTGTAAATTATCCTTTATTTTAGTGTTTTGAAGATAGGAAAGTATAGAATTGTTTACTGAATCAAGATCAACTACTTCTTGTTCACCACGAAGTAATCCTGTGTCTTCAATTGTTTTATAGGAATATAAAATCTTCCCCACAACATCATTTAATAGAAAATCAGGATTCACGAGTATTTTACCAAATCCCTCATTGATAAAGCAACCAATCAGTTTTTCTTCTATTTCAAAATCAGACAGTTTGTCAATATAAAAAACACTTCCTTTCTCAATAACGCATCTATCAGCATCCCTTGTTTTCCTTTTCGAATTGAATGGGGCGTATTGGAAAGTTCTGATTTGACTTTTTTCCCAATTGATTGCACCATTAATTATCCCAAGCTGTTCAGGTGTTGGTTCATAAGTTGGCTGTCCATCATTATCCAGAAACATCAGGCGACTTTCGGCATAAATCAGGCAATGGTCGCCGGGATCAGTAGTTATATTAAATGAGGTAAAATCTTCCTTTTTAATTTCAACCTGCCCATATTCGGCAGTTTTCGACTTTCCAATTTGTTGATTTCCAATAATAGCATCGATAAGTTGAGTGACCGTCTCAATATTAACGGAGTTTTCGTCATAACTAACCTCGAAAGCCCATTCTGAACCTTCAACTAAAGATTGGTACCCATACATTTTTTCGTCTTCTGAACGCCGTTTATCTCTATCATAACCCGATTTTATTGCGAACCGATGGTTTGGTGTATATTCGAAGAAAGTATTATCGTTATTGAAAACGACGTAACCAGTCCTGCATTGTTTGGGCTGCTTGCCATTTGAAGTGGGGAATAAATGATGAATATAAATCCCTTCACGTATTGTTTCACCTTTAGCAGTATTCCAATAGGATGGTATTCTCAATGCCCTGGTATTATTAATCAAAGGATGAGCATCGCCAAATATGACGTTTCCGTTATGGAATAACTGCATTGCGATTTCTCCATCTACACCTTTTTTATAGAGTTTTGAAGCAGCCAACCCTAAAAATGAACTACCCGGAATATAATCAAGGGTTCTCTGGCTTCCTTCAGTTGCCGTACTTTGACTTATAATAATGTCTGACAGTAATTTGCATTTCAATTGAATTGATATCATTGGTTACCTCCTTCTTTAACAAATTCAAATTTGCAACGGCCAAGTCCATGGTTGCGATTTTGTCCTAAACGTTTGATCCATCTCAAAGTGTCAATTATTGCTTGTTTATGATCATCTTCCACATTAAGAATACTTGCTTCAAGCACCAAAGGAATTGTAACCTGCATTTTTCTTAATGAATGTGGCAATGCAATTCCTTCAGGTTTGATGGCAGTTGAAGCTATTTCATTGAAGAAGTATATTGAAAGTTTCTCTTTCAAAACTTTAATCTTCAATAAGCTATTTAATTCTGCATTAGTGAAATATGCATTTCCCATTTCATTTTTATCATCACCTTCATTTCCAGAACTTGGTTTGTTTTCTTTACCAAAAGTTCTGTCTATGAAATCATCCATTACCGGATCATTCTTCAATTCTTTAATTGATAATGCTGCATCTTTCAAAAGACCTTTTAGAGTTCTGCCAGGTATAAAGGGAAGGCCGTCTTTCGATTTAATAACCAAAGCATCAAGATCAGAACCTGATGTTAACCCCGAACCTGCATGCCAATCGGAGTAAAAAGTGATTTTATAGTTTATATCAGCCATATTAATTTCCTCCTTCTTTTATGGATATTAGTGTTAACCAATCAAATACAGGGCTTTTTGAATTAGCAATAATGCCTTTATTTGATGCCAATTTCAGTCCTTGAATTCTTTCTTTTTTGCCGATTGAAATTAATCGTTCCATTTTCTGTTCAGACTGTTCTTTGTCTTTATATAAATCTGAAAGCCATTGCCTTAAATTAGACTTAACGGCATTGCCATCATTTTTATCAAATTCATTGATAAATATATTAAGCGTATCCAGAGTATCAATTTTATTCGTATCAGTTCCATGTATATAATATGGTCCAAAGTCAAGTCGTATTCCTGAAGCAGTTAATTCCCTTTTTATGATTTCAGGATAGCTTTCAACAAAACTGTCAAGTACTTTGTGAAACATCAAACAGGAAGGTTTTAAACCATTATTCTGCATTTTTCCTTTTGCTTCTTTTTTAGCGTGTCCACATAGCTCTTCTGCTAAATGATACCCGTAATGGAATGGGTAAGTGTCTTTAATAAATGCAATCCCGGCGCAGGCAGTGAGTCCGTTTTGTAAAGCTTTAATTTGTAGCCCTTTAAAATTATCCACCGTCTTTTCTTCAAATTTAATGAGAAACAATTGCGTAAAATCAACCGCCAGATCTGCCCGGCAAATAACTGTGAGGTCATCTCCTCCAATAACTACCGGTCTGAATGCATATTTTTCTGATGTATCCAATTTATATTTTTCAGCAATTTCAGCATATGCAGCATATGCAGCTTCTTTTGTGGATTTGTCCAATGCCAGTGAAAAGTCCCTGAAAATGTTTTGGTAATTAAGTGTTGTACCCGATTCCTGTGCAATTTTATGGATCATAGCCCCCATGTCATTGCCATCAGCATGTATGATAGCAAGCCAACTATAGTTTGCCCCTTTAGATTTTGTAATATCTTCCATCTCAAAAGGTAGCTTTTTAAGTTGAAATTGATCACCAAAAAATGCTTTACAGATTCTGTTGATCATGTTTCCTTTCTTTGCATTCAAGCTTTCGTCAATATGGCTTTTACCTTTGTTTATTTCATTATCAATTCTAATAGTTGGTAAACCTGATTTTCGAGAGCGATTGATAGCCATTAACCCTAAACCAATAGGATTATATGGGTTATTTCTTTGTGTCCTAAGTCTTTTTTCCAATTCATTAACATCTGTCGGAGAAACTTCTCGGTCATCAATTCTAATTACTGCCTGACTCAAAGTGATTCCAGGAGCAAACTCCATTACAACTTTGGGAAATTCTCTGACCAATTTTTTACAATCATCTTCATTTTCAAAAACATATTTGATGTTACCTGCTGCAGTCACCATTGCTTTTCTGTCTTCGGAGAGATCAGTAATATTTTTGCCCAATGCTTGTGCAAATCTGGAGGTACATATTTGCTCAACCAATTCGCTTGCACCGGCAATCTCACGAAGTGCATTTGTTTGAAAAATAAAGCCTTGTATGCCTTGTACAGAGGCTCCATAAAGAAATTTTGTACTCATATTAAGTAGTTTAATTCATAATAAATCAATGAAAAAAATGCGTATATGCATGATGGCGTCCATTTCCAGGTCAATTCTGCCTATTAGAAATACATACTTTTTAAACTTA
>JABFQW010000042.1 GCA_013141455.1 Bacteroidales bacterium
CCCCTATACCCCTATACCCCTATTCCCAATACACCTATAAACCCATCAACCCATCAACCTATTAACCCATCAACCTATAGGTTGATGGGTTGATGGGTTTATAGGTGTATTGGGAATAGGGGTATAGGGGTATAGGGGTATAGGTTGATGGGTTGATGGGTTGATGGGTTGATGGGTTTATAGGTGTATAGGGGTATAGGTTGATGGGTTGATAGTAAAGAACCTCCGTGATAATGTAGAGAACCTCCAGCAAAACATAGAAAACCTCCAGATTAACTCAGAGAACCTCCAGTATAACGTAGAGAACCCCCAGCATAACATAGAAATTCTCCAGATTAACTTCGAAAACATCCAGCATAACGTAGTGAACATCAAGCATAACTTAGAGAACCCCCAGCATAACATAGAGAACATCCGTGATAACGTAGAAAACATCCGGATTAACATAGAAAACCTCCGGATTAACATAGAGACACCCGGCATAATATAGAGAACCTCCGGCATGATGTAGAGAACCCCCAGATTGATGTAGAGAACCCCCAGATTGATGTTTTGCCCACCAACTCCACTAATCGGGGGGCTTATGAATAAAAAAAACCTGCAAGTTGTTTGTTTGCAGGCTTGTTAATCCGGTATGATTGTGTTGTTATTGAACTGGCGTAGGAGTCGGTTCGGGTACGCGGTTTGATGTGCTTCCTCCCTGGTTGGCCTGCACCCTGGTGAAAGTGAACAGATCCTTTTTGAGGGGTTCGAAACGATAATACGATGCTGCAATTTTACAAATGGCTATCATCTCATCATAAGTTTCATTAAAAGCCTCAATGGCGCCGGCTTTAAGCTCAATCGAACTGTCTTTGGTCTGTTCCTGTGTGGTATTGGCCTGCATAAATGCTTCGGCATAGGTAAGGATTCGGTTGATGAGTTCGATACTCATGCCCTTGCCGGTTATTTCGGTTTTCAGGGCATCGGTCATATTGGTTTTGAAGAAATAAAGCAGCTGCACCATCGATTCCTGATTGCCTTTTGAAACATCTTTGTAATAGGATGTAAAACCAAGAGTGCGTAAGATTTCGTCATGGCGAAGCAGTTCTTTTTTAAAGTCGGAATCAACCTGTGCCTTGAAAAAAGTAAGGTCGCGTTGGGCAGGAACTTGCAGGGCAATCACCCCTGCTGTAGCCTCACGCTGATCGTGGCGGGCATCTAGGCCGAGATAGTCAGTAATAGTGGTGTCAATACGGGTAATCAGACCGGACGAATAAGCAGCTGTCCAACCGGTTCGTATCGTAGAGAGTTCGGTGATGTTGGCAGCAAAGCTGCCGGCAATGGTGCGACATGCCGTAAGCATATCAACATCTTTGCCCTGATAATTACGTGTTTTTTTCATAATGAATCTAATTTTAGGGTTTTTATACTTAAATAATACCGGATTAGCTGGTTGAGTAGCCCAAATTTAAAACAACATAATTCATATATGCAAGTATTGAACGATTTATTTTAAAAATATGTGCAGTGTCCCGTTCTGGTTACTGGTGTCTGGCAACCAAGACAACCAACTAATAATCAGATTTTATAGTTAAACGCATAAAACCTGATAGTAAACTTTGTAAACTATATTCAGGACGACTCATTTGCAAATAATTGTTCCATTCATGCACATGCTGAGGGACAAAAAATGAAGAGGTCAATCGCTCAAAAAAAAAGACCGTTGAATACTTAGGATTTGTGAAACAACTTATTTACATTTGGTGGGCTGTAAGAGCAAAGCAAACAGAAAAACCAAACAATGATCATGAGCAAAGTCGCATTTTACCCGGATATAAGCAGAAGAGGCGCTGATTTTGTTTGTTTTAGATACCGGAAAGAAAGTCTTCGATTTATAGAATTAATCACGAAATAACTGCCACGATGACGATTAGCCATTCGTTGTGTGCAATTTGATTTTCAATATTGATATAGGCAAGGCAAAAGAAAATAAAATGAAAAAATACTTATCTGTAAGTGAAGTCGCCCAAAAATTATCTGTAAGCAAGACCACAGTATACAGAATGATTAGAGAAGGTAACCTACCGGCTGAGAAAATTAATACTCAATATAATATTTTATTAGACACGTTAAAATCACGTTTACAAGAAAAGTCAGAAAATAACTCACTTTTAAATAATACTAATGACCTTAAAGAAGAAGAAATCAGAGATCAAAAACCTCTTTTTAAAAGAAGGGAGTTTTTGAAAAGTACATTATCTTTATTATTTTTTCCTGCTGTGACTGGATTAGCAGGCAATGTATTAGGGAATATTATTTATAATCGATTTGCAAATGAGGTTGACGCAAAAAAGAAAATTGAAAGAGATAATGCAGAAAGGAACGAATTAGTAAATTCCATATTTGGTGGATTAAATTCAATTTCTTGGAGCGCAGGTTTAGACCATCTAGTTGAATCATATAATCTAAATAATTTTGAAAAGGCAAGCAATATATTGGCTTCAATTTCTTTTGGAACAGCCTTAAACTTTCAAGTGCCCAATTGGATTGATTTTACTACTAAAACTGATAATCTACCTACAAATGTTTTTTTAGATGGAGATATTATAGCAATCGGAAGTCCTACTAGTGATGAAGTAGCTCTGAAAGTATTTGATTTTTCAGGAGAACGTTATTCCTTAATAAAAAACAAAAATTCAATAATCGAATTACCGATTAATTTTATTCTTAACAAAGAGGCTATAGATTACCCAAATTCATTCGGTAAAAGATTTGTTGCTGGTGTTGAAAAAAAAATGCCCAATTGGCCTATAACTATTGAAGGCGAATTACTATTCCCAAAAACTACAAATGAGGGCTGGTTAATGACTGACTATCTCTTAATAACTAGAGTGCCTAATATCCTCTCCAAAAGATCAATTGTACTAGGTCGAGAAATAATATCAATTGCGGGTACACACGGTGTGGGAACTGAAGCTATAGGATTAGTCCTTAATGATTTAAACTTGTTGAAAATCTTAAATAAGAATATCACCAGTAGGTACTTTCAAATTTTAATTCCAGTTTTATCAATCGAGCACTTTGAAGATCGAAATACGTTAAAATCCGAAGGTAAAAGACTGGGAGAACCTATTATCAGAGAAGTTAAAATAGATTATGAAAAAATAATTGATCTAAAGTTATAATTAGAATGATATATGATTTTTTTGCTAAAGACTACTTTCAGCGTTCAGAATTTATGACTATGAATAATGAACTTGATAATTTTTTAGGCCTTTTGAAAGGAAATAAAGTTATGGACGCTGGATGTGGGACAGGGAGAGACACTCAATATTTATTTAACAACTCTTGTAATGTTATAGGAGTTGATATTTCGGAAAAAATGTTAGCAATAGCCAGAAATAACCGCAAAAATTGCATTTTTGTTCAGTCAGATCTCCGAAAATTAGATTTTGAACAAAATAGCTTTGATGGGATTTGGTGTTCTGCGGTCATGCCTCACTATGAAGATTTTGAAATCAATCAAATTTTGAAATCACTCAAAAAAAATTTAAAAAGTAATGGAGTTCTTTTCATTTCCTTCAAAATTGGAAATGGGTTACACATTGACACAACTTATAGTAGCCCAAGAAAAATGTACTACCATACAATTAAAAACTGTGAGTCATTTTTAATTAAAAATGGATTTAAAATCATTACAAAAGATACTTTTAATGAAAGGGATCGATATGGGAAAAACTACAGAGATATTAATTATTTAACTTTGTATTGTACTTTAAATAATGATTTAAACTGCACACAACAATGCATATAGTTTATGGTGGTTTTCGGTCTGAATATGAACAGTTTAGATACAAATATAAATCGACGTGGGCAGAAAGATTTGTCTTTTAAAGTCCGCCACAAAGTATATGCACGCCCGTTAAGTGCAATGGCTGGGGACACTGCTAACTTGAAACTTTCTGCATAAAACGAACAGACAAAAACACAAACAAATGTACACTTTAGAAATTCTTACGGCAGCAATTAACACAAGAAAACCAATCAGCTTTGAATACAATTTAGAGGGCAGAGCAGTTGGTTTAAGGTTTGGTAACCCACATGCTATTTATCTTTCGTCAGCAGACAAAGTGAATATTCATATTTGGAAAACTGGCGGTGTGAAAACCGACCCAACACAGATAATTCCACTTTGGAGAACCTACAGTATAAAGCACATTGAGAATATTACAATCTTAGAGGACAAAGAAAGTTTTAGTTTAGCAGCGGACTACAAACCAAATTCTCCAATGTATTCAAGAGCATTAGCAAAAGCATAATGAGTGTTCAATATCAAAAAGAAATTTTCTCCAAAGGGAGTATAAAACTCTACATCAATTTTACTGGTGTAAGTCCTGACAATTTTGCGACAACAAACGAATTGTCATTAACGATTTACGCAATTAACACATCCGATTATAGCCATATATTTTCCGAGACATTAAACTACGAACAGAGTTTAGAGTTATTTAATCACCTAAACAGCGTTTCAATTATCAGAGACAACTCATCAACACACACAAAAGAATTTATTGAAGTAACAGAAGGTGTTGCAGAGCTACTTTCTATCATCAAGACAGTTGATAGTTCGTTAGTGAAAAAAATCCTTGACAAGGCAGGAGAAAACGAAAAGTTGAAACTTATTGTAGAGGCATTAACAGACAGTGAAATTGAAAATTTACAAGCATCAATTAAGCAAACTACACATCAAAAAGCATTATACAATTTTTATCACTTGCTGGAATTAGAAGAAACAACAACCATTACCGACAGCATAAAAGACCATGCACATTTATCCGAGTATGTCGCAGGGCAGCCAGAAAAGATTTTTCAAAACTGGATAGAAAAAAATATTTGGACTTTAGGTATTGATTACATTCAAAAACATCCTGCACGACAAATAGGTATCAATTCAGAAAGTGATTTGATTATGGAAACAACAGACGGTTTCATTGACCTTATAGAACTTAAAAGACCAAAGTTTGATTTGTTTGCGTTTGACGACAGCCACAAAAGTTTTTATCCTTCAAAGGAACTTGCAAAGGTCATTGGACAGTGCATGCAATACTTGAAGATTTTAGACAACTACAAACTCATTCTTGAAAAACAACACAAATTCAAATTACTCCGACCGAGAATAAAAATTATCGTTGGTAGGACACACAAATTTAATGACGAGCAATTTGAAGCATTGCGAATGTTGAACTCCAATTTGAACCACATACAAATTATTTCTTACGACTATTTGGGACATTGTGGAGAGAACATAATTTCATACTACAAACGACCTACAAACAATGAAGAAGCAAAACATTGAACAGCAGCAACAGATGTCGCTAATCTAAGATTAAACAAAAAAATTAAATCCATATGAACGAAATCATTTGTCCGAATTGTAAGAAAGTATTTAAAGTTGATGAAGCTGGTTTTGCTGATATTCTTAAACAAGTGCGTGACCACCAATTTGAAGAAGAATTGCAAAACCGACTTAATCTTGCAGAAAAGGAAAAAGAAAGTGCAGTAAAATTAGCTGAAGCAAATGTTAGAAACTCATTGCAAGAACAACTTTCAAAAAAGGATAGAGAACTGACAGAACTCAAAACTCAAAGCGAGTTAGCATTATCTGAGAAATTAAATAAAAAAGAGACTGAAATAACGCAACTAAAGGCAAAAATTGACAATGTTGAAGTTGAGAAAAAACTTGCTGTAAATGAGGC
The DNA here is from genome assembly GCA_013141455.1 of Bacteroidales bacterium. Lineage (GTDB taxonomy): Bacteria > Bacteroidota > Bacteroidia > Bacteroidales > F082 > CAJBPB01. The sequence goes on from JABFQW010000042.1 coordinate 5,739, forward strand.
TGTTCAGAAAATTGCAAAAGAACGAGACGATTTGGCAAATGATTTAAAGACTAAAGAATTAGAAAAACAAAATCTTGAAAATTCTTTAAAGCAACAATTTTCAACAGAATTGCAAAACAAAGATGTAATTATCAAATATAAAGACGATGAAATTGCCCGTGTTAAGGATATGAAGCTCAAACTTTCGACTAAAATGTTAGGCGAAACTCTTGAACAACATTGTGAGACCGAGTTTAACAAACTTCGTGCAACAGCTTTTCAAAAAGCCTATTTTGAAAAAGACAACGATTCAAAATCTGGTAGTAAGGGAGACTTTATCTACAAGGAAATTGACAAAGCAGGAAATGAAATCATTTCAATAATGTTTGAAATGAAAAATGAGGGAGACGAAACAGCTACAAAAAAAAGGAATGAGGATTTTTTAAAAGAACTTGACAAGGACCGCACAGAGAAAAAATGCGAATATGCTGTTCTTGTTTCTCTTTTAGAAGCAGACAGTGAATTTTACAATTCAGGTATTGTTGATGTGTCACACAAATACAATAAAATGTATGTTGTACGACCACAATTTTTTATTCCTATTATCACATTACTTCGTAATGCTGCAATGAACTCTATGCAATATAAAACAGAACTTGCACTGGTTAGAAGTCAAAATATTGACATTACAAATTTTGAAGAAAAAATGAACAGGTTTAAAGAAGGGTTTGCAAGGAATTATGATTTGGCCAGTCGCAAATTTAAAGAGGCGATAGACGGAATTGATAAAACAATAAAAGAATTAGAAAAAACAAAGCTCGCATTGCTATCATCTGAAAACAATCTTCGACTTGCAAATGAGAAAACAGAGGACTTAACTATTAAAAAGTTAACGCACGGAAACCCTACAATGAAAGCCAAGTTTGATTCAATTTCTGACAAACCTGAATAATAAAGATGACGCAACTTCTAACAATCTTCTCTGCGGACTTCGGGCTTGACGGCTTCTTGGGAACAATGCCACATGCAGCTAACAGCACCTACCCAAAAGGCGGGGTTTCAGTGCTTCGTTGGCAGGAAATTAATATTTGAAAAGCAACTTTTCGTAGGAATTTCATCGGAAACTCCCGCCCTGCATTTAGCTGCGGAATGTTACCGCCAAGTGTAAAAAGGCAGACGAAAACGGAAAATTTGTTACATAAAAACAGAAAAGAAAAAACTAAATAATGAACAGCCAACACACAAAACGACACATTTGCAAACCACACAAGTCGACACACACCCAAAGCTTGCAAATGAGCTACTTTCTTGCTTTCGAAACAAAAGACAATCATGGAATTAACTGAAAAACTTTTAACCGAGCTACAAAGACGGTTGAAAATTGGGAATCGCAGAGGCGTTCATTTAAACGCTATTCCTGCAAATTCAAGATATAAGTTCGACTTAAATAGACTTTCTTATATTGACAAAAACTTACCTGACAATTTTGTAAAAGCATTGCTTTCAGAATTACCTCTCAAATTCAGAATAAGTTGGAAGGACAATGTGCCTGACCTAAACTCACTTTTTGAGGAAGACCAGACTCAATTAGTCAGAATTACAAAAGCATTTGAAAATCTCATTAATCAAACCGAAGCAATTGAATCCGAAAAAGGCATAAATACTTTCGGTTTTGGTTTTCCAATTTTAGCAAGACGAGATAGAGTCGACAATAAATTGACAGTTGCTCCTATTTTGATTTGGTCGTTACGTATCAAAAGAACAAAAGAATTCAACACTTGGGAAGTATTAAGAAACGAAGAAGACCCAATTTACATAAATGAGGTTTTAATAAATCATTTACAAAGTGATGCAAACATTGAGATAGAACAAATACCAAGCGATATGCTTGATGATGGTCTAATCAATAAAAATGAACTTATAGAGGTTTGTTCAAAATTAATCAGAACAGTAAACACCACATCGCCTGACGATTTAGAAGAAACTTTCAAAAAGAAACTTGATAAAATTACTTCTATTGGGGACAAAGCTCACTATGATAAACTTCCGCTAAATTCATCGAACTCCTTTATTGACTTTGGTGGTTTGTTTTCAATTTTTGAAGTTCAAAAGCAAAATATTATTAATGATTACGGCAACCTTATGGAGCTGGAAGGAATTAATATTGAACTTGAAGATATAGAAGGACATTCGTTTCAACCGATTTCATCGATCGAAACTGACCCTTCACAGCAAAGCATTTTACATTCTTTAGAAGCTACAAGAAATATTCTAATTCAAGGTCCTCCAGGTACTGGGAAAAGCCAAACGCTTACTGCAGTTCTTATAAATGCACTTGAAAACAATAAGAAAACTATTGTAGTTTGTGAGAAAAGAACTGCACTTGAAGTTTTGCATAATGCACTTATTGAAAAAGGCTTGAATTATCATTGTGTATTAATTCGGGACATTGTAAAAGACCGTAAAACGGTTGTTGATTCTGTCAGAGAAAGGGTTGATAATTCTGAATACAGGCGATACCGGTATAACTATTCAAAAGAATCTTTGGACAACTTAATTACAAAAGCGAAAGATTTAATCACCAACATTAATAAAAAGCACCAAAAACTTGAAGAAAAACTAATTGGAAATAAATCGTGGTCAGATGTTGTTGGTAATTTGTTAGCTGAATTAAAAGGTGACACTGTTGAGAGTAATTTGAATATTGAAAAGAATTTGTTCAATTTTTCCTCGCAAGAATTAAATGTATTACTTGACCTTGTTCAAAAAGGTCAAATACTTTACACGGAATTTTTACCTATAATATTAACATCATTTATCAATTCATTAAAATTGGTCGGCGACAATCCATACATAATTGAGCGGTCCATAAATGAGGATTTTGAAATATATACCAAGCAACTTGAACACATCAAGCTTCTTTTGGATGCAAACAGAAGTGAATATGAAGTTATTCGTAATCAATCATTTGAAGAGCAGTTGCAAAATATTTTTAATATTTTAAAGCAGATTGAAGACGTTTTTAAGGAAAATGAGAACAATATAGACTTTACAAATGAATCTAAAATAACCAGTTTTTTTTACAAACTAAATTCCCTTTATTCGAAAAAGAAAAAGAAAACTTTAAACGACTTCAAAACTTTAAAAAAGCTATTTACAATCCTTAACTCAACCATTAAAGATAGCAGCGATTTACCTGCTTCAGAGTTTAATGCAAGTATAGAATCAAATAAAAACCAACTAATTAACTACAGAATTAATATCAGTGAGGCAAAGGATGAATTTGATTCTAAAATTCAAACTGAATTTCAACAAATAAGTTTGCTGAAAGCAAATCCAAAGGAATTTGAAATGAAAAGCCTTCCAATTCTTCAAGAAAAAGTAACTGTTTTAGCGGACAAAATTATAAGCGATAGTTGGATAGTTGACAAAGTAAAGTTCGCAGAATTCTACAATTTCATTTCAGACATAGAAATGCTTATTCGTGCCAAAAATGAATATTTCAATGCAGAGAAAGATTTGTTTACAATAGAATTTAAGTGGTTTCAGTTCTTTAATGGCTTATCTGAAACAAATAAGTTGATTGTTAATGAATTAAAGCCAAAAAGCAATTGGAGAAAATCGTTTTTAGTTTTTTATCTCAATTCAATGCTTGTAAATTCAGCAGATTTGGACTTACCGACAAATGATGATGAGCATATAGAACTAAATGTTGCTTTAAAAGGTGTAGAAAAGGAACAAATTAAGTTCATTAAAGAGTTTTGGTATTCAAAACAAATAGACACTACAAGAGAGTTTGAGCAGAAAAATGTAAATCTTTCAGTTGAGAATTTATACAACAAAAGGAGTGGCAGTCGCTTCAAACGACTTTCATTGAGGCAAATAGTTCAGTTCGATTCAAATCTATTCACAAATTTTTTTCCAATTATTCTTACTTCACCTGATGTGGCAAGTAATCTTTTCAAAGGAATGAATGGATATTTTGATATTGTAATGTTTGATGAAGCAAGTCAATTGCGACTGGAAGATAATTTGCCCGCAATATTAAAAGGAAAACAAATCATTATAGCTGGTGATGAACATCAAATGCCACCATCGAATTATTTTAGCAAAGTTTTTGATGGTGCGGTTGAAGATGAAGAAGACTTAGAAGAAGAAAATGAAATTGTCGTTGACAAGGATAACATGTTATTGTCCTGTGAATCATTACTAGACTTTGGTTCAGAATTGAACTTTCAAAGAAAGCACTTGGATTTTCACTATCGTTCGAGACACCCATTTTTGATTGACTTTTCCAACTATGCATTTTACAATCAAAGATTAAAGCCTTTGCCAAACAACTTTGATTATGTTCCTATCAAATTTGTTCAGGTAAACGGAACGTTTTCGGACCATACAAATGAAGCAGAAGCCGAAATGGTTTTATCAATCATAGAAAAAAACATTAACAGATTACCTAACGGAGAATATCCGACTGTAGGTGTTGCAACATTTAATATTGCTCAACGAAATTTGATTAAGAGTAAAATTTTAGAGAGGCAAAAGTTTTCAAAATTCGAAGAATTCAACGACAAAATTCAAGAGCTAGAAGAAAAAGGAATGTTCATCAAAAACTTGGAAAATATTCAAGGGGATGAAAAGGATGTAATAATTCTTTCAACAACTTATGGAATAGGTAAAGACAGAAAATTTGCTCATAGATTTGGTCCAATAAATCATTCCAAGGGTTACAAGTTATTAAATGTAATTATTACACGAGCAAAGTTTAAAGTTTATTGTTGTTCTTCTATTCCAGAGCAAGTATTTATGAACTACAAAGAATACTTGACGACAGAAGGTTCAAATAATAAACGAGCCGTATTATATGCATATTTGGCATATTGTAAGTCAGTAAGTGAATCAAATAATTTCTTACGATTATCTGTCCTTACATCGCTTGCTGAGAATTCAACAAAAAGTTCAGGTTTTGATTCATTCAAAGGTGGAGATTTAGAATCACCATTTGAAGAAGAAGTTTATCAAAGATTAGCTGACCATTTTGGAACAGATAAATTAATACCTCAAATGCAATTTGCAGGTTTTAGAATTGATATTGTTTACGACCCCAAAGTAATTGGTGTTCCAAAAGTTGCTATAGAATGTGACGGAGCAAAGTTTCATTCAAGCAAGGAGGCCTATTTGTATGACAGACACAGACAAAAAATATTAGAGAATCACGGTTTTGTGTTTCATAGGATTTGGAGCACAAATTGGTGGCGTAATTCGAGTAGAGAAACAACTAAACTTGTTGACTTTATCAGACTAATTGAAGCATCACCTACAAATTCGAATTATAAAGACTATTCTTCAACTTCATTGGCATTTACGGACGACATCGAAATGATTAATAATTATGTTTCGCAAGTTTCTTTCATTGACATTGAAAAGGACAATGAAACTATTCAGGCAATTGAAAAAGTTGCTCCTATTCAGACCAAACTTTTTACTGAAGTAGTCAAACTAAACAGTAAAGTGCAAATTAAATATGTGAATAATGGTATAAACATTTGTATCCATATTGTATCAACAGAGAATAATAAGAATGACAGATCAAACGGTATTCAAATGGTTTTTTATAAATCGCTCTTAGCAAATTCATTACTTGGCCATACTGTTGGCAACATTGTAAAAATCGGCAACCTTGATAATTTTGTTGAAATAATTAAAATAACAAATAATGCTATTGCTTCGTAGTCAAGCACATTGGCTGGTAAGTCCCTTGGCGCTGATTTATAAAGTAAAGCGGGATGAGGTCCAAGCTTGCGGCAGGCAATGCTGCGCTACGTTGTAATCCGTGCAGCAACATAAACAATGAAATCAACTAAATTTACGTAATGAATCAAGTACAGGATTGATAATGAGTTGGAGAATAGGGAGAAAGAATAATGCTAATAAAAGAATTGTATAGTATTACTGAAATAAAACCGGAAGACTGTTATGAAACATCAGGTTGTCGTCCGGTTAGGGTATTTTGTTTCATAACTAATTGATTATGAAATGCAAAATTTGACGTTAGTCAGAAGCGAACAAGCGACAGTGCGATGGACAATGAAATAGAAAATTGAATTATAACATAAAAATAAAAGAAGGAAATCCCATGCAGAAAAAGTCTTTAGTAGTAATTGACATTCAAAATGACATTACCAAAAACTACAAAGAAATCATTGACAATGTTAATCGGTCAATAGATTGGGCAGTGGAAAATGAAATTCATGTCGTTTACATAAGGCATTATAACTTATCTGACGGCACAAGGACTTTCAAACCTAATACTCGTGGGTCTGAATTAGTTTCGGACATGAAATTGGTTTCCAAAAACATTTTTGAAAAAACCAAAGGCAACGCATTGACCAGCAAAGATTTTGCTGACTTTATCAAGAAAAATGAAATAAGCGAATTTTACATTACAGGAGCAGACGCCATTGCCTGCGTAAAATCAACCGTATTTAATATGTGCAAGGAAAACTACAAAGTTACAGTCTTATCAGATTGTATTACGAGTTATGATAAAAGGAAAATTGACGAAATGCTGAATTATTACGAAAAAAATGGCAGTAAAATAATTAATTTGAATGACTTGTTAGATTCTAAATAAAAATGCCAGCGGCTAAAAATTGGAGTTCATGTGGTCGGCACAGCTTGTCCCGAATATCGGGAACCCAGCCCCGTCATGCTGCCGGGACAGGCTATGATCCCGAAGTTTCGGGACCGGTTTAATGAAAACCTTGCCCTAAACTTTTGTTATGAAAATTGCATTGGATTTTGGTTGACTAAAGGAAGTAACACATTATCGTCTTTTGGAGATCCTTACGTTTTATCTCTCGCCACCGAATACTCTAACAAACATTATTCATCCAACAATCCACGGCCGGTTTTCACAATCCGGCCTTCTTTTTTAAAGTCCTGGATCATTTTGTCAAGGATACCATTAATAAAGACGCTGCTGCGATTTGTGCTGAAATATTTCGAAATTTCGATATATTCATTCATGCTGACTTTCACCGGAATCGACTTGAATTCGACAAGCTCGGTAAGCGCGATTTTTAATATCAGCATATCCATCACGGCGATACGCTCCTGCTCCCAGTTTGATGTGTAACCGGCAATCAGTTCACCATATTCCTCGCTATGGCCGATGGTTTTACGAAATAAGTCTTTCACAAAAACCAGGTCTTCGTTAACCTCATCATTGTCGGTACGGTAAATGCCCGGAAACTTCGTTAACGCAGTAAAATCCTTGTCGAAGAACTTCAGAAACTTTATCATTAACTCCGAAACGAGGTGAAAATCATCCACGAAATAGATGCTCTTTTCTTCGTAGAACGATTCAAGCAGTTCGAAATCGGTAAAAAGTTTCTCAATTATCGTAATGACGAACTTTTTATCGACGGCAAATGTTGGATTCTCCAATTTTATATACTGATCATAATCAGGAGTTTCGCGAAGCAATTGATAAAACTTACGAACCATCTCCTGCTCCTGTGACCAGTTTATTTTGTATAAATCTTCTTTCTTACGGAAATCACGGTTATCGTTGATGGCGGTAAGAAGCTTGTTCTGAACGAAATTAAGGCTGGGATTCAGGTCTTCTGCTGTAGGAAAATGCTTGTGCCGGTTTTCTTCGAGGCGTTGTTCTGCGAAACGGGTGACTTCGATCAGGAAGGAAAACTGCCAGAAAAATAATTCATGGAGTTTGTTGATACTGAGGAGCAATTGTTTTTCACCGAGTAACATATCACTGTTTCCTGATTGAAAATAAGCGTAAAGTGCCTGTAAAACTTTAACGCGAAGGTGCCGTCTGCTGAGCATAATTTAAATGAACTTTATGGTTTGGATAATCACCCGGCAAAAGTACTAAAAAATGCGATGCTACTGCAAAACAGCAAAACAAAAGCTACTTATAATTTTGATGTGTAGGGAGTATCAAATAGCAGTTCCACAAAATTCCATTCCTCTTTATTAATGATTTTATGTTGATGTAAAGTGTTATCGAATTTAGTCAATAAAATCGTGTTACGAAGCAGTGCGCTGGCATGTCTGAACGGCGAGCCAGGCAGGGCGTGAATGTCAAAACACAAGAAAATCCGGCAAAGGCATCCGCCTGCAAGGCGGTATGTTTGGTCTCGTCTTTTGGGACGAGACCACTCCTTTGACTGGATTTGCTGTGTTTTGACAGAGCCCGGGGAAGCTTCGTTCAGACAAAAGGTTTTGGTCCTTTTGCCTTTCAAAAGGACAAAAAAAACTGTTGAATTTCCTTTCTTTTCTCTTATAAGAAAAGTGATTTGAGATTTATCGACCTATCTGCCGTATCGATTTCCAGCATATTTCAACATCTTTCCAAACCGTATAGTCGCGGGCATACAACAGGTTTAGGTGATGTATTGTTTCATCGTCAATCGTTTGCGATTGAAAAATATCACCAGGATTCAAAATCCCCTGCCTGATTTTTGGTAATTTACCCAGCCCTCCTTCAGCAACTTTTCCGTATCCAACCCAGGTACGAAAGCCAAAAAGAACCATGATCAAATTCCCCACTGCTTTCAATCTATTTGGAATGATGAACAACAAGACAGGTGATATAATAAGAAATATCAACGAGTTCAACACATCAAACAAACGTTTGCTACGGCGGTTCCCAAACGAGTCAATTGCCTTTATATCAATCGTGTATAAATCACCACGGGTATTGATCGAGTTACTTCCAATGATCGATAAGCTGTCTTCAGGTGCAATTTTATAATCAATTTCGGCATCGTGCCATTCTGTCATTTTATCGATGATGACCTGATGCGGAATATTTTTCGAACAGAAAATGACCTCATTAATCTTATAAATGGTAATGATATCTTTCACCTGTAACATATTACCAATGAATGCGTTATCCGAAACAGCCACCTCGGTACTCTCTACCAGTCCGATGAATTCGGGTTTGATTGATGTGCTGTGCAGGATTCCTTCAACCCGCATCGCTTCCGTCTTGTCGCCGATAACCAGAAAACGCATCCGTTTATTTTGTCCAAAAGTGTAACCATCGGCCTTCGAAAGATGCGCCACGAAACGGGTAATAGTAAAACCAACTGTTAACCAAAGTGTACTCAGCAAGATCAGGGCGCGCGAAAAACGCAGGCTCTCGGGCAACAAGGCATAAAGCACGAGTATGGTGATGCTTCCAATCCCGATGCCACGCATGCTACGCCATAGTTTTACGGGTTTATCATATCCTCCGCTGAGGTAAACCGAAAGCAGCCAGATGGCAAGAAAAGCAGGGATGACAAATGCGAGCAACTCGATGGGATAATCGCCACCCTGCCGATAGATGGTCAGGTTGCCCCAATAAAGCTGGATGAAATAAATACCGAAATAACCCAGCAATGCATCAAAAAACGGGAGTGTTGCTTTTTTGAAAAAACGTGATAATAAGGCGATGAATGCCCTGAAATAAATAGCAATATGTATCAACACCGAAAAGGTTCGTGCGCGCTTCGAACTGAAATGTTTTTTGGCGAAAATGATCATTGCATTGTAAAAAACAAATACATAATTCACGCTGCTTTTCTTTGTGCTTTCGCCTTTGTAATGGATAATACGCGTTTCGGGAAAATAGTAATTCTTATACCCGGCCTGCGTTATCCGGTACGACAAATCGATGTCTTCGCCATACATAAAAAACGCCTCGTCTAATAATCCAGTTATATCAATAACCGAGCGGCGCATCAGCATAAAAGCACCTGCAAGTATCTCTATTTCAGCCGTTTTATTCTTATCAAGATATCCGAGATGATAACGTGCAAACCGTTTTGATCGTGGGAAAAGTTGCGAAAAACCAAATATTTTATAAAATGCTGTCATGGGTGTGGGTAGTCCGCGCTTCGATTCAGGAAGAAATTTCCCCTTTCCGTCAACCATCTTCACGCCCAATCCACCGGCTTCAGGATGTTGATCCATAAATTCAATCACTTTCGAAAAAGTGTCATCTTCAACCACTGTATCAGGATTGAGCAACAACACATATTCGGCTTTCGACAGACGCATGGCCTGGTTATTGGCCTTGCTAAAGCCGGTGTTTTGCTTGTTTTCGATCAGAATTACTTCAGGAAACTTCTCACGTACCATACGGTTTGAGCCGTCCACAGAATTGTTATCAACCACAAACACCTCAACGTCAATACCTTTCGAAGCCTTTCGCACCGAATACAGACATTGTTCCAGAAAATACTCAACATTGTAGTTGACAATGATTACCGACAGCTTCATAAGGTGAATCAGGCTTTTGAACCGTCAAAGATAGCACAGTTATTTCGATTGAGTTGGTAGTTAAATCAGGGAATACAGTCAAATATCCGTTAAAGCAAAATATTCACTAAGAACTAAATATTAATTAAACCTCTATAAGATTGCCGGCAACACCTCGAAGCACAGATTTATTTTGTTCTTAGCACGATGGCAAGATTGCTTTAAGCCAGGTGTTCGATTATAAATTTCTAATTCCTATCTAAACGCCTTGTCAATAACTTCCCCCAAATACGATCCGCAAGTTTTATTTCTGTTCGTATTCAAATTTAGTTTTTATTTCATTCATAAAATAACTTGCTATCGAACCGGCATTCATTAATCCGTTATACACTTCTTGAGGCACATCAAAATATTGATAAATAGCTCCATGCTGAAATTCAATTTCTAATATTTGTTTTTCAGCATCGTAACCAACCGAGGCTATAGTGGAAGAGGAAACGGGAGTTCGTTCAATGCCTATACTAGGTTCTACAGCAATTGTTTTCAACAATAGTTCACCTAATTCGGTGGTGAAATATTGTTGAGCCCTGCTGGTAAGTTTATCAGGTAGGGTTAATTTGAGCCATCCGGTATCTATCAATGGTTTGATATATTTTTGAAAGTTTTTAGTGTTTTTGTATAAGCCAATTAACTCGAAAATTTCGTCTCTTGTTTTGGGTTCTAAACAACATTCCAAAACCTGTTTTGCTTGTGGACTTATGCTGTTTCTGATAGCCATTCTGTCTCTGTCTCCCAAACCGGAGACAGAGAGACTAAGATAAGGATTTATCTCCATTAAGTCTTTGAATATAAATGGTTTATCTATGTCTCCACTTAGTCCCTCCTCAGAGCCTAAGATGTTTTTTACCAGCGAATGAACAGGCAGTGTGCAAAGGAAATAGTTTCGCTCATCATCCGTTTCAAATACTGGTGGAGGCGAACCATTTTCCTCAAGTCGGCTGTAAATAATTGGCAATCCGGTTCCTCTTCCTTCGGTTAATTTCAGTTCTTTTAAAAAGCTGCCTATTTTTCGGTTTCTGTACTCTCTTGCAACAACCCGTTCCATTTTAAGCATTTTTTTATCAATCGGAGGCATTGGGCCGGGGAAGCTCAATATTTCAATTTTATCGGGATGTATCTGTATTTCCACCGGATTCTCACGTTCGTAACTTCTGTGATAAACTGCATTAACTAACGCTTCTTCAATAGCTTGATAAGGATAGTTAAAGTATCGTACGGCTTCTGCCTGATTGGGCGCTTTTGAAACATACTCCTGAATTATGTTGGATTCAATAAAACTCAAAGCATCTCGAAGTTGTTTAACAATTGAACCTGTAAAAATCTTTTCAGAATAATTTTTACCAACTTTCCCTTTGTGAACTACAATTTCGATTTTAGCACCAGCAAAGAATTTATCCGGACTTTCATTAAACATTAACAATCCGGCATTCGTAGGCCTTAAAAGTTCATCCGGACCTTTGGCAATTTTCATTTGTTTACATAAATCGGCAAAAGATATTTTTGTGCTTTCATCATACAACGAACTCATTACCTCTTTAAGATGCTCCTGAATCAGATGTAAACTAAAATCGTTAAGTGTTGAATGTTGATTTATTCTATCATCAAAAGGAATGCGGGCAGTAAGTTCCAGTAATCTTCTCTCTTCATCTGAACCTTCTTTAACTTTAATGGTTATTGATCCACGCTTAATGTACCAAGCTTTTTCCGGTTTCTTATCACTAAGACTAACCGGCGCTTTGTAAGGACGATTATCACCGGCTGGAGCCCAGATAATTAATATGTGTTTTCCGTTTATGGCATAAGGCTGTGAAACAGGCATATAACTTGGTGAAATTTTATGCGTCAATTCAATTAATCTCTTTTGAAATGAATCCATTTGTTCGGGATTTAATCCCAAAGGCGGAAGTTTAGCTATTCCATTTTCTTCTTCCACCCCAATAATAATGTACCCACCATCCCAATTATTAATATCATTGGCAAAAGCACAAAGGGAATGAACAATGTCTTCCGGGTTCCATCCTCTTTTTAATTCAATACGATCCCATTCAATCGTATTTCCATGTAACAGTTCGTTTATGTTAATAGGTAAAGCCAATTCAATGTTTTTTTTTAAATTTTTCAAATAAGAAAAGCAATGCCTTTGGGCAACTTTTCATCAAACCAATGCCAACACAAAAATCTATGCTCCTATGCCTAAATAATATGACTTTTCTTCCATAACTCAATTATCGTTCGAAGATACCAATTAAATTCCTCATGCCTTAACAGCTCATCATCAATCACTTCGAAATGAAACCAATCAGGTTTTACTTCCTTCAATTTTTCCATTTCAATCCGGATCTCAGAAATGATCGATTCAATTTCTGATGAAGCTTTTACTTTTAATTTCGATGCCTTGTAAAACGAAATAGGCAGACTAAATTTTATCCGTTGCTTTAAAAAAAGCCAACGAATCAACAACTGCTGATCCGGGGCTAATTTCCAGTTCGGATTTGGAATGGTCTCTAAGCCTGATTCCAATTTTTTGAAAAAGGTCAAAAAGAGTTTTCCATGTTTTTTCGACTTCATGGGTAAACTTAAAGCTTTTAAAGCAAATTCCGTACTATAAAAAGGCGTGGTGATCCATGCAAAATACCGGTTACGGTCTTCGCCTTCAAACAACCATACCATTGCCCGTTCTTGCAATAGAAACAGTGCATATTTTTCCTCGTAAGTAATTGCTCTGTATGTATTTACAATATGAATAAGTTCAGTAAAAAAGTCATTCTTGCTGAGCGAAACCATTTTTAACACCTTGTCCAATGGCATCAGAGCATTTTTTGCTACCAAATATTTTAAAAAATCACATTCATTTCGCAATGGAATTGCCGGACGTAGATCAGCCAGAATTTTATCGCCACCATCACCAGTAATTTGCTGTAGATCATTGTCTCTGAAATAATTAAGAAATGGAATTAAGAAAGCCATTCCAAGGTAATTCAATCCCTGTTTCATATTCAACAAGACTTCCATGCTTGTTTCGTCAGTTGAACCAAGCTCAATAATTTTATGGTGTTCTTCGATTTTTAACAACTTTACAATCTGATCAACCGCTATCAAATCAGCGTCTGCGCTGCCTCCTTTTTCGTTGTAAGTAAGATAGTTAGCTTTCAATTTGTTATTAACCAATATTCCGGCAATCAGTCGCGAATCGAGGCCACCACTCAAGGCCAACGATGGCTTCGACAAACAATTGATCCGGTTAATTGTACCTTTAACCAACAATTCAAATAATTTTTCTTCCGGATTTTTACCACAATTGTCTCCATCATTCTGAATAGTAATCCTTTCTCCCTCATCAATTGTGAACTTATTTTCTTCTATATCAAACAATACAACTGAGTTGTAAGGCAAACGATAAATACCTTTCCAAAGCGTTTTATATCCGGGAACATAACCAAATAGCAAAGTGGATGCAATGGCAAAACGGTCATATTCAAGATTAGAGATCATGGCTTTAACAAACGAAATCTCGCGTGAAATGACAAATGTTTTGTTTTGCACAGCGTAATAAACCGGCAACCGACCAAATATATCATTGAATATGAGAATCTTACTTGATTGTTTGTTGTACAGTACAACTACAAACTCTCCATCAGTCGTAGCAAGCCAGGGTTCAATTAATTGTTGATTAAAACCTTCCTCAGATATGAGTGAGATTAAAAACTCCCTGATCGATTCAGGTGATTTATTATAGATTATCCCTTCAAACAACACGATTGTATCGCCAAATTCAAAAATTTCCATTGGATATTCCTGATAACTATTCGTTGCCAGAAAAAGGGAATTCTTCTCTAGAATGGTTATGCAGCTATAACGGTGATCAAAATGAAGCAGGCTAACTGCCTTGTTTAGTGCAGATTGTTGGGTATTAACCGCTAACAGGAATCCGGGCATGAAATTTAGTTTGAAAATGACATTCGTATGCTAAATTACAGAAGTTATCGTTTGTAAGGTGATCATGAAATTGTTTACCCTATTTTTTAGGATTGAAACATCCAATCCAGTCTCATTTTTTAATCAAAACAAGTTTGGTTTGCATTTAAACCTGTATTTTTGAAAAAACTTATGATGCATTCAACACCGGATTTGACTCCAGATTTTCTTCGTTTTGGACTGTTATGCAACAGTTTAACCCTGGAAAAATGGCAGGCCGAAACGATAAAAACTTTGGTTAATGGTGGAATGCAACTACATTTGGTGGTAGTAAATGACAACCAAACCGACAAAACTCATTTCCGCGATAAAATTCAGCATTACAACTATAGCCGCTTACTTTTCAATTTCTGGTCACGATTTATCTTTCGTCCTGAATCGAAACAAGGTGTCGATATTTCAACAATCATAGGTAATTGCATACAAATCAGGTGCAAAACTGTTGCGAAAGGTGTCTTCAATATATTTGATAATCAAACCATTGAATTGATAAAACAGGAGAAATTAGATTTTCTGCTCCGTTTTGGTTTTAACATTATCAAAGGTGAAATTCTAAACTGCACAACCTATGGCGTTTGGTCGTTTCATCATGACGATGAAGAAGTGATACGGGGCGGTCCACCAGCTTTCTGGGAAGTTTACAAACCTATTGACACCAATGGCGTTATCCTGCAAAAACTGACTGATTCGTTAGATAAAGGTCTGATACTAAAAAAAATACATTTTAGAACAATCAAGCATTCTTACAAAGCCAATCTGAATCAGGCATATTTTGGAAGCACTTTTATGCCATTATCGGTTTGCAGAGATATTCTGAATGGAAATTATTGCGAAGCAATCTCAACCTCACAAGTGAAAGTGATTCATCCGCCGGATAATACCAGGATGGTAAAATTCATTTTGAAAATGGGCTACCGCAGAATTCAATTTCATTTGAAAATGCTTTTTCGTCAGGAAGATTGGGTAACCGGAATCATTCACCAATCAGGCGCTTCGTATATCAATGACTCAGTGCAAAATATTTCTCCAAAACAAATTTACTGGTTACCGAAACCAACATCATCTTGCTACACTGCCGATCCATTCGTGATTGATTACCAAGGTGATACCTTAGTTTTTTTTGAATTGTATGATTATGCAACCGGCAAAGGTGTGATTTCGATGGTAAAAGCTTCCGAAAACTTTCAAACCTTTCATGAAGTGCTCTCATCGGAAAATCACTTTTCGTTCCCGTTTGTATTAGAGCATAAACAGTCACTTTATTGTATTCCCGAATCGTTTGAATCGAACGGTATTCAATTGTATCAATATGACAATCAATTAAATAAATTGATTTTCGTCAGAACATTGCTTGATGGAATCCAGGCCATTGACCCGGTTTTGTTCGAATATGATGGCTTGTGGTGGCTCCTCATCACGTTAAAAGATCAGCCAAGCGTGCATTTATACGCTTACTATGCTAATAACCCTTTCGGTCAATTTCTGCCACATGCCAATAATCCTGTTAAATCGTCAATTTTCGATGCACGATCTGCCGGTAAACCATTCACTTTCAACGGCAAACTAATCCGACCGGCACAGGATTGCGGTAAAGATTATGGTATGGCGGTCATCCTGAACGAAATTACACAACTTACATCTACTAGTTTCAAAGAAATTCCATTTCAGACATTAAAGCCCGGACCGGAATGGCCATTTCATGACGGCCTGCATACCTTTAACAGCAACCTGGATTACACTGTAATTGATGCGAAACGATTCACCTTCACCTGGTCAGGATTCAAAAACCAATTACTTTCGAAACTTAAAATTCGCCGCTGATCATGTTGAGAAAAATCCTTGCGACTTCCGGAACTCGAATCATGAATGCTGTTAGTAGCCTGATTGTGTTGTGGATAGCCACCAATGCACTGGGGTCGGAAGCCTGGGGTACCGCAGGGATCATATTGCTCGATATTTCGCTTGTATTGCTGGTTGTAGAATTAGTAACCGGCAGCGCTATCGTATTTCACAGCTCAAAAGAAAACTTCACTTCCCTCCTGCTCCTGTCTGCCATTTGGACGGTTTTCATCATCGGAATTTTTGCCCTGCTGTTTTTTATAGTCTCCTATTTTCCTCATTTATACAGCCTTATGATTCCGGAAGGTTATGGAAAACATATTCTTATTCTATCGCTAATCAATGGTTTTTATGGTTTCAACCTGAATGCCTTACTGGGAAGAGAAAAATTGAAATCATTCAATAGTTTGTTTGTGCTGCAGTTTACTTTGTTATTGATAACTATGGCAGCTTCAGTCTATATTTTTGAAGTGAGAGATGAACGGGCATTTGTACTTGCACTATATGTATCTTATTCAATTCCAGCGATTATAGGATGGATACTTATGGTACCATTACTCGAAAAACCTTCATTTTTTAATCTCCGTATAATTTTCAGACGGCTCTTCAATTTCGGAAGTATGACACAACTTTCGAGCATTGCTCATCTGATAAATAAAAGAATGAGTTTTTATGTGATCAAACAATACCTCGGTCTTGCACCACTTGGCGTGTATAATTCGGGAATTCAACTTACCGAGGGATTACGCCTCATCGGACAGAGTATTTCGTTGGTACAGTTTTCGAGTTTAAGTAACTCAAACAGTGATGAATACGCTCGTGTTTTGAGCATTCAACTACTTAAATTCTCGGTGCTTTTGACCTCGCTGGCATTACTTGTTTTGATTGCTGTTCCGAAAGAAGTGTTCGAAACGATTTTCAGTAAGGATTTCGGGGACATCAAAATCGTCATCATCAGTCTGGCACCCGGTGTGGTTTTTCTGGCAGCCAATACCATATTCAGCCATTATTTTTCAGGAACAGGCCAGCCAAAATACAATCTGTATGCTTCCTTAGTTGGATTGATCGTAACCATACCGGCAGTTTTTCTGCTGATTCCTGCTTTTCATCTTGTCGGCGCCGGCATCAGCGCTTCCCTTGCCTATGGCGCATCGGTGATGTATCAATGGATTGTATTTAAGAAACTTACCCGGACAAAAACTGCTGAATTACGAATTCGCAGTCATGAAATCAAAGCATTTGCGGTTTCGATAAGGAAACTCTTTTCTTCAAAATAGCTTTGAATCGCATTCTTTTGTGAAATCATCGAAAATAAATGTCCTACTCAACAAATAATGAGTATCATTGTCATTACCAAAACAGAATTACTCATCCTAAAACCACAAAACATGAAAAAGAACATTGGAAAAATTGACATGATTATCCGCATTGTTATTGGGTTGGCAATCGGAGCCGTTGGTTATTATTACCAAAGTTGGTTTGGACTGATTGGAATTATTCCGTTAGCCACAGCATTTATTGGTTTCTGTCCGGCTTACACCTTGTTTAATTGTAACACCTGTAAAAAGGAGGAAGTGAAGTAGTTCATTTTTACGCAAAGAATTCAGAAAGAACCCAATGGGTTCTTTTTTTTGATTAAGCTAAATACATAAAAAAATGAAACTTTCTGTTAACAAAGACACACTTTTACACTAATTTTGTTGAAAATTTAACCAGAATGTTAACATTAAATGCCATATTAAAAGAGATCAAAGATGTTCCGGCAAACAGGTTGGAAGAACTTTATCAATTTGTTCATTCACTGACACCTGCATCCAAACAAACTAATAGTTTGCGAAAAAAGATTCTATCGTTTGGTGGGGCTTTTAGCGACATGAGTAAAGAAGACTATGCAGATTTTCTCAGCCAAACAAAAACATCAAGGTTAAATCTTTTTAACCGAAATATCGAACTATGACCTGAAAGTCGATTTCACATTTATAAAATATTAAATTGTGATTAAACTATCAATGCTTGATACCGATATACTATCGGAGTTTCTAAGGGGAAACCCAAAGGTCATTGCCAAAGTCGATGAATATTTGAAGGAATATGGCATCATAAATATAAGTATAATAACATATTACGAAATTCTCAATGGACTTTTATACAAGGATGCAAAAATGCAATTGTCAAGGTTTGAAGAATTTGTATCGTTAAACAAAGTAATTCCATTGACTATGCGTATGGCAAAAGTAGCAGCGGAAATTCAGGCTGAACTAAGAAAAAAAGGTACCGTAATTGGACATACTGACACTTTGATTGCAGGCATAGCGATGTCGGGTGAACTTCAGCTTGTAACCAATAACACTGACCACTTCAAGCGAATCAAAGGACTTGAAATTGCAAACTGGACAAATTGATTTAGTGTATAAATTTTTATCAACGCAAAAAGATCCAGGGCTTCAAAACTATTTTTTATCAGCTTTCCTGAACCGTTTCAATCCAAAATTATATCTTCTCCAGAAACTGTAAAAAGTTAGTGAAGTGTATTTATCTATATCATCGACCCATTTCCACCGGGTTACATAATGAAGTAACCGGTATGCCAGCGCGATCACCGGTAACGAAATTATAAATAGCAATATCGTTAATAAATTTGTTGCAAGCCATTCATTACCAATAATTTCGATAATTTTTTTCTGGAATGCCAACCATAAACCCAAGGCTGGAATCAAAAACCAAAGCAAATACCACAAAATAAAACTATAGAGATGCGCCGTTTGTATGGCTCTTTTGGGGCAGTTATTCATACATTTCATGCAACTTTCGCAATGGAATGACCAGAATGGTCGTTCGTGAATCATGCGGATGGCGCCAACCGGACATTGCTGCTCACAGATTTCACAGCCATTACACTCCTTCGTCGAAATGAATGTTTTGGCCAAAAAATACCTCCCAAAGAAATAGTAACCGATCGAAATGGGCACAATTGCCAGATCAATGGGCAACGAAATCAGTGCTTTGTATTTCGTTCCGCCGCTTAAAATACGGTTTGCAAACTGTTTCGTTATCTTCTCACAACGGGCGAAAATTGATTCCATAACCTTTTCTTTCAGTCCGGGATGCAACGAAATCCAGTTTGAAGGAAGATCAATCGGCTGCATACCAACAATCTTAAATCCTTTGGCTTTCAAGATAATAGCAGGCAATATCTGTGCTAAACCGCTCAATCCAGGTGCAAATAGCTTCGAGATTTTCATTCCGGCACGTGTATTCACAAGGATAACGGAGGCATTTTTAATTTTAGGAAAATGCCAGATGAACTTTAACATGGCTGGTGCCGCATTGAAACCATGTGTTGGAAAAAAAAATCCGATTAATTGTTTTCTTTGATCGTTAACAGGCTGGTTCACCTCAATTTCACGGTAAAGTTGAATCACTTCACAATCTATTTTTTGCTCCTTAGCCACTTCGGCAAACCAATTTGCCGAAGCACGGGCATTTCCGGTTCCGCTGAAATAATACAATGTAACACTGCTGTAAGTCATTGGGTTCATATCAGTAATTCAAAATTAATTATTATTTGAAACTAAATACAAATCTAAAAGCCATAAATTTTGATGGACTGATCCAGTTGAAAACTCAGTGATATTTTAATTTTACTTTAATGTAAATCCACACAGTTTTGGCTATTTTTGCCTAAAATACAGTGGAAATGATTGAGAATTATGGTGATGAGAGCATCAGGACGTTAGACTGGAAAGAGCATATTCGATTACGTCCGGGAATGTATATTGGCAAGCTGGGTGACGGCACCTCGCACGATGATGGCATTTATGTGTTGCTAAAGGAAATCATCGACAACAGTATCGATGAATTTGTGATGGGGAATGGCAAAACCATTGAAGTCAGCATCACCGATGAATTGGTTTCGGTGCGTGATTACGGCCGTGGAATGCCCTTGGGCAAGGTGATCGACTGTGTGAGCAAGATCAATACCGGGGCAAAATATGATTCAAATGTTTTTAAGAAAGCAGTTGGCTTAAATGGTGTAGGTTCGAAGGCTGTTAATGCCATGTCGTCGTATTTCAAGGCGCAGTCAGTTCGTGAAAGTCAGATTAAAGTTGTTGAGTTTTGTCGTGGGGAAATAACCCAGGATTATAAACTTTCGACTTCCGAGGAAAGACAAGGCACAATGATCGCCTTTATCCCCGATGAGGAAATCTTTGGAAAATATCGTTATCTTCTTGAGTATGTGGAAGAAATGCTTTGGAATTACGTATTCCTCAACAATGGCCTCACCATCGTTTTCAACGGGCAAAAATTCCAGGCCAAAAATGGGTTGTTAGACCTGCTCGAACGTAATATGTCGGGCTCCGACACTATGAATTATCCGATTATCCATATCCGTGAAGAGGATTTTGAATGTGCATTTACACACAGCAACAATTCATATAACGAGGAATATTATTCTTTTGTCAACGGTCAGCACACCACTCAGGGTGGAACGCATCAAAACGCTTTCCGTGAGGCTATTGTAAAGACAATCCGTGAGTTTTACAACAAAGATTACGACACTTCTGATATCCGAAATTCGCTCGTAGCGGCCATCAGCATCAAAGTGCAGGAACCCGTATTTGAGTCGCAAACCAAAACAAAACTCGGATCGCAGTTGATAGAACCCGATGGACAATCGGTACGGAATTTCATTGGTGAAATCATCAAACGGAATCTCGATAATTATCTTCATATCAATCCTGATACGGCTGATGCCTTACAGAGAAAGATCATGCAGAGCGAGAAAGAGCGTAAGGACATGGCAAATATTAAAAAGCTTGCCAAGGAAAGCGTCAAAAAAGCAAGTCTGCATAATAAGAAATTACGTGATTGCCGCATCCATTTCAATTCGAATCACGAAAACAGACTCGACACCACCTTGTTTATCACCGAGGGTGACTCAGCTTCGGGAAGCATCACCAAAAGCCGCGATGTTCAAACACAGGCAGTTTTCAGTCTGAAAGGTAAACCATTAAACAGCTATGGTTTATCTAAGAAAATCGTATATGAGAACGAAGAATTTAATCTGCTTCAGGCAGCTTTAAACATCGACGAATCACTCGAAAACCTGCGTTACAACAATGTGGTGATTGCAACCGATGCTGATGTTGACGGGATGCACATCCGGTTACTCTTACTCACTTTTTTCCTCCAGTTTTATCCCGATCTGGTAAGAGGCGGCCATGTTTATATCTTACAGACACCGCTTTTCAGGGTTCGAAATAAAAAGGAAACAATTTATTGCTATAGCGAAGAGGAAAGACTCAATGCCTTGAAGAAGCTGGGGACAAACCCTGAGATTACTCGTTTTAAAGGTTTAGGCGAAATTTCGCCCAACGAATTTGTATTCTTTATCGGTCCGAATATGCGCCTCGATCCGGTTATACTCAAACGTGATATGCCGATTGGTGAGATGTTAGAGTATTATATGGGCAAGAATACGCCTGATCGTCAGCAGTTTATCATCAACAATTTACGTCTGGAAGAAGAGCTGGTTGAAGATGAAAAGGTTTGATGGAGTAGTTGTATCATTTCATCATAATTCGAATTAATACGCGTCAAACTTTTAATTAATCAAGTAACCAGAAAAAAGAGTTTACCTTATATCAGGGTTTATTTGATATAATTTTGATTCTATTAACCGCAACATTTAACGCATGTGATTATGAAATCAATCCCAAAACTTATAATTTTCTTATTGTTTGTATTTCTTTCGCCGGAAATTTTTCCACAGGTCACTTTTAAAATTATATCTATGCCTGACTCAACGCCACAAAACGCAACTATTTATATTGCAGGGAGTTTCAATGGTTGGAATCCAGGCGAACAAGGATTTTCTTTAACATTAAACACGAACAACCAGCCCGAAATCACCTTACCATCTGGTTCAGGTACCATCGAATTCAAGTTTACACGGGGAAGCTGGGAAACCGTTGAAGGTACCGAAAACGGGACTTTTGTACCAAACCGTACTTTCACTTTTGGTAATGGTCAAACTGTTGAAATTATCATCGCTGGTTGGGAAGATACAGATGGTAGTGGCGGCGGCGGCACGACAGCTGCGCCGAATGTACATATCATGAGTACCGATTTCGGGATGCCACAGCTAAACCGTACGCGCCGGATATGGGTCTATCTTCCACCAGATTATGATACAACAACCCATTCATATCCTGTACTTTATATGCAAGATGGCCAAAATTTATTCGATGCAAAAACATCCTTTTCGGGTGAATGGGAAGTGGACGAAAGTCTTAATCAATTGTTCAGTCAGGGATACGAAGTCCCGATCGTGGTTGGGATCGACAATGGTGGTTCATACAGGATTGGAGAATACACCCCGTGGAAAAACAACCAATATGGCGGTGGTGATGGCGAAAAATATGTTGATTTCATCGTAGAAACGCTCAAACCTTATATCGATGCGCATTACAGAACAAATGTAACTACAGAATCAACCGGAATTATGGGAAGCTCATTGGGTGGGTTGATTTCGCATTATGCCATGGTTACTTACCCGGAAGTGTTTAGCAAAATTGGAATTTTTTCACCATCCTATTGGTTTTCCGACTCGGTTTACACCTATACTGCTGACAATTTCGATGCCATGTCAATCAGGGCGTATCTGATGGCAGGTGATAATGAGAGTGATGAAACAGTTCCCGATTTACAGGAAATGGCGACATTGTTGCAAAATTCAGGATTGTCGGGATCAAATCTCCAGGTTGAGATCGTCCCTGGTGGACAGCACAATGAAGCATTGTGGAGGCAACAATTTGTAACAGCAGTGAAGTGGCTTTTTCAATTAAGCCCTGGCGTTGGTGAGACCAAAACGAATGAAAAAACGGGTTATTTTTATCCGAACCCTTCGTCAGATCAACTTTATTTCAAAGCTGGAACATCAAATCAATTTCCGGATGAAATTCAATTGATTGCAGAATCAGGTGCGAATATATTAACTTCCACATCTGAAATCAAATACCCAATTTGTATCAATGGACTATGTCAGGGGTCTTATATTATCCGTTTCATCGTTAATGATCAGATTGTAAATCAGCGATTTATCAAAAACTAATTTTTGTAAAAAAAGTCAGCCCTAATATTAGCAGAGCTGACTTTTGTAAACTTTTAATTAAATTTGTATTACTCTGATGATGGTAATAATTAGAAAATTATATACATATCAACGGTACAATTAAATGTCTGACCCTCTGCAAGTTGAAATTCAGTCAATGCGGGACTACCCAAACCACCTGAACCATACCAGCCAACATAATCGCCAACTGACCAAATACCATTGTTATCAATATCTTTCCAAACATCAAGATAATAATTACCAGCATTCACACCAGTCAATGTGAAGTTAACTGTTGCACCTGAACCAGTAACCGGTCCAAACTTAATTGGTTGATTAGAATCCCAATTATCCAAAGTGGTATAAATGCTAACTTTTGCATTAGACAGATCGCCTGATGTACCGGCAGGGAATCTGGCAGTGCCAGTAACTTGTGTGATAGCAGCCAATACTGTGAGAGCCCCATTTCCACTTGCTGTTCCACCTTTCCCATCCGACACAGCTACAGTCACTGAATGTGCTCCGGGTGCTGAAGGAGCTGTCCAGGTAACCGCAGCCCCGGTTCCGGTAATGGCACCGCCTGTAACAGTATAAGCGTAAGTGAGTGGATCATTGTTTGCATCTGTAGCAGTAACATTTACCGATACGCTACCATTTGCATTAACACTTGATGGATTAACTACAACACCTGACACTACAGGATTTGAATTGGTAGTCGTGGAATCTTTCTTACAGGAGGTTGCCCCAAAGGTGATAATCATTGCCAGAACAACAAAAATTGGTAAAGTTTTCTTTTTCATAAGAGTTGATTTTTAGGTTAAAAAATTGAATGTTTAATAAAATATAAAGGTTTCGTATAATCCTGAATATCAATAATTATTCATTTTCTGATTGTCACACCCACTTATCCAAACTTACTTCCTTACAAAATATTTTAAGTTAATATACTGAATATCAAATTTATAATTCTCACTCGAATTGATAATTTGAGTTTTCATTGTAAAGATAACATGAAAAAATATTTTTTTTACTTTTTTTTACATTTTTTTTGTATAAAATTCTTTAATAATCCTTTTCAATATCGATCTTACAACAATAGTTTTGATTGGAATACCTGATTTTCAATACAACAATCTCAGTTCTTACTTATTCAACCATTTAACATTTTGAATCAATTCCGTATCTTTTAATATATCCAGATTCAATAACGTTTAACATAAGAATTGAATTTTATAAGTTTTTACCGCAAGTTGCAGAGAAAAGGTTCACCCAACAGACGCAGTGTAAGTCCGTAGCGGCCGCAGCGATTCCGTGGCAACCTTTGCGTGAAAGAAAAAAGGTTTATGCAAAAGACATAGGATAATATTGTCTAATTTCGTATTCCTGTTCAAGCTATAAAAAATTAATCCTATGTATAATTTCAATTTCCAGAATCCTACCCAGATAATTTTCGGAAAAGACCGTCTGGACGAGATTTCAAAGCATATTCCTGAAGGAGTAAAAGTGTTGATACTATTTGGTGGCGGTAGCGCGAAAAAATATGGCACCCTCGAAAAAGTAAAAACATCCTTGCCAAAAAGGGTCTTGTTCGAGTTTGGTGGCATTGAACCCAACCCGCGATACGAAACCCTCATGAAAGCAGTTGAATTGGTTAAAAAGCATGAAATTGAGTTTCTGCTTGCCGTGGGGGGCGGCTCAGTGATTGATGGCACTAAATTTATCTCAATGGCCTCGACATGTTCTGAACATGAATCACTTACACTTTTACACCGGGGTGCAGGCGCAATCCCGATTACAAAAGCACTTCCTATTGGCGTTGTACTTACCTTACCGGCAACAGGTTCCGAAATGAATGCCTTCGCGGTGATAAGTCATGGCGACAGCAAATATGCCGTAATGAGTCCATTGACTTATCCAAAGTTTTCGATACTTGACCCAAGCCTGACTTTCACTTTGCCTGCAACCCAGGTAGCCAATGGCGTTGCTGATGCTTTTGTTCATGTGATCGAACAATATGTTACTTTCCCCGTGAATGCTTCATTTCAGGACAGTATGGCGGAGGGGATTCTCAGGAATCTTATCGAAATCGGCAGAAAAACCATCGACAATCCGGCTGATTATGATTTACGGGCCAATCTGATGTGGAATGCTACCATGGCTTTAAACGGATTGGTTGGCTCGGGTGTGCCTCAGGATTGGAGCGTACATACGATCGGACATGAGTTAACGGCACTATTTGGTGTTGATCATGCAAAATCATTGGCCATCGTGCTTCCCTCACTTTGGCAGATAAGAAAAGAAAAAAAGAGGAAAAAATTAATCCGGTTTGCCGAAAAGGTCTGGGGAATCGATGAAGAAAACGATGAGATTAAAATTGATCTGGCCATTTCAAAAACCCGTGAATTCTTCGAAAGTCTGGGCATCAAAACCAGACTTTCTGACTATGGAATTTTAGATACAGATATTGATAAAGTGATCTATGGTTTGAAATCGAAAGGATTTAATGCACTTTCGGAAACGAATGATTTGACATTGGATATCAGCCGGAAAATTTTGGAGAACGCGCTTTGAACTGAATAAGGTATCTCGCAAAGGCGCAAAGACGCAAAGTTTAAGTTTTAGAGTATTGCATAAACCTTGATTCAACCCATCCTTACACAGCAAATATCAAATTTCTACTCCATCCTGAGTGTAAGATCTATTTCTGCTCATTTGAAATATGAGGCACTAACTTTCTAATGATTCTTCCGTGGATTCTTTCAAGCTTTCTATCAGCTTTTGCATCTTTTGAGAAAATATAAAGGTGTGCTTGTTTGCCATCATAATATTCTAATAACCAGTAATAATATTCCTTATTCAATTTTTCGAGGCTCTCATATTTACCTAAAATATTTAAATCATCTAACAGCTTTTTTGAAAGTTTTGTCGATAATATGGTTGATTTAGATTCAGCTAACTTTAATCCTTCAAATTCAACTGAATGTAAAAATTTAGTTTCACAAACTGTTGAATCTTTGTAAAAAAGGACTTTAACCATGTTCCAGATACCATAATCAGATTGCTTATCTAAAGGAAGCAACAATCGGATTGCTTTAACACTATCTTCTTGAATACGTTTTTCATTTAATTTATGTAATACAAATGCATACTTCATCTTCATCCCAAAGATTAATGTATCCACTGATGTTTTGGGTAAACCGCCATGAACCCACCTTATGGTATTTATTGTATCAATTTTTTGTACTTTACAATATTGTTTTCTATAATTTTTACCGTCAATAAACCAAACACCTTTATCTTCATCAGGTTCCAAATCATGAAAACCAAGGAATAATACATTGGTTCTAAATATATAAAAGCTTATATCGGTGCAATTGATAAACTGATCGTTATAATTAATCACTAAATGCTGATAATTACTTTTCAATTTAGGTAATGTATCTTGATTCTGAGCCAATGATAGGCTCGCCAGATAGAATAAACCAAATACAGTTATTACTATTTGTTTCATATTTATTAACGATTATTGATGACTCTTGAAAAGAATAGATTATGAATTGAGAATGAACAAACTGAATTACTTTGCCAACTCCATCGCTCCTGCGCGATTCCTGTCACGTGGTTTCAAAATTTAATATATGTCATTTTTTACTAAGCTTCATCAACATTTTGTTTTTATGTTTCATTTGTCAAAAATAGCGAAAATCCATTAATATTAAACTAATTCGCCACTCAACAGGATTCGCACGGAGCGATGGGATTCATTGCGATTGAGCGGTAGTAAAGCACTATTGCATTAATTTTTTAAAAGCTTTTCCAATATTCTCAACAATATCCCCCGCGATCAAACTTTCATATCCCCATACATCGGCAGCGATATCACCGGCAAGTCCATGCAGATATACACCTAACTTTGCAGCTTCGATGGGCATATAGCCCTGAGCAAGTAATCCTAAAATTATTCCTGTCAGCACATCGCCGCTTCCTCCGGTTGCCATCCCCGGGTTACCGGTCGAATTGAACCAACTATTACCCAATGGATCGGTTATCGTGGTGTGGGCGCCTTTGACAACCACAATTATTTTGAATCGGGTTGACAGTTCTTTTTGCAGACGCAATCTTTCATAACTATTTGTCCACTTCCCAACTAACCGCTCAAATTCCTTCGGATGAGGTGTGAGGATACTTCCTGCCGGTAGAAATGCCAGCCAGGTTTTGTTCTCTGACAGTATGTTTAACGCATCAGCATCGAAAACCATCGGGAATTTAACCTCCTGAATCAAAAATTTCATTGCTTTAATGGTTTCATCGTTCTTTCCTATTCCGGGTCCGATGCCAATAGCATTATAGCCCGACAAATCAGGAATTTTCGACCAATGCGTTGGCGATGGATCAATACTAAGCATGGCTTCAGGAAGTGAAATCTGCATCGGTATAGTAGCTGATCCCGGAAGATGTACATGCAATAATCCGACCCCTGAACGTAAACAAGCCCCGGCTGCCAATATTGCAGCGCCTGATTTTCCTTCCGAACCTGCAATCAGAAGTGCATGACCAAAACTCCCTTTATGAGAAAATTTCGACCGCTTCTTTATCAAACCCATTATATCAGACGATGTAAGATAATTGTCCTTGAAAAGTAGCGATTCAATAATACCGGGATGCAATCCGATGGGCAACACCTCCCACCTACCTACAATAAGCTCATACTCAGGAAATAAGAAAGGCAGTTTCGGGAATTGAAAAGTAAAGGTATAATCGGCATGAATAATCGCATCATGAAGTAAATCAACTGCCCGATCAATAATTAACCCTGAAGGAATATCGACCGATATCACAACGGCTCCGCTTGCATTGATGGTGCGTATTAAATTGGTGACAAAGCTTTCCGCCTTTCTGCTCAGTCCGGTTCCGAAAATGGCATCAATGACTAAGCAATCTGACTTGATCTGTGGAATATCTTTCTCTTCAATAATCTCATACACCTGATTACCGGCTGTTTCTTTCAAACGTCCCAAATTAACAACAAAGTCGTTGCTACTGTTTTGCGAATATTTCACCACATAGGTCTTGACAGTATTTCCATTTCCTAACAACATGCGGGACAATGCCAGACCATCTCCTCCATTATTGCCAACACCACAGAAAATACTGATTTCCTGAGACATTGATAAACTCACTTTCATCCGGTCGAAAAGCGCCCCGGCCGCCCGTTCCATTAAATCAACAGAGGCAATTGGCTCATTCACTATCGTATAGTTGTCTGCCTCCCTGATCTGTGATACATTTAAAATCTTCATAATGGTTATTCCTAAAGTCTTTTACAAATTTAACCCAAATTAATCAGTAGGAGGCTAATAAAAGCCGAACTATCTGATTTAGTTGGGTTAACCCCGACTTAGTGTTTGTTTGAAGCATGATAAATCATGCTGAATTACAAACTCTTAGTCGATTACGCATTTTTAATGCGTAATTTGGGTTTAACTACAATTGAATCAGTTGTCACAATCAAAGTGAAATGAGATGATATATTGACATATTCTTAGGCAAATCCTCCCATTTGATTAAATTTGCCGCCTAAACAAATTTAGATGCCTAAAAAAAACAGAAGAACTTCACAGTTTATAGAAAACGTGTCAATTATTGATGCTGCTGCCGAAGGTGTCGCTGTAGCCAAACCCGATGATAAGGTTGTATTCATTCCATTTGGAGCGCCTGGTGATGTGGTTGACATTGAGGTATTTAAGAAAAAACGAAACTATTTCGAAGGCAAGATAATTAATTTCAAAAGCTATTCTGAAAAACGTACAGCGCCAGTCTGCGATCATTTTGGTATTTGTGGTGGCTGCAAATGGCAACATCTTGATTATCAATGGCAGTTACACTACAAACAAAAACAAGTCAAGGACAACTTTGAACGGATAGGTAAAATTGAATATCCTGAAATCAGGCCAATTATCGGATGCGATAATCAATTCTATTACCGGAATAAACTCGAATATACTTTTTCGAATCGTAAATGGTTTACCGATGGCGTTCCAACCGATGTCAATAATCCGGCCGTTGCTTCGGGATTGGGATTTCATTTACCCGGGATGTTCGACAGGATTTTAGATATCCAACATTGTCATTTACAGGCCGATCCATCAAACAGAATCCGTTTGGCAATCAAAGAATTTTCCATTGCTAAAAACTATAGCTTTTATGATGCACGTAATCATTCAGGGTTTTTAAGAAACCTTCTTATTCGCAATACAAGCATTGGCGATCTTATGGTAATTGTTGTGACAGGGTATGAAGATCAATGCACCGAAAATGAGTTGCTACCATTTATCGCCGAAACATTTCCCGAAATCACCTCGCTGATGTGGGTTGTCAACACCAAGAAAAACGACATTATTAACGATCTGGAAATCAAATTATTTCGTAGCAAACCATTTATTACCGAGCAAATGAAATCGCCTGATGACCAGTTTCCCGATCTTAAATTTAACATCGGACCGGTTTCATTTTACCAGACGAATTCGGTGCAGGCCGGGAAGTTATATAAAACAGCATTTGATTTCGCTGATTTCAAAGGCCATGAACTCGTGTATGACTTATATACCGGAACTGGTACGATTGCCAACTATGTTGCCAGAAATGTAAAACAAGTTATTGGCATTGAATATGTTGCTGAAGCAATAGCTGATGCCGGAATAAATTCGGCATTAAATCAAATCGATAACACTGTATTTTACGCCGGAGATATGGTTGATGTCCTGAATGACGAATTCGTTTCAACCCACGGAAAGCCTGACGTTATTATAACCGATCCGCCACGTGCCGGCATGCACGAAAAAGTGGTGAATCAGATTCTGAAGATCGAACCCGAAAAAGTGGTTTATATCAGTTGTAACCCTGCCACCCAGGCGCGTGACCTACAATTACTCGACAGTAAATACAAAGTAATAGCGGTTCAACCTGTTGATATGTTCCCTCAGACCCATCATGTTGAAAATGTTGTACTTCTGGTAAAAAGAATCACTGCTGATCTAAACTGATGGTTGAATCGTCCTGATTTGTTCGATCAAACCCATATAATTGAGTGAAATAGCCGGAACAATGATCTTTGCCTGCGTATAGAAAATATTTCTGTGGCGCAGATGATCATGAATATACGTAAATAATTCATCATCACTTTTATCAAGCAGTAATGGGCGTTTCTTTTTTGAATTTATAATCCGGGAGATAATTGCAGCTACACCCATTTCGAGAAAAATGGTCATGCCCAGCTTATTCATCCATTCCATATTATCGTAGTAACAAGGAGTTCCGCCTCCGGTAGCGATCACAACATTATCAAGCACTGATGTTTCCTTTAACAATTGACTTTCGAGCCTTCGGAATAAAACTTCATCATATTTCCTGAAAAATTCAGGTATAGTAATTTTAAACCGCTGTTCGAAAAGTTCATCCAGATCGAAGCGCGTATAACCAAGTAATTGTGCAAGTTTATGTGAAACGGTACTTTTTCCGGAACCCATATAACCAACAAGATAAATTCGCATAACGGAAAAATTTGTTGGTGATAATTCTCAACCCTAACTATTTACGGGAAATTGCCTTTTTTGCCGCAGCAATTATATCTGCTGTTTCTAATCCATACAGACCAAGCAATTCTTCAGGTGTTCCACTCTGGCCAAATTGATCATCAACAGCCACCATTTCGATGGGTGTAGGTAAATTCAATGCCAATAATTGAGCAATACTGTCACCCAATCCGCCATTTCGCTGATGCTCCTCGGCTGTTACAACACATTTGGTTTTTGATACTGACCGTAAAATTGCTTCATTATCCAAAGGTTTAATTGTGTGAATATTAATAAGTTCGGCATGAATACCTTCTTTTTCAAGCTGCTGTATCGCTTCAATGGCTTTCCATACCAAATGGCCGGTTGCAAAAATACTTACATCTGTGCCTTCCTGAAGCATTTGCGCTTTACCAATAATCAAAGGTTCTGTTTCGGATGTAAAATTAGGCACTTTCGGACGGCCAAAACGCAGATATACAGGACCATCAAATGCTGCGATGGCATGAACAGCCGCCCTTGTCTGGTTATAATCGCATGGCACAATCACTGTCATTCCGGGTAACATTTTCATCATGCCGATATCTTCAAGAATCTGATGTGTTGCACCATCCTCACCCAATGTTAGCCCTGCATGTGAAGCACAAATTTTTACATTCTTCCCTGAATATGCTACCGATTGTCTGATCTGATCATAAACCCGTCCGGTAGAGAAATTTGCAAAAGTCCCGGTAAACGGGATGTAACCACCAATAGTCAGTCCTGCCGCCATCCCTATCATATTCGCTTCGGAGATGCCCGTTTGAAAAAACCGTTCAGGAAAATCCTTTACAAACGCATCCATTTTAAGCGAACCAATCAGGTCGGCACACAAGGCAACAACTTTGGGGTTCAGTTTTCCAATTTCGTAAAGTCCGGCACCAAAGCCCGAACGTGTATCCTGATAATTTTGTATTTTAAATTCCATCGAAATCATTTTTAACATCAAAAAAAATCAACTAAACAGGTTTAATAATCTCCCAGCGTTTCTTCAAGCTGTGCTAAAGCAAGCCGGAGTTGTTCGTCATTTGGGGCAGCTCCATGCCATTTATGCGTACCAACCATGAAATCAACCCCCTGACCCATTTCTGTTTTCAACAGTAAGAGTTGCGGTTTTCCTTGAAAGGCATTTTTCCTTGCCAGTTTAAGTGTATCTATTACTTCCTGCATATCGTTACCATTCAGGGGGTAAACGATCCAACCAAATGCTTCATATTTTGCTTTAAGGTCACCCAAAGGCATCACCTTCGAAACCGGACCATCAATTTGCTGTCCATTAAAATCAATGGCAGCAACAAGATTATCAACATTTTTACCAGCCGCATTTATTGCCGCTTCCCAAACCTGACCTTCCTGTTGTTCGCCATCGCCCATCAAAACAAAAACAAGCGATTGATCATTGTTAAGCTTCTTTGCCTGGGCAGCGCCGATAGCAACTGACATGCCCTGACCTAACGAACCCGATGACATTCTAACACCTGGCAATCCTTCATGTGTTGTAGGATGACCCTGCAAACGTGAATGTAGCTTACGGAAACTCCCTAATTCGGAAACATCAAAATAGCCACGTCGTGCCAATATGCTGTAGAAAACAGGGCTTATGTGACCATTCGAAAGGAAAAACAGATCTTCACCTACTCCATCCATTTCAAATACTTCCGGTTTTATTTTCATTTCATGAAAATAAAGCGCAGTCAGATAGTCGGTGCATCCGAGCGATCCACCAGGATGACCTGATTGGCAGGCATGTACCATTCGAACGATATCGCGCCTTACCTGGCTTGCAATCCGTTGTAAATTTTTTATTTCAGACATTGATGTAAAAGTTTTCTGATTGAATAATGAAGAAAAAAAATAAAAATAAGCGACAAAAGTAGGCTTTTGTGAGAAAAATAAAAAATATTAATTTTAAAAAGGGATAAAAAGGAAAGCCCTTGGAGTAGTCATGAATCGTAAAAAACAACTAAAACGATTCACCCCCAAGGGCTTTAAGTTCGAACTTATAAAACAACCAACCAATTAGGCTACAAAGATAACATTAAATTAATACGAGCGCAAGTAATAAATCAGTTTTCGGTATAAAAAAAAAAGTTATCGGTTAAAAGAGATCAGGCGTTTAAAATAGAACGACATAAAAACTGATTTAATGGATAGAGTTCTTTAAAAACACCGATAGCAAAATTCTGAATATCTGATAGTTGAGAAATTTCATCAGGAATCTGGCATGAAGCGACATAATGTTTGTATTTCAGCAGCTCTCCTTTGGGAAAATCAGTGGGAAAACCTTTTGGGATACGCGTATATTTTTCATCCATGAGCGCCCCAAATGTTTTTTTAAATAAATCATTCTCAATAATAGTATAAAAATCACCTGAATTAAAATAGATTTCATTCCTGATTGCCTGTTGCACCAAGGGTTGCGGCGAATAAATCCCTCCTCCAACGAAGCTTTTGCCCGGCTCAAAGTGAATATAATATCCCGCCGATTGCGACGATTTTCCGTCTTTCGCCATAAACGCGCTCATAAATAATTTGTAAGGCGATTTATCATGAGAGAAACGTATATCCCTGTTAATACGGAAAAGACACTTTTTTGATTCAAGATTTTCAATAGATGGATCAAATTTCGAGATTTCGCTGATTAACCCATCCACCATAACAATTAATTCCGACTTAGCTTTTTCGTAATCTTTTCGGTGTGTTTCGAACCAATCGCGGTTATTATTTTGGCTGAGCGCTTCTAAAAAAGTTAAAATATTCATACGCAACAATCTAATTTGAATACAAAATTATCTAAATTCGTGGAATATTGGACGTCAAAAATCCCCGGTTATGAAACAACTATTTACTCTTTTATTACTTTGCCTTCTTTTTCCGGTGTTACACTGTTACCCGCAAACGATAGGTAAAACGGCAGGAGCTCGTTCAGCTGCGATGGGTGGGGCATCCGTGAGTTTAAGCGATTTCTGGTCAATCCAGAATAACCCGGCTGGCATGGCACTTCAACCTTCACTTTCAGCCGGTGTGTTTTACGAAAACCGGTTTCTGATGAAGGAACTTTCGCTCAAAGGTGCTGCTGTTGTTGCCCCGACCCGGTTTGGTGTTTTAGGGCTAAGCTTTAACCAATTTGGTTACACTTTATATAACGAAAACAAATTCGGTTTGGCATATGCCCGATCATTCGGTAAACTGCTTCGAATAGGCTTACAGCTTGATTATCAAACCACAAACATCGCTGAAAATTATAGGGATGCAAGCTTTGTGACTTTTGAACTCGGCGTTCAATCCACGTTAAACGAGAAACTTAGCCTTGGTGCCTATGTCTATAATCCTGTCAGGATGGAAATTGCTGATTATCCCGACGAATCAACGCCTATGGTCATGCGGTTTGGTTTGACTTATTCATTGACCCCAGAATTTATTGGTGTAACAGAAATAGAACAAAACTTTCAAACAAAGGCGTCGCTCCGTGTTGGACTCGAATACGCCATTCAACAAAAATTTTTCATTCGTACCGGAATAAGCACAAACCCGGGTCTGCTTACCATGGGTGCCGGAATTCATTTCAGACAACTTCAGTTTCATATTGCTGCTTCGATGCATCAAATATTAGGTGTTACTACACAGGCCGGATTGGTATTCCAATTTGCAAAAAAACAGACGAATGAATAAGTTGATTTTGATAGTAAGATTGACTTTGATACTTACCGGATTATTATTCGTTACACCAACTTTGATTGCCCAACAAGTTGATTCCATTTCAAATTCGCTCACGAAAACGCTCATCGACCGCATCGAACAAATGTCGGAAGACACTGAAAATGTGTACGATTATGGCGAACTTGTTGATGAATACCTTTATTATGTTGAGAATCCAATCAACATCAATAGTGATAAAATTGAAATACTCCGTGAATTAAAAGTTTTAAGCAATTATCAATATGAGAAATTGGTTGAATACCTTCAGAATTATGGATCTGTGTTAAGTGTATTTGAGCTTAATTCAATCGAGGGTTTTGATAATCAAACTATTGAGCTTATCCGACCCATAATTACAACCAATGAAATTATCGGGAATGACAAAATAGATTTGAAAAAAGCGA
The DNA here is from genome assembly GCA_013141455.1 of Bacteroidales bacterium. GTDB lineage: Bacteria > Bacteroidota > Bacteroidia > Bacteroidales > F082 > CAJBPB01. Next base: position 40,691 of record JABFQW010000042.1, read on the forward strand.
TCAGGTGGGGCAGACATCAGGTTTTTGTAAGGACCGAACAGGTTTTAGAAAAATCGAACGGATATAAAACCATCGAAGATTCGATTCTGGCACAAAAGCCCAATTCGTCCTATATTGGAAGTCCTCAAAAACTCTATTTCAAATATGCCTACAATTATCGTAACCGAATCAGGGCTGGCATAACCACGGAGAAAGACGCCGGTGAGGCATTGATCAGGAACCAGGTACCAGGCGTACAGCGCGAATTATTGGGCAACAAACTTAAAAATGGTTTCGATTTTTATTCGGCTCACCTCTTCCTTTCCGATTTCGGAATACTGAAATCTCTTGCCATTGGCGACTACCATCTTGCATTCGGACAAGGATTGACGATGTGGTCGGGCCTGTCGTTCGGGAAATCGGGCAGTACGACAGATATTATTAAATTCGGTCAGGGTTTAAAACCCAGCGCTTCGGTTAACGAAAACAGATTTTTGCGTGGTGGTGCATTCACCCTGAAGTACAAAGTTTTTGATCTTACCCTCTTCTACTCAAACAAGCAGTTCGACGGTAATATTACTGCCGGTGATTCGCTAACCGGAGATCAGGAATTTATATCAGGTATTCAGGAATCGGGCCTTCATCGAACTGTTGATGAATTACTCGATAAAGCGGCTATCCGCCAGGAAATGTTTGGCGGACATGTTTCGTATCAAAACAAATTCATGCAGTTAGGATATACTGCCCAACAAAATAGTTTCAAAGCCGAACTTCATCCCCGAATATCACCCTATAACCAATTCAGCAGTTTGGAAAATACAGAATTCAATCAGGGTGTTGATCTGAAAGTATTTTTACCAAAGATTGTTCTCTTTTCCGAAGTCGCACTTACACAAGGCGGTGGTATGGCCACAATCGCCGGTATCACTGCGCAGCCTGTCAATTTTGCCTCATTAACAATTGCCTACCGGAATTTCGATAAAGACTACCGGAATTTTTATGCTACGAGTTTTGGTGAAAGCAGTACACCGAACAATGAAATTGGCACTTATCTCGGTTTAACTGCCGATCTTACTGCCTCGCTGAAACTAACGTCTTATGCTGATTATTTCAAATTCCCCTGGCTTCGTTTTCAAACCGATGCACCAAGCATGGGGCACGATTATTTTGTTCAACTCGGTCACCGCATAAACCGTACCGATGATTTATACCTGCGATTTCGGACAAAAACCAAGATGACCAATCAAAACGACCCCTGGAATTATATCGATTTACCGGTTGAATATACCAAAACGTCCATGAGGTTCCATATTAATTATAAGGTTAGCGATGCCTTAGAATTTAAAGACAGGGCAGAAATTATACAATATGATGAACCCGGAGAAGCTACAAGTCAGGGATTTATAATTTTTCATGATGTGGTTTATAAGCCTGTAAACAAACCGCATGAATTCGCTTTCCGGTTCGCGGTTTTCGATGCTGAATCGTATGACAGTCGTTTATATGCATACGAGAACGATGTATTGTACGCATTTTCAATCCCTTCGTTTAACGACAAAGGATCGCGCGTTTATTTATTATACCGTTTAAAAGCCATTGAATCGGTAGATTTATGGGTACGAATTGCCCAAACCTGGTATGACGACAAAAATGAGATTGGTAGCGGATTGGATTTAATTGAAGGAAATAAAAAAACCGAAATAAAATTACAGATTCGTTGGAAGTTTTAGGTATGCTAACTTTCTAAACAGAATAATTATTAGTGTCAATTCCAAAAACTTATAGAAGACGAAATACCATAAAAAACCTTACATTCAATATTTTATCTTTTTGATATTTGGTATTTTTGTAAATAAACTTCGTTGATGGCTTCGCCTCTGGTGGCATTTCTTCTTCTATAAGTTTCCGGAGTTGGTTTAATGTTGTACAATGAATCGTTTGATTGCGAAATTTTTACCATCGGAATATTTCAATACATACATCCCATTCGTAAATTGTTTTGCGTCAATAGTTTCAGGAAAGAAGCTTGTGTTGTTATACAGAACCTGTCCCGAGTTATTCATGATCTGAACTGTTTGATTGGGACTGTTTTTTGTTCGGTGAAGCAGCAATTTATCACTTGCCGGATTGGGATCAATTGTAATTAAATTGTCGTTTCGAATTTCATCAATACCTTCAAATATTCCACCAACTGATATAAATCCAATCATCCAGCCATCCTGGTTCGTCTCAATAGCATCGCTTGCGAAAGTGAAACGAAACGTAATGGTGTCCAAGTTTATCGGTGAAATCTGATAGTAGATGCTGATTTCATCCCATTCTGCCGAACCTGAAAAACCAGGTTTGCCTAAACTTGCAACCGTGTCATTCAAGGTGTAAATATTTCCGCCTATTTGTACGAAGTTCATCGTGTCCTGAATTAAATTTACCCAGCTTATTCCATTGTTATGCGATACTTCGATGGTGCCACCGTCAAACCCGTTATCTGTTTCTATTTTATGAACGATGTAATAGTTAGGACCCCCGTAACCGCCATTACAATTATCACCAACATCCTGACCGGAGCAATTAAGGATTGAAAATTGAAATGAAGAGATATTGTTTATTGGATATGCGTTAACAGTATCTGTTACCAGGGCTCTGGGATAATAATAACCGTAGTTAAAAATTGTTTTGTTTGGTGTACCAATCTGCCAAATGTTGTTGGCTTGCGTTGTGTCAAAATAAAAATAATACGCGCTGTTGTCATCCTCCGAATTAAAATCAAAGTTCTGCCACCAGTTGTTATCGCAGTCCTGACATACATTGATGTAATTTGATTGTCCTTTTGAATTGATTGCTGCAACTATGGCAAGAATCACAAAGATTAGTTTTTTCATGGTTGTTTTTTAAATTTTTACATTGTTAAATAAGAGTAGTAATTGGTTAAAGAACGGGGTAAAGGTAGGAAGCTACACGCAGGTGCGGACTGCGGGCGGTTTCCTATCAAGCCGAAAAGCAGCCCGGGCGGAAAGATGCCCACCGAAAACCACTGCTGCCGCACTTGATGGGTGGATGATGTAGGGCGTCAGGCTTTTATTTTTATGTCTTTCAGACTGATTGCAAGTTAGGTGATTGGTGCATGAATTTGTCATGATTTATATAATTTCATCAGATTTCGAATTGATTTATGTATATAATCCGTTGGTGAAATATTACTTAAATCCAATAGAAATATTGGTTTGTTTGTTTTTACTTCTGCAATGCCTGTATTTTTCATCCCTAAAAATTCACATAATCTGACTCCTTTGTCTGTCCAACCAACTGCAGCTATTTTAACTACTTTAATTCCCTTATTAGTATAATAATAACTTAATTTTTCTAGTAAAGAATAATATAGTTTTTCAAATCCAACATCTTTAAGCCCAAGATGCATTGAATGAAAGTTTGGATTCAATGCAACAGACATGATATATAAATTAATATTAGTTACATTATCTTCGTAAGAAATAATATCTTCCGGTTTTATATCACTATCATGTAATTTTCCTGATAATAATAATTCAAAAACTTTATCTTTTAGAGGCATTGCATTTATATATCCAATTACATCTTTTGATTGTGTATCACTCAATAAAAAGGAATATATATCTGGATTAGTTTCGATCCAACTTTCAGCCAAACCATCTGGTATGGAAAATTCTTCCCAGAAAATATCGTTTCCGAAAGAAGCATCATCAATTTTCTCAGTCTGGTCAAAATATTGAGTAAACTCAGTAGTTGTTTCGAATTCTTTACCTTTTATGATTTGGAATGTCGGAGGGGCTTTTAATAAAAATGGCAACCAGAATTCTTCGATATGATTACCTTCAAAGAAGCTTCCATGATCGAAATAATCAAACTTCTCTTGCTCAAATGTACTTGAGGAAAATTTAAAACCTTTCCAGCCAGACTGACCACTATTTGATCTACTTAATATCCATCCCCATCTAACTACTTTATCTATAGGACTATATTCATTCCTAACAAAAAAGACTTGATTTCTTTTAAAAAGTAAATCCCAATCAAAATGCTCATCAACAATAGAACCACATAAAATGATCTTATCAAATTTAATATCATGATATTTAAGCATCGCATTGCATAATATATAAGATCCAAGACTATGTGCAATAATTGAAGGTCTACAGAGAGGATTATTATTGTCGATTTTGTAGTCTTTGTTTTTTGTCAATGCCTTGTATTTTTTATAAAATTTTTTTATTAACCTCTTTTTAAATCCGGGAATAAGACAGCTTGAAAACTGATACCCGTAATCAAATGAATTTCCAATAAGATGTTTTGTTGAAATAAAATCAGTGAGATTTGTTTGCCATTTACCATGAGATTTAAATCCATGTAAGGAGCTGATTACGACAGGATTAAAGTTATTCATTGTTGACTACTTTATTGATTATTTTTCATTTTTAGAACAGGCAAATGGAGGAAACGTTAATCTTCTGACTTGACCACCCATTAAGGGCTTTTGAGTTGTCTTGAATTTGTTTTTTAGTATTATTTCCGCACTATCTATTGCTGAATCAAGCTTTAATATACCTTGATTAGATTTATCATTCCACCAGTTAAATCCAGCTTGGATTAATGAATAAGTAAAATGTCCACCGAGATTTGGATCATCTCCACTGATTTCATTTGGTTGAGAAGAATAAACTAAAATTATCCCTTTGGGAGTTCTTAAAACTGTATCATTAAATATGTTATGAGTTGAATTATCCTTTATTTGTAATTCAGATTCTTCCATAAGTATATTCGCATCTCCTTTCAGTAAATTAGATTCAAATTCTCGGCGAGAATCAATTATAATTGTTTGTCTTTCAGATTTTGATACTAAATATTTTATTGACAGGTCTTTATCTTTAAGGCAAATAAAGTCAGCTTCTGTAAAAGAGTTAGTAAGACCATGACCGGAAAACGCGACAAAACAATAGTCTGAATTTACCTTGTTTATTGTTTCCTTAATCGAATTTGAATCTGGATCTCTGAGTATCTGGATCTCGTCTTCATTCCATTGACCGCCGGCATTACTTCTTAAAAATGAATAGTAATTATCTAAATCAACGGCAACACTTCTACGATGGCTTAAATTTCGATACCCTCCTGGACTACCAATAATAATTGCCATTTTATTCATCATATAATATTTAGCATGTTGGTAATTGCAAAAGGATGAGTTAAATCCATGTTAATGGGTGTGGTTATATATGTTGGTATTTGATCGGTAAAAATATCGTCCTTCAAAGTTTTAATAGTCTCATTTACCGCCCTTCTAATAGGCAACCAAAAATCTTTTCTATCTATTGATCCAAAGTTTTTTCCTGTATTTATTAATTCGGAAGAAAACGCACCTCCAGATGTCGGATTGTCTCCCGATGTTTGATCAATCAAGCATGCATATCCAGTAAACTGACCTTCATTTGATAGCTGAAGAGCTAAATCAAATTTTGCTCTGGAGTGTATAACACTTCTACTCGTATTAATTTCAAGAACTTTTGAGTTCGAATAGAAACTAAGACTATCTCTAGATTTTGAGATTTTACCCCCATCTCCCAAAAAGCTTTCAGACATATCCTCAGACTCACGACAACAATCGAGAATTAAAACTCGTCTTTTTGCTGATGTTATTAAATCATGTTCTGATAAATATCCATCAGATAAACATATATAAGTGAGGTCGTTTTTTGAGTAGAGAAATCCATGACCAGTAAAAACCACGAAAGTAAAATCAGCATTTGAATTCTTTATTGCAGATATAATTACATCTTTTTTTTCATTCTTAAGGATCTGAATCTCTGATGTTGAATAATCATTTCCATACCAAGCACCACCAACATTACTGGTAAGATATTCTTTGTAATTCTTTAAATCATGATCAACTCCTTTTAAATAA
>JABFQW010000052.1 GCA_013141455.1 Bacteroidales bacterium
GCAATAATTATGTAAGCTGGAGTGCAGGTGTCGGTAGCGCAGGTACAGGTGTTATTCCGGCCGGTCAGTCGTTTTTTGTAAAATCGAATGCGGCAAGTCCGGTACTTGAGATGAATAATGACATCAGAATACATGACGAACAAGCCTATTACAAAAACAGTACTAAAATGATTCCTGAGGTCTTACACCTGCATATTTCAGACGCTGAATCAGCCGACGAAATCATTGTACGTTTCGCCTCAATGATTGGTAATAAACCGGGATTGTTTGATGTTGACAAACTTTATGGTGCCGAATCAGCCCCGCAATTGTATTCAATATCCGAAATCAACGATAAACTGACCATCAACGCGCTGGATCATTCTTCGCAGACGATCATCGTACCGGTCGGACTCGAATATTCGAAAAATGGCCAGCTCGAATTTTTGGCAAGCGGTTTCGAAAGTTTTGAATCATCAGCATCCATTTTTCTTGAAGATAAGCTTCTGAATAAAATGATTGATTTAAGAGAATCACCTTCCTATCTTTTCAATCATAACACAACAAATGATGCCTTACGTTTTAACCTGCATTTTTCTGGAGTGACCACAACCGGAGAGGTAACTAAAGATGATTACCATATCTGGTCCGTATCAAATCAACTGAATATCAATATACCAGCATGTTCCGGACAAAACGCAATGATCGAAGTCTTTGATCTGTTGGGTCATAGGATTTACAGTGAACAGAAAGTACTGCAAACGCCAACGGAAATTAACCTGGCCCATTTCAATGGAATGGCTCTTGTAAGAGTTACAACAGACAATAAGATTTACTCAGAAAAAGTATTTATCAGATAACATCCAAAACTATGAAAAAGACAATTTTAAAACTACTGCTATTCAGCTGTTTACTCATCGCAGTACAACAATCGCAAGCACAAGGCCCGCCTGATCCTCCGGGCGATCCTTCGGCAGGTGGCAACGTGGTGGTTGGTGGTTCGGCGCCCGTAGGAAATGGCCTTGGTCTTTTATTAACCTTAGGCTTATTGTATGGAGCAGCCAAATATTACCAAAATAAACCAAAAGTCAGCCTTGAAGAATAATCACATGAATACCGGGACTGCAACCTCATTGCTGTCCCGGTATTCAAACCAAATAACTCAACTATTTGATATTTAAACCCCTGATAATAAATGCAGAACAAGAAGGAATCCATGGTTGAAAATGAAGAGGACGATGGGCAGATAAATATGGAGAATGTGGATGAAAATGTCAGATACATCAAACAACTTGAACTTCAACGCATTGTACTGAATAAACTGATAGTCTCGAATCTGAATGATCTTACCAAAGAGCATAAAAAACACCCAAATAAAAAAGCTTCAAATAATATTTTAAAAAGAAAAATGAAAAAATGAAAAATCAATTACATTATTCAATTTTGATTGCTTTAGCAACGATCATCTTATTTTTCACCAATACAGCAATCTCACAAAGCTGGGAACCAACCAACGGTCCATTCGGTGGTTTGGTTACCTGCCTCGCCAACAACGATAATTCTATGTTCGCCGGAACAGGAAGCGGACTTTATGGTCTTGGTGCATTCCGGTCCTCAGATGACGGTGCCACCTGGGAAAATCTCAATGGTATTTCAAACATCATTTCGATGGCAACCATTGGTGACACACTCATTGCTTCAAGCAACGATGGGATATTTCAATCAACCAACAACGGGGATAGCTGGACCGAGAGCGATTATCCAGGAACGAACTCCTCCCCGAACGCTGTCGTAACTGATGGAACTATTGTATATGCAGGTGGATACGGTGGCTTTTACGTATCCTTAGATTATGGACTCACCTGGATTGCCCGTCATAATAACAATTTTCCGGGGATATCACTCCCATATGTACCTGATATTCAATCGTTGGCTTTCAGTGGGTCATATCTCTATGCCGGAACTGCCGGAAAAGGAATTTACCGCTCAGCCGATCTTGGCCTTACCTGGGCTACCGTGAACTCAGGCTTAGGAACTCCCGGTCAACTTTCGGGCCGGTCATTCAGCAGTCTTGCCGTGAACGGAAATGATATTTTTGCAGGTACAATCGGACAGGGTGTATTTCGGTTATTGAACAATGGAACGAACTGGACCAACGAAATGACCGGTTTTCCAGCAGGAAATTCAAGGTTTATACGATCACTTATGATTAAAGAGTCTGAAATTTATGCAGGGACCAATGGAGGTTTATTCAAATCAAACAATACCGGAACCATCAATTGGGTCTCAACGGGTGGTACTATGTCGAATCAGACATTTCATCATCTTCTATTGAAAGGAACCGAAATCTTTAGTGGTGTTTCCTCGAAAGGCGTTTTTGTATCAACAGATAATTCAAGCACCTGGTCTTCTGCTAATTACGGATTAAGCGGTTTAAGTACACGTAGATTGGTTCATGGCATTGGGAATGAAATCATTGCTGCAACCTACGAAGGTATGATATACAGCTCAACGGATAACGGGCTAAACTGGAATGCTGGTAATATAAGTGCTGAAGCAGGACCTTGTTTATCAGGTACTTCATTGTTTGTTGGTACACAGGGTGATGCTTACAGGTCAACAGATAATGGTGGCACCTGGGAGCTGCTTCCCCAATTTTACGAAACTACCTGGGGACCGGCGTACACCTTTCTTTCGAAAGGAGATACTATTTTTGCGGGCGCCGGTTCTCAATTAGGCGCATATTACTCAACGGATGATGGCAATACCTGGAACGGAACCTCAGGTATATGGAATCTGAATCCAAACGGCGGCTGGCCAACGGTGTTATCATTAACTGCAAACGGTTCAAAAATGTATGCGGGCACTGTGAACGGAGTTTTCAAATCGGCAGATAACGGCATCAACTGGACAAGTTGTAATCCGGCTATGGCAAATATTCCAATTATGGCGATAGTAAGTAACAGCACCTATATTTTTGCCGGAACTGCAAACATCTATGAAGATCCGAATTTAGATGCAATCGGTATTTATCGGTCAGGTGATAATGGCGTAAGCTGGCAGGCTGTAAATACTGGTCTTGGAAACCTCGATATCAGATCGTTAGTGATAAATGGCAGCGATATATATGCTGGAACAAAATCGGGTATTTATAAATCAACAGATAATGGTGCAAACTGGCTTGCTATCAATGATGGTTATCCCAATGCTCCGGTTGCCAACTCCCTTTTAGTTAATGATAATTTTTTATTTACCTGTAACTGGATAGTCCCTCAGCCCACTTACCGGAGAGAATTATCAGGATCAGTTCCCGAATTGCCTGATGCAATTGTAGGTGCAGAAGCACCATGCATCGGCTCGACCCAGGTTTACAGTGTAACAAATGTTAATGAAGTTACTTATACCTGGCAGGTTCCGGCTGACTGGACGATTAATTCGGGTAACGGAATCAATTCGATCAATGTAACCGTAGGAACTCAGACCGGCATCGTTCTTGTAACACCTTCAAACGGATGGGGAACCGGTCCTGCTCAATTTCTGATGGTAACACCATCTACTTCTGCCGAGGCCGGCATCAACATTGCGACTGATCAAAGTACTATTTGTAACGGATCTTCGGTAACAATCACAGCTACTCCCACCGAAGGAGGTGATTCACCTGTCTACCAATGGTTTGTAAACGGTATCGAAAACGGTGAAACCGGAGCAGTTTTAACGTATGTTCCTGCAAACAATGATGAAATATATGCTTTGCTTACTTCTTCGCTTTCGTGTGTCACCAACAATCCTGTGCAATCGAACACATTGCAGTTACAGGTTACTGATGCTGTTGACGTGATCGCTTCCATTGATGTTGACAAAAACGATGTGTGTGCTGGCGAAATCATGACATTCACCGCTACAACCACAAATGGTGGCGATCAACCTGTTTATAACTGGTATGTGAACGATGCAACTGCCGGTGAAAACGCTCCTGCATTTGCTTTTGCTCCTGAAAACGGTGATATCATATCGTTGGTTTTCACTTCAAGTGAATGGTGTGTTTCGCAGAACCCGGTAACGTCAAACGCAATCGTTGCCATTGTGAATACACTACCCGAGGTTAGCTGGAATTATACCGATCCAACCACGGTCTGTATCGAAGACTGGGGGCCAATTACTTTGACAGGTGGATTACCCGAAGGCGGCGTCTATTCAGGTGCCGGTGTTAGCGGTAATATCTTCGATCAGGCTGTTGCGGGCGCTGGTAATCATGTCATCAGCTACACTTTTACCGATGCAAACAATTGCTCAAATCAGGCAAGTATCGAATTTATAGTGGATGAATGTCTTGGTATCACTGAAATTAGTTCAGAAGTTCTTATTTATCCAAACCCGGCATCCGACCTGCTCACCATTAAAATTTCAGCTAATCAGACTCCCGTAAGCATAAGATTATTCAATGCGATGGGCATTCCGGTTTTTGAAAACATGGATCCGAAAGCATCTGAGATGTATACAATACCTGTACAAAACCTACCGACCGGAAATTATATAATCAAGATTGTTACTGAACATGAAACCTTTGTGAAAGCGGTCATTATAAATTAAAACGAAATTTAAAACCAGTTTATCCTCCTGATAGTAAAAAGGGTTGCCATGAGGTAACCCTTTTTTACTTTAAATCTGAATCAATCTATCGCAATGTTTAAATGAAAATAAAAACAGTATTTATAAGAATACAATTTGGTTTATGAGTTGATTTACTATTACTTACGATATATTAATTAACATTTTTACCGTACCGCTTCTAAATTCTTTTGCCTTTTAATTTGATAACCTTTAATTTAGCCCCGGGTTTGCTAAAAGGATCGATTGATTTATGAAGGTTTTTAAGGATATCTGCAAGAGCTAATTTGCTTTTTTGAAAGTTTTCGGAAACCAATTCCTTTCATACCCAAAATAATGCAGATCGATAAAATGTAATTTTGAGCCCACTCTGAAAACTGATAAAAAAAGAAATGCCACAGATACTCCAAATCTCCAAAATACTCCAAACACTCACAATCAGTGTTTTACCATTGGTGAAATTTGGTGTTTTTGTGCTTTTGTGGCAATATTTTGCATTTCGTAGGGGACTCAATTTTCAATCATAACACAAAGCAAATCAATATCATTTTTTAAAAATGGTTAACATGAAATCAAGATTTATCATCCTTTTTGTACTGCTGAACATGGCCTGGTTTCGACCAATCATGGCTCAAGGTACTATAAAATCTGATAGTCTCGATTCGGTATTGCTTGGCTTGAAAGATCCGAAAGAAAAAGTAGATGTTATTCTTAAATTTCTGGAATTTCCTGAAAACCAGTACGATGAAAACGCGATCGAATATGCCAACCGGGCTTTCCAGATTGCACGTGAAACTGATTATTCTATTGGAAAGATTAATTCGATGTTGGTATTGAGCAAGTATTATTTCAGAAAGAGTGATTATAAAAAAGCGATGGAACTCGCCCAGGATGCAAAAGAAATGTCGGAAGATTTAAATTACGAGCCGGGACTTGCCAATGCATACGGCCGTATTGGGACTGTTTATAACGAGCTCAGCGATTATGATAACAGTTCAGAGTACTTTTTTAAAAGTCTCAGGCTTTTCGAAAAAATGGGTGACAAAGTAGGAATTTCACATGCCCTTGGTGATATAGGCATGGATTTCTTTTACCAGAAGAACTTTAGCAAAGCGCTGGATTATGACAAGAAATCGTTGGCCATCGCTCTCGAAATCAATTCGCCAACCGCGATAAAAAGGCAATACAACAATATTGCCGCTATTTATCAGAATCTTGAAAAATACGACACTGCCATTGTTTTTCTGCGAAAAGCACTCGATATTAATATCAAACTTGGTGACAGACTTAGTCAGGGTATCAATATCATGAATATTGGTTATGGCCAGATGAACAACGGGTATTATGAAGATGCGCTCAGGAGTTTTAAACAGTCGTTAGACATCGCTACCGAGCTTAACAACCAATCACACATGGCGCAATGCTATTTGAATTTTGGGATTTGTTATTACAGCGACAAGCGTTTTGATGAGAGTATTCCCTATTTTAAGAAAGCCCTGGAGATCGGACAACGGAATAAATTATATTTAATAATCAACACCGCTGCCCAAATTCTGAACGAACTTTATACGAGTGAAGCTGATACTTTAAATGCCTATAAGTATATCAAACTTGAAAAAATGGCTGGAGATAGTTTATTCAATTCCCAGAAACAAAGGCTGATATCGAAACTCGAGATGCAATACAATTATGAAAAAAAAGAGTTTGACCGTCAGTTGGCCCAGCAAACGAAAAATGCGGTCATGCTGATTATCATTTTCGGACTCGTTTCAGGTCTTGTTATCCTTGGGTTGATTTTCTCCCGTCACCGGCTTAAGTCGAAATTCATCGTGCTCGAAAAGGAAAAAATTGAATCTGAATTGGGCATAAAAAACAGGGAACTCACTGTAAATCTCATCTCGTTGATCAAGAAAAACGAAATGCTTACCGACATTTCGAACAAATTGGTTCAACTCGAGAGCAATGCAAAAGGTCTCGAAGCAAAAGAGATAATAACGCTAATAAGCCGCGAACTCCGTAACAGTACCGATGATAAAATGCATAACGAATTTTCACAACGGTTTCAGGAAGTTCATGCCGGTTTTTATGAGAAATTACTTCAATCCTATCCCGATCTCACCCAAAATGAATTGAAATTGTGTGCTTTCCTGCGTCTTAATATGTCGACGAAAGATATTTCAGAGCTAACAAACCAGCAACTTCCATCCATCGATCAGGCCCGCTATCGTCTCCGGAAAAAATTAGGAATCTCCAATTCTGAAACCAACCTGGTGACTTTCCTTTCGCAGATTTAACCAAAAGTTATTCACGTACCAATGTGGTCATTTACCTACAATGACAACATATTCCACATAATTACCTACGCTGATTCGAAGAACTTTGATCTATTACCACCAGTTTTCCCCATCTGTTTCGGTATATCCATCCAACATTAGTATCACTCTCATTATCAACAATATAAATAAAGCTGTTTAGATAATGTAGAGATCAATTATTATCTGATAGCGATTTTGTCGGGATAGATAATTTTTTTAATCCTAAAAATGAAATGACCTTTGTCACTATAAACGAAAATCAGTCATTATAAAGAAAAATAAGATGAGTACCGGTAAAAATAGTTGAATCATAGTTGGATGATAAATCAAGAGGATATGAAAATCAGGAAGCAAACACAATAAGTAGTTTTCTTATTCAAGTGTATAAACTGCCAAAAATTAATTACAGGCTCAATCATATAGCCCACGATGAAATCATTATTAATCAACCTATTATACTTAAAAACCGAACCCCGAAAACGTAAATATCGAAAATAAATTAAAAAAAAACCATGAGAAAAATCAATCTTTTAGTGTTTGCCTTTATCGCGTACTTTATGTTGAATACGGGGTCGCTATCGGCACAATTTGTTACTAACGGACCCGAAGGAGGAGGCTTTCCAACCGCGATCGTTCAAAAAGGTGGTTCATTGTTTTGTTCTATGCGTTATCATTTGGCGTCCTCTACAATTTACCGCTCCGATGATAATGGAGCAAACTGGACGAATCTCACCAACGAAACAACACCTTCCGACATTAAAGCCATTGCTGTTTCAGGTGAATATTTATTCATTGGGTCCAGTAAAGGGATTTATCGTTCAGAAGATAACGGAATTACCTGGGTTGAAAAAAGTGCCGGATTACCCGGTTATCAGAAAGAAATAACAGATATTACTGTCAGCGGAAACACGATCCTCGCAAGAGGGATATTCCTTATGCGGTCGGATAATAATGGTGAATTCTGGACTGTGACAAATAATGGATTACCATCCGATATTTATATTAAATGTCTTGGTTCGAACAATAACATTTTTTATTTGGGCAGCGATGAACATGGTGTTTTCAAATCAACCGATTCCGGGCTGACATGGCAGGAGGCAAATGATGGTTTGGCAGTATATTATGAGGGTGAGTGGATTCCGGGGTTGTTTCCTCCGATGATGTCAATTGGATTCAACGGGAATGATATATACCTCGGAACAGATGGTTGGCAGGGAATCTGGAAAAGCATAGATAATGGGGAAAGCTGGAAACATGAGGGCATGCAGACTTTAAATTACCGTTTAATATTTTCAGTAACGGGTGACGGTACTAACCTGTTTGCTGCAACCGATTCTGCAGGAATTCTACGTTCTCAAAATGGTGGTTCGTGGTTGCCGGTTAATAACGGTATTGATATTTATGTAGAAGCAAAAAAACTGTTACTACGTGATGGTCAACTATTTGCGGGGACAGTGGGTGGTATATATGCAACAAATAATGCGGGCGAGAACTGGGAACAAAAAAACAAGGGTATTACCTCTCATTATTTACTATATCGGCCAGGATTTGCAAATTTGATAAAAATAGACAGCAGCATTTTCGCAGGCACCTATTATGGTGGCGTTTTTCGTTCAACAAACGAAGGTACCAACTGGGAAAGTGTAAATTCAGGGCTTCCGGTTAATGTGCTCGATCTTCCTATGCAGACTGCATTATATTCAAGTGGTAATACTTTATTTACCAAAAATTACGTTTCGACCGATAAGGGAAATAGCTGGACTCCTTGTAATGCCCCAGGGACAATAGGTTTTGACCTTGTTTCGGGCTGGATTGAACATGGTGGGTCGTTGTTCAGCATCAAATCGGGATATGGCTCGGGTGTTTTTCGTTCTGATGATAATGGTATCACCTGGACCGAAAAGAGCAACGGTCTCCCCTACCATGATGGCGGGGCATTTTTTACAATCGACTCAGATGGACCTACTTTATTTATCGGAACAGCCTGGGGACTGTTTTATTCAAATGACAATGGCGAGACCTGGAACACCGGCAATGTACCGGATATCAATGCATGGGCATTTTATTTCTCGAATTTTATGGCCACCGAAACAACAGATATTTATGGATTTTTTGGAGGCGGCGGAATACGCGGTATATATGTCTCAGATAATCATGGCGCCGACTGGACGAAGGTAAGTGAGTTATTGGTACATAATTTTGTCCGGGGCGAAGGTATCATCTACGCCACCGGCACCAATCTCGAACTTGTAAACGGGCAGGAGGTTGAAGTTCCGAGACTATTTTATTCGTTGAATGAAGGCCACAACTGGACAATGATTGCTATAAATAACATATCGACTACTTCGATAACAACCTCCGGCAGATATGTATTTGTCGCCACCATTGAACCTGATAATTCGGTGTATGTTTCGGAGGATCGGGGAGCAAGCTGGGCTCAGTTAGCCGATGGTTTAAATTCAAATGTAATTATAAATGGTTTGTTTACTACGGATACAAAATTATATGCAACTACTTCAGGAACATCTGTCTGGCAACGAAACCTCTCCGAAATTTATCCTCCTGAACAGCCGGATGCCATTGCCGGACTTACAGCGCCTTGCAGCGGTTCAGTTCAAACATACAGTGTGACCAATGTACCGGGTGTTAACTACAACTGGCAGTTGTCGGCAGGTTGGGAAATAATTGAGGGCGAAGGTACAAACACAATTACGGTTATGGTAGGGAATACGCCTGGGGTAATTTCAGTCACTCCTTCCACAATTCTGGGAGAAGGCCCTGCACAATTTCTCATTGTAAATCCGGTTACTGCGCCAACCGCCAGCGTGGTTGTATCTGCTGATCAACAAAATGTTTGTTCAGGCACAACCGTAACTTACACAGCAACTCCCACCGAAGGTGGTGATAACCCTTCCTATCAATGGTTTGTGAATGAAACCGCAAGTGGAGAAAATCTTCCCGTTTATTCATTCGTACCTTCAAACGACGATAAAGTAAAAGTCGTGATGACCTCTTCGCTCGACTGTGTAAGCAACAGTCCGGCCACCTCCGGCGAATTCACCAACTCAGTAACCGCACTCCCCGAAGTGAACTGGCTCGTATTTGAACCTGATACCTTATGTATAAACTGGGAACCAGTGCTGCTAAGTGGTGCTACGCCTGCAGGCGGAACCTTCTCAGGTGAGGGTGTAAGTAATGATTCTTTCTCTGCTTCCCTTGCCGGTCAGGGCAGTCACCTCATTACCTATACCTACACGGACGCCAACAACTGCACGAATCAAACTTCGAAAACAATATATGTAAATGTCTGTCAAGGGATTGAAGAGTTAAAGGATGGTATTTCAATCTATCCAAACCCCGCTTCCGACCGGATCAACATCAATATACAAAACGATCATACCATTTTGGAAATCATGCTGATCAACAATTTAGGAATAGCCGTTTATGAAAACAAAGACCGGAAAATTAGTGGGTCATTCTCCATTCCTGTCCATAACATTCCTGCCGGAAACTATTTTCTGAAAATCACCTCTGATAAGCAAACAATGATAAAAACAATCATCATTGAATAGAACTGAGAACATTACCGGATGGTTAAGTCTGGCTTGAACTCCTTCTTTCACTTCGATAAAAAAGTGAAACAGGAACCCGGCGAATAAAACAGACTTCTTTCTTCAGATGTAAATGCAATCATTGTAAAGGACTACGCGGCGTAGTCCTTTACTTTTTTATACCAGTTCTATTGTGTCCTCTCCAAAATGACACATATTACTGGAAAGCTCAAAATTTCAATTGTATTGCAAAATTGGCCTAAAATTTTAATGCACTCAATATCAATATACTAACTGAATTTGTATATATAATGTAGAGATTGAAATGAATCAGGGTAATGATATTGTCGGGATGGAATATTTTATTCTTAATAAAAAGCGGCTGACCTTTGTCTTGTAATTGAAAAACATCATCCGAAATGCATACAATTTCAGTGAAAATTTAAACACCATGAAAACCGGCCTGGGCAGAATAAAACTACATCACTTATCAAGTGCCGGATCACAAAGCACGGGCTTGAGCACTAAGCGCGCAAATCCGGTTGATTTTTGTCATTTTGAAAGAACAAAACTTTATTTAAAATATTCAGATCAGGAACAAAACAATTAAAATCATGAAAAGGAAAATCATAACAACGATACTGCTAAGTTTAGTTTTGGTATCAGGCAAATGCCTGCTGGCACAGGGCCCTCCCGATCCTCCGGGTGGAGGTCATGGCAATGAAGGTGATATTCCTCCCGGCGGTGGAGCACCACTTGCTGATGGATCAACAATTCTGTTCCTGTTTGGGGCGGCATATGGCATAGGTAAGATTTACAGCTTCCATCATCATAAACAGTTGATTGAAGAGTAATCAATTGATTCAACCTTCTCCTGAAATTATAAACTTTTCAATAGTCTGGTTCATAATATTAACTAAGTTATTATGAATCATTATATTACCTTTAAATTAACAAAATATTCCGATGAAAAGAAATTTTATTTTTTTTGTATTAATTTGTTTATTGTTTAATCTGAACACAGCAAAATTATCAGCCCAATGGACACCAACAGGTCCCGAAGGTGGTTACATCGAATGTTCGACTGCTTCAGGCGATACATTATTTACGGTTGCCGGTAACCGGGAAATCTGTTCACTATATGCATCTTATGATCGGGGCAATACCTGGACAAATATCACCGGCCCGCAATTGCCTACAAACATCAATGCGATTCTTCTGTACGGAAACAGCCTGTTCGTTGGCTGTGGTTCAAGCACCCCTGGTTCTGTAGGGGTTTACCGGTCGGATGACTATGGTATTACCTGGGATAGCAAAACAAATATAGAATCATCAGTGAGAGGATTTACTGCATCAGGATCTACCTTATACGCAATTACCAGCTGGAACGGCATTCTTCGTTCGACCGATAACGGCGAACACTGGACAAATGTTACCCATAATCTTCCGGATAATTATTTTGAAGGAGGATTGTTGGCCACTCCGGCTGCAGTTTTTGTTTCAATCGGCGATTATAACGGGGTGTGGCGCTCCACCAATTCAGGCAATACCTGGGAAAAAGTTTCAGATGGGATTGATCCATATGCAATTGTACTCACCATGGCTGCGGTTGGCAACGATATCTATGCCGGAACAGATGCCTTTGGTCTTTATAAATCATCCGATAACGGCAGAAACTGGACGAATCTGGATCCATCTGTCACAACCCAATATTGGGATTATCAGTTCATTGCCGGTGATTCAACTACCCTGTTTGCAGCAACTTATCGAAGTGGTATGTTGCGTTCGACTGATCAGGGAAATAACTGGTCGCCTGCAAATAATGGTATGGATATTTACGACCAGCCTGCTTCATTATACAAAACGGGGGAAGATTTTATTGTAGGAACAAAGGGAGGAATGTATCGCACATCCGATCAGGGGGATCATTGGTCGGAAGCAAATACCGGTATCTATGCTCATAATTCCAGAGCACCAATCCTTGCTTCGATAGATACAAATCTTTTCACCGGTAGCTTTCACAGCGGCATATTCCGGTCAACGGATCAGGGAAACAATTGGACCAACGTGTCGGAAGGGCTGCCCGTGAACGTCGATATTTTACAAACCTATTCCGTTGGTTCTTCCACCCTATTCGCGTACGACAAGATGTCAACTGATATGGGAAACAGCTGGATACCCACAAATTCTCCCGGAGGGATACTGATTGAACATAAAAACGGATTATTTGCCTTTAACCCGGTAGAGGGCGTTTATCGTTCGATGGATTTTGGTGCCAATTGGACCAATGTGACAAGTACGTTATATTCAAATGCTTACGGCACATTATTGGCAACCGACAGCACCTTGTTATTGGGAACTATCGAAGGCGCCTATTATTCAGTGGACAACGGTGATAGCTGGCTTCCGAGTACTTTTCAGGATGTATCGCATCCGACAGCAATTGTCAACCTTACCTCAAACGGAGCAACCCATTTCTGCGGTCTTGTAAACTATGGAACGAGAGGAATATACAAATCAACAGATAATTTAGCCACCTGGACAAAGGTTCATGATCTTTTGGTAACGAAAATTGTTATCAGCGGGAATAATGTCTTTGCTTCGGGAACAAACCTGGAATATATTAATAATGAATGGATTGAAGTTGCATCTATTGTAGCGTCACAAGACAATGGAATCCACTGGTCAAAAATTTCAGCAGGTATCGGGGATGCTTTATTTCCCTTATCCTTAGCAGCCATAGATTCAAAAGTGTTTATTGCCATGGCGTCCGCACCGGATTACAATATATATTATTCGGGTGATTTTGGCGCCACCTGGTTAGATGCCGGTCAGGGGTTGCCGGAACGTACTTTTGCGACTTTAATGACTATTTCGGACGATGAAATTTATGCCGGTACTTACGCAGGTTCACTTTGGCACAGAAACTTAAGCGCTTTCGAACTCCCGGCACAACCCGATGCCATCATCGGGCAGGCTAATCCATGTACCGGTTCTTCACAAACCTATACCATAACCA
The DNA here is from genome assembly GCA_013141455.1 of Bacteroidales bacterium. GTDB lineage: Bacteria > Bacteroidota > Bacteroidia > Bacteroidales > F082 > CAJBPB01. Next base: position 13,473 of record JABFQW010000052.1, read on the forward strand.
ATGTTCCCGAAGTTATCTACACCTGGCAGTTTCCGTCTGATTGGACAATCACCTCCGGCGCCGGTACCAATTCGGTCACAGTAACAGTAGGTACAGCAAGCGGTATCGCCCTTGTAACTCCTTCAACAGTGCCGGGAAATGGTCCCGCTCAGTTTTTGGTAGTTTCTCCTTCACTGCCCGCCAATCCGGCTGTTTCTGTGTTGGCTGATGATGAAAATGTTTGCGCCGGAACCACGGTTACATTCACAGCAACACCTGCTGAAGGTGGCGATACACCTGCATACCAATGGTTTGTAAATGATGTGGCAAGTGAAAATAATCAGGCAGTATTTGCTTTTGTCCCTTCGAACAACGATAAGGTGAAGGTGGTGATGACCTCTTCACTCGAATGTGTTACCAATAATCCGGCCACATCCAATGAAATTACAGTTCAGGTAACAAATACACCCGAGGTAAGCTGGACAACTTTTGCATATGATAATATTTGTATTAACTGGGAACCTGTCGCTTTAAGCGGTGCAATGCCAGCCGGTGGAATTTATTCGGGCAATGGTGTAACTAACACTATGTTTGACCCTGTTGCAGCGGGAACCGGCACTCACGAGATCAGCTATGTTTATACTGACGCCAATAATTGTTCAAACGTAACTTCGCGAATTATCACCGTTCTCGATTGTCTTGGTATTGAAGAACTGAAATCTGAATTACTCGTTTACCCAAACCCGGCTACTGATAATTTCACCATCAGACTACCCGAAAATCAAACTATTGCTGAAATAAATCTGTTCAACAATATGGGGTTAGAAGTAGTTGGAATCTTAAACATAAAACCATCTGGAAGTATATTCGTACCGGTACATCATCTACCGGCAGGCAACTACATACTCAAGGTAATATCTGACCAGAAAACTTATGTTAAAACAATTATCATTCAATAAAACTGTATTTTTTCTCATATATAAACGGATTAATCCAAATCATAAACCAGGATTAATCTTCAAATCAGGACAAGGATTATCGAATGGTTATCCTTGTTTTTTTTCGCTTTCTACCATGTCAACAACGATACATAACGGCAGCATTGTTTTGCTTTTTATTTATGCGCATTTTTTTTAAGGTATCAGCAAGATTTAACCAGCCGAAATAGTATCAGTATACATCGCAAACTGGAAAAGTCCAAAATGAGCAGTATTTGTTATTACGTTCTTTTTCAATAAAATACGAATTCATGTTTATATAATGTAGAGATAAAATAATCACCGGTAGTCATTTTGTCGGAGTAAATTTCATTGCAGGTACATGAATTCTGAGGACATTTGCACCGAAATTAACTACAGTTCTAAAAAATGAAGACAAGGTTCGAAGATATGATTAAAATAATACAGCCTTTATCGTAAACCTAATAAACTAACAATCATGAAAACCGTTACACAGTTCAGTTTAATTTTTTGTCTGTTCCTGCTCTACCCCTTTGTCGCCAAATCGCTTCCGTTACCAACGGATATGCGTGTTGCACAATCGGCAGGTTCGGGCAGTTGGAACGATCCAGCCACCTGGACATGGTTGGTTAATCCCGATGGACTATCCATCCCCAACGACTCAACCTTCGTGATTATTAACTCGGGTCATACAGTAACTTTAGCGACCAACGCCAAATGTCTGGGACTCCAGATTAAGCCAAACAGCACACTCGACGATGGTGATAATGAGTTATTGATCAGGTTTATGCATTGGGCGCATGGAATTAACTGGCCTGAAGATGATGGCGGAACCGATCCGGCTTACGTTTGGGCTACCATTGATAGTACCTGGGATATTACGAATCCTGAAAACGGAAACTGGAATATCTATATGGTTGATGGAACCCATGCAGGTTCCGGAAATATTATTTTCTCATTTATCGATGACGAAGACAATTGGACGAATTCATTTGGTGGCACTGTTACCGGTAGTGGAAACATAACAAATACAGGTTCAACCTATTATCGAGATATGGGTAGCGCTCAGAATGGATTGAAATTCAATTCGGCCTGTAATTTATCATTTTATTGTGATCTTGACCTAACTGATGTGGATTATCCGGAGAACGGGGGTGCAGCCTTGTCGCACAAAAATTATGGTACGATTAGTTTAAAAGGAAATGCAGATATGGTGGCAGGCGCATCATTCGGAACGTTCAGCAACACCCCGGATGCCGGTATTATAATCGAAAATGGATCCTTGTATATGGGATTGCTTACATCCACGGTTTTTTTCTTTGTAAATGAAGGTTTGATACAACTCCAAAACGGTGATTTTCATATTCCATCGCAATCATATATGTCCAACCAGGATTCTATCATTGTCAACGGCGATATCCTTGGTGTGGATGCAGTTGATGGGTCAAGTTCCATCGTACAGGAAAAGGTCGGTTGTGTTATAGCAGTTACCGGTGAAATATTCCCGGAAGGCAATATCGGATGCCTCGATTGTTCGAGCCCCTATGCTTATGAACCAAACTTTGTTATTTACAATGGCTCAGGTTCTCAGAATCTTGCGGTTCCCCGTATGGCGATGGAGCCAACATCGTATATCCCCTATTCAAACCTGATCATCAACAACAGCGGCGCCGGGGTTTCTATGATTGACAATATAAGTATAGATGGCACATTAACCCTTACCAACGGCCTCCTGAATCTTGGAAGTTACGACCTGACCCTGAACGAAAACTCAGACATAGAAGGCACACCTACCGCCAATAATATGGTAGTTGCAACAGGCACGGGAGAACTGAAAAAGGTTTTCACAAGCGTCGGTTCCTTCACCTTCCCGATTGGTGATAACACAGGAACGGCTGAATATTCGCCGGTGACGCTTAACCTTAACGCGGGTAATTTCGAAGGTGCTTATGCAGGGGCAAATCTTGCAAATGAACCCTATCCGGGTGTTACCGGAAATTTCCTGAACCGTTACTGGAACCTTACTTCATCTGGGATTACTGATCTGCTTTGTGATGTCACCTTTAATTATGTTCCGGCTGATGTTAACGGTATTGAAGATTCGATTTACTGTTATCTTGTATCGCCAACCACCGAGCGTTATGATATATCCGATGTAAGTCTGCATCAGTTGACAGCAAGCGGGATAAGTAACCTGGGCACGTTTACCGGCAGGTCGCAGGGACTTCCCTTCGCTTTCGAAGTAACCGGAACCGGTTCGTATTGTGCAGGTTCAGATGGCCTTCCGGTCGGTTTATCAGGCTCTGAAACCGGAGTAGTTTACACCCTTTACAAAAATGATATTGCAGAGGCATCCATGACTGGCACAGGCTCCGAGATCAGCTTCGGAAATCAGCTTGCTGCTACCTATACAATCAGTGGAACCAATGATAATGGCACAACCCCAATGACAGGGATTGCGGTTCTGACAGAAAATCAGATCCCTGAGGTTAGCTGGCCATCTTTTGAGCCATCGGTGATCTGTATCGAGGATTGGGGACCGGTTACACTCACAGGAGGACTACCCGAAGGTGGAACCTATTCAGGTGATGGTGTGAGTAACAATATTTTCGATCAGTCGGTGGCAGGCGAAGGCGTGCACCAAATCACTTACACCTATACCGATGCCAACAACTGTTCAAACACAGCAACTTACGAACTCACGGTGTTCACCTGCGTGGGTGTAAAAGAACAGACAAGCGAAATAGTTATTTATCCTAATCCGGCAACTGACAATATTATCGTCAAACTTAATAATAATCAAACCATTACCAGAATAAGTCTGATTAATGCACTTGGTTTAAAAATGTACGATAACCAGGATGTAAATTCATCAGGGACAGCCATGATCGCGGTGCAAAATCTTCCGGCTGGTAATTATATCCTCAGGATAATCAGTAACAACGATACTTTTATGAAAGCTGTTATTATAAAGTAAGATATGATTTGTGTTGATGTAGTTAGATTATGACCTGAAATTTAGGAGATTAGTTGAGGGGGGGACAGATTCAGGTCATTAAAAAAAAGGGCGCCATAGGCCGCCCTTTTTTTATTCCATTCCCCTCCGCAGGACAGGGTGGTTTCATCCTGACTCGTCCGAAGGACCTGGAAGTTTGTACTGATTTCAAGGCTAAAGTTCAAAGTCAAAAGGCTAAAGTGGTATTAACTTGAGAAAAATAAGTTTCCATTAAGAAGATTAATAAGAGGCTATCCGTTAAATTTTTGCCATTGAGTTTAAACCATTGAACTTTAATTGTTCATAGAGTTTACCGGAAATTGGAAATTGGGACCAGGCATGTATATGATTTGCAGGCAAAACGCTGATTTTTTCAAAATACCGAATTTGTTACAATCCATTTTCAGGCAATGTCTAAGCCTAAACACCAGCTACAAGGCAAATATCTAACTAATACAGGTATTACGCAATTTTCATATTAAATTCATTATCAACCACATAAACACGCTTGTTTATAAATTGTAGAGATAAAAAAAGCCTATGGTAGCCAATTTGTCGGGGTGTTTTATTTTTTTTAGACTTTGAAGCAATTCATCTTTGCTCCCGAAAATAATCGTAGCACACAAATGCAGAAAAAGAATAAACTACCCTCTGAAACTGAAATGGAAACAAATCCGGCAGATTCGGAGAACCTGATTGAAAACGTAAAATATATTAAGAAACTGGAGCTTCAGCGAACCGTACTAAACAAGCTTGTCGGCCCTGATATAATTACTTCTAAGGGCAACGGAGGCAGTAATCAGGAAAAATTTGATTCCAATTAATTATTATTAACTAACAAAATGAGCAATTATGAAAACTTTTACACAACTTAGTTTAATCCTTTGCCTTTTTCTGCTTTATCCGTTTTCGGGGAAATCACAAACATTACCTGGCAATTTACCCTCCCTGCTGCGTATTGCACAATCCAACGGATCTGGCAGCTGGGACAATGCTGCCACCTGGACATGGCTGGTAAACCCTAATAATTTGGCTGTGCCAAATGACTCAACTTTTGTTATTATTAATCCTGGACATACCGTAACCTTAGCTTCCAATGCAAGATGTGAAGCCCTGCAAATTAAGGCAGGTGGTACTTTGGACAACAGTACCTTTGAATTACTGATCCGGCCTATGGAATGGGCTGCCGGTATTTCCTGGGCTGGACTCGATGATGGTGTGACTTATGGTACAAATTTTGCACCAATTAATGATGCCTGGGACATATATAATGCGGACAATGCCACCTGGTGCTTTTTCATTATCAGTGGCACCCATGCAGGATCGGGAAATACCGTGTTTTCATTCATTGATGTTGATAATAACAATCAGTCATCTACCAATGGTTTAAGTATTGCCGGAACTGGTACAATAAGCAATACCGGCTCCTTCTACGTCAGGGATTATGGCTCGGGCACAAACTCATTCAAATTTAACTCAGCCTGTAATTTACATATCGCTTCTAACCTGTACCTGATTACGGATGATGGAGCCCTTAATGGCGGAGCGGGCTTGACAAGTTATAATTTTGGAACCGTTCACCTCACAGGAGCGGCTAATATGACACTTGGTGCAGCAGGAGGAACATTTAACAATAATACCGGCGCCAGCATTGTCATCGATAACGGTGACCTCAACCTCGGACCCCTTACGGCAATTGGAGCTATCGTTATAAATATGGGTACATTTAATGTTGCAAACGGTAACTTAAACTTCCCCATAGGTTCTTATTTTCAAAGCGATGGTACTGTTTATGTGAACGGAAATATTACGGCAGCCGATAATACCAGTGCCTTTATTAATGGGGGGTCTATGGACGGAGCTGAGCTTTCCGTTGCCGGCAGTTTTTTCCCGGCTGGCAGCGATTTGTATAGTAGTTCAGGTTTTGTGAATCGTGTAATTTATAACGGAACCTCCGCACAGACTATAAAAGCACCTCTAGATGGTTTCTCTAAATTAATCATCAACAACCCGGCCGGTGTTACCCTTGCTGACGCTATTACTGTTAATGACTCGCTGATTGTAAAACCGGGCGCTACACTCAATGTAACTACCGGAACACTTACTTTGGGCACATCCCCTACCGTAACCCTGCAAAGCAATGCTTCAGGAACGGGATCGCTCATTTATGGCACAAGCCTGCCAGCAAAAGTTGAACGCTATATTGCCGGTTCGGTTGTTGCAACACACGGCTGGCATTTCCTCAGTTCGCCGGTTGATGTGCAAGCCATCAGCGCTTTCCACACACCGGGTTCAGGTAATGATTTTTATAAATGGGACGAAACCACCAGCACATGGATTAACCGTACCGCTACCGGTGGAGGCATAAACCTGGCTTTTGAAACCAATTTCGAAGTTGGTAAAGGTTACCTCGCTGCCAATATAGCGAACAGCACCCAAACTTTTAACGGAAACCTGAATGTAGCCGATGTTGCCAAGAACCTTACCTACACCGGAGCCGCTACTTACGCCGGTTGGAATCTTCTGGGTAATCCATTCAGTAGCGCCCTCACCTGGAACGATGGTGGCTGGACGCTCACCAACGTGGATGCCAATTGCCAGATTTGGAACGAAAGCAGTGCCTCTTACACTGTTCTGGGCGCCAGTGGTATCATCCCGAATGGAAACGGTTTCATGGTACATGCCACAGCACCCACCTCACTTACAATACCGGCTGCTTCACGTGTTGTGAACAGCACCAACTGGTACAAAAACGCTGAACAGAACGATCGTATCGTACTCACAGTGAATGATACTGAAGGTCAGACTTCACAGTCAACCATCATCCGTTTCGATGGCAATGCCAGTGCAGGTTTCGACAGCCAGTTCGACAGCTATTTCTTAGCCGGGTATGCACCTATGTTCTACAGCCAGACCCAACTCGAAAATTATGCGCTGAATACCTTGCCGGCTATCACCGAAAACATGAGTATTCCGCTGGGCTTCGTGAAAAATGACGGAAGCCTGTTCACGATGGAGCTTACCGAAAACATCACCGGTCAGACAATTTATCTTACCGATACCAAAACGAACCAAACCGTGACCCTGAATGATAACAGTTATACTTTCACCGCTGAAGATGGTGACAACGCCGATCGTTTTGTATTGCATTTTGGTGTTGTTGGAGTAAATGAAAAATCGGATGAAGCTAACATTCATGCATGGTATGTTAACGGACAATTATACATCCAAAACACGGATCAGGCTGTTCAAATGAACATTTTTGATGTTCATGGACGCAACTTGCAGAGCTCCATAATCAATACAACCGGTATGTACAGCAAAGCCCTGAACCTTCCGGCAGGAGTCTATATGGTTCGCTTACAAAACAGTGGAAGTGTAAACACGGTGAAAATAATTGTTCGGTAACAACAAAAATAAAAATAGTATACCATGAAAAAGTTAATCACAAAAATAGCATTGTTAAGTGTATTCCTGATAGCAAGCCAGATCCTTCTGGCACAAGGCCCACCTCCGCCTTCGGGCGGAGGCCATGGCGCCGGTGGTAACGAAGCAGCCGGTGGTGGCGCTCCAATTGGCGGCGGTCTCGAAATATTGATAACACTTGGACTCGTTTATGGCGGTAAAAAAATCTATAACCGGTTTCAGAATATTCAGAAATTAGAGGAATAATGATAAGATATCTTCCGGCAAATATGTATTAATTTCTAACGGTTTACAAAAAACGAAACCGAAATCTAATTAAGAAGTATTTAAAAATAGAAACGGTCATCAGTGGTTACTGATGACCGTTTCTATTTGTTTTCAGGCTGTTTTACAACTGAACTTCCTGATAACGATAAAATCTATCCGACATTGGTATATACCGCCTGCACATCTTCATCCTCTTCAATCTTCTCGATAAGCTTATCTATGTCAGCAAGTTGCTCATCAGTAAATTGTATGGGCGTGTTTGGAAACCGTTGCAGATTCGATTTCGAGATTTCGATACCCTGCCCTTCGAGCGCCGCGTTCATCAATCCAAAATTAGCAAAATCAGCATAAGCATAGGTTATATCTTCATGGGTTTCAATCTCTTCCAAACCTGCATCAATCAATTCCAGCTCAAGATCCTCAATATTCTTGTCAACAGGCATTTTGAATTCAAACACCGATTTACGGCTAAACATGAATTCGAGTGATCCCATCGGAACAAAACTTCCACCATTTTTGTTAAAATACGATTTTACGTTGGCAACGGTACGGGTGGTGTTATCTGTTGCACATTCAACAAAAACCAACACACCATGCGGACCCTTCCCCTCATACGTTATTTCAACCATCGATTCGGCATCCTTACCCGATGCACGTTTGATGGCAGCATCTATATTGTCCTTTGGCATGTTTTCAGCCTTGGCATTCTGAATGGCATTGCGCAGTTTGGCATTCATATTCGGGTCGGGACCACCCTCTTTTGCAGCAATAGTAATTAATTTACCCATTTTCGGAAACACTTTCGACATATTTGCCCAACGTTTCTCCTTTGATGCCCTGCGGTATTCAAATGCTCTTCCCATGATTATCAGGTTTTTAGATTAATTATTTCTAATTTTAAGGATTGTAAAATTAGTAAGACCGATCGTAATTTCATAGGATTTTGGCAAACTATTTAATAAGGTGTCATAATTATGAAAACCCGTTGGAATATCCGTATGAATTAAAATTTGTATGAAAGGCAGTACTGGTATTATCTTTGTGAATTACTGCACGTTCGATGGAGACGAAATGTATATACAAAGCTGCAGTTGAGATCCACCACGGATCAGTCCCTCTGAAATCAATCTGTTTTTTACGAATGATGTGTACGGCGTTCATTCATCAAAAGAAACATCTCAAACAAACTCTTCCATAGTATCATTCATAAAACAAACGATGATGAAAAAAGCAATTTTACTTCTATCAGTGCTTGTTTTTTCATTAGTGAGGAATCAGGCGCAAACAGTAACCGACTATGATGGTAATGTGTATGATACCGTTACCATTGGCACACAGGTGTGGATGAAACAAAATCTGCATGTGACCCATTACAATAATGGAATTCCGATTCCAACAGTCACTGACTTTTCAATATGGTCAACACTGACGACCGGAGCCAGATGCTACTATAATAACGATTCAGCTACCTATGATTCCATCTATGGGGCATTGTACAATTGGTATTCGGTAGTAGATGAAAATCTGATTTGCCCGACAGCCTGGCATGTTCCAACAAACACCGAATGGCAGGAGGTTGAGGCTTACCTCGGTGGGGCAATGATTGCCGGAGGTAAAATGAAAGAAGCGGGTACCACACATTGGAAAAGTCCGAATACTGGCGCTACCAATAGTACCGGTTTTACGGGTCTTCCCGGTGGTGCACGTGATCCCGGCATCGATTACCGTACCATGACCGAAAATGGATTGTGGTGGACAGCAAAGAGTTACAACGGTACGATGGCATGGAGCGTTTATATGTGGTATCTGTTTGCAGGTATCGACCACAACCCGACTGATAAAAATTTCGGAGCAAGCATCCGCTGTATTAAGGATGCTGAAACCGGTCTTGGTGAAATAAACAAGTTGGAAAAAGTAAAACTATATCCCAATCCGGCCAAGGCTGTGGTCACGATCGAAAATCCATATAATCAGCAATTGGAAATTCATATTTACAACATCCTTGCCGATTGCGTATTGCATGCCTGTTTTGATGGTTTAGTTAATGAAATTGACATCCGTTCTCTGTCAAAAGGGACGTACGAAGTGATTATAATCTGTAAAGAAGGCACAACACGAAGAACGCTGATAAAGCAATAAAGAATTTTACAATTAATTCAAAATCAATTCTTACCTGAATAATTCATCTCGCAAAGACGCAAAGTTTTGAATTGAAACAGTTTAATACCAGGAATACAAATATTTATTTTTTCAACAATTTTCACTCAAATACATATTCCTGTCGGCTTTGCAGCCCTGTCAGCCGCCAGGCAGGTTTGCGAGATTTTTTAATGAATAATACAGGCTTAATCTTAAACACGTTCGAATTTCCACACTATTCCTTCTTATAATGAAGCTCCATTTCCCGCTTTAGCTTTTCCTTACCGGAAATTTCAATATTACCAAATCGTCTCCAATTGATCGGAATTCACTAAACTTGCATTATAATACTATCGAAAACAAACCCGATCATGGATATCTTAACTGTTTCATTAATAGCTGTGTTGATCATCCTCACAGTTTTCATTCTCATAAAATTATCTTCAAAAAACGCTGACGAAGGTTCGTCCCCTGAGATCGAAAAACGTATCGATTTCATGGATCGTAACCTCAACCGGATTGAATCGGTTGTGAATGAGGGTTTTAAACAAAACCGGGATGAATTGGCAAAAACGCTCGCCACTTTTCAACAGACTTTTCTGGAAACTTTGCGCGAGATTTCACGAAACCAGACAGACCAAATGAACGGTATGCGCGAGCAAAGTGAACGGAATATCTCTGCCCTTAACAAAACCCTCGAAGAAAAACTGACCGTCCTCACCGATAAAAACGAAACAAGCAACAAAGAAAACCGCGATGAACTCAACCGGAGCTTCGTTTTCATCAACGACAGGATCAAAGAACGCGCCGATGAAAGCAGCAGCCGGCAGAAAGAACAAAACGCACTCACCATCAAACAACTCGAAGCCGTAACTACCAAACTCGACGAGAAACTGAATCAACTGGCTGAGCAGTTCAGGACAAATACAACCGAAAGCCGTGCCGCACTTGATACTTCATTAAAAGAATTCAGAGAAACTTTCTCAGCCAACGTGAAGGAATTCAACGATATGCAGAAATCGAAATTCGACGAACTGAATACCAAACAAAGCGAGTTGGTGAATATCACCGAACAGAAATTGGAGAAAATGCGTGAAACCGTTGATGAGAAGCTTCAGAAAACGCTCGAAACCCGTCTCGGTCAATCGTTTGAATTGGTGAGCAAACAGCTCGAAAGTGTTCAGAAAGGTCTGGGCGAAATGCAGACATTAGCCTCTGATGTGGGTGGATTGAAACGCGTGCTATCGAATGTGAAAACCCGTGGTGTGATGGGTGAGATTCAATTAGGGAATATTCTGGAACAAATCATGGCTCCCGAACAGTATCAGGCCAACGTAAAAACCAAGCAATCGAGTGGCGATTTTGTTGAGTTTGCCATCAAACTTCCGGGTCGCGACATCAAAGACGGTCATGTGTATCTGCCTATTGACGCCAAATTCCCACAGGAAGCCTATCATCTTTTACAAATTGCTTACGATGAAGCCAATCCTGCCAAGGTGGAAGAAGCGACCAAAACACTCGCCACTTCCATTCGCAAATTTGCCAAAGACATCCGCGATAAATACCTCGATCCACCATTTACCACCGATTTTGGTATCATGTTTCTACCCATCGAGGGATTATATGCCGAAGTGGTACGTAACACCGATCTGATTGAACAACTACAACGTGAATTCAAGATCATCATCACCGGACCAACAACGTTGGCGGCCATTTTAAATAGTCTTCAGATGGGATTCAAAACCCTTGCCATCCAGCAACGCAGCAGCGAAGTATGGCAGATATTGGGCGAAGTGAAAACAGAATTTGGTAAGTTTGGCGGCATACTCGAAAAAGCACAAAAGAAAATTACCGAAGCCGGAAACGAGATTGATACTTTGGTAGGCTCTCGCACACGAGCCATCGAGCGAAAATTACGTAAAGTTCATATCCTGCCGTCTTCAATCGAGCCAACCTTGCTCGACGAAGGCCTGTTCGACGATGAGAGTAAGGAAAGCGAAGAGAATGAAGCCTGAGAAATTCAAGGGTGGTATTACTGATTAAGAAGTGTTTTAAACACAAATAATTTAAAATAATATCAAAGTTAAAACATCCGCCACATTGGTAAGCGCATTAGTTGATTCAAGAAAAAATTGTTCCGGCTAAAGTGATATAGACTAAAGATTATTTTGATATGCCTGGAGTAAGAAAGGATCAATTAAAAATTATATGTACATAAATACCGTAAATATAAGTTTCCAAAACCTTATTTTTAATTTCATTTTAACCTTAGTAGCGAAGAGTCATCGTATTCAATCAAACCTTATTACCTTATTAACCGGTGCAAAGTGGTTAATTTAAAATGGCAGTATAAATTATTATATTCTATTTTCATCTTAATTGATTGTCAATAAGGTAATAAGGTCAATGAATTGTTTTCTTTACTTTCTACTAAGGTTTTAGGAATGATAAGGTTTTAAACTAAACATATTAATCCCAAATTAATCAGTAGGAGGCTCATAAAAGCCGAACTATCTGATTTAATTGGGATAACCCCGACTTAGTGGTTGTATGAGGCATGATTTATCATGTTGAATTACAAACTTTTAGTCGATTACGCATTTACCTTCGGTGAGAACGCTTCGCTTAGTTTCAATGCGTAATTTGGGTTAAATCATGAATATCACAAAACTTTGAACTTTTCCAGCACTTTAAAATAAAATATTACCTGTATCGAGGTTATTACTTATTTTGTAACTATTCACCCCATTAATGCCACTGATTCACAGATTATTAACAATTGCTATTTACAATAAAACACAACAATTCCACTGAGTTTTAATTTTTAGACTGCCTTTGGCAGTCTAAAAATTTGATTAAATCTGTGAACTTTTCTCACCGCAGGTAATCTGTGGCATTTATAATTTTGTATTTAATTAATCAAGGGCTGAATAGTTACCTTATTTTTTTATCTATAAACTTCCCCGATAAAAAGCTTTTTATTTTGAATCTAATTTCTAATTTTGCTTTTCGCACAAATTCATTACAATTTGTTCAAAATTGGATCACATGAAGAAATCTTTATTAAGCCTTGCCTTTCTTGTTTTTCTCATTTATAGCGCAAGTGCACAGGTAGTTACAATTTTCGGAAATGTAACTTCTGCCAATGATGGCTCTCCGCTACCGGGTGTCACCGTCCGAATCAAATCAACAACAAACGGCACCATCACCGATATCGAGGGTCACTTCACCTTGAAGGACCTGCAGCCGGAAAACATTCTCGTGGTAAGTTTCATCGGTTACGACACGCAGGAGATCACGGTTGGAGATAACAAAAGTTTCAGCATTCAACTGGTTGAAAGTTCACAACTTCTCGAGGAGGTTGTGGTCACGGCGCTCGGTATCACCCGACAAAAAAGGGAGATCGGTTATTCAACCGAAAAGATTGAGGCTACCATGATCACCGATTCCAAAGCGCCCAATGTGTTAAATGCCATCACAGGACGATCGGCCGGGGTGCAGATTTCACAACCCGACGGGATCGAAGGCGGCTCAACACGTATCGTGATCAGAGGTAACAACAATATCACCGGCGACAATCAGCCTTTGATCGTGGTTGACAATATCCCACTCGAAAACACGCCCGGCCTGACCAATATTGGGCGTGGTGTGGACTGGGGAAGCGCCATCAATGACCTGAATGCCTACGACATCGAGAGCATGACACTGATGAAAGGCGGCGCAGCTTCGGCACTTTACGGATCAAGAGGCGCCAACGGCGTTTTGTTTATCACCACAAAACATGGTACAAAACAAAAAGGCATCGGCGTTACCTATAATATGGATTATAAAATCACTACTCCTTATCTGTTTCGTGATGTTCAGAACACCTATGGAGCTGGTGGTCCCATTTCATTCACTCCTTCCTCCTTTCCGACCAATGGCGATACCTTGTTGTATCCGGGAATTTATGGAAATGAAAATCTCATCATCAATCAGGCCGGTGAAACATCGAGTACTTCGGCCGAATTTGGTTATTATGGTTCTGCTGTTTCATGGGGACCTAAAATGGAAGGGCAAATGGTAAAATGGTGGGATGGCGAAATGCGTTCATATTCGCCACAACCCGACAACCTGAAAATACCTTTTCACAACGGTTTCACCACCACGCACAATGTTTCGGCTACCGGTGGCGGCGATAAAGGTACGATGCGCGTTTCCTTCACACGTCAGGATAACAAAGCCATTGTTGACAACAGCGATTTCAACCGCACAACCATCAACCTTGGTGCGAACCTGAAAATCAGTGATAAACTGCGCACCGATGTTACACTTTCGTTTATCCAATACCAACGAAAGAACAGCCCGATGTTAGGGGAAGACAGAAACTCCTTTAACAAAGGCTTGCTTTATTGCTGGCCGCGAAGCTATCAGGGTATCGACAAACAAAACTATGCGCTACCCGATGGCTCGCAGAATCCGCAGGAAGGTTTTCCGTTCAACGATATCAGCCCAACACTCTGGTGGGAATATTACAACAACAACACAACCCAGAACCGCGACAAATATACCGGTGCCCTGGCGCTTTCTTACGATCCTTTCACCTGGCTGAATATATTGGGCAGGGTCAGCCGTGATTATACCGTTGAACAGTTTGAAACCCGAAACAAACCCACCGATTTCCTTGGTTACTTAAATGGTTATTACAGTAACGGTCTGTCAAGGAACAGGGGAGATAACTACGACTTCGTCATGACGGCCAATAGAGATCAGATTTTTGGAAGCGGATTCGATGTAACCTTCACTACCGGTGCAAGCCGCTGGAGCCAGGATTATTATTACATCAACGGACATTCAGGAACCTGGTATTATCCGAATATGTACACCCTCTTCAACTTCACAGAGACAACTTATATCAACCACCCTGATGGCCACACCATCATCGATAATCAGGGCAACACTGCTTCAGAAATGATTCCAACAGAAGGTTACTTACGCAAGCAAACCAACTCAGTTTACTCCTTTCTGAATCTATCTTACAAAAAGTATTTCTACATAGAACTTACAGGCCGAAATGACTGGTCGTCAACACTGCCTCTCAACAGCAATTCCTATTTTTACCCATCTGTCTCACTTAGTTTTATCCCAACCGAAGCCTTCGATGCCCTGAAATCGGTTCCCTGGATGAACTTCCTGAAAATACGCGGGGGCGTGGCACAAACGGCTACCGATACCCGTCCTTATCTGTTTAATTTTTATTACAATACGAGTTTGTTTGGCGGACAGCAATCCTCCGGTTTCCCGGGGATTATTCCACCAATCGAGCTACATCCGCAACGCGTTAATGCCTACGAATCGGGGATAAATCTTGGATTATTTGAGAATAAAATTGATATCGATTTCACGTATTATTATCTCAATTCTTTCGAACAGATCCTCCCTGATCTACCCGTTCCGGTGTCTTCAGGTGCCTCCAACATCATGACCAACAAAGGCGTGCTTACCAACAAAGGTTTCGAGATCATCATCAATACAGTGCCGGTGCAAACAAAAAATCTTGTGATTCGTACCGGAATCAATTTTGCCCGCAACCGCAACAAGGTTGTCAGTCTGGGTGGAGATGCTGATTCCTATCTGTTAGCCGATATCTGGGGATTGAACGGCCCGGCCATGATACTGCGCGAAGGTGACGGATATGGAACGATCAGCGGGTATGATTATGTGTATGATGATAACGGAAATCGCGTTGTGAATGATGCCGGAACAAAATATCTCATCACCGATAGCCGGGTTCCCATCGGGAATGCTTCACCCGACTTCATTGCCGGATGGAACACAAGTGTGCAATACAAAGGCTTGCGTTTAGGGATGTTGATCGATACCAAATGGGGTGGCGATATCTACAGCGGATCGTATGTGATTGGATTGCAAACCGGTCAGAGCCCTGAAACGCTTATCGAACGCGAAGGCGGTGGCCTTCCTTATACCGATCCCGCCGGTAACACCAGCAATATCGGTATCATCCTTGATGGTGTGCATGAAGATGGAACACCCAACACCACTGTGGTACATTACTATTACAAATACCTGCCTAATGCCGGTGGCTGGGGGAAATTTGTATCAACACCCGGTATTCTCGATAATACCTGGGTGAAAATGAGAGAGATATCCTTGTCTTATACCTTGCCTCAACCCTGGATTCAGAAAACCAAAGTTTTCCAAAACCTGACCCTCTCACTCACCGGAAGAGATCTGTTCTATATCTACAAAACCCTGCCTGATAATATCAACCCTGAGGGTATCATGGGATCGGGAAATGCGCAGGGATTTGAGTGGGCTGCCAATCCGGGAACACGCTCTTTTATCATGAGTCTGACAGCAGGATTTTAAGTATTTGTTGAACAAAGAAAGTATATAACAATGATATCAAATATAGATCAAAGCAAAATAAAACTTGGACAAACAGTAAAACGATTGTTTGCACTTAGTGCAATTACTGGTTTTATTTTTACATCGTGCACCAAAAACTTCGAAGCAATAAATACCGATCCACAGGGCTTCACCACTGCCACCGATGGTTCGCTTTTCAACAATGTGATTCAGTCGCTGGTACCAACCGGTAATGAGATGTTTTACATTGAGAATGAGATTCTCTATAAGCAAACCCAGCAAGCTGCGCTCACCAATGCTGCCTGGGGAAACTTCACCATCGGAACCGAGGATATCTGGAGCAACTACTACACCTCCCTGCCTGAGATCAGGGAGTTAGAAAGGCGATTTGATACCTACGATACGATTGGTGAAGTGAGAAATATGCGGGCCATGTTGAAAATCACCCGGGCCTTAAAAACATTCAAAGTAACCGATTTGTTTGGAGATATGCCCTTCAGCGAAGCCGGTTATGGTTTTCAGAATCTTGCCTTGTTGCACCCGAAATACGACACTCAGCGCGACATTTACCTGAGTTTGCTCGACGATCTGGCATGGGCCGACGAAAACCTGGATGTTTTTGCCACCACCAAAGAACCTTTTAAGAGTTTTATTGCGTTCGATAAGCTCTTCCACGGTGATATACTCCAATGGCAGAAGCTGGCCAACTCATTGCGGTTGCGGTATGCACTCCGTATGTCGGAGGTTGAACCTGAGCTGGGCGGCGCTATCATCAAAAATATTCTTGAAAACAAACGGCCCGTTATCGATGGTTACGATTTTGTAACTTCCAAACTTGAGAGTGCCTGTCTGTGGCCAATCGCAGTCGGTTTCAAGCATGAAGCGCTCAACTGGTCATTCCGTGAACACGAAAACCTCCGTATGGGATCTGTTTTCTGGAGTTTCGTCTCTTACCACGACAGCACCGATGGCAGCGGCATATTCGATCCACGTGCGATGATATTTTTTGAAACGAACAATGCCAATGAATGGAAGGCTTATCCACAGATACCACCAGCCGGCACTCCACCATCGGGAGGTATTCCTTATGAATCACACCGCGATCAGGAAGGGGCTTACTCCATCAAAGGCGAGTCAAACATTTATTCAGCATTCAATTATTTTCTCATCCGTGATGAAGACCAGATGCCTATCATTTTCGTGACCGGCGCCGAAGTTCACTTTATCAAATCGGAAGTTTATTTCAGAGGAATCGGTGTGGCTGAAGACAAGATGCAGGCTGAAATAGAATACTTTAACGGAATAAACTCGTCGGTTGAATGGTGGCTGCAACGGGCCGCAAACTCCAAACTTCCACTCTCAGGGATTGAGTTTCCCGAAGTAATCACCATACCACAATGGCTCAATGCAGCTACGGTTCAGGGACGCTATGGGTTCTGGAATGCAACATCGGAAGAAGAAAAACTGAGATTTATTTACGCGCAATGGTGGCTCGATGCATTCAGGCAACCGCAGGAGGCTTACGCACTTGCCCGGCGAACCCGAATGACGCCACGCGAAGGCGATCCCATTAATCATTTTCGCTTGCCTTACCCACCTTCCGAAGCCGCGTACAATGCCGAAAACATGAACGAAGCCATTTCACGACAGGGTGGTGACAGTCCTGAAACAAGACTCTGGTGGATGCCTTGATTTTTTCTGTCTTAAACTTAGTTTATTAAAAAAGTATTTAATTGATTAATCATAATTCAATGTTGTTTAGTTAAGAAAAGCTGTCTTCCATCGTCATTCCGCCGAGACAGGCGACTCCGCTCAGACTGACAGTCATCCTGAGCGGAGTCGAAGGATAGCAGATGATGCTTTTATTGATGGTTAATCCATTAACTAAACAACATTGAATCATAATTTATAAACATTTTTTCGTTCTTTGCCTAACTTTGTGTCTTCTGGTTGGTAAGTGGAATAATCAAAGCTATTGTTCTCTATTTGTTAGCTTTTGAAATATAGATTATATGATGGGTTATTACACAAAGGACCACAAAGAAGCACAGAGGTTCACAATAGAATTTAATTATTAAACATAGTTTCTTAACACAAATACCTAAACAATGAGAAAAATTTACTTCCTTTTCATGCTGCTTCTCACTATCGGAATGCTGCGCCATTCAACGGGTTTGCAAGCCCAGTCGAACCAGTACCTCCATTTCGACAGAGTGGATGATTATGTCATCCTTAACAATGCCTCCCAGTATTTTAGCGGCACAACCCAACTTTCGATCACCGGCTGGTTCTATTGCGATGAACTGGCATACGGACAAGGACATATGGGATTCCGTATTGGCTCGGGGAATGCCGAGTTTTATATTATTCAACTTAACAACGGAGTATTGGAGTGTCGTTTAAGAACCACAACCGGCTTGGATGAATACGTTTCGCCTGCAAACACCGTCATTCCGCAGATTTGGCAACATCTCGCCTGGATTTATGATGGAAGCACGGTTAAATTGTATGTGAACGGAACCCTCAAAGGTAGTTCGGCCGCCTCAGGAATTTTCCAGGGTGAAGCCGTTCCTTTTGGCATAGGGATAAGTAATCTGGGAGGTTTCAACTTTGTATTTGGAGGCCGTATTGACGAGGTTACAGCATGGAACAAAGCACTCACGCAGGCGGAGATACAGGATATGATGGAAAATGAACTTACTGGAACCGAACCAAACCTGCAATTATATTATAAATTCAACCAGGGTGTTCCGGGTGGCGACAACACCTCCATCACCCAGCTCGATTGCCAGATTGGCGGCGACACGCGTGATGCCGACCTGATGAATTTTGCCCTCACCGGTGAAACATCCAATTTCAATGGCACCTTAGATGAAAGCTATCAGGCCATCTCGTTCCCGCAGATACCGAACCACCTTATTTCGGATGCACCATTCACCATTGAAGCAACAGCTACCTCCGGGCTTCCGGTATCTTTCGAAGTACTTTCGGGACCCGCTACCTTAAACGGAAACACGGTCACACTCACGGGTCAGTCGGGTGAAGTTGTCATCGAAGCTACCCAGCCTGGTAACGATGTGTTCGATCCGGCCGATCCTGTTGTGAACAGCTTCATGGTGCTCGATCCTGCCACACATGTCCCCGAAATAATCGTTCGTAATCCACTTCCAGGTAATGTGTATATGCCATCGCTTCATGCCATGCAACTTTCGAGCGTTGCAACGATTGCTTACCCCGAACTCTTTTCCATTCAATCGGTACGTTTTGAAGTGGACGACCAAAACATCGCCGCCTATGATATGTATGCCAACAGCCATTTCACCGGTTGGTGGACGCCCGATTCCTACGGCTCACATAACATAACTGTTGTTGCGACCAATAATTTCGGCGCTTCCTCAACACAAAATATCACCGTGAACATCACCCCCACCGCTACGGATATGACTGTGGTTGCCGCGGATGATGTTTGGCTCAATCCGGCAAATTTCACCCAGGTTGTCGAAACCGAATTGCCTTGCTACGTAGGTGCTTTCGATCAGGTGACCGCAACACTTACCGTGAGTTGCCCGACAGGTGGCTGCGGCGAATGGGACCGCGTTGCCAGCGTTGACGCCATGGGCATCGATGGCCGCTGGTTCGAGGTGATCCGGTATATCACGCCTTATGGTGTAGCCTGCGACCATGTGATCGACCTGACAGATTACATATCGCTGCTCCAGGGGAAAGTGAAATTCCGCTTTAACTGCGAAACACTCGATAACGGTTATCTCTATAACCTCACCCTCAACTACAACCAGGGCACACCCTTGCATCTCTATAGTTCAGTGTATGAAATCTGGAACGAAATTTATCCGTTTGGAGATTATGCTGACCTGCAACCCGTTGAAAATGTAACTTTCGAGTTTCCAGATTATGCTGTTGCATCCACCCTCAAACTTATCTCAACAGGCCATGGCTGGGGAGACCTGAACACCAACAATGCAGCTGAGTTTTACAACGCCACCCACCATGTTTGGGTGAATGGCGCTTCCACCTTCACACAGGTAAACTGGCAAACCTGTAACCCGAATCCGGATGGTTGCCAGCCACAGAATGGAACCTGGTTTTATAACCGTGCGGGCTGGTGCCCGGGCTCTATCGCACCATGGTTCGATTATAGCATGAACCCTTATGTAACCAATACAACTGTGGAGTTGGGTTATATATTTGACGAGGATTATGTTGACCTCTGTCACCCGAACCACCCCGATTGTGTTACCGGTACAACCTGCTCCAACTGTGACGATGGCTTCAACCCAACACTCGACGTAGCCTGTAACTTAGTGGTATATGCAACCAACCCGATCGTGGGTATCGATACTGACTATATGCCAGGCGATATCACCGTGGGCCCAAACCCGACTACGGGTAAGCTCGATGTAAAATATACCGGGTACAGCAATATTACAGCAAAGGATATTGAATTGTATGACCTAAAAGGTACGCTTGTCAGCAGTTTTGGATGGAATGGCAGCGACATTCGTCTCGATTTATCATCCTTTCCAAAAGGTATTTATGTGATGGTGATTCAATCGACCGGAGCGAAAGAAGTAAAAAAGATCGTGCTGCAATAATTCAAGCATAGTTAATGAAAATGTAAAAAGCCCGCCACGATAACCGTGGCGGGCTTTTTTTGACTACGATACATAAAGTTATATGAATGGACGAATTTTTATAAAAATATTTATGGTGACTGAATGGATTGACTCATTTGGTTTTCTGAAATAAAGTTTACATTTGGTGTACTGTAACAATTAAGGCCAACATAATGATTATAAATACAGTCGGATTTTGTTTGGATGAACATAGAAAAAGTGCTAATTTTGTGTGTTTTAGAGTTTGTTTTAATAAATTAATGCGGACCCATATAAACACGAAACAACCACTACCATGACGTATAGCCATTCGTTGGGTGCCATTTATTAAACCGAACATTAACCAAAATGGAAAGAGCTAATCAAAAATCCACAAAAATTGGTGAGTATTTATTAATATTCGTCACAATTCTGCTTAGCTTTTCAGCATATGAATATATAAAAATATTTGCGCTAATATTGAAAGCTAGATCTTATGAAAATTTAATTCAACCACAGTTTTTCGTTCTTCTTACATTTTTCCTAATTTTAGTTGAATATTGGTGGAATTCATTTAATGAGATATTCAGTATTTCTAGAAATATTTCTTGGTTCTTTCTGGTCTTACTTCAACCAGTAATTTTTTATTTGGTTGCAACTTTATTAACTCCAGAATTCACTGAATTATCAAACTTTTCAGAAAGATTTTATTCCAATTTTTTCGAAAATAGAATACAAATTTATATTTTAGGTATAATCCTAATCATTGTATTTACAAAATTAAGTGAACAAAAGTTTATGTCTTTACTTAACCTATTTAGGCTTATTTATTTGATTTGTTGTATACTAGGGATTATATTTGCTGCTGAAACGATACAATATATACTGTCAATTAGTATGTTAGGACTAACATTTATATTTATTGTCAAGTTAAGTTGGAAGTTCTTTGATTAAGGGAATTTGAAAATAAACGGCACCCAACGAGCCCACAGCCGAGCAATGCGGGCAGTTTCCGAAGGTTGGCATTCATCAAGCCTATAAATGATATAGGTTAAGAAAAGAAACAACAAGTAAACCCCGCACTGCGGCTGCCGGCGGGGCGTTCATATTAAAAAGACAGAATCATTGTGGAAAAAGATAAACGAATAGCATTAATTATAGGAATCTCAGATTATCAATTTGCATCAAAATTGAAAAATCCTATAAATGATGCAATTTCAATGGGCAATGTCTTGTCAAAATTAGGATTTGAGACCTCAATACTTAAAAATCCCACATACAAAGTTTTTAAACTGGCTCTTAATGAATTTGGTAAGAAATTAAATGAGTATGACTCTGGATTATTTTATTTTGCAGGACATGGCATTCAAGTAAAAGGGTTGAACTATTTAATTCCGTCTGATGCAAATCCTTTAAATGAAAACCAAGTTGAATTTGATTGCATTAATGCTAATCAAATTCTTTCTTTAATGAGTGATTCTATTAATGAAACAAATTTTATAATACTTGATGCTTGTAGAAATAATCCTTTTGAAAGGTCTTGGAATCGTGCTGCTACAATAAAGGGTTTATCATATATGAGCGCACCATATGGTACTTTGATTGCATATTCTACAGCACCAGATAAAACTGCATCTGACGGAGAAGGAAATAATGGACTTTATACATCTGTTCTGATTGATGAAATTCTTACTCCAAACTTGACAATATTACAAGTTCTTCAAAACGTACGGTCTAAGCTGATTAGATTATCAGAAGGTCAGCAAGTACCCTGGGAATCAACTTCACTAATAAATGATTATGTTTTCAATGACGATAGATATATTTCGATATCAACATTCTGTCAGTCGATTTTGTATAATCATGATAGAGATGTGGTGCTTAATAATCTTAAGTTAAATCTTTGGGATATCCAGAAAATAACAAAACTTGGAATTCCCATTTCAAAAGAGGATAAAGAAGCTGGAGTCATTGAAGTTTACTATAAGAACAAAATAGACTATTTCGACACTTTTAATGAGTTAGAAATTCATATATATGAAAATGGTAAACGAGATTATAACCTTTTTACTACCACTCGGGATGCTAATCAAGTACAATTGATTTATATCAATTTGTGCAAAAAGTTAGGAGGTGGCAATTATGACGATGAGAGACGTAAACCTTTTTTTGAATTCAATAATATTAAACGAATTGCACAAGGAAAAGCAAAAGCAGTAAACGAACAATGTTTTAACATGTGGTATTTTGACAATGTCACATTCTATCTAAATTATTTGGTTACCCCCAAACGACAATTAGTTTTTAAGGTAAATATCAAGCCACTAAAACGAATAATAGACAAGACAGTTGGAGAATTAATCGTGAATGATTTCTATGCTTTATTGCAAAATGTTTTAAAAATATATCCGGAAGGAGAGTATAAAGGTAAATTCATTGACTATCAAATTTCTTTAGAAAACCTTGAGTTTAATTTTTTTGATAAGGCTGTAGTAAAAGTTTTTACATCAACGAAAGAATCAAAATCTTCAAGTAGTGTTTTTCTGACAAATTCTAAATCAAATGAACCCAACATCGCTGTGCTAAATAATCTTGTATTTAAATTAACTTCAATTTATGGAACAGACAGGTCTGGGGAGGGATACTTATCTGGTATTGAAGAACAAAATATAAAAGATGACAGATATTGGTCAGGAAGAGAATGGGATTTAAACATCCAACACCAAATATATGATATGGATAGCAATGGTGAGGAAATGCTCTATGGTGTCCACTTACACTTTAATAAAGAAGATAATGGGATAGAATTAAGCATTATCGGTTATGAAAGCCTTATTGATTATCTAAAAAATAAAAATACGAAACGCTAACAATGTATATACAAAATAGGCGAAATAGTAGTAAATTCAATAGTTGTAGCACGCTTCAAAATCGTAACGGTTTGATAAGTTTGAAGCCTGCAATCGCTTACTTTGCATATACTTTCCTTAACAGACAATTTAAACAACTAACAAGCAATTAAGAATCTTTCTTTAAAAAATTATGTACGAGACACATCCGATTTTTATACAACCAGATGATGAAAATGTTAAAGTCTGGAGATACATGGATTTTACAAAATTCATTTCATTAATTGTTACTCGCAAGTTATACTTTGCCCGTGCTGACAGATTTGATGATCCTTTCGAGGGGTCGTGGCCAAAAATAAATGTTGATGCTAGAAAACCTTTATTTAAACATCTTCCCGAAGAAGATCAGAGAAAACGACTTGAAGGGTTTAGTTACATTAATAAAAGATTTCTAAGATATCACGCTCTGAATTGTTGGCATGAAAATGAATATGAATCTGCGGCAATGTGGAAGTTGTACTTAAAAAGCGATGAAGGAATTGCTATTCAATCAACATACAAACTTTTAAAGAATAGCATTCTTGACAATGAAACTGTATTAATTGGAAAAGTAAAGTACATTGACTTTGAAAAAGAATTTATAGATGCAAGAAATGGATTTTCGGCATTTCTTCATAAACGGAAAAGTTTTGAACACGAAAGAGAAATAAGAGCAATAGTTACGAGATTTCCTCCGAGTGTGGAAGATGAACCACCATCAAATTGCGAAACATTAAATTTAAAAATAGATACAATATTTGATGGAATTCCAATAAAGGTTGACATTAAAACATTAATTCAGAAAATACATGTCGCTCCTAACACACCAACATGGTTATATGATTTGGTAAAAGAAGTGCTTGAAAAATATGGTTATGATTTTGAGGTAATACATTCTCAAATGGATAGTAATCCAATGTTTTAGATGCGTTTTGAATAAAAATAAACTGCCTGTAATAGAAGGGCTTCATGTGGTCGGCACTACTTGTCCCGAATATCGGGAACCCAGTATGAAGCCTCGGTTGAACGAAATCCGTACCCTGAACTATATTATGGAATTTGGATTAGGTTTTGGATGGTTGGCAGCAATAACCAAGGCTGAATATGCTGAAATAAAGAAAACTTGGAATTGTGAAAAGAATCTAAAAACAAATCAGTAATTTTGAACTTAAACTGAAAGAATCAGGATTTAGTAACTCACTGATTATAAATGTTGAAATTTGACGTTAGTCAGAACCATTTTAAGACTCGTTAGAAAATAATTTAACACTGAAATTATGAATCCAGCCCTTGCAAGAATTGATGAATGCAAAAATAAAAAATCCAATGTCTTAAATTTATCTAATTTATCCTTAATGTCGATTCCGGAACAAGTTTGGGAATTAAAACACATTAATACATTAAAATTAAGTAATAATGCTTTGACCGAGATTCCTGAACGAATCTCTGAGTTAAAAGATCTCGTTTATCTTATTTGCGACAATAATAATATTACAAAGGTATCCTTTGCTATACGCAATTTGGACAATTTATTATATCTAATTCTAAGTAGAAATAATTTAAATGCTATTCCTATTGAGATTACGAGCCTGAAAAGTTTAGCCAGATTGGATATTTCTTATAATGAAATTGAAGAGCTCCCCATTGAAATTCAACGCCTAACTAATCTAAGGACTCTTATACTTGATCATAACCATTTATCACGGCTTCCATTAACAATCGGGAAATTGGACAGGCTAAAGTCCATATCATTAGAAGGTAATAATTTAGCAATTCCTCCTTTGGAAGTGATTCATCGAGGAGGTGAAGCTGTTGTTAATTACTTTCGACAAATAGTTGATTCTGATACAACACAAATTTTTGAAGCTAAAATGTTAGTTGTAGGGGAAGGGGGCGTAGGCAAAACATATCTCGTTAATAGAATAATTAGCGATGATGTTTCTGAAGATACCATAACAACTGAAGGGATTAAAATTAAATCTATTTACTTAGAAACAGCAAACGATAAAGATTACAGAATAAATATATGGGATTTTGGAGGACAAGAAATATATCACTCAACTCATCAATTCTTTTTAACCAAAAGATCTTTGTACCTTTTCGTCTGGGAAGCAAGAAAAGATGATAACTTATTAAGTTTCGACTATTGGCTTAATGTTGTTAGTTTATTAAGTTCTAATTCACCTTTGATTATTGTACTCAATAAAATTGATGAAAGAATTAGAATGATAGATGAGGCTTCAATTAAAGAAAAATTTCCAAATATTGTAGGTTTTTTTAGAGTAAGTGCTTTAAAAGGAACGGGAATTAATGAACTTCGAAATAGGTTGTGGGAAGAATTCGCATCTTTAGAACATATTGGTGATTTATTGCCATTAGTTTGGTCCAATGTCAGAGACGAGTTGGAAAGAATAGATGAAAACTATATCGAGTTTAATAAATATCTTGAAATCTGTGAAAGTTATGGATTGAATAAACAGCAATCAAGGTTTTTAAGTCAATATTATCATGACTTAGGTGTTTTTCTGCACTTTGATAGAACTTATATTTTAGAAACCCTAATTTTTCTGAAACCAGAATGGGCAACTAGTGCTGTTTATCAGCTTGTTGACAATAAGGAGGTTATAAAGAATTATGGAAAGTTTAATTATGAGTTTTTAAAAGAGGCGTGGAAAGATTATCCAGAAGACAGACATATCTATTTTGTCGAGCTAATGAAGAAATTTGAAATTTGCTTTCAAATTCCACAATCGAGAGATTTTATTATTCCTAGCTTACTTTCAGAAACTTTTCCACAAATAGACTGGGACTATAACAACAATCTACGATTTGAATATTTATATGATTTTATGCCCAAAGGTATTATACCGCGTTTAACTGTCAGAATGAATGACCTAATCAGCAACAATTTGTTTTGGAAAAATGGTATTGTCATTTTTAGGGACAATACTTATGGTTTAATCGTTTGCGAACCATTAAAAAGGTGTATAAGGATATGGATAAAAGGGAATGATAAAAATATGCTTTTGGAATTAATTCGTAGGGAGATCGATTATATTAATAAATCTCTTAATAATCCAAAGATTACAGAATTATTACCATGCATTTGTAAAGAGTGTATTAACTCAATTGCACCATATTTCCATTCCTATTTAAAGTTAAAGAAAGCACAAGAACGAGGAAAATCTGAAATTGAATGTCAAAATAGTTTTATGGACGTAAATATTAGTACAGTTTTAGGAATTATCGAAAATAATAACATAAGTAAAAATGATAAGATCATTATTTCATCAATTAGCATAAATGGAGGTCAAACAATAATAAGCGATAATATTGACAATATAAATTATAAAAGATGAGGATCAACAAAATAGAGATATCAAATAGCCAAGTTAACTACGTTGAAATGGTTTCAAAAATCGAATATTCACCATTATTTGGGATAGACCCTAAATTGTTCAATGAAATAAAGGAACAAATACTCAAGATCCCTGAACCTATAATTCAATCAATTATTTTGCAAACGAATAAAGCTAATAATGAAAGGAGTGATAAGAAACGAAGTGTTACATTGCAGAATATTAAAGAGCAATTAGTTTCGAACGGAGTTTCTATCTTAAACTCTATTTCAGCCTCTGCATTATTCGAAATCCTAAAAAATTTAATAAGCTAAATGGCAACTCTTAATAGAAGGTCTTCATGTGGTCGGCACGTCCGAGTACCCGTCACACTGCCGGTACAAGCTATGAAACCCTGGTTGAACGAAATGGTATAAACCTACCCGAGTTCAGTTTACACTCCCACCTACCCCCGGCCTGGTCAACATACTTCAGGACAGCCATTGTTATTTACAAGTAGAGTCAAGTAAAATGGTTTATTAGTACTTGCGTTTTCAAGTAGCATAAAGTAAAATGTTTTATGGGTACTTGCATTTTCAAGTAGTATAAAGTAAAATGGTTTATTGGTACTTGCATTTTCAAGTAGCATAAAGTAAAATGTTTTATCGGTACTTGCGCTTTCAAGTAACATAAAGTAAAATGGTTTATTGGTACTTGCGTTTTCAAGTAGCATAAAGTAAAATGTTTTGTAGGTACTTGTGTTTTCAAGTAGCATAAAGTAAAATGTTTTATGGGTACTTGCATTTTCAAGTAGTATAAAGTAAAATGGTTTATTGGTACTTGCATTTTCAAGTAGCATAAAGTAAAATGTTTTATCGGTACTTGAGTTTTCAAGTAGTATAAAGTAAAATGTTTTGTCGGTTCCTGCATTTTCAAGTAGCATAAAGTAAAATGGTTTATTGATACTTTCATGCAGAAGCTGGTAAAGAAACTTCTTTGTCCTTACCAACGTTTGCCACAAGGCTTATATGTTCATTACAAACAGGGTAACTCAAAAAATTTTAGAAAATATTTACAAAAAAACTTGATTTAACTATATTGACGTTGTAATTTTACAATACAGTTAAAACAATTAATAACCAAATCCCTTATCAATGAAAAATCTTGAAAGCTATTTAGTTTCTCCGTTTGATAGTATTGTCGTCGGGAGAGACAAAAACCTTGAATTTTTTGTGGATCACAGCAGCAAATTGAAACAAGCCGTCGCCAATGGTGCTCCATTCAGTAAGGAAGAAACCGAATTTGCCATTGCGCTTACCGCCTTGTCGAAAAGCAAAACCGATACTTCGGTAATCCTCGCCCAACAAGGCTCCGAAACCATGAATGTCGATAACATCATTCAGGAGTTTAAGGACATCATGAACTGGCTCGAACCCAAAGTACTTATTGTATTCCCCAAAAAATCGGTTGAATACCACGAGTTTTTCCCGAATGGCAAATCTGCCTACGGCAAAACAACCAAAAGCACTATCGACAATCATTTTGCCACCATCATCACTGCCTGCGAAAAGCACAGTGATAAACTGGGTACCGAACCTGCCGAGGTAATGATAGCGCTTCAAAGCAAATATGTAGCTGCACGTGATTCACAGCTACGGAAAAAGGGCGGTACCGAAGGCACTCGATCAGCCTGGGACGACAACCTCGATATTGTGAAAGACCGTGCTTTTCACAATTTACTGAGGATTGCCGATACCTACCGCGGCCAGCCCGACAAAATTGCCATGTTTTTCGACCAAAGCATCATCACGCTTCGCCAGCATGCAAAAACCGACGAACCAATACCCGTACCAGTTTAAAGTTACGGTCAACGATGAAATAAAAAAAGGTGCAGAACGATGATCTGCACCTTTTTTTGTGGAATGATGGATTTGGAAATACCATCAGAATAGCATCTGAAAAAATATTTTGTTTTGATTTTGTTTTCTGAAATAACTGATTTACATTTGGTGGACTGTAACAACAATACAAACAATAAAGGCCAACACAATGATCATGAATACAATCGGATATTATTTGGATGAACACAGAAAAGGCGCTGATTTTGTTTGTTTTAAGGCTTGTTTTGCTGATTTGCCACATGTCAATATAAACACGAAATAACCACTACTGTCACGTATAGCCATTCGTTGTGTGTAATGGGAAGAAACGAATTATCATATAAATATTATTTAAACAATAAATTTATTAACCAATGCGAGAAAAGATTAATGAAATTAACAAAAAACTAGAACCCTACTATCTACTAATAGTAATGATCGTTTTTATCATAGGAGGTTTTATTTCTATTTATAAAATTCTGTTTTCTCCTCCAGAATTACTTGTACGTATTGAGAAAGAAAATATAAACTATCCATCATCAATAAACAAGACTTATGTTGATATTTATGAACATATACAAGATTCAACAGATAATAAATCTTTAAAATCGAAAGCATTACAAGTATATGATTACTTAGTTCAAACAAAGCAACAACGAGTTATTGAAATCATCAACAATACGGACAGATCAATTAAGTCAATAAATATCAGATATACAAGTGTGCGTAAATTAACCTCTTGGGCTGTTAGTTCTTCTTATTTACTAGAAAATGAGAAGGACAAGCTACTTAAAAATATTTTATTCCAAAAAGCTAGCGGAATAGTATACTTAAAAGATGCCGTTAATCTACCTCCGAATGGCAATTTGAAAATTTTCTTATGGGGTGAATTTAATCCTTATGATTGGGATGAAGCATTGACAGTTGATTATGATGGCGGAGCAGCAAAGATAGAATATAACAAAACCTTTTCCGGCTATAAAGCAATACTAGCTGAGTATTTTTTTGAAATATTTATAATAATTATTTTAACATTTATATTAGTATATCACTTACAGATTAGAAACCATGTTGCTAATAAAAAGACTAACAGCGGGATTAATTAATCTGGTTTTTTTTACCGCATCTATCCTTATTATCTTTCCAGTACTTAATTATTTTAGTATTGAGTTGGAGCATAAGTACTTTTTATTGCTGGTTTTTATAATAACTTATTTCCTTCCCATTTTCTTATTTAGTTCATCAGTTGGTTATAAGATATTACATATTGGCATTAATTACCCAAAAAGACTTGCTCTAAAATATTTTATTTACTATTTTATCCTCTCTGGCTTAATTGGTAAGTATATTCTACTATTTGAAGGTTTTACTAACTTATCTTTTGGTCATATAAACTCATTAAGCTTATTATTAATCCCTATTATAATAGTTAGTTTACTTAGTATAATACTGTTCATATTTTCATTAGGGCGTTTTAACCTTATTGATTTCATTCTAAACCTAACATACTCAGAAAAAAATTACAAAAGAAATTCTATACTGATTCTCACTCTATGGTTATTTACAACATACGTAACATTATTTACAGCAATAATTGGTCAAAAATTCTTAATAACTGATTATTTCAATAAAATCGAGCAGAATAATCTATATTATATATTTACAAATTATTACCCTAAAGAAATTTTTGATGAATACACTTATTTTCAGACAGAGAAAATAAATTCAAACAATAGTATAATCACATTTTCTGACTCTGAATCATTTTTTGAAGATAAATTCTTAGTACAGAAGTCCATTTACGCATTAGTAAATAAGGAAACATTTGATAATGAGCTAAAAAGACTTCAATTAGCGTTTCAGCTTATAATCCATTCAAATATAAATGACGCTTTTAATAGAGAATCTAGAAATGTAGACCAAACAAGAATCCTAATGATATATAATGAACCACATACATATTTTTCAAAAAAAATATATGTATTTCGTTATTATTATGACAATCTAAATCCAAAACATTCTATTTATGGTGGAGTACAATTAGACTCCTTGGTATCATACTATAAGTCACAAATAGATTATCCAGAAAAAGCATTTACAACAGCATTAATAAATACTCTGGGCATAACAGAAGACTCTTTGAACAAAATAATTGATTCGACTGATGCAATAGAACTTTCAGATGAAAACTTAGAAGTATTACATAGAAAACTTAATTTTGCAATGAGAAAAAGTAATGAAATCCCTTTAATTCTTGTTCCATTTAGTGATGTAGAACCTTCTATTTGGTTAAATGTTAATTCCCGACAAAGTAATACATATCATATTGAACTGACAGAAAGTTTTTATATGGAGGAAATGTTTTATGAAGCAATATATTGGAGAGATTATAATTATTATAAAAACCACTACACACAACAATAAATATATTGCATGCCGCAATTAGTGTTACATTAAAAATGAACTGTAAACTTGATGATATAGAAACCATAGAAAACTCATTGAACAAGATGCGGCACGCACCATATTCAAACCGTTAGGCATAATATGAAAATAAAATGAAAAAGAAATTTGATTTCGGCGTTCAGTCGTATGAATTTGATAAATGGAGTGAATTCATTGATAAGATAAACTCTATTCTTGATTACAGGCAATACATATGGAGGGGACAAGGGGACTCTTCTTGGATTATCGAGTCAACATTAGACCGGTCACTTCGATTAAAAGGGAAAATTGGTGATATAAAACTAATTGATGCACACCTTAAAAGATTTAAGTATGCAGCTAGAGGTAGAAGAGGTAGCAACCCGCCTGGTTTAGAGAATGATAATGATTGGTGGGCTTTAGGTCAGCACAATGGCTTATTAACGCCATTACTTGATTGGACAAAATCACCCTTCGTATCTGCTTTTTTTGCATTTGCATCGTCTGAAAAAAGTTCGACAAATAGGAGATTAATAACTGGTATTTCACGAGGGTCTATTGAATCGAAATCAAAAGAAATTATCAAAGCTCATACAAGTAGTTCTCCCCCATCAATAATTGATTTTTTCGAACCTCTTTCAGATGAAAATGCAAGGTTGGTTAACCAAGGTGGATTATTTACACGAAGTCCTGCAGGTATGGATATTGAATCTTGGGTAAGAAATAACTTTGGAAAAGACGAAAAAAAGGTAAAGATGTATAAAATGTTACTTCCTGATGATGAACGAGAAATGATTTTAAAGTCACTTAATCGCATGAATATTAATTACTCATCACTTTTCCCTGATCTATTTGGAGCTTCAAAATTTGTAAACATGGACATGGAAATAACGAACTATTGAAATACTATGCCTAATAATTAGTCCCTATGTTTGTATCCTTTCTTTAACAAAAGTAGCATAAGCCAAAGAGTATTATTTTTGAGTAGGTAATATTCACTAACACTCAATGACTTATGCAAACACAAATTTCGGAATTAA
>JABFQW010000058.1 GCA_013141455.1 Bacteroidales bacterium
CCTTGGTGGTATTATATTACGGATGCGTTTGTTAACGCCTTCCCTCCTCTCAGCATTGTCTGTATTCTGGCCGTTTTCCTGTATTTTTACTATTATCCGAAAGACATCCTGACCTGGGCAATGGTACCATTTCTGGCCGCCCATTTTCTGACCGCGCATAAAGAGTTGCGGTTCATTTTCCCTGTTATCGGTTTTCTTCCGGTCATGATTATCAAAACGGCCGATCTGATAGTAAAGAAAAAAGGATATGCGTTGTTGCAACATAGATTGGCGAAAATCATCATCAATCTGTTCTGGTTCCTTAACTTGACAATGCTTGTGGTCTTAATCTTCAGGCCTGCCGATGATCGTATTTCACTTTATAAAACTATTTATGACAACTATAGCTCCCCGGCGAAACTATATTATACAGGAGACAATCCTTATCACCGTGCGAAAGTTGATATTTATTTTTACAAAAGAAGTAATCTGGAATTTCAAAAAGTGGATTCAGTACAAAATATCATTCCATCCACAGATACAGTAAGCCTTGTGGTAACGAATAAACCAGGCCAACAGTTCCCGGATAAATACAAACCGGTGCTTATCTACTCCACCTTCCCGCAATGGGTCAGTCATTTCAATTTTAACCATTGGATAGAACGAACTTTTTTCTGGTATGTGTATGAATTGAAACCAACCGAAAAGCAAATACCAATTATCGATGAAAACGAGTGAAATCTTCATCAGATTCTCTCGTTCATTTCAACTAATTTATTTCGTAATTTTGAAACAATCAAACCTTCATCAGATGGATGATTAATAGCAATAATCATAGGCTTTTGTGAAAAGCAGACCATATAAATTTAGCTACCTTCAGGATAACAATTTTAAACCCAAATAGTTATGAACCAACGAAATTTTTCAGCAACGATCAATCTTGTTTTGCTGATGATACCGTCGATACTGTTTGCATCAACTGTCGATATCGAAACTGCCCAAAGAGTAGCAAAATCCCAGATTGACATTGCCGGAAAAGGAAAAGAAGTTACCTTGAAAATCATTACTGCAATTGGCGATAGTATGCTGGTTTATTTTTATGCAGTTCAGTTAAACCCGGCGGGTTATATCATTGTGACAGCCGACGATAATTTACCACCGGTGATTGCCTATTCGTTTCAGGATAATCTGGATACAGAAGGGAAATTTATAGCTATTATGAAAAATGATATCGCCAAACGTTTGGCGGGTATTCATCTGTTATCTTCTGAAACACTTGACAAGCGGAGGCTGCAATGGGAATCGTTAGGTGACAGTACTTATAAGACTATGCGTTTGTTTCAGCAATGGCCACCCGAAGGGACGACCACTACCGGTGGCTGGCTCGAAACCAACTGGACACAAAATCCACCGTTTAACCAGATGTGTCCCATCGACCCCGTTACCGGTTCCAGAAGTTATGCCGGTTGTCCGGCCACCGCCATGGCGCAAATATTGAATTATCATCGCACAACAAACAATACGCATTTCGATGACAGTGATGATTATTATCATAATTATGCCGGGCGAACTTTCTGGATTGATGATGATTTTTATCAGCACGGTTTTCCGGCTTATCATAAACTTAATGAGTTTCTCGATACCATTAACGCGCATTTTCAACAAAATAATCCTCTCTCAAATCAGGACAAAGCAGCAATAACTTTCGCCTGCGGAGTAGCCGCCACGCAGGTTTATACCTCAGAAGGTTCGGGTACTTTCGGCGTAATTCAGGCATTTGACGCCTACGAACGATTTGGGTGTAATACAATTGAATTGCTTTCCGAAGGTGATACAAGTCTTTACACGCGTCTTGCAGACAATATGCAAGACTCACTACCGGCCCATCTTGCTATTGTTGACGAGGCCTGGAGTACCGGGCATAATGTGGTGGTTGATGGCTACAACACTGATAATTTCTTTCATGTCAATTTCGGTTGGGGAGGCTCTAATAACGGTTGGTATTTGCTTCCCGAACAAATGCCTTATAACCTTACCGTTGTTGAAGGGCTTATCGTTGACATCTTGAAAGATGAAGCAGTATCGGTGCCTGTGACAGTAAACGAGACTCATTTTGAAATTTATCCAAACCCTGCAACAGAAGTAATTACCATTGAAACAGATAATTACCCGTCGCTATTGACAATAACCGAAATCAACGGTAAAATGATATTCTCAGAAATGATTTCGAATGAAAAAACGCAGTTGGATGTTTCCGATTTTCGGAAAGGAGTTTACATTTTAGAAATTAAGGGAGCTGTTAACCGTATTACGAAATTGGTAATTATGCAACCATAGTTTGAAAAATTTACCTCTTGGTTGAAATTCACAATAGAAGTACAGTAATAAATTAACCTACTTTGAATCGTTCATAGACCGATTTACATAATAAAACAATTGATTTATAACATATTACCATGAAAAGCATCAATCCATTTACAACCAAACAAATTGCCACCTACAATGAATTTTCCATACAGGAAATTAAAGAGACAATTGAAGTATTACATTTTGGGTTTCTCGAATGGCGCGAAAAGAAATTGAACGACAGGTGTTTGATAAACAGCCGGCTTGCTGTATTACTTACCGAAAATAAAGAACAATTAGCAACATTGATCACTTCAGAGATGGGGAAACCAATCGCCGAGTCAATGGCCGAGATCGAAAAATGTGCATGGCTCTGTCGTCATTACAGTGATCCGGTTGCATTGGGTATCGAACCAATAACGATCAAAACTGATGCTTCACAATCCACAGTTCGCTTCGAACCTTTGGGTGTAATTTTCGCCATCATGCCCTGGAATTTCCCATTCTGGCAGGTATTTCGTTTTGCTGTCCCCGGTATTTCGGCCGGAAACACAGTTATTTTGAAACATGCACAGAATGTTACAGGTTGTGCCATGGCAATTGAACAATTATTCGAACAGGCAATGCCCGGCTATCAGGTCTTTAAATCTGTTATACTTCCTGCATCGCGTACCGAAGAGATAATTTCGCATCCTTATGTCAAAGGGGTGACAATAACCGGAAGTGAAAGGGCCGGGAAAGAAGTTGCAGGCATGGCCGGAAAACATCTCAAGAAAGTCGTTCTCGAATTGGGTGGCATCGATCCATTGATCGTTTTTGGAGATGCAGATTTAAAAAAATGTTGCGTTGCTGCTTTAAAATCGCGCATGCTCAATGCCGGTCAGGTTTGTATCGCTGCAAAAAGATTTATCGTTCATTCGTCCGTTTACAATCAATTTATTGAGGAAATGATATTGGAAATCAGCAAATTAAAAACCGGTGATCCCATGGAACCCGAAACAAATATCGGACCATTGGCGCGACCTGAATTTGTTGATGAAATTGAAACAAAGGTGAATAAATCAGTCGAAATGGGTGCAAAAATTGTTATCGGCGGTAAACGGTCTGAGGTTCATCCGGGAATTTACCTTCCAACAATCTTAACAGAAATTCAGGAGAATATGCCGGTATTTTGTGAAGAAACATTTGGGCCGGTAGGTGTTGTAATCCCCTTCAGCACCGACGAAGAAGCCATCAAAATTGCAAACAATACACGATTTGGCCTGGGCGCCAGTATCTGGACTACCGATATTGAAAAAGCTAAACGGGTATCGGTTAAAATAGAATCAGGTTGTGTATTTATAAATAGTATGGTAAAATCAGATCCACGTTTACCGTTTGGTGGTATAAAAAATTCGGGGTTTGGCCGGGAACTTACTACCTTTGGCGTCCATGAATTCATGAATATAAAAACGGAATGGATCGATTGATGCGGATAGATATTATTACCATATTTCCTGAAATGTTTGAAGGGCCTTTTACCGAATCGATTATTAAACGGGCCGTAAATAAAGGAATTGTACAACTTAAATTGCATAATTTACGTGATTTCAGCAGCGATAAAAACAAAAAAGTAGATGATTACGCTTTTTCAGGTGGTGCCGGAATGGTGATGATGATTGAACCAATCGATCGCTGCATAAGTAAGTTAAAATCAGAAAGATCGTACGATGAAGTCATCTATATGAGTCCGGATGGAGTGATGCTCACACAGCCGCTATGTAACCAACTTTCATTACATCAGAACCTGATCATTTTGTGTGGTCATTATAAAGGAATTGACGAACGAATCCGTGAACATTTGATTACAAAGGAAATCTCGGTTGGCGATTATGTTTTATCGGGCGGTGAACTCGGAGCAGCCGTGTTGACCGATAGTATTATCCGCTTAATACCTGGCGTTTTAAACGATGAAACCTCTGCCCTATCCGATTCATTTCAGTCGGGATTGGTATCACCGCCGGTTTATACACGGCCACGGGTCTACAATGGATGGGCAGTTCCTGAAATACTTATATCGGGTGATGAACGAAAAATAAACGATTGGAAATTAGATCAGGCACTGTTGCGCACCAAAGAAAGACGCCCCGGAATGATGGATCAGGGCAAAAAAATTCGGGAATGATTTGTTGATTCAGAAATATTTGTATATTTGCACTCATTTTTGAGTTTGCACTTACAAAATATATACCATAGAAATGAGCAAGAACGCCTTTATCCAGTACGTACAAGATCAGGTTGCAGTGAAGGAATTTCCTAAATTCAAAGCCGGCGACACCATTACTTTAACCTATAAAATCATTGAAGGAAACAAAGAACGACTCCAGAAATTTCAGGGTGTTGTTTTGCAACGCGTTGGATCAGGTCCAAGCGCCACTTTCACAGTAAGAAAAATTTCGAACAACATTGGAGTTGAAAGAATTTTCCCGGTTTCCTCACCTTTCATCGAAGAAATTGAAGTTAATAAAATCGGTGCTGTTCGCAGAGCCAGAATATTTTACCTCAGAGAACTTCGCGGTAAGAAAGCCAGGATTAAAGAAGCAAGAAGATAATAAGCTTTTTATGAGATTGAAAGTCCTGATAATAAAATTTCAGGACTTTTTTTTATTTCTGACCAAATCGTTGTCTTAAAATTTCGAAACAGGCTATACCGGCGGCCACCGAAACATTTAGCGATTCCACTGTGCCAACCATCGGAAATTTTACATGCACATCTGCTTTTTTCAAATAAGCCTCCGATATACCGTCTTCTTCCGAACCCATCAATAATGCTATCGGACCTGATAAATCGTTGTCCCAGGCATTCAGTTCTGTTTTTTCGGATACGGCGGCTATTTTAAGTCCACTTTCTTTTAAGAAATCAATGGTAATTTTTAAATTATCGACCCTGCAAAGGTTAATTTTCGAAAGTGCACCAGCCGATGTTTTCATGGCATCGGCATTAACCAAAGCCGATCCACGGCTTGGTACTACAACAGCATCAACCCCGGCAGCCTCTGCTGAACGGCAAATTGCGCCAAAATTCCGCACATCAGTAATGCGATCAAGCAACAATATGAAAGGGGTCCGGCCTTCGTCATAAATCATTGGGATTAGCTGTTCGATCAGTTGATAGCTGATTGGTGAAACAAATGCCAATATTCCCTGATGGTTTTTTCGGGTAATCCGGTTCAGCTTTTCAATGGGTACAAACTGAACAGGGTATTGCAATTCTTTTGCCATACCCACGATCTCGGCGATTTGCGGCGATCGTGTACCCTGAACGATTAAAATTTTTTCCATCTCCTTACCATTACGCATCGCCTCAATGATAGGATGGGTTCCAAAAATGAAATCGGTATTCCCTTGTGATTGGTTCATAGTCCTGTATTAATGCGCAAAATTAGTGTAATATCCCTGTAAATTGCAGGATGGATTAATTATGGATGTGAATTATTTCTTTTTGAAAACTTTCCTTTTCTTTTATCAGCCAATTATATAATTTAGCAACAAAAAACCGAATTGAAACGAGCTGGTTTTATCATAAGTATTTTTTTATTGTTCAGCGAAATAGCTGTCAATCAGCCATTTATTCCGGCAAAGACGGTCACTTCCACCCAACTTTTAAAAGATTTCATTGACCAAACGATCACCTATCCTCAACATGATCTGGAGTCGCACAATGAAGGAGACGTGGTTTTCGAGTTTATGGTTGATGCATCCGGAAACACCTCTGCTTATAAATTGATTAAAGGAATCAGCAGGGAAGCAAACAATGAAGCTTTGCATATTTTGCAGAAAATCCTTTGGCAGCCAGCCTTGCAAAATGGAAAGCCGGTTATTTCAACCCAGTCATATACTGTTATTTACAATGTGAAAAGATACCAGCGGTTACTTAAAAAAAGGCCCGGAGTCATTAATTTACCAACTTCGTTGATGCAGGATACAACCGGACGGATATTCAACATCCATGATTTAGAAAAAGCGCCTGTTCCTTTATTGGACGGCAAAGCACTTTCGCTAACAGAAATCATCCGAAAAGAACTTAAATATCCTGAAGCCGCACATAGTCTGGGAATTCAGGGTACAGTTAAACTTGGAATGATTATTGAAAATGATGGTATTGCATCGAACATTTATATCATAAACAGTGTTGGTGGAGGATGCAACAATGAGACTATCCGGATTTTGCAAAGTATCAGATGGATTCCCGGTATCGTAAACGACCAAACAGTTCGCACAAAAGCATTTTTTGAAGTAACATTCAGGCTAAACGAAAATAATCAGGACAAAATACAAAACCAGCAAAATACTGGATTATAATAAGATATCAAAAATATTTAACCTAATAATATGAAAAAGAATATAATTATTTTAATAATCATTGTCTTCACCACGACTATTGTAACTGCACAAACGGACACCGTTAAATACTGGAAAACTGATGGAAGAGTCGGATTTAACTTTGCCCAGGGCTACCTTTCAAATTGGGCCGCCGGTGGAACGAGTTCGTTAAATACGCAGGGTTATCTTCAATACAAAGCCAACTATGCGAAAGAGAATGCCAAGTGGGATAACAGTTTTGATTTTTTACTTGGATACAGCATTTTTGGCGACGAGAAACCTATGAAAACGGATGACAGGCTTGAATTGAATTCACTGTATGGATTGAAAATTACTGACAAGTTATTCTCAAGTCTTGCCTTTTCGTTCAAAACACAGACAAATGATGGTTTCGATTATAAAGTTGACTCAACCACTCCGATCTCGAAATTATTTTCGCCTGCTTATGTTACACTTGGAATTGGTGCTGAATGGTCGCCAAATAAAATATTTTCTGTCAATATCGCGCCGTTTACAGCGCGTGGCACTTTTGTTATTGACCAGGCATTGGCTGATAAAGGAGCCTATGGCGTTAGGCCGGCAAAATTCGATTCAAATGGTGTGAAAATTGAAGATGGTCAAAATTTCAGGTTTGAATTCGGGGGAAAACTATTGGCCAAAATAAATATGGATATCGCAAAAAATGTAAATTTTCAATCGAAGTTTGAATTGTTTAGCGACTATCTGAAAAACCCTCAGAATGTGGATGTTGACTGGCAAAACCAATTTACCATGAAGATAAATAGTTGGTTGAATGCAAGTATCATGGCCCAATTGATTTATGACGATGATATTAATATCACCGATAAAGATGGAAAAACTGGGCCACGTACACAGTTTAAAGAGATGTTTAGTCTGGGTTTAAGTTATATTTTGAAATAAACTGTAAACAATGCTCAGGATTGGACTGATTTCAGACACCCATGGATCAATCAATCCACGGCTTTTCGATTTTTTTAAAAACTGTGATGAAATATGGCACGCCGGCGATATTGGTGATATTCGTGTTACTGATGCCCTGAAAGAGTTTCGCCCGCTTGTTGCGGTATATGGAAATATCGATGGCCATGTTGTACGATCCGAATTTCCTTCGGAAGCAATTTTTATCAGGGAAGAAGCCAAAATTTACCTCACACACATTGGAGGATATCCCGGAAAGTATGCCAATGGCATTGCAAATAAACTCGGAGTAATACAACCCGATCTATTCGTTTGCGGTCATTCACATATATTAAAGGTGATGTTCGATCAAAAAAGAAAACTATTGTTTATCAATCCGGGGGCAGCAGGCAATTCGGGTTTACACACAAAAATCACCTTAATACGCTTCGCTATTAATGGTAGAAATTTTACCGATCTCGAAATACTCGAAATTGATCGTTAAATGTTAACGTAAACGATCAACCGATCGAAGTAGTTTAATATCGGAATTTATCCCGCGCATCGCTAAGATCAGAAATACCAGGGTGATCAGCGGTAAAAATGCCCCAAAGCCAAATTGTGCCGGAGCTGATACAGTATTTCCGATTTTATCGGAATAAAAGAAAAAGATTACACCTATATAAATGATTACCAATAATATATTCAATCGAACAAGTTTATATTGGCGGTTCAGATTCTTATACAAAAAGATAAGTATCAACGAAAATAAAGTACAGATTAGGTTAAGTAATGATAATGGAAGTAAAAATTTCGATCCGAAAAGTGCTGAATTCGAAGGCACATGATCGGTGATACGACACACAAAAAATTCGAGGGTGTTCAGCTCTCCATAATACCAGGCAATTGGAAAGAAATACATAATCAAGCCTGATAGGAAGGCCAATAAAAGGTAAACAGATTGTAATCGTTGAATCATTGCAGTATTTTTTTTTGCAAAAATATAAAAACCATGGTAGTAAAACAGCGTTTTGTCCATCGAAACGGATTGAATTACAAGAAAAAACATGGATAAATGCTAAATTACAAGCAATTAAATAAATTATTATCAGAAATTTGGATAAACTTCTTGCTTGTATCGAATAGTTATGTACATTTGCAAATCTGATTAAAAAAGACTCCTGATTTTTTTCGTTTTTCTTATTCAAACTACGGTCTTTGTTACTTTCTTTCGAACCCGAAAAAGAAATTTAATAAAA
>JABFQW010000017.1 GCA_013141455.1 Bacteroidales bacterium
CGATAAAAGGTATCCGTATCGAAATAAAATAAGGTGTTTTTTCTTTTACAAGCTTACTAATGGCGCCTTCAGGAAGTGTAACATTCTGTTTCTGACCTCCGCGCACAACCTGAATGGTTTTGGCATCATCGAGAATCATTGCCAATGGTATTTTACTGAAATCTTCAATATATTTACCATCAACCGAAAGAATGCGATCGCCATTCTTTAATCCGAACTCAACGGCTAATGAATCGACCGAAATGCCGTAACGGTTCACCTCTGAAGTAGACAGGTAGTTTTCACCGTAACTGGTAAGCATGCCGATGTAAATTGCGAAAGCAAGCACAACATTCATGATCACACCGCCGAGCATGATGATCAGTCGTTGCCATGCTGGTTTTGAACGAAACTCCCAGTCCTGAGCCGGTTGTTTCATGGCCTCGGTGTCCATCGATTCGTCGATCATACCGGCAATTTTGACATATCCGCCCAAGGGTAACCAGCCAATACCGTATTCGGTTCCCTTGAAATTGAATTTATACAGCGAAAACCAGGGATTGAAAAAGAGGTAAAATTTCTCCACCTTGGTTTTAAATGCTTTTGCAGCAATAAAATGACCGAACTCATGTACAATCACAAGAATGGATAAACTTAAAAGGAGTTGAAGTATTTTAATTGCAATTTCCATCGGTTTTATTAGGCTAATTCGTGGCTAAATTAAGTAAATCACACGAAGACAATAATTTACAAATTTCGGAACGGCTTGTGATCAATGATAGTACTATTATTTCAGGTTGCAAGATTACGGATTATTTCATCATCTATATCTGCTTGATTTGTCAAATCTTGTTAAATAGAAGAAATTGCTGAATAGATAAATTGATCTGTTTGCATAACCTTACAGATTTTTGATTCTACTCAGAAATTTTCCAGAAAATACTTTTGAACACGCAACCGATTGTTATTTATATCATTATCAGCTAATTAATAGCACAATATCAAAATTTCAAATCATTCGCAGCAACCACTTCCAAGCCGGTATTACCTGAATCTCAATTCCATTTTCAACAATAACTTCTTCAGTTTGGTAAGTGACAATGATCAGGCTTTTTACCGGCAGTTTGTTGTAAGCATTAATTAAGGCTGAGGTTTCACGTTTACGGGTTTGGGGTTCTTCCAATTTGAAGGCGGCCTGAATCAAAGCTTCGCCGGGAATATAAAAATCCACTTCGTAGCCATTTCGCAGATAGTACACATTCGTACCATAAATATTGCGTAAACAATTGTAAACCAATGTTTCCAACTGAAATGATTCAGGATCGACCAAAAATAATGACAGCAATCCGTTGTCACGGAAATAGTATTTTTTTTTTGCTTCGCGGCTGCTGATTTTGGCATTAAAGTTGGAAACCGGGCTGATCAGAAACGAATCTTCGAGGTATTTTACGTATTCGATCACGGTGGCGGTCCCTATTTTTGAACCTGTAGATTGTATGATATTCCGAATCCGGTTAAACGAAACTTCATCCATCGTACTTTCGGCCAGTTTTTTGATCAGCAGGCGCAATGCAAACGAATTCCTTACCTGATACCGGGAAATTATATCACCAAGGAATACTTTCTGAAACAGATTACTGAGGTATTCCTTCTTATCGCTGAACTTAGAAAGCTCTGGAAAACCACCTTCTGAAAAATACTGGCCAAACAAGCGGATCACTTCAAATCTTGCAGGTGAAAACTCAATAGTGTCATCAGTTGTAACACCTTGAAAAAGAAGAAATTCAGTAAATGACAAGGTTTCAATTTCCATGACCATAAACCTTCCGCCCAGGGTGGAAGCCATTTCACTGCTCAGCATTTCGGAGTTGCTGCCTGTAATACATATTTTGTAACCGGCGTCAGCAATGCGGCGTGCAAATTTTTGCCAGCCAACGATATTTTGTAATTCATCAAAAAACAGCACAGGACGATGGGAGAACAGTTCCTGATAACTTTCCAAAATGGTATCGAGACCCGAAACATCGAGTCCGATAAGTCTTTCGTCTTCAAAATTGATATACAGCACTGTTTCGATGGAACTTCCCTGATGAAGCATTTCCTGTATAAGGTGGAAAATAAAATAGGTTTTGCCAGCCCTGCGTTGACCAGTGATAATATAGTTGGCCTGCAATTCGATATTGTAAGCCCTTTTTATGATTTTCAGTCCGGGAATACGTTGCTGGTTTTCGAGAATGATTTTCTTTAGTATGCTCTTATCCATGTATTATGTTCAATATACGTTACAAATATACTATTAAATTGTTCTATATGCAAAACAAAATAAAAATAATGTCTTTGTACATATTTTGCAAAACATTAGTGTCCGGTTAAAAAATGTCCATCAGGCGGAAACGCTTATATGGTTAAACCTCTACGAGGTATACCAAGATTGTGGCATGATTAAACTACAATACTGAATCTCCTACGGAGAATTTTCCGCGTAGCGGATAAAGTATTGTAGATCAATACAAAACAAAATTCACTTTTCCGCATAGCGGATAAACTTTTAATTTTACCGGACAATAGTGATTGCAAAAACCAATAACAGACATCATCCATCTGACCGAAAAGTAGAATAAGTGAAGGAGCGTATTCTGGTTACTGGTCACCGATTACT
Organism: Bacteroidales bacterium; assembly: GCA_013141455.1. GTDB lineage: Bacteria > Bacteroidota > Bacteroidia > Bacteroidales > F082 > CAJBPB01. The sequence continues at coordinate 2,639 of JABFQW010000017.1, forward strand.
GGTCACTGGTTGCTGGGTTGTCTTCGGTCTTCGGTCTTCGGACTTCGGACTTCCCACCCTTAAAATCCTCCTTGAAAAGTTAAAACGAAATATAATCCTTCGGATTGATAGGTGTTCCATTGAACCATAATTCGAAATGCAGGTGCGGACCGGTCGAGAGTTCACCGCTCTGCCCGATGATGGCGATGGGTTCGCCGGCTTTCACCAGATCGCCTTCTTTTTTCAATAAGGCTGAATTGTGCTTATACAATGAAAAAAAGTTTCCGGCGTGTTGCACACCAATCACGTAGCCTTTTTCCAAAGTCCAGTCGGCATACACAACTGTCCCCGATAGTGTCGATTTGATGGCTTCGTTGCTGTTGGCTACAATATCGATGCCGTAATGCCTTTTTAATGCATCAAAATCGTTGGTAATTAAACCCTTGACCGGTAAAAAAAAACCAGTTACAGCCATTGCTTTCTTGCGGCTTTCAGGCGTGAGTGAGGGTTCAATCTGAAGGTTATACCGCTCAGCTGATTCAAACTCGAGACGTAACATGCTATCTTCAGGCGATTTCTTCAATTTAATGGTATCACTCAGTCTTGTGTTTGCGTTTGTTGAAGCTGAATGGTTTTCCCCGTCAGAAAAATTACCGGTATTATCGATGATCCGTTTCAGGTTGTTAAAATAAATATCGTTCTGGCGCAACACATTCTCGAGTGAGTCGGCTGTACGCTGCATTTTGTAAACCCTTTTGCTCAATCCAACATTGCTGTAACCGGGAATATATTCGCGCAACGACGTGAAAGCAATGATATAGGCCGTGATAAATATCAAAAGAACACTGAGGCTGGTCAGAAAAATGAAAACATTGTACGCACTTAGTTTGAAACTGAATTTCTCTTCATAGGTTGCGTCATCAAAAATGACTAACCTATACTTGAGGCGTAGTTTGTGGTACCATTTTTCGTTCAGTTGCCTTGGCATACTTATAATAAATTGAACGGCAAAAGTATAAAAAACTATCTTGCGGCTATAACGATTTGTTGATTAGCCACGATGTGTTTAACCAAAATTATGAAAATCAATGTGGTACCGGTGATCGTACGAAAATCGTGATCCTGAATCAATGAACAACAGTTTGATTGCCTTTTTACTGTTGAACCGTCAGGCAGGAGATAACAAATCGGATTGATTTATTACTTTTGCATATTGATGAAAATTGTGAACAAAACCCCTACTTATAAAATATCAGCTATGATTTTGAGTTATTGTACCAAAACTGAATAAACTTGACAAAGCCGGGAAACGCATACTTATTACTATTTACGGTTGTTTTTTCAACAATGATGATAACCGCTTGTTCTGTTAAAAAGAACACTAGGACACGCCGTGCCTATCACAATGTTACGAGTCATTATAATGTGTATTGGAATGGAAACGAGAGCCTGAAAACAGGTGTTACCGAGCTGCGCAAGATCGTGGTGGATGATTATTCTAAAGTTCTGCTTGTGAATAATTTAGGTAGGAAAAGTGATGCACAGAAACAAAACACGCATAACGACCGGGCCATTCAAAAAGCCTCAATCACTGTTCAACGTCACTCCATGTTTTTTGGTGGGAAAGAACGCGTAAAGTGGATTAAGGATAGTTATCTGCTCATGGCTAAAGCACATTTTTATAAACAGGATTATACCAGTGCCCGCCGCACCTTCGATTTTGTTAACAAGCAATACAGCGACAGTGAAATATCATTCACGGCACAGATGTGGCTTGCTATGACCTATGTTCAGTTGAAACAGGTTGAGAAAGCAGAACCGATTTTTCAGCTGTTACTCGCGAAATCGAAGGAAATGGATATGCCCGCCGAAGTTCGCCGTAACCTTCCTTTTGCCTATGCCGATTTTTTAATTAAGACTGAAAAATATGACAAGGCCATTTCATACCTGAAACAGGGTTTGTTAGACAATAATGACCGATTCCTGAAAACCCGGGCTATGTTTGTGTTGGCACAGATTTACAAAAAACAGAACGACCTGCCACGGGCGCTTGAGCTATATAAACAGGTAATCAAACGCAACCCGCCCTATGAGATGGCTTTTGAAGCACGAATTAACCTTGCAACGGCTTACGATGCTTCATTGGGCGATAGCAAGCAAATCGTTAAAGTGCTGAATAAGATGTTACGCGACGAAAAAAACAAGGATTATAAAGACAAGATCTATTTTGCCCTGGCCGAGATAGCATTGAAAGATGGAGATGAACCCTTAGCCATTGACTTCCTTAAAAAATCTGTTGCCTCTACGGTGCAGGATAAAAACCAACAAACAACATCAGCATTGAAATTGGCTGCCATCTTATTCGAAAACAACGAATATGTTGTTTCGCAGGCTTATTACGACACCGCGGTGAGGGCGCTACCAAAAGATTACCCGGGTTACGACAGCATCAAAAACAAATCGGAAGTGTTGAGCGGGTTAGTTATTAATTTAACTACGGTTCAGTTACAGGACAGTTTACTCCGTCTTGCGAATCTTGACTCAACCGAAAGAAATAAAATTATCGGTAAAATGGTTGCCGGTTATATCGAGTCTGAACGCAAACAAGCCGAAGAGGCAGCTAATGACCTTCGAAATAACAACCTTCCGATGAATGATGCCGGAAACACCCGACAACCCGGTTCAATGCCTTCAACGGATTGGTACTTCTATAATCCAAATACCCTGGGTTTTGGATTCACCGAGTTTGCAAAGAAATGGGGCAGGCGTAAACTCGAAGATAATTGGCGGGTTAGCGACAAACAAAGTATCTCGGCAAGTGAAAATGAAGGTTTTTTGGCAAATACTAAAAACGAAACCACAGGTACCGATTCGGCATCAGTGGCATTAACACCACGCGATCCGGCATATTATTTACAGGATATTCCACTTACCGATGAAAAACAGCAGGCTTCACTCGAATCGATCATGGAATCGCTGAATAATCTTGGATATATCTATAAAGAACAACTTGGCGATTATCCCCGGTCGAAGGAAGCTTATTTATCGCTAAACGAACGGTTCCCGGAAAATAAGTACCGGTTACAGGCCATGTATGCGCTTTACAAAATTTATACTGAAGAAAACAACCCGGAGAAAGCCGGTTTATACAAATCGGAGATCATCGGAAACTACCCCGATTCCGATTATGCCATGGTATTAATTGATCCTGAATATTTTATAAAAAAAGCTGCTCAGCAAAATGAGTCCACTGAATTTTATGGACAAACGCTGGAAGCTTATCATGCAGAGGAATTTTACCGGGTGATGCTGAATGCCGATCGTGCTCGAAAACTCTATGCAAACGATACGATGCTTATGCCACGCTTCGAGTTTTTGCGCGCCATTGCGGCAGGCCGCCTGCAAACTATTGATTCATTGGCTACCGGACTTGATAATCTTACGAAAAAATTCCCGAAAAGCCCGGTTACTGCCAAAGCACTCGATATTTTACGCAATGTAAATAAGGAATACGATTTAAAAATGGATATCCCCGAGCCGGTTGGTGATATTTCGAAGCCGAAAGAAGAAGAATTTCCATTTACCTTTGAAACTGAATCGGCGCATTTGGTAATGATCATCACCTCAGGTAAATCGGTACGGACCGATCCGTTAAAAGTGAGGATTTCTGATTTCAATGAGCGAAGTTACAGTCTCAATAAGCTGACTATTAAAAGCTTGGTATTAGATAATGACCGCTCGTTGATAACCATCGGGAATTTTGATAATCTGGAAAGTGCCGATGATTATTACAATGCCATACTGTCGTCAGATTATGTGTTTGGATCGATCAACCGGAATGATGTGAAAGTGTATCCCATCTCATTAACAAATTATCCTGTTTTTTACCGAAACAAGGATACGGAACAATACAATAGGTTTTTGGAAATGAATCGTCAAAAAACTGAGTGATTATGAATTTAAAAAGTTTTACAAAGGTTGTACATGAATTTCCTGCCCGTAATATCATCGGTCAGGGGACAACAATCAAGGGTGATATCGAATCTTCGGGCGATTTCAGGATCGACGGACAATTAACAGGCTCAATAAAAGTTGGTGGCCGGCTTGTCATAGGTCCGTCAGGGATTGTGGCCGGCAGCATGAAATGCCAGAATGCTGACATTTCGGGTCATGTAAAAGCTGACATGCAGGTAGATGAACTGACAGCAATGAAATCAACGGCAGTGATTGAAGGTGATCTGGAAACAGGAAGGCTCACCATCGAAGTTGGCGCAAAATTCAGGGGTAAATGTGAGATGATTGATACGACGGGCAAGCCAAATGAAACCGCCAGAGAAGAATAAAAAAAACGGAGGCTCGTTGCGATCCTATGCAAAGTATTCATCACTTGCCTTTCAAATGCTGTTCATCATTCTGGCAGGTGTTTTAGGCGGTAAGTATCTTGATCAGTGGCTCGACCTTAAATTTCCGGTTTTCACAGCCGTTTTATCTGTAGTTTCAGTTGTTTTGGCAATTTATTATGCTGTAAAAGATTTTATTAAAAAACCCTGAGTTTATTTTCATGAAAAAATTTGTCATTACATTGGTTGGTATTGGTATCGTTCTGGCAGCAGGAAATGTTGTGTTGAGTATAGCATCGCCTGCATGGAGCACGCCGGTATGGCCCTGGTTGCTTGTGTTTTTTATCGTTTCGAACACGGTACTGTATTGGTTGTTTAACAAGGCGCAACAAAAAAAACTGAGTTCATTTGCCAATTATTTTATGATTGCCACTTTTACAAAACTATTACTCTATCTTGCTGTTATTCTGATTTATGTGTGGTTTAACCGAAGTGGTGCTGTTGCTTTTATACTTACTTTTTTTGTGTATTACGTTGTCTTTACGGCCTTTGAAGTGCTTTCAGTTTCGAAACAAAAACATTAATTATTTGTTAAATATTGTCAGTTTCTTAATCAATCATTTAATTTTTTTTGAAAGTACCTGGCAGTAGTTTCAACCTATCTTTGTAACCTTCAATATCGGAATTGTATGATTTATATCACCCGGCGCGAGCGGTTCAACGCGGCACACAGGCTTTTCAGAGACGATTATACCGAGGAACAGAATTTAGAGGTTTTCGGTAAATGCTCTAATCCAAACTGGCACGGACACAATTACGAATTGTTTGTTACCATAAAGGGAGATATAGATGCTGAGACCGGATTTTTATTAAATCTCAAACACTTGAGTAAACTGATTAAAGATAAGGTAATTGAGAAACTTGATCACAAAAACATCAATATTGAAGTTGATTTTATGAAAGACAATTTTGCTTCTACCGAGATGCTGGCTATGCGTATATGGGAGCAGTTAAACTTGGAGATTCGTGCGTTGGGAGCCGAATTACATGCTGTGAAACTGTATGAATCGGAAAATAATTATGTAGAATATTTTGGATGAAAACGGCCATTTTGTTGGGCTGGCACCATTGTTGATATGTTAGGTAAAAATTTTGTAGGAAAGGTATAGTAATAAAACACCTGTTTATGCAAAAAAACTTGAAAGATTTGTTGGGTTACGAGAAGATTGAGAAATATGCTCCCGAAAAATTGAAGGAACTGGAAGTACATTATCGTGCTATTTTGTCATTGATTGGTGAAAATCCTGAGCGTGAAGGTCTTCTGGATACACCGCGTCGTGTTGCCAAATCCATCCAGTTTTTAACCCAGGGTTATGATCACGACCCGCGTGAGATACTGCTTTCGGCTCGTTTTAAGGAAGATTATCGCGAGATGGTGATCGTGAAAGACATTGAGATTTTTTCGTTGTGCGAACACCATATGATTCCGTTTATCGGGAAAGCCCATATCGGGTATATACCGAATGGCTATATCACCGGATTAAGCAAGATTGCAAGGGTGGTAGAAGCCTATTCGCGCAGGCTTCAGGTGCAGGAACGATTGACGACACAAATAAAGGATGCGATACAGGGAGCCCTGAACCCGCTGGGTGTTGCAGTTGTTATCGAAGCGCGCCATATGTGTATGTCGATGCGTGGCGTTCAGAAACAAAGCGCTGTTACTACAACCAGCGACTTTACGGGTGCATTCAGCCGTGCTGAAACACGTGCTGAATTTATCAGTCTGATCAGTTCAAAATTGGCTTAGTGAATAATATTAAATAGTAATAATTAAAACGTAGATTTATATGAACAGTATTCAAAATCCATTTTCGCAAACGACCGATTTTCAATCGCAATCGTTGGTGCGCACTTTCATGACAAATGTTTTCACGTGGATGTTTGTCGCCATGGCGCTCACCGCATTAATCGCATACACGGCTGCCGGTAACGCATCATTTCTCAATATAATGATAAATCCTGAAACCGGTGGTATGTCGATCATGGGCTGGATAGTCATGTTATCACCGTTGGGTCTTGTGTTGTGGATGTCGGCAGGTTTTGCTAAAATGAGCGCCAATACAATGACGCTCGTGTTTATTGCCTATTCGGTATTGATGGGTCTAAGTCTGAGTTTTATTTTTCTGGCATACACCGGTTCATCGATTGCCAAAACATTCATGATTACATCAGCCATGTTTGGTTTGATGGCGGTGTTGGGATTCACAACCAAAACCGACCTGAGTAAGTTTGGTTCCATCATGATGATGGGAGTCATCGGGATTGTTGTTGCCTCGCTTGTCAATTTTTTCATGAAGAGCAGCATGCTCGATTATATTATCAGTTTCGTGGGCGTTTTGGTTTTCACAGGTTTAACTGCGTATGATGTGCAAAAACTCAAACGAATTGGTTCTGCAGCGATAGAACATGGTGATACCATGCGAAAAGTTACCTTGATGGGTGCATTGACATTATATCTTGATTTCATCAATTTATTCTTATTTTTGCTTCGCTTTTTCGGTGATCGTAAATAATGAAATTTGATAATCGCCTGATAGATAGCTAAAAATCGAAAAGCCAAATTTATGAAAGCTTATGTTTTTCCCGGACAGGGTTCGCAGTTTGTTGGAATGGGTAAAGATCTGTTTGATAAATCGCCCAGAGCCAAAGAATATTTTTTGAAAGCAAACACCCTGCTCAAATTTAAAATTACAGATCTGATGTTCGATGGAACAGAAGAAGACCTGAAACAAACAAATGTGACCCAGCCTGCAGTTTTCCTGCATTCGGTGTGTTTAGCCATCGCCATGGGTGATGCGTTTGTGCCTGATCTTGTGGCAGGACATTCATTGGGCGAGTTTTCAGCTTTGGTTGCCAATAAAAGTATGTCGTTCGAGGATGGATTACGTTTGGTTTCGAAACGTGCACAGGCCATGCAAAAAGCCTGTGAGATGCAACCAAGCACGATGGCTGCCATCCTTGGCCTACCCGATTCGACCGTAGAAATGGTTTGCGCTTCAATCAAAAATGAAATTGTTGTTCCGGCGAATTATAATGGCCCCGACCAGATTGTTATTTCCGGTTCAGTTGAAGGTGTGGCATTGGCTTGTGAGAAAATGCTTGCTGCCGGAGCAAAACGCGCACTTCCGTTAAAAGTAGGTGGTGCCTTCCATTCACCCCTGATGGAACCAGCCCGTCTGGAACTTGCTGAAGCTATTGCTTCGACAAAATTTGCAAGAGGAATTTGTCCGATCTATCAAAATGTTACCGGACAATCGGTTACCGATCCTGAGATCATAAAAAAGAACCTCATCGCCCAGTTAACCTCTCCGGTTCGCTGGACTCACATCATGAGCAATATGATTGCCAGTGGTGTGAAGGTTGTTGTTGAAGTTGGGCCAGGCAATGTATTGCAGGGTATGTTTAAAAAAATTGACCGGAATATTATTACCCAAAGCGCATCTGTTTAATTGTATAACAATATATTAATAGACCTGTCGATGTAAGTTGACAGGTTTTTTTGATTTATAAGGGCCCTCACTGTTTCAGAAGTTCTAACCTCAGCATATTCAGCGAAGCCAGTGCTGAGCGATGAATATTGCGCCCACGATGCTCGCCAAACTGAAATTTTTCGGAAATCACTTTTGTGTCAGTTGCCAAGGCGATCCACACGGTACCTACCGGTTTTTCAGGCGTTCCGCCATCCGGACCGGCAATACCTGAAGTAGCCAGAGCATAATCAACGTCGAATTTTTTTCGTAACCCTGAAGCCATGGCTTCAACAACTTCTTTGCTGACAGCGCCAAAACGATTAATATCAGTTTCGGTTACGTTTAATTCACTTATTTTTATTTCATTCGCATAAGCAATTACTGAGCCTTTGAAATAAGCCGAACTGCCTGCTTTGCTTGTTAGCAGATGTGCAAGGTAGCCGCCGGTACAACTTTCTGCTGTTCCGATTGTTTTATTGAATTCTTTCAATAAATTGCCAACGACTTCTTCCAGCGAATCCTTATCAAACCCAAAAACATACTCCGAAATTAAAGGAATAAGCTTGTCAACCAACGTTGACATGGTTTGTTCAAGTTCGATATTATCTCTTCCATTTCCTGAAAGTCGTAAGCGCACCATACCGGGTTGCGGAAGATAAGCCAGTTTGAAATTTTTGGGTAACGCATGTTCCCAGTCTTTAATCAAATCGGCGAGATTCGATTCACCGATACCATTTGTCATGATGGTTTTATGAAGGATATGACCCCGACTGACCCTCATCAGCACTTTTGGGATTACCTGATTTTCGAACATCACTTTCATCTCGTAAGGTACACCTGGCATCGAAACAACCACTGTTTTGTCTTTTTCGAACCACATGCCAGGTGCAGTGCCGTTCTCATTTTGAACAGGTTGACAGGCTTCTGGCAACATAGCTTGTTCTTTGTTTCGCCCTGAAACTTTCATGCCTCTTCGTTGAAAAAGTGCTTTCACCTGCTGAAAAGCTTCTTCATTGTAAACGAGTTTTGTATTGAAAAATTCACACAGGGCTGGTTTGGTGATGTCGTCTGCTGTTGGTCCCAAACCACCTGTAATAAATACAAATTCGGCCCTTTCCACTGATTCCTTCAGCGAGTCAATAATTTGTTGGTTGTTGTCGCCAATACTTGTGACCCGTTGTAATTGCAGTCCGTTTAAACTCAACTGTTCACCCATCCATGAAGCATTGGTATTCACCACCTGCCCAATCAGTAATTCATCACCAATTGTAATAATCTCACAAATACCTTTTCGTTTTCCGGTCATTTTTACCTTTTATTTTCGTTTTACCCTGATTACTTTCTAAGAAACGATAAAAGTATGCTGATTTTTTCTAAAAGTCCTTCACAAATGATACTTTGATTTTAGAATCCTGATTGTTAATACCTTTGTGACTTCGATTTATTTTTGTGCCCAATGAAATTGACTTATGACTTATATTCCTGATTCTCAATTAGTACTTAATTCCGATGGTAGTGTTTATCATTTACACCTGTTTCCCGATCAGATTGCTGATGATATCATTCTTGTAGGGGATCCAAACAGGGTAAATTCAATATCAAAACTTTTCGATAATATTGAATTAAAGGTATCAAACCGTGAAATTAACACGCATACCGGAACCTATCATGGCAAAAGAATTACGGTTCTTTCGACAGGAATGGGGACCGATAATATCGATATTGTGATTAATGAATTGGATGCACTTGCAAATATCAATTTAGAAACCCACGAGATAAAACCTGAACATCGAAGCTTGAATTTTATCCGGCTTGGAACGTCGGGTGCCATGCAGCCCGATATCGCTGTGGGTGACAGCTATGTTGTTGCAGTGTATGCGCTTGGTTTGGACGGCTTACTGCATTTTTATGAGAAATCGACAGAAGTTATTGAAAAGGAAATGACCGAGGCTTTCGTAAAACATATGAACTGGTCACCTTTACTTCCGGGCCCGTATGTTGTAAAAGCATCTGAGGAGCTCCTCGCAAAATTAGGTGAGGGATTTCAATACGGTATAACAGCTACTTCACCTGGTTTTTATGGACCCCAGGGTCGTGTTCTTTGCTTAGGATTGTCTGATTGCAGGATGAATAAGAATATGGAATCTTTTTCCTTTGAAGGACAACGAATATGTAATTTTGAGATGGAATCATCTGCCTTGTATGGTTTGAGCCGTATGTTGGGACATCAGGCGCTTACTATCTGCGCCATCATTGCCAACCGTGTTACCGAAAAATTTACATCTGATTACAAACCGTTTATGGATAAATTGATTCAGACCACGCTCGACAGGTTGGTTGAATAAACAGATTACTGAAAACACTTCTCAATAAACTGACCGATTGTCATACCCACAATCTGAGGATTTTCCATAAAACCAAAATGAGCTACTTTATCCAGAATCAGTAATTCAGCATGTGCCGGCAAAGCAGCTTGTGACATGATTTTGATATAAGGCATTCGTTTATCCTCTTTGCCAAGAATAAACAAAACCGGAACCTGAATCCTTTTTAGCAAATCAGTTTGATCAGCTCGATCGCGCATACCCGCCAGCGCTGCAACAATTGCCTCAACTTCTTGTGAATGACTGATTTCTTTGATGAAATTAACGCTGTCTGGCTGATTTGCTATAAAACCATCACTAAAAAGTCCGTTGATGAATGGATTAATATAAGCTGTCTTGTTTTCCTTCACCGCCTCGATCGAGGTATCACGGTTTGTCCGGGCGTTTTCATCATCGGCAGCAGCTTGTGAATGAAGCAGAATCAAACCTTTCAGCATTTCAGGAAATTGACTAGCAAACTCCAGACTTACGTAACCTCCCATGGAATGTCCAAGTAACATGCATTTTTCTATTTTTTCGGTGGTGAGCACAACATTTACCACCTCCGCCATCAACGTCATAGAATGGTTTTTATGTATCATCTCCGACTGACCAAAGCCCGGTAAATCGATGCTGATCACTTTGAACCTGGGTGTAAAACTGGATTTGAAATCGGCCCAAACCCGATGATCCATTGGGAAACCATGCAACAACACTATGCATTCACCTTGACCATCAACGGTGTAAGAGATTTTATGATTTTGAAAAGAAACTACATTCATAAGCATAAATGATTGTGATTTTTAGTCCAATTAATTGTCACATTTTCAAATCGTCACATTGTCAAATCATCACATTGTCACATTCTCGAATCAGATCAAACTAACTACATGCCATTTCTTCAACATCAGCTACCGACTTCGGAATTGCTTTCCCAAGAATCCGGCTTCCGGTTTCAGTTACCAGAATATCATCTTCGATACGGATTCCACCAAAATCTTTGTATGTTTCAACCTTGTCGTAGTTGATGAAATCCATAAACTGACCTTCTGCACGGAATTTATCAATCAATGCCGGGATAAAATAGATTCCCGGTTCGTTGGTCAGAACAAAACCTGGTTTGAGTTTTTTGCCCAATCGCAAATAAGCAGTTCCAAACTGCGTAGCACGTTTCGTGTGTTCATCATACCCCACATTATTTTCACCAAGTCCTTCCATATCATGCACATCCATGCCAAGCATATGACCCAGACCATGTGGCAAAAACAACGTATGTGCGCCGGCAGCAACAGCATCCTCTACATTTCCTTTCATCAGGCCAAGATTTTTCAGGCCTTCGGTGATGCGCGTTGCGGCAAGGAAATGCATATCGCGGTATTCTTTGCCCGGAGCAGTGGCAGCGATACTGTCCATATTGGCTTTCAGCACAATTTCATAAATATCTTTTTGGCGTTCATTGAATTTACCTCCGACGGGAATTGTACGGGTTATATCGCTATCGTAAAGTGATGACAATTCGGCACCGGCATCAACAACCAACATACGACCGGTTTTCAACACATTGTGGTGACTGTGATTGTGAAGAATCTGGCCATCCATGCTTAGTATCACAGGAAAAGAAACCGATCCGCCAAACGATAAGGCAATGCCTTCGATGGTGCCGGCAATCTGCTGTTCCGATATTCCGGGTTTGGCCATTTTCATGGCGGTTGTGTGCATCAGCCAGGCCACATCAACCGCCTTTTCAATTTCTGAAATCTCAAGCTCATTCTTAATCTCTTTGAGTTTAACAACCGCTTTGATCAGTTCGGGACTGGCATTGCTTTTTACCTCTGATGGTTTGTAGCCAAGTAATTGACTAAGTTCGATCATCATTTCGCCACGGTACGGAGGCAGGAAATGGATGTCGCGGCCTTTGGTGCCGGCCTGTTGAAGTGTTTCGATCAGTTTACTGTAAGGAAGTGTTTTCTGAATCCCGACTTCAGCAGCCTGTTCAGCAACTGAAGGCTGTGGTCCCATCCAGATGATATCATCAATATCAAGATCATTTCCGAAAAGGATTTCTTCGCCGCTTTCGAAATCGATCAATCCGGCAAAACCAGGGTGTGGCAGGCCGAAGAAATACGAAAAATGACTATCCTGACGGTAATGATAGGTGTTGGCGGTATAATTCATTGCTGCTTCGGGGTTGGCGATAAACAGGGCCAATCCGCTTTTCATCTCATTTTTTAAACGGTTACGGCGGTCGGTATATACTTCTTTTTCGAACATAATGCGTTGAGGTTTAAATGTTTATTTGTTTAATAAATTTCATTGCACAAAAATGCTGTAGTGCAAGTTTACGATTTTCTTTTATTGGATTACGAAGTTTGCACCCGCAATGGGTTCATTTGATTAGCAATGCTGCATAATTTTTTCAATTTCATCCACTTCCACCGGTATATGTTCCATTAAATCAATGGGTTCGGCTTCAGTGATTAAGATATCATTTTCAATTCGGATTCCGATTTTCTCTTCACGGATATAAATTCCGGGTTCGCAGGTGAGTATCATTCCGGCTTTCAGTGGTTCAAATTTTGAACCCACATCATGCACATCCAAACCGATATGATGTGCCACGCCGTGCATTAAATATTGTCGATAAAGTGGTTTATCGGGATTTTGCTTTGCAATGTTTTCGGCTGTTAATAATCCCAGATTTATCATCTCCAATTCCATATATTTCCATACTTCCTTGTTTATCTGATCGATGGTAATACCGGGTTTGTAAAGTAGTTTTGCCTTTTTAAAAACACGTAATACGGCCTCATAGCATTGTTTCTGACGAGGCGTAAATTTACCGTTGACCGGGATTGTACGGCTTAAATCGGCCGAATAATTGGCGTATTCAGCGCCAAAATCAAGAAGCAGTAAATCACCATCCTGAAGTCCCTTGTTGTTGGCTGTGTAGTGTAAAACACAGGCATTTTCGCCACCGGCGATGATGGGATAGTAGCCGTGACCATTTGCCCGGTTAATCGTAAACTCATGCTCAATCTCAGCCTGAATTTCAAATTCGTGTTTTCCGGTAATTGGAAATTTTAAAAGTCTTTCAAATGCTTTTCCGGTGATATCACAGGCAGTTTGTATTAGTTCAATCTCCTGTTTCGATTTGATGGTGCGCAATTGTTCAAGCAAGGGTGCTGCCCGCTGAAAAGTATGTAAGGGATATTTCTGTTTGATAAGTCGAATCAGAAGCGATTGGTTGTCAGCGATTTCAGATGAGAACTTAATATATTCATTATTATTGAGATAAACACCGGAAACGTAATTCATTGTTTCCTTCAGCACCATTTCAAACTGACTTGCCGGCATGATTTGTTTTATGCCCGAAATTTCTATGGCCTCTTCATTATGTAACTGGTGACCTTCCCAAATCGCTTTTTGTTCATCATAATCCTCGATAAACAGTACTTCGCGAAATGCTGGGTTGGGGCAATCAGGAAACATGAGCAGGCTCGACTTCTCGTTCTGAATTCCTGTCAGATAAAAAAAGTCCGATTGCTGCCGATATGGGAAAAACTGGTCGCCATTGCGCGGCATTTTCTCGGCTGAACCCAATATTACCAAATGTTTGGCAGCCATCAATTTAGAAAACCGGTACCGGTTTTCGATAAACAAATCGTTTGTAATTATCAGGTTCCTCATATCTTTAATCCTTCTAAATTAATAAATTGTTCAGGGTTTTTTGTGTAACAAAAAAAAATCTTCCCTACATTTGCTAAATTCACAATGCAAATGTAATTTTTACAATTTAACAAACGAAATGGTTCAGTTGTTCCTCCACTAAAACACAGTAATATGGGCAATTCTTTGGCTTATTCATCTATCACTAAAAAGATCATCATGTCGTTGGCTGGTTTGTTTTTAATCAGCTTTCTGTTGGTGCATCTTGGTATCAATCTTCTGATACTGTTCGACAAAACCTACGAAAGTTTTAACATGGCGGCCCATTTTATGGCTACAAATCCCCTCATCCAGGTGTTTCAATGGGTTTTATTTATCGGATTTATCATTCACATCATTTATGGGATCATCGTTCAGATACAGAACTGGTCGGCAAGGCCGGTTAAGTATATGAAAAAGGGCTACTCCGAACTATCCTATTTTTCGAAATTCATGATTCATACCGGAGTTGTGGTTTTCATCTTTCTGATCATTCATTTTGCTAACTTTTTTATCGTGGCAAAGTTTGGTCATGTTGAAGAAATCACATATAAATCAGGTACATATGAGAATATGGGTGCGGTTGTTTTTGAAACCTTTAAAATCGGATGGTACGTAGTTTTTTACGTGTTAGCGCTGTTATTACTTGGTTTTCATCTCGAGCATGGCATCCAATCAGCATTTCAATCGCTGGGATTCAATCATTGGCGATATACACCAGTCATCAAAATCATCGGAACATTGTTTTCAATTTTGATTACACTCGGTTTTCTTGCAATCCCACTGGTTATTTACTTTACCTAAGAAATTACAACTATGACAAAGTTAGATCCAAAAATACCAAATGGCCTGCTCGATCAAAAATGGACAAATTACAAGGCCCATCAGAATTTAGTGAATCCATCCAACAAACGTCGTCTTGATATTATCGTTGTTGGAACCGGATTGGCCGGTGCTGCCGCTGCCGCGAGTTTTGTCTAATTAGGGTTCAATGTAAAAGTATTTGGCATACACGACAGCCCGCGACGTGCGCATAGTATTGCCGCTCAGGGCGGTATCAATGCTGCAAAAAATTATCCAAACGATGGCGACAGCGTCTTCCGTTTGTTCTATGATACAATCAAAGGCGGTGATTACCGGGCCCGTGAAGCCAATGTGTTTCGTCTGGCCGAAGTGAGCAACAGCATCATCGACCAATGTGTTGCGCAAGGCGTTCCTTTTGCACGCGAATACGGTGGATTACTCGATAACCGTTCCTTTGGCGGCGCACAGGTTTCGCGCACGTTTTATGCCCGCGGACAAACCGGACAGCAATTATTGTTGGGAGCATATAGTGCCCTGAGTAAAGAAATTGGAAAGAAAACAGTGAAAATGTACACCCGTCGCGATTTGATGGATGTTGTTATCGTTGATGGACTCGCACGCGGAATCATAGTCAGGAATCTGATTACCGGCGAAATTGAACGTCATTCAGCCCATGCCGTAGTACTTGCAACTGGCGGTTATGCCAATGTTTTCTTCCTCTCGACAAACGCTATGTCGTCTAACGGCAGCGCTATCTGGAAAGCATACAAAAAAGGCGCTTTCTTTGGAAATCCTTGTTTTACACAGATACACCCAACCTGCATCCCTGTTCACGGCGATTATCAGTCGAAACTCACGTTAATGAGCGAAAGTTTGCGAAATGACGGACGAATCTGGGTGCCAAAAAAACTTGAAGATGCCAAAAAAATCCAAAAGGGCACTTTAAAAGCAAAGGAAATCAAGGAAGAAGACCGCGATTATTATCTCGAGCGCAGGTATCCGGCTTTTGGAAACTTAGTTCCTCGTGACGTAGCTTCGCGTGCAGCCAAAGAACGCTGTGATGCAGGATTTGGTGTTGGTAAAACGGGTCTGGCCGTTTATCTCGATTTTGCTGATTCCATTAAACGCCTTGGCAAAAACGTAATCGAATCACGATATGGCAACCTTTTCCAGATGTATGAAAAGATTGTGGACGAAAATCCATACGAAAACCCGATGATGATTTATCCGGCGGTGCATTATACCATGGGTGGAATCTGGGTGAACTATGAACTACAGACAACGATACCCGGATTGTTTGCTGCCGGTGAAGCTAACTTCTCCGACCATGGTGCAAACCGCCTGGGTGCATCGGCCTTGATGCAGGGTTTATCGGATGGGTATTTTGTGCTTCCTTATACAATACAGAATTATCTGGCAAATCAGATTCAGATACCGGCTATCAAAACCGATCTGCCTGAATTTTTGCAGGCCGAAAAAGACACGAAGGCGCTTATCGATAAGTTGCTCAAAATCAACGGAAAGAACACGGTTGATTCATATCACCGCAAATTGGGTCTCATCATGTGGGACAATGTAGGCATGGGTCGAACTGCAGAAAGATTGACCAAAGCGATCACATTGATTCAGGAGCTTAGAACCGATTTCTGGAAAAATGTAAAGGTTACCGGAACCAATGATCAGGTAAATCCTGAATTAGAAAAAGCGCTGCGTGTAGCCGACTTTCTTGAAATGGGTGAGTTGATGGCCCGTGATGCTTTATCGCGTCTCGAATCATGTGGCGGACATTTCCGTGAAGAGTATCAGACACCTGAAGGTGAAGCGCTGCGCGACGACAAAGATTTTGCATTTGTTTCAGCCTGGGAATATAAGGGAGAAAATGTAGAACCTGAAATGCATAAAGAACCACTTGTATTTGAGTTTATCGAAGTGAAACAACGCAACTACAAATAAGAAACGACCGTAAACGACATAAAATCAGAAAAAAATGGATCTTACATTGAAAATATGGCGACAAGCCTCTGCAAAAGCAAAAGGGCAATTCGTCAATTATCAGGTTCAAAATATTTCCGCAGAAGCCTCTTTCCTCGAAATGCTCGATATTCTTAACGAAAGTCTGGTAGCAAAAGGTGAAGAGCCGGTTGCTTTCGACCACGACTGCCGCGAAGGTATCTGCGGTGCCTGTAGTTTGTATATCAACGGTCGTCCACATGGGCCCGATCGGGGTATCACAACCTGTCAGATGCACATGCGCAATTTCAAACACGGCGAAACAATCATCATTGAGCCATGGCGCGCCAAACCGTTCCCGGTAATCAAAGATCTGATGGTTGACCGTTCCTCCTTCGACGAAATTATTCAGGCCGGAGGATTTGTATCGGTACGTACCGGCGGTATTCCTGATGCAAATTCAATTCCTATTCCACGAAGGAATGCTGAACTGGCCATGGATGCAGCAGCCTGTATCGGTTGTGGTGCGTGTGTTGCAGCTTGTAAAAATGCAAGCGCCATGTTATTTGTCTCGGCCAAGGTATCGCAGTTTGCACTATTACCACAAGGCCGTGTCGAAGCACAGGAAAGGGTGCAACGCATGGTGGCAAAAATGGATGAACTTGGTTTTGGTAATTGTACAAATACCTACGCCTGCGAGGCGGAATGCCCAAAAGAAATTTCAGTCTCGAACATCGCCCGAATGAACCGGGAGTTTCTGAGCGCGAAACTGATCTCTCACAAAACATTTTAATATAAAAGCCCTTGTCGAAAGACAAGGGCTTTTTTTAAGCATTTATACCTTCCATTGTCGTTGTAACCATCGCATCAGGAAAACATCGGTGAGTGCATATTGTTTATTTTCAAACAAAATTAAATCCTTGGTTTCCAGCGATTCCAGCGAGCGAATTACTGAACTCGCCGCACCTAACTTATATTTTGTCAGAAAAGCGGAGGCATTTGGTTTTTCGATGCTTGTTTCCATCGCAATTGCCATCAAAAGTGCATATTGCGAAACCGTCAGTATGTTTTTATAAACCTGGTAAAGTGGTGTTCTTTCATCTAAAATTGACAATACCACTCCTTTAGCCTCTGTCACGTCTATGTTTGATAAACCATTTGCATACAGTCGGTTGCAAATTTCCTGAACATAGTACGTATGCACCTGTGCCCAATCTAATATGAAATTTAACGCCTCATCCGAAATTTTCCGTCCACCTTTTTTAAAGTGTTTCGATATAAAAGCTTTGTACTTTTCCGGATCAATCTTATCGAGAAACAGGAATCCCGTACTTTGGTAGAACGGACGTGCATAATCGTTAAAAAGCGATACCAACATTCGGCGGTTACTACCTGAATAAATCATCGTAACATTGTCATTCATCTGAATATGTGTACGTAGCAGTGCTTCTACATTCTTTTCGGGATAATTGGTGATCTGCTGAAATTCATCAATCGCTATTACTACCCTTTGTTTTTGTTTCGATAGATAATCAAAAATTGCCGCCAGACTTTGTTCTGTTTCGGCAACTGTCTGCAACGACAATTCAACTGAAGGTGTGCCTGATAGTTCATCGAAACTGAGTTTTGGCCTGAATTGGCCAAGTAATTTGATGAGTTGCCCCAATACTTTCTCAGGTTTTGATTCAAAATACCCGATAAGTGATGATGAAAGTACATTAATAAATTCAGCCAGATTTTGCGTGGCATAAATGTCGAAATAATGCAGCGACAGATCTTTCCTTTTTTTCAGGTGATGGAAACTGTGTTTGATCAGGGCGGTTTTACCTAATCTTCTTTGCGAAACAATTGTTAGATTACGTTGATTATCAATCGAATTGATAATTTGTTGCAATTCAGCATCCCGATCACAGAAATATTCAGGCGAAATGTATTCAACAGTCTGAAATGGATTTATTGCTTTCATGTTTGTCTTTTTATGCATGACAAAGATAAGTCAAATTTTGTTTATAACGCAAAATGCGTCACGCAAAATGCGTCACGCATTTTGCGTGAAAATGATTTCAGGAAAATAATCCCGAGCGATAAATTGTCAGATAAATGATCATTGATTTGGTTTGATTGCAAGGGATCAGTGAATGGATGGTATTCTCCAAAAAATTCTTTCACTCATAATTAGGCGTATCTTTGCTAAATAGCAATAAGTCAGATTTATGATAAAAATAAGTGAGAAATTGGTTCACCAGCCGTTAGAACGTGTTTTTTTGTTTCTGTCTTGTATTACGTACGTTTTTATTATTCCGTTATTACCAAACGCGATCACCTATATTTCTTCTCTTGTTCTTCTCTCCATTATTTTCTATTTATCGGCACTCTCCATTGAGATTAAACGCAGGCAATTTTTGATTCTGGCAACAATCACCATGATGGCTGAATTGATTTCACAGATGTTGAATATGACTGGTTTACTGATTATTACCCGTGTTACAAGCAATTTATTCCTCGCTTTCATTGTTTACCGGCTTATTTTGCAGATTGCCAATAAGAAAGAGGTTGGTCTGGAGTCGATTCTTGAAGTAATGAGTGGTTATTTTCTGATTGGGATTGTTTATTTGAGTATTGTCATGTTTATTGCTCAAAATATACCGGGTGCCTATACAAACATGAATGAAAGTATCCCGTTTTTTAGCGATTACATCTACTACACTTTTATCACGTTGACAACCGTTGGTTATGGTGATATAACACCTGCATTACCATTAACAAAAACCCTTTCGATGGCTATTGCCGTAAGCGGGCAGTTTTATGTAGCCGTTGTAATTGCCATTATTGTTGGTAAATACAGCCATCAGCAAGTGAAATTACAGTCAAAAGATAAATTTTAAACAGCTTCTTTCGGGTTTGTCCTGACAAAAAAATGGCTATTTTTGACCTTCCAAATTTAAAAAATCATTCATGTTATTTTCGGAAGTCATAGGTCAGCACAGCGTAAAACAACGGTTGATTCATACGGTCGCTACAAATCGTGTAAGTCACGCCCAATTGTTTTTGGGGCCCGAAGGCAGTGGAAAACTGGCGCTGGCACTTGCCTATGCACAATATATCAACTGTAAAAATCGCAACGAAACTGACAGCTGTGGTGTTTGTCCATCGTGCATCAAATATTCGAAACTTTCGCACCCTGATCTGCATTTCGTTTTCCCGACTACTACAAATAAAAAGGTAAAAAAAGATCCTGAGTCGATACAGTTTTTAGAGGAATGGCGGCATTTTGTCATCGAAAAACAAGCCTATCTGACAGCGAACCAATGGTATGATTATCTGGGTGTTGAAAACAAACAGGGTACTATTTATGCACGTGATGCCAATGAGATCATCCGTAAACTCCAGTATAAATCGTATGAGGCAGATTATAAAATTACCATCATCTGGATGATCGAAAAAATTAATCCGACTGCAGCCAATAAACTTTTAAAGTTATTGGAAGAGCCACCTGATAAAACCATTTTTATCATGATTGCCGAAGAACAGGAACAAATTCTGCCAACAGTGCGTTCGCGGGCCTATCTCGTCAAAATTCCAAAAATCACCGACAATGACCTGCTTCATGCGTTGACCGAAAAATTACAATGTCGTGAGGCCGATGCCCGTGATGCCATGATGATGGCGCAAGGCAACTGGATTGATGCACTATCGTTTTATGAAAATACTGACGAAGTAAAATACTATTACCAAACATTTCAGCAATGGATGCGCCTTTGTTTTAAAGTGGCCATGATTGAGTTAGCCGATTTTTCGGCCAATATTGCCACCATCGGCCGCGAAAAGCAAAAGTCGTTTTTACAATATGGCCTGCAATTATTTCGCAATGGATTGTTATTTAATAACCAGATTGGTCAATTGGTGCGTTTGCCGGGAGATGAGTATGATTTCCACGCCAAATTTGCTGCCTTTGTACATGGTGGAAATGTGCTTCAGATGGTAAAATTGATGGAAGACAGTATTTTGCATATTGAGCGCAATGCAAATCCTTCGATACTATTCATGGATACGAGCCTGAAAATGGTGAAACTGCTGAAGATGAAAGGGTGAAAGGAAAAGTAATACCAAGACTGGCATCTTCATTTTTTAAGTTTTATAGTATATTTGTATCATGAAACTGATCGATAACAATAAGGACGAAATTTATAATCTGTGTATAAAGCACAAGGTTGGAAAGTTATTTGTGTTTGGTTCAGTTTTAACGAACAGATTCCGGAAAAATAGTGATTTGGATTTTATCGTTGATTTTCAAGGTGTAGATTTATACGACTATGCGGATAATTATTTCGATTTGAAATATTCTTTAGAGAATCTTTTTAATCGTGAAGTCGATCTTCTTGAGGACAAAGCAGTAATAAATCCTTATTTGCGCCAATCGATTGACAATTCGAAGGAACTTGTTTATGGATAGTGAGATAAAAACCTGGTTGTATGATGTTTTACATTCTATTATTGAGATAGAAAGTTATTTTGTAGGAAAACCCAGGATTTTTAATGATTATACCAGCGATACCAAAACAAAACGAGCAATTGAACGCAATATTGAGATTATTGGCGAAGCAATAAACCGGATTTTGAAAAGGGATAAGACCTTTAAAATTGAAAATGCGCAGAGGATAATTGGAACCCGAAATCGCATTGCGCATGGTTACGATAAAATTTCTGATGATTTAATCTGGAGTATTGTGATCAATCACTTGCCTAAACTGAAAGAAGAAGTTAGTGTTTTATTAGGTAAATAGTGTTCTGCGCAATATTTACTTCTTGTCAATTATACCTAATTCTTTAACCTACTGATATTGTTACTGTATTTCGATTAAAAGATAAGGGTAACATCTTGAAAAGTTACTATGCAATTCTGATTAGAGAATTAGTTGATATCAGAAGATAAAATTACAAAATGAAGAAATGAAAAGACTTCTTGTTTACTTTGGAAAAACGACTTCTCTTTACCTGCCAATTATTATTCTCCTCATATTTCTTACTCCGAAAACAGGGCATGGTTGGGATATTTCTTGTTGGATTAGTTGGGCCAGATACAGTTTTCAAAATGGATTGGAAAATATTTATAAGTCAGATACAGATTATTTGCCGCTCTACCATTATATTCTCTTTATTTATGGAAAGATTCAAGGGAGCGTGGATGGAATAAGCTCAAATATACACTATCTGAAAATATTGACTTTGTTATTCGAGTTTAGTTCAACCTTAGTATTGGTTAAACTTTTGGAAGAAAAATTTAAAAATACATATAAGTCAATTCTATTCTCTTTGTTTTATTTTTTGAATATTGCTTTTTTATACAATAGTTTAATTTGGGGGCAAGTAGATGGAATAATGACATTTTTTGTTTTTGCATCCATTATATCAGGATATTACAAAAAATTGATCTTATCAATGATTTGTTTTATGTTGGCTTTAAACCTGAAGATCCAAGGTATAATCTTCTTCCCGATAATAATAGTAATTCTTATTCCGTTAATTAAACGCTCTTATTTGAAATTCCTGTTATCGTTCATCGTTACCCTTCTTATTCAACTATTGATATTACTACCTTTCATCTGGGTTGGAGATTTATCAAAATTGTTAAATGTTGTTTTTGGTTCTGTTGGGAAATATCCATTCGTATCAATGAACGCATACAATTTATGGTATTTATTTTTAGATGGCGATTTAATGAAAATTCAGGATTCAATTATGTATGTTGGACTTTCGTTTAAAAATTGGGGATTGTTATTATTCTTTGTCGCTAGTTTTTTTGCACTTTACCATTTTATCAAATCTACCTTTCTTTACTTTGTTAAAAAACAAACAATTGAGTATTCTCTTAAAAAACTTTTGATCTCTTCATCATTAATTCCATTGTTGTTTTTCTTTTTGAACACGCAAATGCATGAACGTTATTCACATCCTGCGTTTATCTTTTTGACGGCATATTCATTACTCTATAACCGGTCAATCTTATTATTTTTAGCAAGTCTTGCTTATTTTTTGAATGTAGAGGATGTTCTCAGATACTTTCAAACCAATAATTACCAAACTTTGATCTTTACACCTTGGTTTATTGCAAGTCTATATTTAATAATTATAACATGGTTATTTATTGACTTATACGAATTTGACTTTAAAAAAATGGCAGGAAAATCATTGGTTTGACGTCGCTTATATTTTGGTTAGGTGTCAAAGCAGATTTTATCCTTTTTTTGATCCCCTGATTGTCGCTTAATGAGTGTTGTCTCATCATATACCCTCAAACCCGGCAATTTGAATAAAGCGAACCAATTTGACTATTTTATTTTATCTTTGCTGATTAAACTAAGAAATAATGACCGACGACAAAGCAGAAAAAAGTTTGGTGTCTTTTCAGGCACGAGGCTGCTGTCGCGCACCCAATACATACGATACAAACGATAGTGTTTTTGAACATCGCTGTTGCAAACTCGACGAAAATAACTGGCTCAAAGGATATAATAGTCCGAAACCAAATGACGAACCACAGGTGGTCGAAGTCAGGTTCAAAAATGATCGCAAGGATTTTTATGCTTACACAGGTGATGCCACACTCAACGAAGGCGATTTTGTTGCCGTTGAGGCCGCTTCGGGACACGATATAGGTATTGTCGCTCTGGCTGGTGACATAGTTGCCCTCCAGATGAAGCGCAAGAAAGTGAATCTGAAACCCGATGAACTGAAAAAGATTTACCGTCAGGCAAGGGTTGCCGATGTCGAAAAATGGATGAGTGCTGTAGAACTTGAAAATAGTACCTTATTCCGGACACGTGAAATATCGTACGATCTAAAGCTCGATATGAAATTAAATGATGTTGAGTTTCAGGGAGATAAGACAAAGGCCATTTTTTATTATACAGCAGAAGACCGGGTCGATTTTCGGGAATTGATTAAGAAACTTGCCGAAGGTTTTCATATCCGTGTCGAAATGCGCCAGATAGGTATGCGTCAGGAAGCCGCCAAATTGGGAGGTATCGGTTCGTGTGGACGAGAGTTGTGCTGTTCGTCGTGGATGGCCGAATTTCAATCGGTAACCACCGGTGTTACCCGTGTGCAGCAGTTGTCGCCCAATCCACAAAAACTGGCTGGTCAATGTGGAAAACTAAAGTGCTGTTTAAACTATGAATACCATGCTTATGCCGATGCATTTCAGCATTTTCCAGATGAGCGTACTGTTCTTAAAACCAAAAAAGGCGATGCGCTCTTTCAAAAAAGTGATGTATTCAAAGGGTTGATGTGGTATGCATATTCCAATGAGCGCTCTAACCTCATGGCCATACCTATCGAAAAAGTTAAAGAAATTTCAGAAGGAAATGCCAAAGGAGTTATCCCGGAAAAGTTGGAAGATTTTGCCTTTATGAAAGAACAACAGACCGAATATAACAGCGGCAACAACAATATGGAGGGCGACTTAAACCGTTTCGATTGATAATAAATCAAAAGCAGAACAATTGTATGACGTTAAAATTCAATCAACTACCTGTATTTATTTTTATCATTCTATTGTCATTCATGGTAATATCGTGTGGTAAGGCTCCGCTTTTTGATAATAACCTTGCTATTAAAGATTCGATATGGAAGGCAGATGATAATGCCTTATTTGAGGTGAATGTAACAGATACAACCAAAAACTACAAATTCTATATCAATATCAGGCATACAGTTGCCTATCGTTACAGCAATTTGTATGTTTTCATGAATACACGTCTCCCAAATGGAAATATTACACGCGATACCCTTGAATGTATGTTGGCAACACCCGAAGGAAAATGGCTTGGTAAAGGATTCGGTGAATTAAAAGATAACCAGATACTATTGAACTCAGCCTTACGTTTTCCGTTAAAAGGAAAGTATATTTTTGAACTTGAACAGGGAATGCGTGTTAAAGAACTCAATGATATTTCGGATATCGGTATCAGGATAGAAAGAGCTTTTTAATACCAGCAGCAAGTAATCAGCAGCAAGTAACCAGCAACAAGAAACCTGACACAAACGACAAAACACATGAAATCATCTTCGAAAAATAAGTCGAATTTTGTGAAGTATATCATCTGGCTTTGGGTGTTATTTTTAGTTTTTCTGGCCGGATCAGGCATTTTCTTTTATGGAATAGCTAATGAATGGTTTGGCGAAATGCCTTCGTTCAGCGATCTTGAGAATCCACAAACAAACCTGGCTTCAGAAGTCTATTCTGCTGATAAGGAGCTGCTTGGCGCATATTACGTCGAAAATCGTTCGAACAGTCATTACAGCGATCTTTCACCCGATTTGGTTAATGCGTTGCTGGCCATTGAGGATATCCGGTTTACCGAACATTCCGGAATCGATCTCAAGGCATTGTTCAGGGTAGCCTGGGGCGTAACAACCGGAAACAGTAAAGGCGGTGGAAGTACACTTACGCAGCAGTTAGCCAAAAATCTGTTCCCCCGCGGACAGAATCTGTCTAATACAAAATTGATCATCCGTAAATTTCAGGAATGGGTGACAGCCATCAAACTCGAGCATAATTATTCCAAACAGGAAATTATTGCCATGTATCTGAATACGGTTCCTTTTGGTAGTCATTCGTTCGGAATAAAATCTGCTGCCCTCACTTTCTTTAATAAATCACCTGATTCCTTGTCATTGGAAGAGGCTGCTTTAATGGCTGGCGTGGTGAATGCGCCTACATGGTACAGTCCGGTTCGAAATCCCGAACGGGCATTAAAAAGACGCAATCTTGTGCTGCAACAGATGATGACCTATGGTTTCATCAAACAGGATGTTTATGAATCGGTAATCCAAAAGCCGATTGATATGTCGAGCTACGGTATCATGGATCACAACAGTGGGCAGGCAACCTATTTTCGTGAATTTTTGAGAGGCGAGTTGCATAAATGGGCTGCGACACATTTTAAAGCAGATGGTAAGCCGTATGATATCTACAAAGACGGATTAAAGATTTACACCACCATCAATTCGAAGATGCAGCGGTATGCCGAAGAGGCCATACGCGAACATCTGGGTGGTGATTTGCAACCGAATTTTTATGCCCATTGGAAGCATCATTCTTATGCACCTTTTGTTTTCCCTGATCAGGATATTGCAACAGAGGTTGATAAAATAATGACACAGGCTATGAAACGGTCCGACAGGTATCGTTATATGAAAAAAGCCGGTGCATCGAATGACGAAATAGCGCAGGCATTCAGGATGCCTGTCAGGATGCGGGTTTTTTCGTGGAGGGGGAATGTTGATACGATTATGACGCCCATGGATTCGATAAGATATTACAAGTTTTTTCTGATGGCAAGCATGATGTCAGTCGAATCGAAAACCGGATTTGTAAGAACCTACGTCGGTGGTAATGATTACCGGTTTTTTCAATATGATCATGTAACCCAATCGAGACGGCAGGTAGGCTCCACTTTCAAGCCATTCCTTTATACACTGGCGATGCAGGAAGGCGAATACACGCCCTGTTACAAGGTGCCGAATATTAGCTATAGCGTACAACTTTTTGATGGAACCTATTGGGAACCCAAGAATTCGTCAGATGAACGTTTGGGTGAAGAGGTTACATTGAAATGGGCGCTGGCAAACTCCAATAACTGGATTTCTGCTTACCTGATCAAACGATTTTCACCTGAATCGGTGATTCAGATGGCCCGCAAAATGGGGGTTACATCACCTATTGATGCTGTTCCGGCCATCGCTCTCGGAACCCCTGATCTTACGTTGTATGAGATGGTTGGTGCTATGAATACGTTTGCCAACAAAGGGGTTTATATCAAACCAATTTTTGTCACCAAAATTGAAGATAAACACGGGAATATCATCGAACGATTTGTGGCTGAAAAAAATGAGGCATTAGATGAAATTACGGCCTATAAAATGATCGAATTGATGAAAGGTGTGGTTGAAGAAGGAACAGCAAGACGCTTGCAGTTTAAATATGGTCTCACCAATCCGATTGCCGGTAAAACCGGGACCACTCAAAATCAGAGCGATGGGTGGTTTATGGGCATCACACCCGATCTCACAACGGGTGTATGGGTTGGCGCCGAAGACCGTAGCGTGCATTTCAGAACCATCACCATGGGACAAGGTGCCAATATGGCATTACCAATATTCGGGATTTTTATGCAGAAAGTGTATGCCGACCGCTCTTTGCATATAAGCCAGGGCGAGTTTGACAGGCCACTCTCAGATGTATCTTTGGATTTCGATTGCGATCGGTATGATAAATTGAACCGCAACAGCACCAAAGCCAGAAACAAGGCGAATGAGGATGAGTTTTGAGCGAATCAGAATTTGATTTTACTCAAGCTGCTTTTCTTCGATGATATACAACGGACGTTTTCGAACTGTAGTGTTGATCCGGCTTATATATTCACCAATAATTCCGATGGCAATCAGTTGAATACCACCAATAAACATGGTGCTAATGATTAATGAAGTCCAGCCTGTGATCGTTTCGTTAAGGATGAAATGGCTGATCAATGCGTAGATGATAACAAGAAGTGAAAATCCTGAAACGATAAAACCGGTAGTAGTAGCAATTTTTAAGGGAACATCAGAAAAAGCGGTGATTCCGTCAATTGCAAAACGAAGCATCTTACGAAATGGATAACCGGTTGTACCATATTTTCGTGCGTCACGGTCAAATTCAATAAAAGTTTGCTTATATCCTAACCAGGCAATTTGTCCACGCAGGAATTTGGCTGGTTCCGGCATTTCTTTTAAATGTTCGACAATCACCCTGTCTATCAATCGAAAATCACCGGTATCAACCGGAATCTGCACTCCGGTAAGTTTAACCAAAAGACGATAGAAAAGCTTGGCAGACAACTTCTTAAAAAATGATTCACCTGACCGGGAACGCCTTTTCGCATATACTACCATGTAACCTTCGCTGTACTTCCTGTACATCTCACCAATAATTTCAGGTGGATCCTGCAGATCACCATCGATGATAATAACAGCTTTGCCCTGTGTATGCTCTAACCCGGCAGTTACGGCTATCTGATGTCCAAAGTTCCGGCTAAAACTCAGGTATTTTACGAATGGATGACGTGAGGCTAAATCTTTTAATACGGTCAACGAATTATCTGTACTGCAATCATTTACAAATATCAATTCAAAATCCGGAGTGATTTTGATTACCGATTCCTCTAAGCGTTTTAAAAGTTCGGGCAATCCTGCCTCTTCATTAAAAATGGGTATTACAACTGAAATGATGATTTGATTCATTTTCGTTTTAAAAGTTTATAGGTTATTATCTTGTCTCCTTTTCTCATTATCTCAACATCAAATTTCTTATTCAGCGATTCAATAAGTTTAGGTTGATAGCTAATCACTTGGTCGTCAGTGTTTAATCGTGTCAATTCTTTTAAACTGATATTTATCCCTTGGTCCTGAAGCTTGTAAATGTAAGGCCATATCATCGCATTATAACCATCATAGATCACATTAATATTTTTCAGATCATGTTTGCCCTGCAATGCATCTCTCAGGTAATAGGGAAGTGTGTATTCAGCTTTTTCCCAATAATCATCCTGGGGTTTATACGATTGTTTGGTAATAATTGTCATCATATCAGTTAGAAACACTACAATCGACAACAAAATAATGATCCCGCCGATTTTGCGG
This sequence comes from Bacteroidales bacterium, assembly GCA_013141455.1. Classification (GTDB taxonomy): domain Bacteria; phylum Bacteroidota; class Bacteroidia; order Bacteroidales; family F082; genus CAJBPB01. The sequence goes on from JABFQW010000017.1 coordinate 30,992, forward strand.
TAAATACCTTTAAGCGGTAATTGATTTCTAATTTGAAGTAGATAGCTAAATACAAAGGAGACTACTATTGCAAAGAAGGGATACATTGGCAAATCGTACCATGAAAGTTTTGTTTTGCCCATTGATATGATCATGAAGTAACTAACAATCAGTAATATGACAAATATTGTAAGCTTTTTGATTCGTTGATCTTTAAGGAGAAATAAACCTGCTAAAGCACCTGGCAGAATCAGAAGAAAGTAATCTTTATACCTGTATTTCAGAAGTTGATCGTAATAAAAACGGAATGGTTCATTATGAAATTCAATTACATTTAAATATCGACCCAATAATTCATTCTCCGACACTGCTTTAAGATAACCCGGTGCAGCATATTCACGCAGTAGATAAAAACCGATAGTGATTCCGATAAAAATTACCGAACCAAAATAGAAATGATTGTTTTTTAAAAGGTCGGCTATTTTTTTTCGGTAGATGACATACATCATCAATGCAGGGAGGAAAAGTAATGCAGAAATACTTTTCGTTAATACACCCAATGCAAGGCTGATGAAGAAAATATATAAATTTACTGGTCTCTTGTTTTCGATAAATAGCCAGAACATCAGGCAACTCAATGTTGTAAAAAAAACGAGTAAGGCATCGTAATCGCCTGTGCGGGTACCGTGAATATTGATATAACCTCTCGAACTTAACAATACCAGGGCTGCGATGAGTCCGGTTACAACGCTCTTAGTTTGTTTGATGACGAAAAAGTAAACCAACAGTATGGTAGCACTTCCTGCCAATGCTGAGGGAAGGCGCACTGCAAGTTCTAAGTTATCGATGAAATTAAGAAAGAACGATTGTATCCAGATGAGCAGCGGTGGTTTGGTATTCCACAGATCGGGTTTGCCTAAATATTTTGTTACCAATAAATCGCCTGAACGCCACATTTCGTACGCATTCATTGTAACCCTTGCTTCGTCCCAAATTCGAATGCTTAGGTTTCCCAAATGACCAAACAAGGGGAAATACATCAATAGTAACAACAGGATTAAAACAGTGAGTACTGGTTTAGCGTAAATCAGTTTTGCTAAGCGGTTGGCCATCCTGATGAATCTCTCGATTAATTTTACAAAAATAGTATTGTATCCGGGAGGCAAAGTTAGTTTTATTGTATCACATATCGTATTGTTCAACCCATCGAAAATATGGCCATGTTGAATGTTCTTTTCCTGACATTACCGATTGTTCAGCCGAAATATTCAGGCATGAAAAGCACAAAAAAAAAGCCTTGAACGTATTCAAGGCTTTCTGATGTCAACAAGCAAAATTTATTAAGCTTTTCTAACATTTACGGCATTAAGTCCTTTGCGACCATCCTGCAGCTCGAAAGTCACAACATCGTTTTCTTTGATTTGATCGATCAAGCCGTTGGCGTGTACGAAATACTCTTTGGTTGATTCTGCGTCTTTAATGAATCCAAAACCTTTGGAATTGTTAAAGAATTTTACGGTACCTTTGTTCATTGTGTTAATTTGTTAAAATATATTTCGCAAAGATAATAACAATTTGCAAATGATGCACTTAATTTTTTTTATTTGTTTTAATTGTTCAAATAATTTTTAAGTTGAATGGCAAAAAAAAAGTTGACGAAATTATTAAATAGTTGATAGTTAGATTATTGTAAAAATTTCGAATTCTTATTTTTCATGAAAAAACTTGAAAAAAAAGTAAAAATTTATTTCTATATTTCATTTTAACAAGCATAATCAGGATTAGTTATTAACAATATACAAAAGTACGGTTGCATATCAGTCCCAAACAAACCTCCAGGAACCATCCAATTGCTTTTTCCAAACCGTATGAAATATCCCTGTTTTTTTTACCTCATTACCCTTTTCATCAGTTTTAGTAAAAACAAATGATCCATACGTATAAGCTAAATCACCCGAAGCTGAAACCTCCACAAAATCAGGCGTCCAAGTAAGGTCAATGGATGAAAAATCCTGTTTGTCGAAATACGTTTTTATGGCAGTTTTACCTTTGATGAGTTCATTATTACGTTCAAGCACAGCATTTTCATCAGCAAAATGAAGAAATGCCATGGGAATACCACTTTTTTTAGCCATTTCCGCAAATGCCTTTTCAGTTTCAATTACTTCGGATTGGTGTTTTTCTGTTTGGTTTGTGATACGATTACAGCCTGGTATCACATAAAGTACGATAAGAAGTATTGATATCCGTTTCATCTTGTTTTTTTTAAGTTATTTATCAGGCTAAATTAGCAATCAATTCTGTTTAAGCTGTATATATTGACTTTGAAACTGAATTTGTGTCGCAATTCGTCGTAAATTTGACCCGGGATTGTCATTATTGATTATCATGGAAATGACATAGAATCTGTCTGAGATTAAAATTCAAGCCATACAGGATGAGATATATGAGCAATAGAACTGCGATTGTTTACGGAAAACAGCACCTATCATTCACTGATTTGTTACGTAAAATTGAAGGATATGCCCTGCTTTTCACTATTGAAAAAGAGGATAGGGTCGTTGTTTTTTCGGAGAATCGTCCCGGATGGATGTATAGTTTTTACAGTATCTGGAAAAATAAAGGAATTCCCGTTCCGATCGATTATATGGCCACAGCGTCCGAGGTGGCTTTTATACTGAATGATTGCAGTCCGAAGGTGATTTTTTGTTCAAACGATCGTGAATCACTGATTAAAGAAGCCATTGCTATTGCCGGAATCGATGCAAAGATACTCTCAATTGATGATCATGAAAACACAGATAATCAATCATATAAACCCAATGGTTCTAATATTTTGGAGGTGAGCCAATCCGATGAAACGGCTGTCATTATTTACACCTCAGGTACAACAGGAAGTCCAAAAGGGGTGATGTTATCCTATTTGAATATTTTAACCAATGTAAATGCTGTTTCAAACCGGATTAACATCTATAATCCAGAATCAAAGGTTTTGGTTTTATTACCGTTGCACCATATTTTGCCCTTGGTTGGCACCATGATTATTCCCTTTCATCTGGGAGCGATGGTGGCCATTAGTCCTTCGATGGCTTCAGCTGATATTATTGATACGCTGCAACAAAACAAGATTACAATCATTATCGGTGTCCCACGTCTGTATGCTGCCATCCGTAAAGGGATTATTGATAAAATTGATGCGAGTTTCCTCGCCAAAAAATTGTTTTCACTTGCCAAAATATTGAATTCGAAGAAATTCTCGAAATTGGTTTTTGGCGCTGTTCATCGCAAACTTGGTGGCGCTGTCGAGGTATTGGTTGCCGGAGGAGCGGCACTCGATCCTGTTGTGGGTAGCGATTTTCAGACGCTTGGGTTCGAGGTACTCGAAGGCTATGGTATGACCGAAGCCGCACCCATGATCACTTTTACCAGGCCGGGCAGGGTACGTATCGGATCGCCGGGCGAGGTGATGCCCGAAACGAAAATGATTATTGTTGATGACGAAATACTCGCTTCTGGACCCAATATCATGAAAGGCTATTACAACCGTCCTGAAGAAACAGCAGAGGTTTTGGTTGATGGCTGGTTACACACGGGCGATCTTGGTAGAATCGACAATGACGGATATTTATTTATCACGGGACGGAAAAAAGAAATTATCATCCTCTCGAACGGTAAAAACGTAAATCCTGTTGAGCTGGAGGAGAAATTGTTACAATACGAATTGGTAAAAGACTGCGGTGTTTTTTACAAAGACGATCAGTTGCAGTTGATTGTGATTCCCGATGCGGCTGGTTTCACCGATACGAATTTGGCGTTGGTTGAGGAGAGGATCAAACATGAAGTGATCGAGCCTTTTAATAAAACAGTGTCATCCTATAAAAAACTTATGCGGTTCTTTGTAACTTCAGATGAGTTGCCCCGTACCCGGCTTGGGAAACTACAGCGATTCAAATTGTCCGACCTGGCGATTGATACAAGTACCGAAAAAGTAAGCGAAACAGAAAATGAGGTCACGGCTGATTTTAAGCTTATTGCGGCTTTTATTCATTCCGAAAAAGGAAGAAAAGCCTTGTCGCGTCATCACATCGAATTTGACCTCGGTATGGATTCGCTCGATAAAATTGGATTTCAGGTATATCTGAAGCAAACTTTCGGAGTGAATCTTGAGCCTGTTAAAATGCTCGAATTCAACACAATTCAACAGCTTGCCGACTGGGTTACTATCCATAAGACAAAAACAGAAGACAGCGCTTTTAACTGGAAAGATATTTTGCGCGAAAAAGTTCATCTGCAACTGCCACGAACCTGGTTTACAGGCAATCTGACCGTGTTTTTTTCTAAAATATTTTTTCATACCTATTTCCGGTTCAACGGGAAAGGTTTATCGAACCTTCCGGATGGCCCGTTTATCTTAGCACCGAATCACCAAAGTTATTTTGACGGTTTACTTGTCGCTTCTTTTTTACAGTCAAAACTGATCAATAAAACGTATTTTTATGCGAAAGAGAAGCATATCAGACGACCATGGATGAAGTTTCTTGCCAACAGAAACAATGTCATAATCATGGATCTGAACCGTGAGCTAAAAGAGTCAATTCAAAAATTGGCCGAGGTTTTGAAACAGAATAAAAACCTGATCATTTTTCCTGAAGGCACGCGATCGGATGACGGCAGATTAGGTCAATTCAAAAAGACTTTTGCCATTCTGAGCCGCGAACTGAATGTGCCGGTTGTCCCTGTTTCGATTTCGGGCGCCTTTGAAGCCTTGCCGAGAGGGAGTTGGTTTCCAAAGCCATTGACGAAAATCAAAATCGAGTTTTTGAAACCTGTTTATCCCAAATCGATGACCTATGATAATCTGAGCGAGCTTGTCAGGCAAAATATTCAAATAAACATTGATGCAAAATCGGTTTAAATAGCTGTGTAATTATATTTTAATCTGCTGATACATATATTTCATTTTAGTTAATTTCATTTATCATGTCGGGATCGAATTTTGTTGATTATGTAAAAGTATACTGCCGCTCGGGTAATGGTGGCCCGGGTTCGAGGCATTTCCGCCGTGAAAAATTTGAGCCGAAAGGTGGCCCCGATGGTGGTGATGGGGGAAGAGGTGGTCATGTGATACTACGCGGAAATTCGCAGATGTGGACCCTGCTTCACCTGCGCTATGCGCGGCATCTGATGGCCGAACATGGTGAGTCGGGAGGCAAGCAACAAAGTTCGGGCGCTAACGGCAAAGATGTCTTTATTGATGTTCCTCTTGGAACTGTGGCAACCCATTCCGAAACAGGTGAGCGTTTGGCTGAGATTACCGAAGACGGACAAACCATCATCTTAGTAAAGGGAGGACGAGGAGGATTAGGGAATTCAAATTTCAAAACATCAACAAACCAGGCACCTTCTTATGCACAGCCAGGCGAAGATTTTGAAGAAGCATGGATCATCATCGAACTGAAATTGCTGGCCGATGTTGGTTTGGTAGGTTTCCCGAATGCCGGGAAATCGACCTTGCTTTCGGTTGTTTCTGCTGCCAAACCTGAAATTGCTGATTATCCATTCACAACCCTTACACCCAATCTTGGTCTGGTAAGTTACTACGACAATAAATCTTTCGTAATGGCCGATATTCCGGGAATTATTGAAGGTGCATCGGAAGGCAAAGGATTGGGATTGAGATTTTTGCGTCATATTGAGCGTAACTCGGTTCTCTTATTCATGGTACCGGCAGATAGTAAAGAAATCAAGAAAGAATTTGAAATTCTGATCGGTGAACTGGAAGCGTATAATCCTGAATTACTTGATAAAGAAAGATTACTGGCGATCAGCAAAAGCGATATGCTCGATGATGAACTGAAAAACGAAATCAGAAAACAATTACCAAAAGTTCCTTCTATTTTTATCAGCTCAATAACCGGCGAAGGTATAAAGGAACTAAAAGATATGCTCTGGAAAGTGTTGGTTAATTGACAGTAAACCAGAATAGTATAATAATATTTGATAATAGGGTGCTCTATGAAAATATTGACTAAAGGGTGTATTTCGATAATTTTATTGCTGATGGGCTTCGTTGCCACATCACAGGAAGTTAAAGTGGAAGATCAGCTTTCTGAAAGCCGGAATAAGAATATCAAACACCAGCTCGATTTTCGGTTTAAAGGTGGAAGCGGTGAATTTGAGAAGATTTTCTTCGCGAATGTTGATTATACACCAGAGGCACGTAAAGCATGTATTCTGGGAGTAGCCATCATGTCGTTCCGCGTTGATTGTAACAACAAAATGAGTGATTTCCGCCTGAAAAACCCGCTTGGATATGGATTGAACGAACAAATGGGCAAATTTTTCGCCGCCACCGAAGGTAAATGGAATACCTGCAGCGATGAGAAATATACCCGTTTCGAAATCCCGATACTGTTCACCATCGAAGGTGTCGAAACAGGTGGCAGAGGATATCTGGTTGTCGAAGGTAAATACCCTGGCTTTAAGTGTAAGGGTGACGCATATTTTTTGGAAGTTTTCAATGAAATGAAAGCCAAAAACAAAACCAAAAAGGCGCTGCATGCATTGGATGAACTGATAAAGCGCGATCCTTACAATACTACCTATTACGATATGAAAAAGGAATTTCTGAAAGGGGATGCGGAGGAAACAAAATGATGGCGTACCTGAACCAGCTTGATACCCAATTATTTTTATTTCTGAATAGCCTGCATCTGCCGTTTCTCGATCCGGTTATGATTCTGATAAGTGGCAAACTTACCTGGATACCACTTTATCTCCTTTTGTTGGTCTTGATTATCAGATATTTCAAATGGCAATCGGTCATGATACTTTTGTTCGTTGCGTTATTAATTACAGTTTCTGACCAGGTATCAGTAAAAATATTTAAATATGTTTTCGAACGTCCACGACCCTGTCATGAACCCGATTTGGAAGCCCTGATTCATTTGCCAACAGGGAATTGTGGCGGTGCTTATGGCTTTATTTCGTCACACGCAGCAAACAGCTTTGCTTTGGCGGGTTTCTTGTTTTTGTTGCTTCGCCGAAGAGTATCATCGATTGGGATCATCCTTTTTACTTATGCGTTTCTTGTTTCATATAGCCGGATTTATATCGGTGTCCATTATCCGGGCGATGTAATTGCCGGAGGTCTGGTTGGAATCATCATTTCAGTGGTTGTTTGGTTTTTTTACGGATTAGCACAAAAATATTACTGTCAAAAGGCGTGTTGAAAAATCTTGTGTTGAATTGATGAACTAATTCCGAAAATTGATAGAAGATAAAAGATAGTCTCGTCATGCTTGCTATGACTTGACCATGTCTCCAAAATGCACCAAAACCTCGTAATTATTGTTTTACCTTTGGTGATATTTGGTGTTTTTGTGAATTGGTGGCAATATTAGGTTTTCTCGGAGTGGTCTAACCTTTGAAAAATAAAATAACAGAGGATGATTTTAAAGGAAATTAACCTGAACCGGACTGTTGCGTTCCATTCCCAATAATGACGCCGCATTCCCCTGGTTGATCGCGAGTTCTAAAAATCCATGAGACCCGAATAAGGCAAGTACATCGGGAACAGGTACATCTAAATAGCTCGTCTGTATCTTTTTCAACCTGTAAATGCTGAAAGCAATTTCAAAGGCGCGACCTCGCTGTTCAAAACGGAAAACCTTCTCCGAAATATTGGTGATGAGGTTTTCATAAGCATCAATATAAACCACCAATCCTTTAATTGACCGGCCATCGGTGGTGGGTTGAAACAACAACTTCGAATTTAAGTGGGAGCAGGGGTCACCCAATTGCTCAATCGGCAATCCTTTGGCAATATGAACCGCAGCTTTAACAAAACGATCGCGTGTGCTGAATGTGAAATACCCTGTATCGGCTGGTATGTCAAGATGGAATATCTGATCTGCTTCGCTCCCTAATATCATCGAGAAAATGCCGGTATCGGCACCTATAAAATAATGCCCTTTTGCTTCAACGGCAATATGCGGGATATCCATCGATTCTTCCGAATTCACGCCAATTATATGAATGGTTCCTTTCGGAAAGCTCTGAAAACAGTTTCTGATCGTAAATGCTGCGCCTTCGAGATCGAAATGACGGATAGTATGCGAGATATCCACAATCGTGGCCCCGGGTAACTGGGAATAAATGGTTCCTTTAACCGCTGCCAGATAATAATCTGAGGTTCCCCAATCGCTTGTTAAAGTTATAATCGCCATTGAACGATTTTAGATATATGTGAAACAATTGGCTTTTAACTAATTAGAGTCAGTATCGGCCATATTCAATTTTTGCAAATATAAATAAACCTCATCGATTGCCATGAAAAACCTTGTGTTTAAGGCATAAAAGTTTTTTGTGATTAATTTATTAACCATCGGATAGGGGTGATTGACCGGAAATGAATAATTTTGGCGAAAATTTCTGGATTAATTTTTAAACAAATGAGCGAACAAATCATTCAAATTGAAAATGTAAGTCCGCTTGATCTTTATGGTGCCAACAACTGTCATTTGGAAATCATTAAAGGATTGTTTCCAAAATTAAAAATTATTGCCCGTGGTAACTATGTTAAAGTAATAGGCGATCCCGAAGAGATTAAAACTTTTGTTAAACGCTTCGATCTGTTAACGATTCAAATTGAGCGGTTTGGGAAAGTTACAGCAAAGCAGATTGAAGAAATCATGGTGAACGAGAATGGAATTCATTCAGATGCAGTAATCTTATCAAGCGATGTTTTGGTTCATGGGCCAGGTGGTTTGCAGGTTAAGGCGCTCACCCTGAACCAGAAGGCGATGGTAAGTTGTATTGATGAAAACGATATGATTTTTGCCATAGGGCCGGCAGGAACCGGAAAAACCTATACAGCAGTTGCACTTGCAGTTCGTGCACTAAAAAACCGATGGGTAAAACGTATCATACTCACCCGTCCGGCCGTGGAAGCCGGTGAAAACTTAGGCTTTCTCCCGGGCGATTTAAAAGATAAACTCGATCCTTATCTTCAACCTTTGTATGATGCCTTACGCGATATGCTCCCGACTCAAAAACTGCTCGCTTATATCGAAGACGGTACCATCGAGGTGGCACCTTTGGCATTTATGCGTGGACGTACGCTTGATAATGCTTTCGCGATACTCGATGAAGCCCAGAATGCTACCCGCAGCCAGATGAAAATGTTTTTGACCAGAATGGGAAAATCGGCCAAATTTATTATTACCGGCGATATTACCCAGATTGACCTCCCATACAAGCAGCCATCGGGCCTGCTACAGGCAATGGATGTGCTGCAGGATGTTGAAGGAATCAGTTTTGTTTTTTTAGATGACAAGGATGTTGTTCGACACCAATTAGTTACCCGGATTATAAAAGCCTATCGGACTAAGGTTGAAAATCAGAACTCAGGACCGGAAACCAAAGAAATTATTAACGAATCAAATGCTAAAACCAATACCCCATGATGACTGAAGCCATTGTAAAAACGAATTTTATTTTTCCGAAACAGAAAAACCTCTACAAAGGAAAAGTACGTGACGTGTATAATATCGACGATAAACTTCTGGTAATGGTTGCCAGTGACCGGATTTCGGCTTTCGATGTGGTGTTGCCTAAGGGTATCCCTTATAAAGGTCAGGTGCTGAACCAGATAGCTTCGATGTTTTGGATGCTACCAAAGATATTGTCCCAAACTGGAAAATTGCAAGCCCCGATCCGGTAGTTACCATTGGCCATTATTGCGAACCTTTTCCTGTTGAAATGATTATTCGCGGTTTTCTGACCGGCAGTTCATGGAGAACCTATAAGAATGGACAGCGCGACATCTGTGGTGTTCCTGTTCCGGATGGTATGAAAGAACATCAGCGATTCGCAAAACCTATCATTACGCCAACAACCAAAGCTGTCGAAGGTCATGACGAAGATATTTCGCGCGAAGATATTATTAAGAAAGGTATTGTTTCTGAATCGGATTACAGGCAGCTCGAAGCTTATACGTATAAATTGTATGAACGTGGCAGCCAGATGGCTGCCAAACAGGGATTGATACTCGTTGATACAAAATACGAATTCGGAAAGGCAGGTGGCAAAATTTACCTGATTGATGAAATACATACCCCCGACTCATCACGCTATTTCATTGCTGATGAATATGAAGAACGATTTGCCAAAGGCGAACCACAAAAGCAGCTTTCGAAAGAATTTGTCCGCGAATGGCTTATGGCCAATGGCTTTCAGGGTCAAACCGGTCAGGTGGTGCCCGAAATGACAGATGAATATGTGAAAAGTGTTTCGGAAAGGTATATCGAATTATATGAAAAAGTGACTGGTAATGCCTTTGTCAGAACCGAATCGAAAGATGCGTTGATCAGGATTGAAAATAATATCAACGCTTTTTTAAAAAGTTACCTTTAGGATTATTCGTTTCGCACAATTTCAGGAAAGATTGATCAGTCTAATGCAGTGGAAATATGCTGTAAGGCCGTTACTTTTTCGTGATTTCCGGTACTTAAGTATGATTCAATCAAGCCATTGACCATTCGTCTGATCATCGTTATATTCGAACAGGGTTTGAAAAAAGAAAGCTGGGGTTCGATTTTCATTTGTTTCACAAACAATTCAATTTCTTTTCGGGTAAAAACGGCTCCTTTATTATAAGGGTTGAGGTAAAATAGTATTTCTTCATCGGTTTCTTCCCCTTGCTGTAGTGTAAGTGATTCATCAATGTAAGCAAGAATGAAATGCCGCGGAAGGTCAACCCCATAAATAGGAATATGAAGGCTACGGGCGATTATGATATACAACATACCAATCGATAGCGGGTTTCCTTTGTGTGTATCGAACAGGTTTTTAAGATAATAATTGTCAGGCGAATAAAGATTTGAGTTATTTCCGCCAAATTTGTTTATTTCGAAAAGAATATGATTCAGTACTTTAACCTTTTCTAAAGCAGTAAGATTGTTGTTCAGTTCGAGCCACACCTCCTGGGCAATGCGACCAACTTCGCGGGTGATGGTATCAGCATTTATATCCGGATATTGAAAGCGTGTAATCAGCATAAACCCTTTCAGTAAATCATCGGTATTAAATTTTGCCCAATCATGCAGTTCGGTAAAAGTGATGCTGAGGTTGATATCGCTGATCAACGCCTGAATGCGTTTCTGTAAGCCATCGTCAAAGGTTGATTCCAATGCTGCTTCCAATTCAATGATTGCATTGAAACCATAATCATAGATATGTTTTTTCACCTGATCAAATAGTTTTTCATCAGGTTCATCAATCAATCTGATTAGTGCTTTCAATTCGTTAATGTCTTTCATGCTGTCAGTAAAATATCATCCCAAAGATAGTATCAATAACCTTGCCTGATAGTTAGGTTGAAGTATAAAAAGTTTTGAAAAAAAACTTATCACCGGATAAGGGTAAGCCTGAAGTTAATTGTCAATACAACCAATACATTCAGAATGCATTTCTGAGGTATTGTTATGTCGTGTAATCACTGTAGTTTGTAAATCAAGGCAGGGACTTCGGTAATTACATGTTGGAGTGTTAAGTTTTTTTGATTATTTATTGATCTAAGCAGTGTTTTTTCTTGGAAGATTCAATGTTTTTGATAAATTTGTCGGTTCTAATAGGTAGTTTATAGATGCACATCTGCACGAAAGATAGTAAGGTTAGTTTTCATCAGATTGTAAGCACTGGTGTTAATGAGGGGTCTGACAAGACTTCATTTTTTTATTTATTTTTTATTTATTTTATTAATCAATTAATTTCTAACTAAATCACTTAAACATGAGAAAAATTACAGTTTTCTTATTGCTGCTGGTGTTTGCTTGGACGGGAATGGCAATTGGGCAATCAAATGCTCCGCAAACCGAACAGCAAAAGATCACCATTGATCAGGCAGCAAGACAGTCTGAATCGCAAGTTCAGCCTGTTTTCGTTCAGGAGGTTCCCGTCGTGACCAGTACCGAGGATAACGTACTGACCATTGGCACAGGAAGCGCTCCAGGGGCCTCACCGGCTCATTACATGAACTGGAACAATTATTGGGAGAACAATCGTACCCAAACATTGTATCTGGCTTCAGAATTAGCCGGTCCAAAATTTATCACACAGTTAGCCTGGCAATTCTCTGCACTCGGCGCTAATCCAAACTGGGTGAATAATGTTGTTATTAAAATCAAGCCAACTTCTGCAGCCAGCCTTACCGCTGGAGCTTACGCCGATATGAGTGGTGCGGTAACCGTTTATTCAAGTAGTGGACAATATGTTCCTGCTACCGCAACAGGTTGGGCTGCCCCGATCGACATTACCGATTTTCCATACAACGGTACCGATAACCTGATTATCGAAGTTGTATGGGGTGATACAGGAGATTATGGTTATCCTTATTTCCAAAATGCTCAAACCTTAGGTGCTGTTAACCGCAGTATTTGTGGATACGCTGACAGTGAAACTCCTCCTAACTATGACTTCACATCACTTTACTATTCGAATCTTGCAGTTTACTGGATTCCTTACAATCCTCCGGGAGACATCGAAGGTATTGTAGCTGATGGTGATGGTGTGCCTGTTGCAAACGCTACAGTTGGTGTTGTAGATGGTGTTAATGTTGCTACCGATGCAACCGGATACTATTTTATCGCTAACGTTTGGGGTGGTGACCAGGATATCTATGCAATGAAAGATGGCTGGAATACGATTGAAGCTGCTGTTGTTGTACCTTCAGGTGGAACATTAAGCCACAATTTCACGTTGACTCAGCCAAGTTTGACCATCAATCCGTTGATGTTCGATGAGATTTTGAATCCAAACGAATATCTGACCAAATTTTTAGGAATGCTCAACATTGGCGACGGCCCAGCCGGCTGGACAGCTGAAGTTGTATATCCTGAAGCCTATGTTGTAAACAATATCAACGAAGTAGAATCAATGGATTTTGCCCAGATGAACCAGTCGAACAACGCATTTGGCGATGATTCACATCTTTCGTTCCAGATGAATGAAGAAGACGGCACCAGAGGCCTGCTCGATTGTCCTGAAGGAAGTGTATTTGGCAATGCTCCGGTAGGATCCAATAACGGATATACCTCAGATGCCGGAGTAGGTTACTTCTGCTATCAACAATATAGTGCAAGTGGTAATTTCAATACAGTGACTTTCTGGTCAGTTGTGT
>JABFQW010000041.1 GCA_013141455.1 Bacteroidales bacterium
TCGGCCTGAATTACAAATTCATGGACGATATGGACAAGGAAGCCATCGAATTAGGCGGGACGGCCAAATTCTTTTCGGGTGATTATGAAAATACAGCTGGGACAATCTGTTCGACAGCCGTGTGACGGCAGCCAATATGCTGGCCCTGTATTCGGAAGCCATTGTGAGTATGGACAAGAATCCGCATATCCCGACCCTGTTTCGTGATATTTTCAAGAATGCCTATCTGCCTTACCGCGATCCTGAGACCTTGAAAATGTTTCTGAAAACAATAGGCGGTTTTGAATATACGCACAGCGAGAAATTAGGCGATGCCTTCGAATATCTGCTGTCGGTGATGGGATCGCAGGGCGATGCCGGGCAGTTTCGCACCCCGCGCCACATCATCGATTTTCTGGTGGCGGTGGTCGATCCGGGCATCAACGATACGGTGCTCGATCCGGCCTGTGGCACGGCGGGTTTCCTGATCTCAGCCTTCAAGCACATTCGCGAAAAGAGCAAGGACGGACTGACGCCCGACGAACGCAAACGCCTGATCGGGAATTTTACGGGCTACGATATCTCGCCCGATATGGTGCGCCTGAGTCTGGTGAACCTCTATCTGCACGGATTCTCGAACCCGCATATCTGGGAATACGACACGCTGAGCAGTGAAGAACGCTGGAACGAGACGGCAGATGTGATTCTGGCCAATCCACCTTTTATGAGTCCGAAGGGCGGCATACGGCCGCACAAGAAATTCTCGATCAGCAGCAACCGCAGCGAGGTGCTGTTTGTCGATTATATTGCCGAGCATCTGAACCCGAAGGGCCGCGCCGGTATCATCGTACCCGAAGGCGTAATTTTCCAGAGTGGAACAGCGTACAAAGACCTGCGTAAGATGCTGGTTGAGCATCATTTGTATGCTGTGGTGAGTCTGCCGGCGGGGGTGTTTAACCCATACAGCGGCGTGAAGACCTCGATACTGCTGCTCGACCGTGAGCTGGCAAAGACAAAGGATGAGATATTGTTTGTGAAGATTGGCAACGACGGCTACGGGCTGGGCGCCCAGCGCAATGCCATGAAAGGCAGCCAGTTGGAAGAAGCCGTGGCGCTGATCGGTCAGTTTAAAAACGGAATACTTAGCGTTGCCGAAATGGCCCATGCGGTGACAAAGGCCGAGATTGCCAAAAACGGGGATTATAATCTGAGTGGGGAGAGGTATAAAAATCAACAATTAATTGGAAATCATCAATTCCAATCAGTTGAGATTGGAACAATAATGGAATTTCAATATGGAAAACCATTAAAAAAAGAAGACCGTAAAGACGGAATTTATCCTGTATTTGGTTCTAATGGAATAGTTGGTTGGCACGATGAGTTTATTGCAAAACCCCCATTTATAGTTGTTGGAAGAAAAGGCTCCGCTGGTGCATTGCATTTTTCTGTGTTACCAGGTTACCCTATTGACACAACTTTTTTCATAGAAAACAATAACCCTAATCGGGTTAATTTGAAATATGCATTTTACTTGTTAGGAACGTTGAATCTTAATCGAGTAAATATTCAATCTGGTGTTCCTGGGTTAAACCGAAATGATGCATATAAACTCCAAATCCCGCTTCCACCCCTTTCGGTTCAGGAGGAGATTGTAGCGGAGATTGAAGGCTGGCAGAAAATCATCGATGGGGCGAAAATGGTGGTCGAAAACTACAAACCAAAGATTGATATTGACCCGGAATGGGAGATGGTGGAGTTAGGAGATGTTTGTGAGGTAAAATCTGGAGGTACGCCTGATAGAGAAAATGCTGATTATTGGAATGGTACAATTCCATATATTAAAACAGGTCAGATTTTCTTTAATCATATTTATGAAGCTGAAGAATTTATTACACAATTAGGTTTAGAAAATTCTTCCACGAGAATTATTCCTTCAGGCACTATTCTGATGGCCATGTATGGGCAAGGTGTGACGAGAGGCAGAGTCTCAATTTTAAAAATTGATGCTGCAATAAATCAGGCAGTTGCAGCAATTTCAATCAAAAGTAAAACTATTGAAATCAATTTTCTGTATCATCAACTTCAAAGTTTGTATGAACATTTAAGGATGATTAGCGATGCAAGAGGTGGTAATCAGAGTAACTTAAATTCTAAACTTATTAAGGAACTTAAAATCGCTGTCCCCACCCTAAATATTCAAAAACGAATCGTCACCCAAATTGAAAAGGAACAGGAGTTGGTCAATGCCAATAAGCAGATGATAGGGCTATTTGAGCAAAAGATAAAAGACAGGATAGCGAAAGTGTGGGGCGAGGACAAGGATGAAGACGCCTGCCTCGATGGAACGACAAGGGAAACATTGTCGATGGCAGCGGAAGAGGATATTGCATATTAATTTGAAAATTTGGCAATGTGCTGATTCGGCAATTCGGTAATTCGGCAATGTGCTGATTCGACAATTTAACAATTGACAACCCATCTGCTATCCTTATGCGTCCAATTTGCATTTTGACTTTGCATTTTGAATTTTGAATTAACTGAATAAACTCTGCGGCTCTCTGCGCCTTCTCTCCGTCCTTTGCGGTTAATTTTTGCATTATGAATTTGCACCTGCATGTGCGTGCGGGATCCATTTTGAATTTTCACTTATCTTTATGACTGATTTTTGATCAGAAATGGATCATGATGAATGAATCATACAGACCGATTTAGCATTCATATCTATTTGTCTGTTTCGAGGAAAGGCAACGATTAACAATTAAAAAAAAAGTATTATGGATTTTGATGATTTTATCTATCACGTATCTAAAATTCCGGCAGATTTCGTTCAAAATAAATTGTTTTTTGATGGTTTGAAAAATAAATTTTTCGACGAGATGAAGCAAAATAAGAATCACACAGATTATTTTAACAAATATAATCCTGGTTCAATTGAGTCCTTCATGCTACATTATGCTACTCAGAAGGCTTCTTTGGCCTCCCATTATAAGTACATGATAGATGAAACTAATCAGAACAAAGAGTTGAAATACAGAGCACATACTGAGAAAATATTCAATTTGATTTTACAAAAAAAATTATGGGATATTCAGTTAAAATGGCGGGCTGAACAGATACAAATAAAGGAAATAAGAACATCATGGGATTTCTTTTTTTGGGATAATTATGTAAGTTCATGTCCATTTGTGCCTGCGGTGACAGAAGCTGAAATAGAAATAATGAAAGCATTTTTAAGAGACGATAATTTCTCTGACCATACAAAACTATGGTATGGTGGCTGGCAAAATTATGGAGATATCATGGAGATAGATGAGTATGGCGATTTATCAGCACTTCCGGATTGGTACGAATTTTATGACCTGCGAATGGGTACCGGATTATTATTACAACTACCGGATATACGCGGAAAAAAAGAAGAGTATTATTTAGATATTGCGCGGAACTATTATAATGAAAAATCGAAAAAAAATGAATCTGTTACTCAACCCATCTATGTTGCTCCACTCCCTTACCTTCATGCTTCTTATGAGGAGATGTATAACTATGCCAGGGCAAATGAAAATGATAAACATTTTATTGAGTTATTCAGAATAAACAAAGAAATGAATAAAACGCAGGAATCATACAGTATGATCAGCGATGATGAAATTGATCATGCAGTCTATCTCTTAAAGGAAGCAGAATTTCCGGTTGTTATGCCCGGTAATACGGACTGGCGTGATGCATTGATGAAATGCTCACAGCAATACATGAATAGCATCATAGCCAATGAACTTGATGTCGTATATGAGGAATACAAATTGTTTTTAGAGATAGGAATTTCGAGAAATAATATAGAGGATGTTTTACAGGAATTTGAAAATGATCCCATATCACAAGGAGCCATTCGTTCTATTTTGAAAGGACGGGAAATATGCGGTGAGCCCCAAAATTTAGATTTTTAGCATGGTGATTTGACAATTCGACAATTTGGCAATGTGATGATTCGGCAATTTGACAATGGACAAACCAGTCGCCAGCCTTTTATGTCTAATTTGCATTTTGCATTAACTGAATTAACTCTGCGGTCCTCTGCGCCTTCTCACCGTTCTCTGCGGTTAATTTTTGTATTTCGAATTATCAAAACGCTTCAAACTGATTACTTGACATCGGAAACTTCCCCAGCCGTCTCAAGACCAAACAAGTCGTATGGCGGTATGCTGAAAGTATCCTTAAACAATACCACCAACAGTACAATAAATGCGATAAATCCGAGAACAATCAGTATCTGGGGCCAGGTCGTTTTTTGAATGTCCTGTTTCGATTTTACATCACACACTTCGCCCGGACAATATTGCGCTTTTTCACGGTAAACCAATGAATAAAACTTACATCCCAGGCAAATTCCAAAAGCCGATTCAAAGAACAGGAATATCAGACAGATGAGGCAGATGATTCCGGTGATGGGGCTGTACGAATTTACGGCAATCAGCAGCACAAACATGATCAATGCCAATGCCACACCAATGTACCAGGCAAACTTTTTTTGCTGCGCGCCTACGTATTCAGGCGTTTGGTTTGAGACTATCAAACGGCCGATGATCAGCGAAGGCGAAAAGCGCGGATTGATAAAAACCCGCACCACAATATCCGTCATGAATATCATCACAGCATATTTGAGCATTGTAAAATCCTGCTTGAGAATAACCACCAGGATAGAGAGAAACATCATAACGAACAGGATTCCGGCAGCCGCCCTGATTTCACGTTCGTTTAAAACCGGGATGCTATAACCTTCAACATCCTCGCCAAATTTGAATACTTTTTTCATGTATGGTTTGTTTTGGTTCTTATTATGACGTAAAGATATTAGAATTGTTACATATAGGTATTGTGATTTTGCGTTGTATAGGCAGAATCTTATTTTGATGTGCTGGTAAGATACAACGGATCATAATATTTATAAATTGATGTTATGTTTAATACTAATCATTTCAATATTGGAAAAAGTAAGAAGAAAATTCAACTGCTTTTTTCTTCCTTTTGAAAGGCAAAAGACCAACTGAGCGTAGCGATCTCATGAACTCCGATAAAATCAATTATTATGTGAATAAAACCTTTTGTCTGAATGAAGCTTCCCCGCTCTCTGTCAAAACACAGTAAATCCAGGCAAAGTAGTGTCTCGTCCCATCTCGTCACCAGTGACGAGACGAGACCAAACATACCGCCTTGCAGGCGGATGCCTTTGCCGGATTTTCTTGTGTTTTGACATTCACGCCCTGTCTGGCTCGCCGTTCAGACCTGCCAGCACACTGCTTCATAACATGATTTTATTGTTCGAATTTGATGACACTTTATACCAACATTAAAACATTAGAAAGAGGAATGGCATTTTGTGGTGCTAATATTTGGTGCCAGCACATCAAAATAATAAGTAGCCGTTGTATAAACGCATCATTCTTTTCATTTTACTTTTTTACCACTTTTCGGAGTGGTCTCCGGATTGAAAGAATCAATCTTTAAAACTTCGCTTAGTTTATTTTTCCTATCGAGGTAATGATCATAAAGTACAAGATATACAGATATAATTATGATGACTGTGGCAACTAATAGAGCAGTGGTGATCTGTTCGTTGGCAATGAGCCAGCCAAGGAAAACTGCAATTACGGGATTTACGTAAGTGTGTGTTGAAATCCGCGTAGCAGATGTATGCCCCAGCAACCATATATAAGCGCTGAAAGCAATCACAGAACCAAAAATAATCAGGTATAAAAGCCCAAAGAAAGATTTTAAAGTAACCTGGCTTACATGAAATTGCGAGGGTTCGCCAATGATAAAACTGGTTATTAAAACCAGCGTACCGCCGAAAATCAATTCCAGGCCTGATGATAACATGGGTGACTTAGGAACATTTGCAACTCTTGCATATACAGCACCACCTCCCCAGGAAAGGGTGCCTGCAACAATTAATGCAAAGGCAAGAAAATCATTCGTTGATGTTGTGCCAGCTGTTGTAGAAACAATGAGATAAACAATACCACCGAAACCGAGAAATAATCCTAATATTCCCCTTAGTTTTACGCGTGTATCCTTTAAGAAAAACCATTCTATTCCGATAATCCATAACGGTTCTGCCGAAACAAGTACCGCCGCCATTCCCGAAGGTACATATTGCTGTGCCCAGGCCAGCAGCCCGTGTCCGACCAAAAAGAACATTGCTCCCAGTGTAAACAGCGGGAGAATATTTTCCCCTTTTATCTTTTCTTTGCTCTTAAACCGACTTAATACATAAAGAATTAACCCTGCTGTAAGGGATCTTATTCCAATCATCATTAGCGGCGGGATTGTCTCAACAGCATAACGGATAGCAAGGTAGGTGGAGCCCCATATTATATAAATGGCTCCAAATGCCAAAAGAGTTTTCAGGTTCTGCTGTTTCATACTTAGTAAATAAGTAAATATTTAATATACAGACATTTACAATGAATTAGAATAGAAAGTAATCAAACAAAATAGTTCAATTATAACAGAAAATACAAGTAATGATAATAAATAAGTCAATATCGTTTAGTTAAATGAAATCCTTGAAAAATTAACCGCAGAGAGCCGCTAAGTTTTACGCAGAGTACCGCAGAGTTGTGTAACAATTCTTGACTCTGCGGCACTTTGCGTCTTCTCACCGAACTTTGCGGTAAAAACTTTTAAAATTAAAATCCTAAACTAAACGACATTGATAAATAAGTTCAAATAAATCAAAAAGTCAGTCAATAAGCGTGGGCATTGAAACTGTTCAACCCGATGGCTTTAAACTCCACAGCATTTTTGTCATTTATAAGTCAGTTGGTTTCGTTCAGCAATCTTATTCACCCGATAGACCTGCATCGTTTCCCTATGCTCTTTTACTATTTTAATCAATACTTCAAAGTACATCAACCAGCTCTTTTTTTTGCAAATAAACAGTTCAGTTAATAAATCACCACAAATATCCATTACACCTAACCTGTATTATTCACAAAAATATCTCGCAAATCCGCTAAGTCAGAACGTATATGCATTTGAGTGAAAATTAATGAAAAAATAAATAGTTGTATTCCTATCATTAAACTGTTGCAATTCAAAACTTTGCGCCTTTGCGAGATGAATTATTCAGACTAAATGTATCGAAATGAATTCTGTCACTATTACTGTAAGTTACTCAAAATAAATTCAATTTCTTTCCCAGCTTCAACTTCAAAATCCGGTTTTATACCTGTTCTTTCCCACGAAATTTCGGTGCCGGGTATCGTTGGGGCCGCGGTAGAAATTGACACGAATACATGATCGTTTATAACAAACCATGAATTCATATGCGCAGCTCCTGCAGAAGCTTTGCCTATGATTTTGGCCCTTTTTTGAGTCTGCATCGAAAAGGCAAATGCCTCAGCCGCTGAACGTGTAACGTTATTGGTAATAATGAAAAGCGGATTGTTATATTTCTTTTCCGTCAGCCAGGTTACCGTTTTGTCAGTTTGTTTATCTCCGTTTCTACTTACAAATTCCAACAATACTACATCAGCTGGCAGAAAATAGGTTGGCAAAACAGATCCTACATCGCTACCTCCTCCGCCATTATCTCTCAGGTCGATAATTAATGCTTTCGTGTGGGCAACAAACTGCATAGCGGCATAAAGTGTGGGTAAACTTTTCGCGGAGATATTAATTTCGGAAAGTTTGATGTAACCGATGTTGTCCTTTAGAATTTTCACTTCGCTGAATCCAAAGTTTTTCTTCACCGCTTCGTCGCCATAAAAAAACGGGTCTTCACCAGGTGAATCTTCTGCGACAAGGCTTGCATTTTTTTCTGACTCAATAAGTTCCTTTATCGTTTCGGGTTCATTTCTAACGTACAAATGTCCATCGTTGCTCAGGGCCTGAATCGTAATGGTAAGGCTGTCGGCCAATGATTGCCAGTCGTTAATGTTGATGAATTTCCCCTGATTTAGTTTTTTCAACAGAGATTCAGAAATAGAAAGTCCCCAATTTTCGAAAACATATTTTTCCTTTACAAGGGACGCGATTTTAGTAACCGTTTTAGTAACATCTTGTTTACTAAGAGATTGAGCAAATGACAGTCCTGGAATTGTAACCAGATAAGTTATTATGAACAATTTTTTAATGTGATTCATCTGTTTTCTTGTTTTAATTTACGGGGTTATGGTTTGCATTACGATAATTGGTGTTTCTGCAACTGATGCAGCGTGTGATTTATCCGTTTAACTTCCTATAAAGAGTTGTTTATCAATATCCGGAAACCTTTCGATAAAGCATCGAAACCAGGCCTTCAACTGAGACTTCGGCGTGAGCGGATCGTTGTTCTTTTACGTTAATCAGTAATCATTACTACTTGTTTGATAAAATTGTTCCCTTCTATTTCGTCCACAATGAACTGTGCTACATCAAATTTGCTGATTTGAAAAGTTGAATTCTCTGCCGGACTGTTTTTAGTAAACGTTGCTTTCTCTTTTTCACCTGTAATTTCTGTCGGTCGTACAATGGTCCACTCCAAATCCGACTTCTTTACAATATCCTCCTGAATACCGTGATCGTGAAATGATGCTTTTAGGATTTTGTCGTTAAGTACCATTTCTTTAAATTCGTCTGGCATATAATTCCAGCTATCACCTGCACCTTGTGCACTTAAACAAACCAGTCGTTTTGCTCCAATTTTTTTCATGGCTGCAATTATGTTTGCAGTTCCCTTCGACATCGTGTCCAAACTACTATTGTTAAAGCCTAACGAAATGATAATTTTATCGTCCTGGTCTATGATTTGCTCAATAGTTTCTATGTCAAGTACATTGCCAACTTTATGGTTTAAATGAGTTTTCGACTCCATGGTCTGTCTGGTCAAAACGTAAACATGCTTTTCTTTGTCAAGAAGCTTTTGAACAATGACTTGCCCTACTTCACCTGTTCCACCAAATACAATTATTTTATTTTCCATTTTTTTCTATTTTTTTATACCATACTGCTTACTGATTCGCAATTACAACGACAGCTTAGCAAATAGCGTATTATTCAGTTACTCCCGCAAATATAATACCTACGCGATGTTTATCCCAAAAACGATAGAAATCAGACATAGGAACAATGAAACCCTGTTTATTAGCGATTCGTTTTTTTAGTCGGTCTTTCCATTTCAAGTTTGAAAAGTTGCCATTACATGACCTTGTCCTGATTCAAAATCTCCTTTTGGCTAAGTAAGTATTTCACCAGCTTTTACAATTTATATATTTTCTCCATTACGAATGTAACCTTTATCTTTTGCAAGCTTCTTAATATCTTCAGGGCTTTTACCATTATGTTTTTGATTATGTCATGGTATGCTCGTATTCTATCCATGATTTTCCTTTTTTTAAACAGGCTTCAACAAAAATTTTGACGGGCTCAACGTTTTGAAGCGACTTTGATTTGCTGCTGAACATGAGCAGCCATAGTGTTGGCAATTTTTTTAACAACCAATTGCACCCAAAGAAAACCCAATAGTCCCTTCACGGTTATCGTGTTGGTTATTTTCAGTCCGTTTGCGGTTTCTTCCATAAAGTGGTCGTAATACATAGTAGCAAGCGGAAATTCACCACATTCCAAACAATGCTTATTTTCAACAACTTCAAGCAGTTTCACTTTAACTATTCTTCCGTTTTTGGGTTGTATCAAATAATGATTTCCTGCCTCAACATTGCCTTCAAGTTTTGCAAATTCAATTTCATTGTTCCAGACATGCCAATTATTTATATCAGTAAATAGTTTCCACATTTGTTCTTTTGTAGCTTCATTTGTTACAATTGAATGAGATTTTGTCCACATATTTTTATTTTTTTAATTTTTACTCCAACGTCATTCGGTTATAAAAGCTGAGCCAGAGAAAACCAATTTCCGGAATCATCCTTAAATATAGCTTCTGTTCCATAAAACTCCTTTGTTGGAGCCTTACTGAATTCAACACCTTTTGCTTTCAATTCTTCATAGGTAGCAAAAATATCTTTGCATGTAAATACCCCGCAGCCAAATGTTCCTTCGGCTATCAGTTTCCTGAGCATTTCGGTTGTCTCTTTGGTGTGAAAACTTCGTGAAACCGGAGCCAAAATAATTTCAAAATCCGGTTGATCAGGTGGATAAACGGTAAGCCATCTGCCATCTTCCGGCATGGGCAAATCAAGTTTAACCCTGAATCCTAATTTGTTGACATAAAAATCATAGGCGCTTTGTTGGTCTAATACTAAAACCGGAGCATGGGTTAATTTTGTTATCATATTCTTGTTTTTTACTATTATTTGCAAAGAACATAATAAATTTCAACACCATGTTTATCGAAAATTGCTATTTTGACCATCCATAATTCCGGGCAAAACAAGTTGGGATAAATTTCAGTGGTAAAACTTTTGACTGCCTTTTAATTTCTTTTTGCTGCCCGAGGTAATTAGATGGAGAGATTCCAACATATTGTTTGAATAATCTACTAAATGACCCTAAACTTTCGAAACCCAATGAATTGCATGTAAACGAAACTGTATTCCCTGATTGAAACATCTGTTTTGCTTTATCGATTCGGATGGTAGTAAGATATTGGTGCGGCGTTTTACCATACGCGCTTTTAAAAAGTCTGATAAAATGAAATTTAGAAAAATAGGCCTCGTCTGAAATATTGTCAAGGTCAATGTTTTTGTCATAGTTGTTGTCAATAAAAAGCTTGGCTTGAACTATTCGTTTGTATAAATAGACTTTTGGATATTGTTCTGTTGTCATATTTTAGGTGTCCGTTGATGTTTGTTGTGTGCTTCGATACGATGACCGCTAACCTGATAGCGGCTACAAATATTGAAATTATTATTTTATCCTTTCAAATCTCAGGTCACAACATTTTACGCCGATGTTCCATTTCGACTATAGAAGAGCCTGTCTTTTAAGTCGCTTTTTTTGATTTAGGATCAAGGGGCATCGATTTACAATGTATGAAGTAAACCTAATGAATTGATTTACTGATTACTTCTTAGATTAAAAATCGTTAACTAAGCGAAGCGATCTCACGAACGTAGTGAGTAATCATTGTTCGATAATCTGAATGATGGAAAGTATCCGACTTTATGGACGGACTCTAATTAATTAACAATCTGAGTATTTAAAAGTCCCCCATTTTTGGGGGTTGTTGGGCAAGATAATTCAAAATAAGAAAGCGGCTTTCGCCGCTTTCCTAACAACAACCAATTAACAATCCATCGCACCGAGACACCCACAAGAAAGTGTGATGCGATGAACCAGCTATATTTTAGACCACAGGTGGTGTGTTAGTGTTTTTGCCATTTCCACGGCGCATGGCGATGATATTCGAAAGCCGATCGATGCTGCTGTTCAGTTCGATCACGAAATCAGCATAAGCAGCATCAGTAACGAATAAATCCATCGGAATAAAGCGGATTTTAACATTGGTTGTTCAATAAAACAATAGCGTGCCTGTCTGCTTTGCCCACTGAAGTTAAAAAGTGGCGCCGTTTTCATACGCTACCACTCCTATGCGCTAAAAAGTGCCGTCGTATTGTTACACTGCCTCTTTCAAAGGTTAAAAAGTGGCGCTGTATAGACACGCTACCTCTTTCAAAGGGTAAAAAGTGATGCTGTATTGATACGCTAACTCTTTCAAGCGCTATGAAGTAGTGGCACACAAAGTATTTTGCCTCTATTGATTTGGTGTGGATAGGAAATCAAAGAACGATTGGTTATTTAATGCGAAGTTAATAAAAGATATGTTAACGGCTGACGCTATGGCAAGTGCGGGATTAAATTGTGGCTCAACTGTCTGCCAGCACAAATGTATGTAAAGATTTCAAATGTATCAACGAACACGAAACCCCGCATTTGCTATAGCGTTTCATGCTTTATTATATTCAATCTGTCAACAATTTCATTTCTACCAATAATTTTCATCTTACTTCCAGTGTCTTGTGGCAAAATTAAAATTCCATTTTTCGGAATGACTATTTACAGCCTTTGACAAAATTTGAATCATACTGGCGAATACTTTCAGTTCTTTACTTATATTAGCAAAAATTCAAGTTAATCAAGTTTTATTTTGAGAAATACTTTATTAACTATCTTTTCTATAAAATCAATACGTGCTTTAGGAAGGGGGTGATCATGGTCCTCAGAATCACTCAGATAATTACCTTCTAAGAATCCTACTATCCCAAAATTTTTAGAATTAATGATTGAGTATAAATCTGCATAATGTTCTGCGTTTCTTCTTTCTTGTTTATAATGCTTTTTAGCATTTGAATTTGCCAAGAGACGAAATAAAATTGTAGGAATAGAAAATATATAAGCTATCCAAGTATATTTTATTTTTTCCTTCTCTAAATTTCTTTCTATCCAAAGATTGGTGTCGTGTTGGTTAATATGGCCCAGTTCATGATATATAATTGACTCAAATAAAATTCTATTTAAATTGTGCAACATCAGTAAATTTCTACTTAGAAGAAAGTAAATAATTTTTCCCTGTTCATCTATTCTTTCACAAACTGCAGGTACATAATGATTATTTCTATCGAAAAACATTTTTACTTCGTAGTCTTTCAATCCCACATTATTAAGTAATTTATTTAAGGTGTTTTTCAAATCAGGAAAATCGTTAGTATTAATTTTTCGATAAGTCAAATCAATACTATCAAAATATTTGTTCACACTTCTTTTATGTGAAACTTTAATTCTTCTTTCGCACATAATAACTGCCGATATTATTATAAGAAAAATTAAAACTTCCAAAAATCCATTTAATAGACAAGCGAAGAATATTAAACAAACTGGAATAGCAATAATAAAATATGCGATATATGGTGCAAATTTTTTTATGTTTATGATTTTTTGTCTTTCGAGTCTATACCAATCTTCAAGAGTATCAAAGAAGGTTGTTTTTAGGTTCACATCTTGATCCAGATGTGCAATTATGTTTTCAATATTGCTCATTGAGTAACCTTTATTAAATCATAAATAAACCTGTCTGCAATTTTCTTGGCTTTACTTTTTTCCATTCCCGCATTGACGAGGTCGTTAATCCAGAATAATTTCAATTCGTCTAATTCGCTGATTTTTTTTTCTTTGCTTCCGACTTTTTGATTGTTATAATCGTTCTTGTACATTTTATAAATTTCCGAAATCGTTTTAAAAGTCCCCACAATAGAGCTTACATATCCAAGTATGATTTCAAATGATGGAACTCCTCCCCTATTAACAAAATTAACATTTGTCGATATTTGTTTGTCTTGAAATACATTCTCAATGATTTCTTTTTTCTCGAAATTGAAAATATCTTTTTCTTCAGGAAACTCTGATTCAATTATCTTTTCAATCAGATTTAAAAAATTGTCTTGTGTTACCATAAGTTAATCTTTTATTGTTTAGAATTCCTTGCGTCAACCACTTTATAGCATTTGGATTAATATTTTTTTAACTTACTGATATTATGCTTTTATAAATCACTTTTTCATTCTCGGTTGTCGCTTTAATATTGCTTCCAATCGTAAGCTTCGGTAGTCAATGGTTCGAGTATATGAAGGATGAACGCTAACGGTCGGCGGTATGAAAAGTTGCCGATTGCGGGCGATTTCCTTACATGTAACACTATAGTTGAAGCGGGCTAAAACCCTTGAATAACCTACCTTCCCAGCATTTTTTATATTGCGTGTACCAGCTTTGCTTTTTAAAATGTCATTGTTAATCCAATTCCAAATTGGTCTCCTTGATTAAAGTTTGGCGCTCCTGACCCTTTTTGATATTTTAAATCAAAATATTTGTCTTTGTTTTGAGTTAGAAAAAATCTTGCTGCTCCTTTAATAGTATAGTATACCTCACTATTCAAAAAGTCATACCATCCGTCTGCACTTCCAACAAGTCCAACGCCAACGCCATTAATTTCAAACAATGATTTTGTATCAATTGCAAAACTACCTTTGACTCTGAATATCCTATCATCAACAGCTTCTTTACTCTCATCAATTTGCCCTCCCACGGGTATTATGTTTGTAGTATCAATATTAAATTTGTAACCTGCCTGAAGAAAAACACCAATTTTTGTATTTTTCATCCAAGATGGTACTTTTTTCATCATTGGAGATTGATACCATGGAACATACCCGAATTCAATAATCCCATTTATTGTTGAAAATGTATTATTAGTCTCAATACCAACAGAGATTGGTAGTAAATCCATAAAGCAGTCTGTACAAGGAGTTAATTGATTATCAATAGTAGTAGTTTTAAATAGCATAAACAAACCAGATAATTTTACATCAATTGATGAGAAAGCGTCATTCGTTCCAGATTGAACAATAAATTCTGGTGAAGCTTGAAATAAACTATTTTTTCCAGACAGAAGAATATCCTGTTTCTTAAACAAACTATCTAAAGTTTTTGCATATCGAATTCCAAAATCAATAGCATTTCGTTTTGATTCAGTATTTATAGATCCCAAAGAAACTTCTAATGGTTTTTCTTGAGAATAAGAAAATTGCATTGCGAGCAATCCTGCTATCAGTATGTATAAGAATTTTTTATTCATTGCAGTAAGGGTTAGTTTGTTTACAATATTTTTGAGGCTAAATATGAGACGTCTTTATCAAACCAATCGGCTGGCCATACTTTGTCTTGATGTCCATTTTTTTTCATAGTCCATCGAATCACAGCACGATAAACGTACTTAGAGTTAGCATTCCCAAAACCATCGGTTGTGCTTAATATTTTATTATGCACAGTTTGGTCATTAATCACTTCACCTTCATCATTGAAGTTTCTCAAGTGATATTTCATTACTTCTTTTAATTGTACTAAATTCATGATTTAATTTCTTTATGGTTAGACTATTTATTTACACTGCTGCTAACATTCCGGTGCAAATGCCGAGACTTTCAGCGGTGGCCTCGAGTGAAAATAGCATTTGAATATTGTTATGCTGCGAAATTCTTACTCTCAATTTCAGTTAATCGTTGTATGCGCGGATAAATCGTTCTGTCCAGCTTCATCGTTCTCAGTTTTACTTCTCATTTGACCCGCAGGGCTGTTTTCTTATTAAGCAGCCTAACGATTGGATAGTTGCCTCAAATTTACAACAACATGGCAGCAAAGTCAAAAAAAAATCCAACGCTAAAACTCCGGTGTCAAACCAAAATAAACACCCCAAATTGTTCATCCATCAAACAAATAATTAACTTTACAAAATCAATATATCGCGGATGCAGAGTCGTTGGGTTGTCAAACAAGATGGTGAAGCCTTGGTGGTGAAACACCTGATGGAAGTGTTGTCGGTTGACGAACATTTAGCCAACCTGCTTGCCCAACGTGAGGTTCAGGGTTTTGAAGAAGCAAAAGCGTTTTTCAGACCCGATATCAGTCAGCTGCACGATCCTTTTCTGATGAAGGATATGGACAAGGCTGTCGAACGTGTGCTTCGCGCGCTGAAAGGAAATGAGAAGATTTTAATTTATGGCGATTACGATGTGGATGGTACCACTTCCGTAGCGCTCGTGTATTCGTATCTGAAGAAATTTTTTAAGAAACGTATCGAATTTTACATCCCCGACCGTTATAGCGAAGGCTACGGAATATCATTCAAGGGAATCGATTATGCCGCCGAACATGGATATAACTTAGTTATCGCCCTCGATTGCGGCATCAAAGCTGTCGAGAAAATTAACTACGCCAACGAAAAGCATGTCGATTTCATCATTTGCGACCACCACCGTCCGGGCGATGAACTGCCGGCTGCCGTAGCCGTGCTCGATACCAAAAGATCCGATTGCAGCTATCCGTTCAACGAGCTTTCGGGCTGTGGTGTTGGCTTCAAACTGATATCGGCCTTGGCAAGCGTGCAAGGCGAACCATTCGAACAGGTGTTGCAATTTATCGATCTCGTTGCCATCAGCATTGCAGCCGACATCGTACCCATCGTGGGCGAAAACAGGATATTGGCCCATTTCGGACTGAAAGCCATCAACGCAAAACCACGGCCCGGCATCGAGGCTATACTG
Organism: Bacteroidales bacterium; assembly: GCA_013141455.1. Classification (GTDB taxonomy): domain Bacteria; phylum Bacteroidota; class Bacteroidia; order Bacteroidales; family F082; genus CAJBPB01. Next base: position 16,011 of record JABFQW010000041.1, read on the forward strand.
ACTTATTCGCAGATTAAACGGCGCGAATTGCCCGATGAAGTGAAAGGCCTTGTTCTTACGCGCGAACTCACGATAAGCGATCTGGTGTTCCTGATCGGTCCGCGCATCAATGCTGCCGGTCGCATCGAAAGTGCCTGCAACTCGGTAAGGCTCCTCATTGCCGAAAAAATGGAACATGCCGAAAAATTAGCCGATGCCGTAAACAACCTCAACACCGAACGCCGCAGCCTCGATGAGCAGATCACCGAACAGGCCTTAGCCATGATTGAATCGGATGCCGGTCATAAGGATGCCAAAAGCACCGTCGTCTACAACGAAAACTGGCATAAGGGCGTGATTGGCATTGTGGCTTCGCGGCTAACCGAAACCTATTACAGGCCTACCATCGTGCTCACCCATGCCAACAACCTCGTAACGGGTTCGGCACGATCGGTAAAAAACTTTGATGTGTATGATGCCATCGACCAATGTTCCGACCTACTCGAACATTTCGGCGGCCATAAATATGCTGCCGGCCTGTCGCTGAAACCCGGCAACCTCGAGGCCTTCCGTAAAAAATTTAACGATTTTGTGAGTGCCACCATCGGCGATGAAATGCTTGTCCCCGAGATAGAAATAGATGAACGTCTCGAATTTGACCTTATCACCGACAAGTTCTACCGGATATTGAAGCAATTTGCTCCTTTTGGTCCGGGAAACATGGCTCCTGTTTTTCAATCCGACTTTGTGGTGGATACGGGAAACTCACGCGTAGTTGGCAAGAATCACCTGAAACTTGAACTGATGCAGCAGACTTCGCGCAGCAAAGAATTTTCAGGTATCGCATTTCAAAAAGGCTATATGTTCGAACAAATAAAATCGGGCAAGCCTTTCAGCATCTGTTACCATATCGAAGAAAACGAATGGATGGGCAAATCGAACCTACAGCTGAATATCAAGGATATTAAATTCGATTGAGGTATTGATCTTATTTATTAGCCAAAAATTGGTATTTGCCTGAGCCGGATATGACCAAAATGAAGTTCCCGGTAATTTATCTAAATTTGTGTATGAATCGAAAATACCATGTTAGCTAAACGAATCATTTTAATGCTGGTTTTCCTTTGGGTATTTGATGCTGACACCTTAACGGCACAGGTGTTGATCAATGAAGGCAGCAACCGCAATTACTCCGTTATGCCTGATGAAGACGGCGATTATCCCGATTGGATCGAACTTTACAATGCCGGTACCGAGGCAGTAAACCTCCTGAATTATTCATTAACTGACAATACAACGAACCCCGCCAAATGGGTTTTCCCTGAAATCGTGATGCAGGCAGGAGAGTACAGAACCATATACTGTAGCGGGAAAAACCGCAGGCCATTTCCCGGTTTTACCCATGTTGTGAACGACACTGCCTTCACAGCGGTTACCGGATGGAACACGCATTGGTTCAATAACGCGTATTACTGGGACGGCGTTTCAGGAATCCTGATCAACACCTGTTCCTACAATTCGGCAGGTTACACTTCAAATTCAGTATTTAACCAAACGGTCACCCCATATCTTTCAAGCGTGTATGCTTTCGTTGACGGTAGCCCCGATGCCTGCATGTGGGCTTATGGGACACCGGTCTACCTGAGGCCCAATATTCAGATGAACGGCATCACCATCGGAACAGGTGAGGTCCAAAACGCGAACACATCCTATCCGGCACCGTATGGTAACTGGTACTGGTGCGCCCGAAATCAGATGCTGATTCAGGCCTCAGAGTTGCTTGATGCAGGTTTTACCGAAGGTTTTATCACGAGCATTGCCTTTGATGTAGCCTCAACCGATCCGAATACGGTGTATGATTATATCGAAATAAGTTTAAAATCGGTGGACGATATTTCAGTTTCGTCGATGTTTAAACCGGCTGAGCCGGGCGTGTCGTTACATACAAATTTTAAAATCGCCGACGATGGTGAAACCATCAGCCTGTATTCATCAAACCAGGTACTTTTGAGCAGTTTGTTTGTAAACTGTGAAGACCTCGACAACAGTTCCGGTTCATCGCCCGATGCTTCGTCAGATATTTACCTTTTTCAAACCGGAACGCCCGCTGCAACCAATAATATGTCGCCGACCTTTACCGGATACCTTATCCCACCCATATTATCCACGGCGCCAGGTTTCTTCGAAAATCCATTCAGCGTGAGCATCAGTAATCCGAACGGAGCAGCCTCCACCCTGCATTACACAACCGATGGGAGCGATCCGACAACTTCGTCGCCCCAATACAATGGCAATCCGGTTTATATATCCGGTTCAGTTGTATTAAAAGCCAGGGCATTTAAAACCGGTAAATTACCAAGCCAAAATGATGTTGCCACCTATCTGATTGGTGTTGACCATAGCACGCCGGTTTTGTCGGTTGTTACCGGCAACGACAACCTGTATGGCGAAGCCGGGATATTCGACAATTGGTGGCAGGACTGGGAACGGGCAGCCTATGTGCAATATTTCGATTCAACAAAACAATTGATCTTCTCACAACGGGCCGGAATACAGATGGATGGAGGATGGGGTGGAAGCCGCTATCAACCCCAGCATTCATTCAGGGTGGAACTGGCCGATGGCGTACTTGGCGAAGACCCCTTAAACTATCAACTGATACCAAACAGGCCTGGAAGAACAACATACAGCAAGTTTTACCTGAGAAACGGAAGTAACCAATACTTGGTTCTTCCCTATAAAGACGCCTGCCAGGTTGCTGCAATGAGCAACGGAACCAATAACTACCACGCGGCATGGCGACCTCTATCTGTTTATTTGAATGGCGAATACTTCGGACTGTATGAGCTGCGTGAGAAAATAGATTCAGAGTACTTTGAGTTTCTCGATGGCGCTGATCCTGACAGCACGACCATACTGTCGCAGAGCGCCTGGTATGGAGGTTCATTACGGGCTGTTGAAGGCTCGGTCGATCCGTTTTTTGTGTCCTCGCAAGCTATTCATGACCTGAATCCGTCCGATACTGATTTTTGGGAGAAGGCCGATGTTCATTTCGATTTGAACTGGTACACCGATTACATCATCGGGGAATCGTGGATGGGTAATACGGATTGGCCCTGGAATAATATTAAAATATATCGTTCAGATGTTACCGGACAGCGATGGAGATTTTGCCTGATTGACCAGGAGCTTGCCATGTTACCCAATGGCTGGACCGATTATAATTTTGATCATATCGCCTATATGCTGGGGCAGGATCCATCAATCCCGTATATCAGTGTTTGGTTGAAAGGGATACAAAACAACAGGTTCAGAGATTATTTTATCAACCGGTTTGCCGACCAGATGAATACGATTTATCGGTATGAGCGCCTTTCGGCCATCGAAAACAATATGTATTCGCTCACTTTCCCTGAGATGCCCAATGAGTTTGCACGTTGGGGCGACCCCAATAACATACCTATGCAGATGTTTGCTTTTGGAAGTAATCATATCACATTGCGTGAGCAGTATTTGCAACGGACACCGCAGGTGCGGAATCACATCCTTTCGAATTTCAATCTGCCTGGTTTGGTTGATCTCTCCCTCGATGTTTTTCCGGCTGAAGCCGGTAGCATACGCATCAGTACCATTAAGCCGGAATCGTATCCCTGGCAGGGAATTTATTTTAACGGAGTCCCGGTCAGCATCACAGCTGAACCGGTTCAGGGATATACCTTCAGTCATTGGGCTGCCAATGGATTGATAACCGACACTCTCAATCCTGTTTTCAGGGATACGCTCAACGTCGCTAATATCAGTTTTGTTGCATTTTTTGAAGATGAAACAACTGCCGTGCAAGCGGTTACTGCAAAACAGACCCGGTTTTCGTTGTTTCCAATTCCTGCCATTGATGTATTGTATATTGCCGGTGACTCGAAATCAGATTCGCATTACCAGATCATTGATCTGAATGGCCGGATCATGAAGTCGGGGTTTATCAACAGCACTGAAACGACAGTTGATATCAGCGCGTTGTCAGCGGGTGTTTATCTGATGCGTATCACAAATCAACATCAGCAACAGGAGCAGCTTCGATTTGTTAAAGTGAAAAAACAATTTTGAGTCCCCTCCGAAAAGCAAAATATTGCCACAAAAGCACAAAAACACCAAATTTCACCAATGGTAAAACACTGATTGTGAGTGTTTGGAGTATTTTGGAGATTTGGTCTCGTCATAGCATGCATGACGAGATCGTGGCATTTCTTTTTTTTAACAGTTTTCAGAGGGGACTCAATTTTAGGATTACACTTTTTATTACGGCGGTAACGTTGTAAGGCGTCGTGTTTAATACATTCCAAGAATAACCCTGCCGATCAGGAAAAGGCCAAAAGCCATCAATCCGATCCCGGCAATTTTATTAAAGATACCGATCATGTGATCGGTCAGATATCGCTTGATATTGTAAGCGGCATATGCCTTGCCGATGTCGGTTGACAATACGGTGAGCAAGGTTCCGCCAAAAAAATAAACAAGTTCATCTTCATTCCCTTCGAAACGGGTCGAAATACCAACAATCACCCCGACCCAAAAAATCCATACGAAAGGATTTACGATATTCATAAAAAACCCTTTGGCAATGAAAACGAACCATTTAGGGCCTTTGACATGGATGGGCAAATCGTCGTCATCCGTTTCGGGAACCTGGGAAACCACTTTCCGGCTGAAGGTCACCAGGCCAAATATGATTAATATCACCCCGCTCGAAACACCAAACCACATATAATTACTCGGTGCGGTAACAATCTGTATGGCTCCCATCAAACAGAGGATTACCATAACCATATCGTTGAGAAATATCCCGATCGCTAAAAAAACTGCAGAGGTAAAGCCGCGGTGAATGCTCGTCTGGACCAACGAAAAGAATGCAGGGCCAAAGCCGAAAAAAGTAGCCAGCGTTAAGCCCAACAACATCCCTTCAAATATCAATGACAGCATACTTTTTACGTTTACGATTCACTGCCTAACTGATGTACGTTTTTATCGAATCCCTGTTCCTTCAAAAACGATTGCCAATCTTCGAGACGTTTGTTTTTTAACACACGCGGGAATTTATTGGCTGCACCTTCTTTACCAAGTTTCTTCATATAGTCGTTAAACACATGCATAGGAATGATACTTATGAAAAGTTCCTTCACGGCTTCGGTGCGCTCAACCATATAGTCGTCGTTAAGTTGATTGAGGTAACCATCAATTTTACTGAGCGCGAGAACAGGATCAATTTTATCATCGGTGCCAATATACCAATGGTGTGCAAACATGCTTCCGTGTCTGATTCCGGCCACAGTGAATTCGCGTATATCAAGATCGAACTCCTCCTGAAGTAACTCAATGGCACGGTTGATGTTTTCGCCTGAAAGATGTTCACCACAGAGACTCAGAAAATGTTTCGTGCGTCCGGTGATGATGATCTGACATTTTTCGACATTAACAAACCTGATGGTATCGCCGATGAGATAGCGCCATGCACCCGCGTTTGTTGATAACAACAGGGCGTAATCTTCATTGTTCGAAACTTCGGTAAGCGTAAGCGTTCGTGCATCGGGCCGCATATTTCCGTCCTCATCAAAGTTTTGATCGTTGAAAGGTACAAACTCAAAATAGATGCCATTATCAACAACCAATTGCAATATCCGATCCTGAAGACTGGTCTGGTAAGCAATTAAGCCTTCCGATGCCAAATAGCTCTCTGAATAAATCATGGGTTTACCAAAAAGCTTTTCAAAACTTTTTTCATACGGGGCAAAGGATACGCCGCTGTGAACATAAACCGAAAGATTTGGCCAAATATCGTGTATCGAATTCAGTTTATATTTTTCGATAATCCGTTCCATTAAAATCTGAACCCAGGCCGGAACGCCTACGATAACACTAATGTCCCAACCGGGAGCATTTTTGATCATCTCGTTCAGTTTGGTTGCCCAATCCGTTGCCTTCGAAATCTGACGACCGGGCTTGTAAAAATGTTGAAACCAGAATGGAAGGTTACCTGTGGTTATACCTGATAAATCGCCGGCATAATACGTTCCATTGTATTGTAAGTGTGTGCTTCCGCCGATCATCAGCATACCCTTTTCATAAAAACGATCCGGAAAATTAAACTTCGAGGTTGAAACTAATTGCCTGATGCTCGCCCTTTTGATCGAAGTAAGCATATCCGAAGTTACCGGAATAAACTTGCTCGACGATTCGGAGGTGCCCGAACTGAGGGCGAAATATTTGGTCCTTCCGGGCCAGCTCACATAGGTTTCGCCGTTTAATGCCCTATACCACCATTGTTTGTACATGGAATTATAGTCGAAGACAGGCACGTTTTTACGAAAACTGTCTTGTACATGATCATCGGCAAGTATTTTCGTGAAATCGTAATATTCGCCAAAGGCTGTTAACTCAGCTTTGCCAAGTAATTTTTTCAACTGGGCAAGTTGGGCAGTAACGGGATTCAGTCGTTTCTTTTTAAGTTCAACCGGTACGTTGCGAAACTCATACGCTTTCTTAATGATTGATCCGAGTATGGGCATTTGTTTTTATTTAAGTGATGCAAATGTATGGTTTTTTTTATGATTTAAATTGTGTTGGCTGACCTGGTATAATAGGTAAAGGTATCCAAAGAAAGCATAATGACTGTGAATCAGTTTACTTATCAGACTTTGGTTTGCTGCTTTCGGTCTAATGTTTACCTTTGATTTCGAATCGCATTCAGGTTCTGGCGGTATTCGGGAGTTGTTTATTTTATTGATCAACGACAAAAAGATAATCGTATGAATAAAACCTTGCAAATTTTGCTTGCTGTGGTCATCGTACCGTTGGTTGCTCTATCGCAGCCAGATGAAAAAGTTCAGGTAAAAAAAGGCTGGAATTTTGGTGCATTGCCGGCAGTTTCATTCAATACGGATCTGGGTTTTCAATATGGCGCCCTTATCAATTTATTTCATTATGGCGATGGCAGCCGTTACCCGGTGTATGATCATTCGCTTTATCTTGAAGCCTCGCGCTACACAAAAGGCAGTGGTTTGCTGCGGTTTTCCTACGACAGTGATCGTCTTATAAAAAACCTTAAGACCTCCTTCGATCTGAGTTATTTACCCGAACAAGCCATCAGTTTTTTTGGATTTAACGGATATGATGCCATTTATAACAAGGCCTGGGAAGATGATACCGATGCCGCTTATAAGAGCAGGGTTTTTTACAGGCACAAACGCGATATGTGGCGCATCATTACCAATGTGAGTGGTAAGCTTGTAAACGACAACATACTATGGTCGGCCGGATTGGATTTTTATGCCGTTAAAATTGCCTCAGTTGATGTTGACCGCTTAAACCGTGGAAAAGACGAGCAAGATAAACTTCCTTCTTTGATCGATCAGCCCGGACTATTCGAAAAATACAAACAGTGGGGCGTTTTGCCCGTTGATGAATTAAATGGCGGAACATTTACCGGCTTAAAACTTGGATTGGTTTACGACAGCCGCGATTTTGAGCCTAACCCGATGCACGGGTTATGGACTGATATGATCTTGTATGCCGCACCCAAATTTTTATCGGACCTTGATAAAGGATTTATCCAGTTGAGCGTAACGCACCGGCAATATTTCACGCTTGTGAAAGATAAACTTTCGTTTGTTTACCGCTTATCGTATCAACAAAAAATTGGTGGCCATATTCCATTTTATGCACTTCCGTTGCTGATTACCACGCAAATGAAAGGAGCTTATTCCGAAGGGCTTGGCGGCGATGGTTCGGTGCGCGGGCTGATGCGTAACCGTGTGGTTGGCGAAGGAATCGTTTATGGAAATACTGAGTTCAGGTGGAAATTTTATAAAACACGTATCTGGAATCAAAACATTTATTGTGGCCTGAATACCTTTATCGACGCCGGAATGGTAGTGGATAAGGTGCCGGTCGATGCACATTTGTTATCATTGGATCCGTCGAATCATGCGGTTGATTATTTTGCCGTTGACGCCGAAAAAATGCATTGGACCGGTGGACTTGGCCTGAAATTGGTGATGAACGAAAACTTCATCATTTCGGGCGATGTTGGCCGTGCACTGAACGAACAGGATGGTGGCATCGGCATATATATCGGGCTGAATTATCTTTTTTAAGTCGTTTTAATCCTAAAAAATAACCCGAAATGAATCATTGGGTTATATGGTTTTTTTCAGTAATACGATTTTATCAAAATTGAATTTTATTTTCGAGTCCCGAAGTATCCAATAAATGACACCACTGATCAGTGCTGCAAAAAAACACCATACCGAAGTGAGATATTGTGTGAAAAATATCGCTGTAATCAAACACGAAAAGAACATCAGCACACCCAATAAATGCGTTCGTTTTATGCTCGAAACAAAAAGCGGTGTAATTGTGGCGATTAAATAGAATGTAAAGGAGAATATTACCAATGGTTTTGGAAAATCGGTGTTATACAATATATGGTAACCGGTAATTTCGGGTCTGACAGTATAAAATAGTAAACAGGCGGCATAATACATCGATAATGTTATTCCGATACCCAGCAACATCCAAAGCACGATTTTCCGTTTTGTATTCTTTTCCATGAGCAGTACCGAAACAGGAATCATGAGTGGCCAGAGTACCTCGGCCATGATTAAAAACAGATAGGTTGCGAATTTTTGAAAGTGAATATATTCAGGATTTGGAAGGCTTAACCATAAAAATCCCTCGGTAATCTGTTGTAAGCCAAAAAATAACGGAATGCTGGCAAACACAAGCTGAGAAGGCTTGTGAATTTTCTTTACTGTCGCAACTCCTATCACTGAGATGATTGCACCTCCAACGAAACTTGCTTCGGTTGAGAAACACATGATATTTACCTCTCTGTTGGTATTAATGATAATGCATTGAAAACAAAATATCTGGTAATGATACAACGAATAATTGGTTAAAGATTTGAAAACCCAAATTTCTGTCTGACTTTATCCTTTTCCCTTGTTGTGAGAATCTGTCATCGGCAGATAGAACCGGTAAAAAGAAGTAACTTTGTTATGACTTTTAAATCAGGTATTCCAACGGTTAAAGGAATAGGAAATGAAAAATAAGGTAAAATGGATTATTGGGTTTTGTATTTGGGGTATGATTATATTTCTATCTTCTCAGACCCATTGCCAAACTTACGACACCATCTCAAACTGGGATGGCATCACACAAAACTGGACAGTTTGGGCAGGTGGTTCACAGCTTGTAGCCAATCCGCACCCCGATAGCGTTAACCCATCGGAGCATTGTTTCGATGTTGTTACCAGTTCCGATTTGTACGATCTTATGTTTTTTGATATGCCTGAAGCAGCAAATTTTATTATTTATCCAAGGTATAATCTTAAAATATTTGCACCTGCAGGCGGGGGCGATATTGTGTTTAAATTCGAAAACAGCGATAATACCGTATCGCATGAGATTTTGATGACACCAGTGCCCGGCCAATGGACAAACCTTAACTTTAATTTTTCGGATGTGGGTTACGAAAACCTTACCCGGATGGTGATTTTCATCGATTTTCAGAGTTCAACCGTGGGGCAACATTGGTTTATTGATGATATTACAAAAGAGATTCCGGCGCCCCTTGTCCTGCAAACAAACCTTCCGATTGTGGTAATCAATACTTTTGGTGCCTCGATACCCGACGATCCCAAAATTACGGCACATTTAGGTATCGTTGATAATGGCGCCGGGATCCCAAACAATTATAACGATCCTTATACCAATTACGATGGCTTTGTTGGTATCGAGATACGCGGACAATCGACACAGATGTATCCTAAAAAAAACTATGATTTTGAAACACGCGATGATGCAGGCGGTAATCTCGATGTTTCACTATTGGGATTGCCCGAAGAAAACGACTGGATTTTATATGCCCCTTATTCCGATAAATCGATGCTGCGCAATGCCGTTTCGTTTAGTATGGGACAAAATCTTGATGGTTACTGCAGCCGCACTGTTTTCTGCGAACTCGTTTTGAATGGTGATTACAAGGGAGTTTATATTTTGATGGAGCGAATCAAGAAAAGTGAATTTCGTGTTGACATCGCAACCTTAAAGCCTGATGAGGTTTCGGGTGACGATCTCACAGGCGGCTATATCATCAAGGTGGACAAGCTCGATATTGATTTTTCGTATGCTACAGACGGTTGGAAGTCGAATCCCGCACCTTCCTATCCAAATGCCATGGATATCACCTTTCAGTATTATTATCCTGAATCGGATGAGATTATGCCTCAGCAAAAAACATATATTAAAAATTATGTAACTACTGCCGAAAACACGCTTACGGGATCAAACTTTTCTGATCCCGATCTGGGATACAAAAAATACATGGATGTGCCTTCGTTCATCGATATGATGTTGCTTAGCGAAATTGCGAAGGAAGTAGATAAATACAGGTACAGCACCTATTTTTACAAAGATAAAGACAGTGATGGCGGAAAACTCTTCGCCGGTCCGGCCTGGGATTTCAACCTGGGTTATGGTAACGTCGATTACTGGTCGCCCGGGATCGATTACACAGGCTGGTTATATCCACTTGTCGAAAACAATGAATGGGGGATCATGTTTTGGTGGAAACGGCTGATGGAAGATACGTATTTTCGCGATATGGTGAAAACAAGATGGATAAGTTTAAGACAGGAAGCACTGAGCAATAACCATATCCATGCAACGATCGATTCGATTCTGACCCTTACTGAAACGGCACAAGAAAGAAACTATGAACGATGGCCGATACTTGGGCATTATGTCTGGCCAAACTACGACTGGCAAAACAATACGTATGCTGATGAGGTCGATTATTTTGAAACTTTCCTGTTCAACCGGCTGCAATGGATGGATAGCAATATCACGGGTAATATTATCCAGCCATGGTTGACGGCTACTGCCACTGCCAACAAAATTCATCTGAAGCTGAACCGCGATTATTTCAGACAGAATGTATTAAAAAAGGGAAATTTTCAATTGAACAATGCACCCTGGGATCTGACTATTATAAGCGTTCAATACCTGAATGCTTCGGAATGTGTATTAACCTTATCGGCTGACATTACTGATTTACATGATATTACAGTTACGGCTTCCAAAAAAATACTCAATACCTGGCAGGATCTGACGAGTAACCCATTGGGTTATGCCGCTGTTGGTGAACCATTGGCACAGCTACACGAGATAAAAATATTTGAGGTATCGGGTCAGATTCATATCCAATGTGATCGTCCCGAATATATGCCTGATCAAATCGAAATCCTTAACCTTACCGGACAAAGTCTTGGGATTTATTCTCTCGAAAAATCAACGGAAAATAGTATTCCCCATTATTTGAAACCGGGTATTTATTTAGTTGTGTTTAAGGTTGAAAACATCATCCAGATTCAGCGGGTGGCTGTGATGAGGTAGGCATTCTTTTTTCCGATGAAGATAATCAATTCGCCTGCAAATCGCGAAACTTCATTAAGCATTGGTGTTTGCATGAAATAAAAGCAAAATGCGTTAGCAACGTATCGCTGTCATCATGTATTGATTTGCTTATTGTTTCTATTGTATAAGTATTTTATCCATATACTTCAAATTTTCATTGTCAGATAGTTTATATAAATACAGACCCTCAGGCAAATTAGTAATTGAAACAGAAGACTTATTTTCAATACGTTGATTCAGCACCAATTCACCAGCTGTATTGTAAATCTCAAGGTTAAATGACGGAGTGGTTTCATTCCATGAAAAACATAGTTGATCCGATGCCGGGTTCGGAAAAACGACAGACTCGACTGACTGTTTATCTTGAATTCCCGCAATGTCTGTCTCTGAATAGAAGAACGTGAGCTTTCCTAAGTATTCCCATGTACCCTCATAGTATTCATAACCTGAAAGCTGTGTAAGCATGTGATTGAAATACAGTGCATTATTATTAAATATTTCGGGGATAAGCAATTCGTTGTAACTAAATTGTTGATTGAATTCGTTCTCTTCTTTGTATTCCTGGATCCAGTTATCAGGCGTAATCCCCGGCTCAAAAACAGTATGTAAGATTAAATCGCCTTCGGCATTGTAAGAGAATTGTTCTTTTTCGGTTAAATCCCATGAATCTATATACCAAAAGCTTAAAATAAGGCTTTCCAACTTCGCGTCAGCCGAGTAGAAATATTCAAGTTTATCTGAATTTTTCCAAATACCGGCAATAGGCTCCCAGTCGAATGAGGTTTCCAAAATAAGCTTTTCTTCCGCATCATACTGAAATTCAGTTTTGTAACTAATAACCCAGTCACCTAACTGTATATCCCACAAATAGCTATTGATTGATTGCAGGTTGGTTGTGTAAGCGTATTCATCTTTGTAATAAGGCACCCAACTGTTTGTAGTTTGCTCCCGATTATAACTTGTGATGGTGGTTAACCGGTTGTTTTCAGTATAGGCATATTCTTCTTTATAATCTGCAATCCATTGATTATTAATTAAATCCCAAGTATAGGATAAATCTTCGATGATATTCCTGCCAGCGTCATACGTAAATGCCAATTGATAATCTTCGATCCATTTATTTTCATTGTAATCCCAATCGTAGAGAAAGTAGGAAGTGATCAATCCAACATTATTATAGGTGAATACATCCTTTTCAATGTTTTCCGTTTGTCCATTATAGTATTCTTCAAAAATCAGACTGTCCATCTTTTGCATCAAAGTCTGGGGGGATTTCAGATTATTTGCAACTTTATCCGACAATTGATTAAAAGCGTACTGCAAATGTCTTTCAATGGATTTATTTTGCTTTTGGGCATGATAAACAGCAAGTCTGTCTTTTACATGATGGTGCTTGTTTGTTGGTTGAGCCGTTGAGGCCATGAACAGCAAACAATAGATTATTGTTGAAAGGAATTGTTTCATACATTTAATTTACAGATAGTTAAAGATTATATTAGTTGGTTTCTACCTGTTAAAAGTAGTTATAAATTAATTGTAAAGCGAATTACACTCGCCAGTAAATTTAAATTTTAGCAAAGGATCATGACTATTTCTTTTTTAACGCATGAACTATATTTTATGATACGAACAGCAAAGCCTGCCAAAGGTAAATCACCGAATCACAGCAAGATGCAATTATAGATTTGGAATTAGACTCAGAAACTGTCTAAAATTTTAATTTAAGTTGAGTGTTATAATCAAATGTCAGGCTGAGCGCAGTCGAAGCCGACCAAACAAATAAAAAAACTCGTTTATAATTTTAAAAAAGAGCATTTCGACTTCCTCGTCTTTCGGACGAGACTGGCTGCTCAATGTGACAGAAATACGAGTTTTTATCATTCATAATTTCATTTTAACATTTTTAGACAGTTTCTCAAATTCCGTTGGTGGATTTTGTGTTTTGGTTCGTTGGTGGCATTTTAATGGGATATTGGTACAAGATTGATCAGCAAATCATTTATTGAATGGCCTTGTTCATGCCAGATTTCAATCACCAGGAAGTCATTAGCTAAAACGAATATCCGAGCATAAATGAATAATATGTATCCCAGACTTTATGACGTTTATTATCATAAAAAGCATCTCCGATCAAAACAGGATTATTATCTTTTCCCTGCGGACTTTTCAGATAATACAAGGCTCCTGCGCGGGGAGCAACATAAAGGCCATGGAAAAATTTCCAGACATATCCCGCCTCTAAACCGACTAACTGTGAATATAATATTTTCGAATCCCGGCTTGCTTTATTTTCAACAAACTGACTTTTATTGTGGTACATAAGCCTCGAATAGAACCCTTTATCACTTTTACTTTTCGCATAGAAGTAATCAAAATTCAGCGCGTAAATATAGTTGACCCGCATATTAAATCCATCCGGAGTGCCACTGAACTGCTTCGATGGAGCTTTAAAATGCTCGTAGCCGAGTGATAACCGGTAGTTTTTGTGGCGAATACCTGCATTTGCCGAGATACCGCCGGTTAATACCGTTATCGGAACATCAAACTCAACAAACAGTTTACAATTTCTATTGTTTGATGTTGAATCTTTTTGCGAATAAACCTGTGTAACAGAGGCGATAGCAAGCGCCATAATTATCAATAATTTTGTGTTCATCATTTTAGGAATTTAAGTATGGCACAAAATTATATTGGCTTATTCGCTTATGACACAGACAAATGTCTATAATTTAGCCTGAAGAAGTTTCTTTCTGATTCGGCTCAGGTGTCGTTCGGTAATCCCAAGGGTTGAAGCAAGATATTTGGCCGGAATCTGTTGCAGAAGCGAAATCTCATTACGCAGCAATTTCATATAGCGTTCTTCGGCCGACAAGGTGATAAAATCGAATCGGCTATCCTCGATACAACTTATCTGGTATTCCAACATATTCATATAAAACTGCCGGAAATCTGGATCTTCATCTTTTAGTTTGTAAAGTTTATCTCTTTTAATGACAACCATCGCCACATCACACATCGCCCTTATATTTTCCTTTGAAGGCAATCCATTAAAAAAACTTGATAATGAAACCGCAATTTTCCCCGGCCCTGCCAGGTAGGTCGTAATCTCATCTCCATCTTTATTAAAAAAAACCTGAAGCACCCCGGAATCGACTATCGCGATCTGATCATTTACCTGTCCTTCGGTAAGGAAATAATCTCCCCGGCCAAGTTTAACGAAATCGGCCAGAGCCATCACCTTATCCGACAAACCGGGAGGATGGTTTTTAAAAATTTCCAGAATATTTTCCATATTAGCGAATTTATTATGATCAAAACAGCCATATTGACCTCTCGTTCAATTATATACGGCTCGATTCAATAAAACAATTTGAACGGCAGTTGTTTATCAGAAACGATCGAAAACAGCCCGCGGAATATTTTGCAACAGGATAGCGACCAACCGCCATCGATGCGTGATATAGGCAACTTTCCTCTTGTTCCGGATGGCAATGAAAATCTGTTTGGCGGCTTTTTCAACCGTAGCCACCCAAAATTGTCCTTCGCCTTTTGCCATATTGGTTTTGACAAAACCCGGCCTGATATCGGTGACAAGTATGGGGAAACGGAGGTGTTTTGCTTTTTGACGCAACGATTCCAGATAATTGATCTGATAGGCTTTTGTAGCATTGTAAGCTGGTGCCTGCCTGCTACCTCTCAGTCCGGCGACGGAAGTGATGGCCACCAGATGACCATGTTTTTGATTTTCAAAATAGTTGAATGCCCAATCGGCCACACAGGTGAAACCTGTAACATTTGTGTCAATAGTACTCTTTTCAACCGAAAAATCAAGATGATCGTTCAGGTCGCCGGTACCCGAACTGATAAAAAGTAAATCCAATCCGCCTAATTCCTTTGTTAGTTCCTCAAGATTTTGAACAGTGGTTTGTGTTTCGGTGATGTCGAAAGTCCTGACAATAAAGGAATCCGGTTTTACTTGTTTCAGATCGGCAAGCAATCCGGTTCGACGGCCCGTGATGCCAACCCTATAGTTGTTGTTAACCAATAATTTGGCAAGTTCGTTGCCAATGCCTGAAGTTGCGCCGATTATGATTGCTTTTTTCATTTATTTTAAGTTCACGAATTGAAAAACCCCGGGGTTTACTTAACGGATAGTGAGTTAGCTGAATGTATCCCATTTCTGCTATTTTTTGTTGTATTTATTGCGGTATTCAACAGGCGTAAAACCGGCTATTTTCTTAAAGGTAGTACGGAAAGCCTTGGTATCCGTATAACCAACATCGAACATCACTTCATTGATGTTTTTCCGGTTGGTTTCGAAACTCCGTTTGGCTGCTTCAATTTTTACCCGTTGAATATATTCCAAAACGGAATTGTTGGTTGCCTCTTTAAACCGCCGTTCGAAACTTCTTCTGCCAACGGTTACCTTGTCGGCCAGTTCTCCGATCGTTATTTTCACTTCGAAATTGTTCTCGATGTATTCCTGTGCCTGTTTCACCGCTTCATCCTGATGTTGTTTTTGTCCTTTAAACATGGCAAAAACCGACTGGCTATCCCTGCCGATGTCAATTGCAAAATATTTCGAAGTAAGAATAGCCATCTCCCGGTTGGTATATTTTTCGACCAGATGCAGAAGCAGATTCCAGTACGAATTAGCACCACCGCTCGAATATATCCCGTTTTCTTCGGTGATAATGCTTCCATCCTGAACATCCACCTCAGGAAACATCTCATGGAAAGCATTTATAAAACCCCAGTGGGTGGAGCATTTTTTGCCGTTGAGCAAACCCGTTGAAGCCAGCAGAAACGCCCCGACACACAAAGATGCCACTTCCGATCCCTGTTTATATTGTTCCGCAATCCAGGGTACTAATTTCCGGTTTGCCTGAATGGCATCCTTCATATCGCCAAACAAGGCGGGAATAATCACCAGATCAGGTTTCGATGCCTCATGCAACAGTTTATCGGGATGAACGCTGTATTTTCCTTCATTTAATTTGATTTCTTTTTTTTCTCCGACCAGTTCAATAGTAAACAGTGGTTGGTTTCCCGACATCTGTAAAAACTGGTTGACGGCGCTGAAACAGTACTGCGGACCGGCAATGGCCTGCATAACTGAACTTTCCGGGACAAGAATGGCTACATTTTTCATGCAGTAAAAATAAATATATTTGTCGCAAATAGCCCTAAAAATGTCTTTTATACACTTCCCTTGCAAATGAAAATCATAGTATGTTTGTCATTCCAAAATTGAAAACAACTTTAATAAAAATTACAAAATGAAAACTACAGATAAATCAAAGATAACCGTTGAAGCACGCATAAAGGCTCCGGTTGAAAGAGTTTGGCAACTTTTTACACAACCGGAGCATATCGTTCATTGGAACAATGCTTCGGATGACTGGCATACTTCGTTTGCAGAAAATGACTTACAGCCTGGCGGAAGATTCATGTCGCGGATGGAGGCCAGGGATGGCAGTTTTGCTTTCGATTTTACCGGAACATACGATCTGGTAGAGCAACACAAGCAAATAGGTTATGTGATGGATGATGACAGAAAAGCACAATTGCAGTTTGTTTCTGACGG
This sequence comes from Bacteroidales bacterium, assembly GCA_013141455.1. GTDB lineage: Bacteria > Bacteroidota > Bacteroidia > Bacteroidales > F082 > CAJBPB01. The sequence goes on from JABFQW010000041.1 coordinate 33,046, forward strand.
CAAGAATACCATCGTAACCGTGACTTTTGATGCCGAGCAGACTAACAGTGAAGAGATGCAAAGAACGGGTTGGCAGGCTATTATGGATAACTTCAGAAAATATGTTGAAGCCTCTGATAAAATTGAAATACTACATTTCGAAATAAACATTCAGGCAAATGTCGAAAAGGTTTATCATACCATGCTGGACGAAAAAACATATCGTGAATGGACGGCTGAGTTTAATCCGACTTCACGTTTCGAGGGTTCCTGGAAAAAAGGCTCAAAAATCGTGTTTGTGGGGTGCGACAACGAAGGGAATCAGGAGGGAATGGTGAGCTGGATCAAAGAGAATATTCCCAATAAGTATGTGAGTATCGAGCATAAGGGGATCATTAAGCAGGGTAAAGAAATTTTCACTGGACCAGGTGTGGACGAATGGGCAGGCGCACTTGAAAATTATACTTTTACTGAAGATAATCAGCATACCTTGCTAACTGTTGATATGGATTCAAACCAGGAATTTAAACCTTACTTTGTTGAAACCTGGCCGAAAGCTTTGGCCAAACTAAAAGCAATGTGTGAAGGGAAATAGTTCGAACAGTTAAATTTAAAATATATGAACAGAAATATTTTAAAAAGTATCTGGGCCATCTTTGCCGGCATGATCACAGGAGCAGCTTTGTCGATAGGAACGGATTTTATACTTGAAAAGGCAGGCGTTTTCCCACTGCCCGACCAGGTTGATTTCGTTTGGTGGATGTTGCTTATTGCCCTTATTTATCGTGGCATCTATACGATAGCATCCGGCTGGGTTACCGCTGCTTTGGCACCCGGCAGACCCAAATATCATGCAATATTGCTCGGAATCATTGGCTTTGTTGTCACTTTGCTTGGCTCCATCGCAAACTGGGATAAATCAGCTGCCTGGTATCCAGTCGCCCTTATCCTGATCACCTTGCCCTGCACCTGGTATGGGGGAATTCTTTATGAACGGTTCAAAAAAATATAAAACATTGATTTTATACACTTTAAATAAACAAATAAACTAAACAATTATGAAAACACAGGCAATTCCAAAGGGGTACCATACACTTACCCCATATATTAATGTTAAAAATTCAGTTGCTGCCATCGAGTTTTACAAAAAAGCATTTGGCGCAAAAGAAGTCGGACGGATTATGATGCCCGATGGAACCATCGCCCATGCCGAGATTGAGATTGGCGACTCCAAAATCATGCTTGCCGAAGAAAATGTTCAGTGGGGCAATTTGAGTCCGCAAACGCTCGGAGGCTCTCCGGTTACCCTTTGTATCTACGTTGAAGACGTTGATGCCGTATTTGCCGGAGCAATTCAGGAAGGGGCAAAAGTTACCGGTGAAATGGAAGTGAAGGATCAGTTTTATGGCGATCGTACGGGAAGTATTACCGATCCTTTCGGACATCAGTGGACCATCATGACCCATCTTGAAGATATTAGCTTCGATGAATTACAGAAGCGATCGGATGCCATGTTTCGGAAGACCGAAGATTGTGAATAATACCTAAACAACGATCAGTATGAAAAAATATAAGATTATCTTTTGGGTTACAACGGGTATCATCTTCCTGTTCGAAGGTGTTATGCCTGCATTTACTTCGCAAACTGAAATGGCCAAAGAAGGAATCCGTCATTTGGGCTATCCTGATTATTTCGGAGTGATGTTAACTGTTTTCAAGGTTCTTGGAGCGCTTGCCCTGATCATTCCCCGCATTCCGGGCCGGATCAAAGAATGGGCTTATGCCGGTTTCGCCTTCGATTTTATTGCGGCATTTGTAAGCAACTGGGCGGTGGACGGGTTGACTCCTTCTGCCTTTTTTCCACTTGTGTTTGTTGGAATTCTGGTACTGTCGTATGTTAATTTTCATAAACTTCAGCAAAACGACTAAATAAGGTCTTAAATAAATTTAAACATCAAAACTAATTTTTCATCCTTAAAAATCAAAAATCATGGCAACAGTAAGCACATATCTCAACTTTCACGATAACACGGAGGAAGCCTTCAATTTTTATAAATCTGTTTTCGGAACCGAGTTTTGTGGTTCCGGTTTTATGCGTTTCAAAGACATCCCGGCATCAGAAGGAACACCTCCTTTGCCTGAGACTGTCCTGAACTTAGTGATGCATGTTGAATTGCCAATCCTTGGCGGACATATCCTGATGGGTACCGATGCCCCGGAAGCCATGGGATTCGCGGTAAATGCCGGCAACAATGTTTATATCATGCTTCAACCTGATACCCGGCAAGAAACGAAACGCCTGTTTGATGCACTTTCCGAAGGCGGAAAAGTTGAACAAGAGTTACAGGTGATGTTTTGGGGTGATTACTACGGAAGTTGCAAAGATAAATTTGGGGTGCAATGGATGTTTAATTGCGCTACGCCAAACAATTAATATTGGCCGGAAACCAGACATTAAGGATATGCAAAAATGGGCACCGCTGCTACAAAAGCAGCGATTGCCCAGTGTGTCCGGAATGTGAAGCAGTACGAAATAACCGGGATTATTTTGCAAAAAATCTTGCTGCGCCCACCCGGCATGCTTTGGAAGGAAAAGGTATCACTAATCTTCAGCAAATTCTTCTTTCAGCGAAGAGGAAATTATACGACTTCACGTGATAGGTAAAAACTCGCTGACAAAGCTTCAATGTATGATGCATGAATTTGGTTTAACTTTTAACAAACAGTAAAATGAGAAAACTATCAGCATTTAATTTTATAACACTGAACGGATATTTTCATGGTCCGGAAGGTGATATCAGCTGGCACCGACATGGAGCGGAGGAGAATCAATTCGCTGCCGAAAGCATGAAAGCAGAGAATACGCTGCTTTTCGGCCGTAAGACCTATGAAATGATGGCCGGTTACTGGCCAGGTCCGATGGCGATTGAAAATGATCGTGAAGTTGCCGAAGGCATGAATAATGCCGACAAAATTGTTGTCACACGCACACTGAAGAACGCCGCCTGGAATAATACCCGCATTCTGACCGGTGATTTAGTTACCGGTATTAACCGGCTGAAGGCAAGCCCCGGAAACAACATTACTTTGCTCGGGAGCGGGAGTATTTTGACCCAACTTGCCGAAAACGGCCTGATTGATGAATACCTGGTAATGATCGACCCAGTAGCCATTGGTGCCGGAACACCCATATTCGACCAAATCGGTACCGTATTAAACCTCAAACTTACACAGGTGAAGTCGTTCAAAAGCGGAGTTGTACTGTTGGGTTATGTCCCATGCTAAACGGTTACACGAAAGTATTTTATTAACATAAAAGCAAAACATAATGAAAAACAAAATATATCCCTGCCTCTGGTTTGATGGAAACGCCGGAGAAGCTGCAGCTTTTTACTGCTCGATTTTTAAAACCTCAACGATCACTTCAGAAAACCCTATGGTAGTGAACTTTGAATTGAATGGAACCAGGTTTATGGGTTTAAATGGTGGACCGAACTACAAATTTACGCCTGCAACCTCTTTCGTCATAGAATGCGAAACACAGGAGGAAATTGATTATTACTGGGAAAAGTTGGGTACCGGAGGCAAATATGACCAATGCGGTTGGCTTGATGACAAATTTGGTGTTTCGTGGCAGATTGTCCCGACCATTCTCGGTTCACTTATGAGCGATCCGTCAAGAGCAGAACGCGTGATCAATGCCTTTCTTCAGATGAAGAAATTCGAAATAGATAAGCTGCTGAATGCCTGAGAGAATTATAATCGTCTTTTTCGGCGAGAAGAGACGTTTCGTTCATATCGGATAGGAAAAAAGGGGAAACGGACTACCGTTACGCAAGTCCGTTTCCCCTTTGTGGCTATTCATTTTCAACGGATCATAACGGCGCTTTGACGATGATTAGTGTCCGTATATGTGATCAGATAACAACCCGGCCTAAGTGTTGAAACGGGAAGCTGAATTTCGGTCAGACCCGCTGCCACAGCCTGCCTTAAAACCACTCTGCCACTCAGATCACTTACTAAAACGTTCGCCTGATATCCTGTCAAGGTCCCGGTTCTGATGGTAATCATTTCGTTTGCCGGATTAGGATACAATACCAAGGTAGGGTATTTTTCTTCAGGAATACCAATACATTGATCCACCATGATGAAATTTTCAAGTGAAAAAGTATTTGAGGTTTGTCCGTCAGAAACAGTTAATGTTACCCCAAAGTAACCTTCGGTTTCGTAGGTTATAACCGGATATGGGCCTTCGTATTCTGAAGGCGTTCCTCCTTCAAAAATCCAGTGAAAGGTGGTGGGGGTACCATTGCATAAAGGTTCAAAACGAACAACTGATCCTTTACAGATGAAGGTGCTGTCGGCTTTAAAGTTTGCTGCCAACAAATTTGTCTGATAACCGAAAAAATCGAGATAACGTTTTATCATTTCCGTCTTATTTGGACCCTCAATTGGACTTATTCCACCAAACTCAACTGATGAGGCGATTGTCCGGTAATTGCCGGTATTAAGCGCAACAGTAAAATTTAATCCGCTGTTTTTATCACTTAACCATGGAACCGCTGGTTCAATGGCCTGTAAGTTTGCCTGAAATAAGGAATCTCCACGGTAATCAAAATTAAAATCTTCGACTGGTGTGCCGGCTAAACCAATAAGGGTGTCGGAAGGCGTAGCAATCGCATCATATAGACCGTTAACCATTAATCTCTGTGCTAGCAGTGATGTAGCCTGTATGATATAAAACGGACCTGCTTCAACGTAAAGATTACCACCATTATCCAGAAATTCGACCAATAAATTTATTTCAGAAGTAGTTAAATTGTAATTGTCAGATAAAAATCCAAGCGACAAAAAGAGGATATCATAATTGAGAAGTTCATCGGTGATCGATACAAAACGGTTAACATTTAAATTTAATTCATTAATGGCTGAAGCAATATGTATTGAAGAATTATGGTTTCCATCCATATCGATCAGTGCAATGGAAGGTTCTCCGATTGTAAGGAAGAATTCTTTTATTATCAATGGGTTGTCGTCATTTTCGATTTCCATTCTTAACAGAATCACTTTATTTAAAGGGGTATTGGTGTTTATTTTAATGTGGAATTTTGCTGAACACATTGATAAACCTTTCAGTTCTCCAAGATCAATGGTGGTCGGTCCCGACAAACCTGCAAAAGGATCTTCGATACTTGCTTTTAGGGTAAACCGACCTGCCGAAACTTTCCCATAATTAAATATTCTGAAAAGTAAATCGGCTTCCTCACCTGGTTCAGGAATAAAATTATTACCATCATCCACCACGATTGGTGAAAATACCAGTACCGGTAAATCAATTTGAAAATTCCTGTAAGTGTGAAAAACAAAATCATTCGTGGTACCGGAAACTTCAATTCCGGCCAGCTGAGGTTTACTCAAAGTATCGTTTATCTGCAGACTGAAAAGGTCATCTACAACCATTGTTTGACCCGGAAGCAGGTCGATGCCGGAAATATCATTTCCAATAACTGAGGCGTTTGGTGTAACAGTATGAACATCGACCGAAAGACTTGTAATGGTTTCGTCTCCGTGGTTTATCAGCGTAATACTAAGTGGAAGAACGCTGCCAGGCGGAATGATGGTATCTGAATTGGCTAAGCCCAAACTCATTTCCAGACCGGAAGTCATCAGGATTGATTTTTCATTGAAAATGCGCTGAGAGTCGTGTGCCTGTATAATAATTTTATCAGAAAATGGCTGAGCATTTGCTTCAATAGTAAGCATTCCTTCGTTACTCATAGCAATTTCATCAGGCAATGACGAAGGGATAAACCTAATTATTTTTCCTTCAACAGGAACGGTACCGTTGTAACGGCTGTAGTAAGTACTTTCGCTTTTACCATCGCTCATACCAATTACCGGAAGCATTTTTCCGGGCTCACCGATTGAACCGTAATGATGAGCAATTTGGCCATCCTTGAAAATGGTTGTAGAAAAAATGACGGTATTATTGTCCGATTGATCCGAAATCTTCCAGTTAAAAACAAGGCTATCAGTATAAGTATTGTAAGAAATATAATCGCTGGCAGAATGCAGAAAAAGTTCGTGGTTCATATATCCAGCAACTGCCCGCACCTGCCGAAGATAATTTTCATCGTAAAGCAGATAGTGATAAGGCATATCTTGCTGATCGAAGAGCAGATAACCGTTCACATTCATATATAGCGTATCGTAATTATTTCCATAAAAAGGGAAACTGAAAGGCAATGGTACCGTAGCAAAACCGCTTTCAGTATTGGTTGGAATAAGAGCCGTTCCTTCTGCCGGACTATAAGGAGCTAAACTTTCTGTTTCATTAATTATTTGTTTCAATGCCCAGGTATAGGGCGGAAATCCACCGGTTGCCGAAAACTGAATAGTTTTATCCATTCCGGAAGGAACGAAAACAGTTTCATCGGGCTGAATTTCGACAGGCACAATACCCGAATCAACAATTATCGAAGCAACAGTTTTCTCATTATCAACAATAGCCAACGGTAGAATCGGGCTTATAAATTCAACTGGCTCTGTATTGAGATAACTCATCACCGAATAATTGAGCAAATATCCGTCACCCCATCCTTCCGCATCTTTCTCTTCAATAATAAGGAAAATCCGAAATGGTTCGCCGCTTTTTGAATAACTGAGCAATGGGGTAATATCCAAACCCAATTCGAGTGTTTCTCCATCTGTTTCTGGGCTTCCGGTCATATTGAAATCACCACCCTGAAAGTTGAAATGAGAAAATGACATGGTGTTTGTAGGAAAATATTCGGAGGTATCGGTAGTTATTCCAGCCAATAACCTTATTCTGCCACGCAAATTATATTTTATTGTGGCTTTGATTGTTAAAAGTGGTTTTGCCGCTGTATCGGGATACAACACATGCACCGAATTGTTCCAGATACCACCCTCGCCATATTTCATGGCCAATGTTCGGTACAGCACATAACAAAAGCCCGAATCAGCCCACCAATCTCCATAGGAATTAACCATTTTAACCCCACCAATCTCCCAGTCGCACATATCTACCAAGGTATCACCCGTAATATCGAGATGGTTGGTGTAAAGTCCGTCGCCGTTCAAATCAATGCGGATCGAATCGTTATAGCCAACAATGGTCATGGCATGTGAGGCCACATCACCGAAAATATCGTGTACATGTTTTCCTGCTTCAGGCGTTCCTTCAGGTAGTATTTTAAGTCCATAGTACTGACCGGCTGTGTAATTGGCAACACCACCGGTTTCGGATCCATCCAGATGGTCATTTAGCCAGTGTTTTAATACCATAAGGCCATCAGGTGTTCCTGTGTAGATCGAACTGACGCCCGAAATCCGGTTGTGCATCGCCTGAAAATAGCCATCATAGCCAGTCATCCAGCGATAACTGTCATTAACCCAAATTGATCCGTAAATGGCTTCGGCGGGTGTACCGGCATCATACAAAATATCGAAAGTGTGAAAATAATTGACTCCTCCGCCCCAATAATCGGTTGCCGCAGTCATAAAGTTCCAGACGAAATGACTGGGATATTGGTTGATATTGGTGTCGGCATGGAGTCCGCGCATTCGGTTTATTTCGTAACAGAAATTGTAAGCAACAGACGCGGATTGTTCGCACGAGGCGCCCTGCTGAAGGAAAACCGGACGCAGATAGGGTTGATTTGAGTTATCAACCACGGCCGGTAATTCAATCAAACTACTCTTCTGTGACAGTTGAAGTCGTGGATAATCAGGATAATCCTGTCCAGGCTGCCTGACACGTTCCATGCTGCCATATTTAACTGCTTTATTGCTTTCAATGGAAGTTGATTGTTGACAAATGCCATTCAAAGTGAAAATAAAAAAAAGTAGTGGAGTAATAACTGTTTTCATTGGTAGAATTGCTTGATTACTTTTCAAAAATACTTTAATTCTGATAATAAGACAAATACACTTGAATAATTAAACCCAAATTAATCAATAGGAGGTCCATAAAAACCAAACTATCTGGTTTAGTTGGATTTAACCTACCCTCGACTTTTGTTATTGGGATTTGGTTGACTGATCACCATCTAATTAAAAATTTCGGTTATCATTTCTGGTGTTCGCAGACTTTAACCCTGAATTCTGTAAAAACTTTTTTAACGGATCATAACGGCGCTTTGCCGATGATTCGTATCCGTAAATGTGATCAGATAACAACCCGGACTAAGTGTTGAAACGGGAAGCTGAATCTCGGTCAGACCCGCTGCCACAGCCTGCCTTAAAACCACTCTGCCACTCAGATCACTTACTAAAACGTTCGCCTGATATCCTGTCAAGGTCCCGGTTCTGATGGTAATCATCTCCTTGGCCGGATTAGGATACAACACCAAAGCAGGGGTTTTTTCTTCCGGAATTCCAATACATTGATCTACCATGATGAAATTGTTAAGTGAAAAAGTATTTGAAGTTTGGCCGTCAGAAACAGTTAAGGTTACCCCAAAGTAACCTTCGGTTTCATAAGTAATAGCCGGATTTGGACCTTCGTATTCAGAAGGTGTTCCACCCTCAAAAGTCCAGTGAAAGCTAGTGGGGTTACCGTTGCAAAATGGTTCAAAATGAACATTTGATCCCTTGCAGATAAAGGTGCTGTCGGCTTTAAAATTAGCCACAAGAGGATTTATAGGGTAACCAAGAAATTCGAGGTATCGGCGGAGTAGTTCGCGCCGGTCGGAACCTTGAATTGATTGCAGACCACCGTAATAAATGGAGGAGAAAATGGACCGGTAATTGCCATTATCATAAGCCGCTATAAAGTTCAAAGCGCTGTTTTTATCGACCATCCAGGGTATGGCAGGTTCAATAGGCAATAAGTTGAGAATACCGGTATATGGCCCGCTGTAGTCGAACTGAAACCCTTCGGCAGGGGTATCAATTATTCCTATAATTGTATCCGGAGGAATATTTAAGGCATCCCATCCAACCTCAATATGCGTACGATCTTTAAATTGGGATTGTTGCAATAAATATGATGCGCCTTCACTAAAGATATTGCCTCCATTATCCATAAATTGAACCAACAAACTATCTTCATGTGGTTTAGGATAGATATTGTAACGAACACCCATGATAAAAAATAAAATATCATATGTCAATATCTCATCATCAATCTCTTCCGATCGGGCATAACTGATATTTAAATCACGTAGATCACTTTCAAGTGAAGTGGTTTGATTGTGATACTTTGAAATGTCACAAATCAAAATGGGCGATTTCCCAATCTCTAATTCAAATTCTTTTGTCAGAAGCTGGGTTTCCTGAAGGAAAATATCCAAACGAACACGGATAATTGTCCCGTTCGGGGTGGAAACATTGGGTTGAATGACAGGTGTAACCAAAAACATCCCCAATCCTTTGAGTTCTTCCATTTCAAAGACATTCGTACCGGAGATACCCACGAATGGGCTATCCGTTGAAACTTTAACACGGACTGGCCCTTCAGTTGCATTTCCAAGGTTATATACCTTAAACATAAGTGTGGCTTTCTCACCGGGATCAAGCCTCTTGTTGTTACCGTCCACCACTATAGGTGGCATGATGCTAAAAACAGGCACAGTAACCTGAAAATCCTGAAAGTTATGAAAAACAAAATCTTCAAGGGTTCCGGTTGCTTCAACACCAACAATCTGCGGTCGGGTGACGGTATCGCTGATCTGCAAACTAAATTCATCCTCAATCTGCACACTTTGACCGGGCAAAAGATTTATTCCTTCGGCATCATTTCCGATGATACTACAGCTATGGCTTGTCGGTTTCACATTCAGCAAGAGATTGTTGATGGTATCGTTTCCATGGTTAAACACTTCGATCAGAATCGGCACCACTGTTCCTGGCCGCAATAGGGCCAGCGAATCGGCAAGTCGGATCTTAATTTCAGGACCTGAAGTCAGGGTAATATTTTTCTCCCGATAAAGCCGCTGGGCATCGGTTAGCTGAATGGTAATTTTATCGGAAAATCCTGTTGTTCCTGCTTCAACAAACAGAAGGCCATCATTGCTCATCGACATGTTTTCGGGCAGGGCAGAAGGAATAAATCGGATGATGTCACCCTCAGCAGGAATGCTTAAGTTTTTGCGGCTGTAATACGAACTTTTTGTACTACCATCACCCAGCCCTATTACGGGTGGCAATGCGATCTGTGCATCTATCTGTCCATAATGATGCTGAATCCTCCCATCCGGAAATACTGTTGTTGAAAAGTTTATGGTTCCTGAATCTTCAATAGCCGAAATCCTCCACTGAAATACCAGGCTGTCAGTATAACTTTTGTATGAGATATTATCACCAACATGATGTAAAGCCAGGTCATGGTTCATATACCCTGAAATAACCCTGATTTGCTTCATATAGTTCTCATCATATAATAAATAGTAATAGGGCATATCCTGCCTGTCGAATAAAATATAGCCATTCACATGCATATACAGGGTATCGTATTCCTGTCCGAAAAAAGGAAAACTGAATGGGAGTGGCACTGCGGCAAATCCGGCATTATCATCGGTTGGTTCAAGCATGGTACCATCCGAAGTTGAATAGTTTGCATGGCTTTCCGTTTCGGTATAAAACGGTTTGAGCGACCAGGAATAAGGTTGAAATCCACCGGAAGCAGAAAATTGAATACTGGTGTCGTTTTGGGCTGAAAGGACAATGGGTCCGGTGGGCTGAAAATCAACTTGATTAACTGCTGCATTCACCACGACAGAAGCAAACGTTCTGTCGTTGTCAAGCAGGGCCATCGGTACATCAGGGCTTTGAAATTCAATAACTTCCTGATTCATATTATTGAGAACCGAAAAGCCCAATAATGATCCGTTTCCTTTATTTTCCGGATCCTTTTCGTCCACCATCAAAAATATCCGAAAGGGTTCATTGCCTCGAACATGACTAAGCAAAGGTGTAATATCCAATCCCAGTTCGAGTGTTTCACCTGACGAAATATGGCTGCCATCCATGCAATGATCGCCACCCTGGTAATTAAAAATGGAGAATGATCGTGTAACAGAAGGTAAATAG
>JABFQW010000020.1 GCA_013141455.1 Bacteroidales bacterium
CGTTTATAATCACGAAAAATATCTAAATGAAAGAATAGAAAGTATTCTGAATCAATCTTTTCGTGATTTTGAGATCCTAATTTTAGATGATGCATCAACCGACTTTAGCTATAAAGTTGCCAATAAATTTCAACAACATCCTGCTGTTACAATAATCAGAAATGAAAAAAACAGTGGGTCACCATTTAAACAATGGCAAAAAGGAGTTGCATTGGCTCAGGGTAAATATATATGGATAGCAGAAGGCGACGATTTTGCAGAAAGCAACTTCCTTGAATCCTTGCTTCATTTTTTTATTGATGAAGAGGTTTCACTGGCATATAGTGCCTCCCACAGAATTGACGAGGATGGGCTGATTGATGACGAATATTATTTAAAGTGTGGACATTACGACAACCTGATTTATCCCATAAATCACTGGTTTAATGATTACTCTGAAATCGGGACAGACGAAATCATGAATGCACTCGCTATTCGAAATACAATACCGAATGTGAGCGCAACATTATGGCGGGCTAAATCACTTAAGACCATCGATTTTGATAAATGTTCTACTTTTAAAAATGCCGGAGATTGGTATGCTTATATAAACCTATTACTGAAAGGCAAGATCTGTTATAAAGCAAAACATCTGAATTATCACCGTGTTCACTCAACTTCAGTTGTTGCAAAAAACAAAAAAAACCCGGCTGATACGATCCCCGATTATTTTGAGATCCATAAATTTATTACCCAAAATTTTACAGTAAGTGATGACTTATATCGTTTGATGACGCATAGTGTCACTTCGGGTTTAAGGCAAATATGGCCCGATTTAAGTGAGAAGGCATTCAACGAATTATATGATATCGAGGCCCTGTCAAGAATCCATGAGCAAAAGACCCAATATACCCGGGCCAATGTAAATGTACAGGAAGACAAGAATCGGTAAATCTGCTATCCGGCTTGTTTTTAACCATGTTATTCACCTGTTGTTGGCTTCAGTATAGTTGAACCATTATACTGATTAAAATGCTAAAGAAAGTAATGACCATAGTCGCAAACAACAAAACCTTTTTTGATAATGGTAAATGTTAACAAACTAAAACACAGACTCCAACAATCACAAATAAGCCTACCGATAAATAGTAGCAATAGGTAATCGGAAATCAAATTTAGTTATGCCCAAAACACTTTTTATCCATATCGGAACGCACAAAACAGGTTCGACTGCTATTCAAAACCTGTTATTGCTAAACAAACCTGAACTACTTAAAAATGGTGTTTTATTTCCTGGATCATCAGATGATCATTATCAAATTACCAACGAACTTAGGGAGTCAGAAAAACCATATTTAAACAGAGAGACCCAGGCTTATAAGATCTTCACTGAAATTAAATCGAACCTTCATTATTTTGACACATTTATCATCAGTTCAGAAGGTTTTTGTGAAAATTACGAGCTAATACTTCCCAGGTTAGCCGATATTATTGCATATTTCAATTTACAAATCGACATAAAAATCATAATTTTTTATCGCTATCAGGCCTCAAATTTAGAATCGACCTACCAACAATATGTAAAACAACTCAGCACACGCTTAAAAATGACTTTCAGGCATTTTTTAGAACTACATTGTTACAGTGCGGTATTTGATTATTATTTACTGCTGAATTGTTGGTCGAAGTATTTTGACAGAAATGACATGCTTATTCTACCCTTTATTGCAAACCGCGAAAAATCAAATTTGTATTCAACGTTCCTAAATGCAGTTAATCTGCAACTAACTGAAAACTACCAATTACCAACATTGGATAAGATCAATAAAGGTTTTAGTAACAATTCGCTTGATTTTTTACGGTGGTTAAATATTCTGGAGGTTGATAATGTACTATTTCTGAAGATTTCAGATATTTTGAAATTAAGGGAAACCAATCATCAAACAAATTATAATTTTTTAAGTCGGGATGAAGAAGATCGTGTGATGCAGAGTTATGAAAAATCGAACTATCTGGTTGCGACAGACTTTTTAAACAGAAGTGATGGTAAATTGTTTCCAAATCGTCAATCACATCAAAGAACAATGAATCAGGTATATTTACAGGAAGATGAATTTCGACCTGAGTCGTTCGAAGATATTTTTGGGTTAATAAAAAAAGAGAATGATAATATACTCACGTCACTTTATGTTCAGATATTTACGATAAACTCGAATGATATGGTAACATTTAATGCAAAGCATCAGTTTTTAGCGGTACTTGAAAAATTCGTTTCAGCTTTACAGATAAAAACGATTAAAAAAACCCATAAGTATGACATGGAAGAAAACATCCAGATGATTAACAAATCGAAAGATTGGGATGTATTATTGCATGTTACCAAAGATAATTTCCACCGTTGCACATTTAATTTTAGTAAGGATTGCAAAGGGAATTTTCAAATATCCGATCACAAAATCAAAATAGAATCTACGGGGAACGATCCTTTTTTTAGCCTCCAAAAAGTCACCGGGAATTTCGATAGTGAGACATTCCTCATAATCACGGTTTCTTCGACTTGCGACACTAAAATTCAGATTTTCTTTCAAACCAGGTCACAGACAAATTATACGGAATCTAATTCATTTTGCAGATCAATCCAAGAAGGCGAAAATACCGTTTGTTTTTTAATAGATCACATCGAATTTAACGGACAGATTAGAATTGACCCCGGATGCAATAAAGGAGAATACATTTTACATGAGATTGTTATCAGGTCAAATGTTAAATCGTACGAAAAATTATATGAGGAATATCTGAGTCTAAAAAAAATTATTTCAAATTAATTCAGAGAACAAAACCATGTTGAAAATAAATCTAAACACATGATATTCAATTCTATAAATTTTGCAATTTTTCTACCGGTTGTATTTCTTCTTTATTGGTTTGCCACGAACAGAAACCTAAGGCTACAGAATAATTTGTTACTTGTATCGAGTTATTTTTTTTATGCATGCTGGGATTGGAGGTTTTTGTTTTTACTCGTTTTTTCAACCTTATTGGATTACTTCACGGGGATAAAAATACATGAGGCAAAAAATAAAAAGCAGAGATTGTTTTGGTTATGGCTCAGTATTGGTGTCAATTTAGGGTTTCTCGGGGTTTTTAAATACTACAATTTCTTTGCTGCTTCTTTTGCAAACGGACTTTCGTTGTTGGGAGTTAATGCCAATCTGGGTTCATTAAACGTGATTTTACCCGTAGGGATCTCTTTTTACACTTTCCATGGTTTATCTTATGTTATCGATTTATATAACGACAGAATAAAACCCGAGAAGAATTTTATTGATTATTCTGTTTTCGTAAGTTTTTTTCCGTTGCTTGTTGCCGGTCCCATCGAAAGAGCAACACATTTGTTGCCACAGATTCTTAAAAAAAGAGAATTTGATGCTTCAAAAGCAGCTGACGGACTGCGACAAATATTGTGGGGCTTATTTAAAAAGATGGTCATTGCCGACAACTGCGCTGAATATGCCAATACAATTTTCAACAATTCTTCCGAGTATTCCGGTGCTACGCTTGCTTTAGGCTCATTGTTTTTTGCTTTTCAGATATATTGCGATTTCTCGGGTTATTCTGATATTGCCTTAGGTGCAGCACGTCTTTTTGGAATCGACTTGTTACGAAACTTTGCTTTTCCATATTTCTCGAGAGATATCGCCGAATTTTGGAGACGCTGGCATATTTCACTTTCATCATGGTTCAGAGATTATCTCTATATTCCGTTAGGGGGAAGCAAAGGTGGAATCTGGATGAAAATAAGAAACACTTTTATCATATTTCTTGTAAGTGGTTTCTGGCATGGTGCAAATTGGACCTTCATCATGTGGGGATTTCTTAATGCCTTGTTTATCATGCCGTCCATCATTTTTAAAACCAACCGTAATAACCTTGAAATCGTTGCAAAAGGTAAATATTTACCTTCAATTAAAGATTTCCTTTCTATATGTTTAACCTTCAGCTTAACACTTGTTGCATGGATTTTCTTTCGCGCCAACACTATGCATCACGCGTTTAATTATATTCAAAGTATGTTCACAGGCCTGTTACACAAGTCATCCTATATTGCTGCACTTAGTTTTCTCAATTTAAAAACAGGATATTATATTCCTGTTTTGATGCTACTTTTCATTATAATTGAATGGGTTGGAAGAGAGCAACAATATGCTCTGGCAAAAATGGGACTGAATTGGCACAAACAACTCAGGTGGGCGGTTTATTATACCATCGTTTTTGCCATACTATACTTTGGTGGAAAAGAACAACAATTTATTTATTTTCAGTTTTAATAATGTCGATCCCGAAAAAATTCATTATCAGGTTCATCGCATTTTTAGTGCCGGTGATTCTGATCTGTAGTCCTGTTTTGTACTTCAATCTTATCATCGACCCTTATTGTATCTTCAGAAAAGGATTCGGTGATTCGCAAATTGAACCGAATAAAAGGTATAAGAAAATGAAGTATATTCTTGAAAATCCCGACAAATTCGACTCGTTCATTTTCGGTTCATCACGGGTAAATTTCATCGATCCTGGCTATATCAGGCATGCAAAGTATTATAATATGACCTACTCATCAGGAATACCAGCGGATCATTATTATGATATTAAGTTGATGTTAGATAATGGTGTCAACATAAAAAATTTAATGATTGGAATAGATTATTTATCATTCCTCGAAAACAACGAGTCTCATGATCTGCTTAGAAGGAAATATCCTGTCAGTTTTCTTGATAAAATTGAATTTTATCAAGATTATATTTTTTACATACCTGATTTGATCTTCGTAAAAAGAGCCCTGACTAAGGAAATAACTACTGATAGGTCAAAAGTCTTTACCAAAGGCATACTTGTTTATCCGGATAAGGATTCAGTAATAACGAACTCAAAACAACAATTTACTGTAAACAATAAATTTTCATACCCAACATCCTTACGCAATGTAAATCCCGATATCGACAAAGCACTGAATGAGATTTCGAAATTAGTAACTATTGCGCATGAAAACCATATTAACATTACGTTCTTTATCAACCCAACCCATCATATCACTTACCTTAACCTGAGGTTAGACGACTATTTTTATGCACTCGAAGAATTATCTGAAATAACTGAATATTACGACTTTAGCGGTTTAAATTCGATAGCAGTTGATAATTTGAAATTCTACGAAACCTCACATTACACAGAGGGAGTTGGAAATTTAATTATTGCAAAGGTGTTTAATCAGCCTGAGCCTGCGATCCCTGACGATTTCGGAAGATATGTTACCAAAGCAAATAGTAAAGAACAAATTGCATTTCATTCGGCTTTACTTAATGACTATTTTGTTTCCACTTCAAACTATCAAAACAGCAAACCACCCATTGATTTATCTTTATACAAGGAAACACACTCAAATCCACAATTATCCATTGATAAAATCAATGGTCTTATTTTAGATACCAATCAGCAAACACGCACAATTACAACCCCATGGCTAAAACTTCAGGGTCACACTGTAAACCCAATTTGTGAGAGAAATTCCAATCAAATATTTGCTAAAATAGGAAAATCACTCTTTACGTGTGAATTTAGCAGAAATGTCACTAACGAACATAATGAAACAAATAAAGGGACTACTTATTACTGGCAGGTCATGATCCCCACTTTAAAGCTTCATGAAGGGCTAAATGAAATACGATTAATCGAAGTATCAGATAAGAGTAAGCAATATGCAATTTCAGATCCGTTGAATCTGGCCATTTATCACTTCAAAAAGCCGGTAAATACAAATAAACTTACGCTAATTAATGGTCAATCAAGGCTTTCCATCGATGGCATTAACGACAATATGGTAAGTGAGGTTAATGTTATTGATGATTCAAGTCCTACGTTGTTTATAAAAGGATGGGCGAGTGATGATTTAAATAAACGGTCCGCAGGCGGAATATTAGTTAATATAAATGAAAAATCATTTTTAAGCCAAATCATATTGAATCGTTCTGATGTGGCTAAATTTTTTAACAACCCCAAATTAACAAATGCCGGCTGGGGGATATCAATTCCAACAAGTGCACTTAAACCAGGTTACAATACATTAGAATTCAAAATATTAGACAGCACAATTTCGATGTATTACAAAGTAAACAAAAAGATTATTATTGACTATCAGGTAAAAAATGAGACTATCGATTTAAGTAACATGGCACAGTTACATTCTGACACAAAATTTTCGGTTGATTTAATAAATGGGATTAATGTATTCAATACAAAAACACCAGTAATTATTTCTAACAATACGATAGAAATTTTAGGTTGGGCCGTTGATGAAATAGCCGGCAGGCCGGCTGAGAAAGTAATTATTGAGATTGATGGTAAGCCATTTAATGCCATTTATGGATTGAACAGAAAAGATGTTGCAGCGGCACTCTCAAATGAATCTTACCTAAAATCAGGCTGGAAATGCAAGATACTTTCGTCCCATTTAAATAAAGGTGATCATACATTGACACTTAAAATAATTGCACAAGGCGGTGCAACGTATTACAAAATTAAAAAACAGTATTTTTTCAGTACAATTTAATTAGAATCAGATCAAAATTCTACCAATAATGAAAAGTTACCGATACGAAAAACTAATCTATATAATTGGTTTACTGATGATAATATGTCCATTCATCATCTATTTCGTTGTAATAAACCGGTTTATCATAAACATTCCGTACGGTGATGAATATGGAAATGCATTAGGCTATATCGATGCCTATAATAAATTAACCCGGTTTCATGACAAACTTTTCTCCTTGTTCCATCAGGCTAACGAACACCGAATTTTCACCTATACGATTAATGTATTACAGGATTATTTAATTTTTGGGACGCTAAACTTTAAAAGGCTTTTATGGGAAGGAAATATTTGGATAATTGTGTTGTGCTTTATGTTGTATAAGTTAAACAACGTCGATAAAAATAATCCGTTTATTATATTGCCCGTTATTACACTGGTTCTTATGCCACAACATGAAATTTCGGACTGGGGAATCGTTGTTTTCGGCCTGATTGTCCAGATTTCATTAATAATTGGTTCATTGTATTTATTGAGTAAATCAGCTATCCTCAGATTAATTTCAGCTATCATAGTAGCTTTTGTAATCACATTTTCATTTGGGAATGGTATGTTTATATTTTTATCCGGATTTTTAATCCTCATACTTACACCACAAAGAAAACTGTACGAGTATTTGTCATGGTCATTTGCTATGATTGTATCCATTGGACTATATTTTACAGATTATAATTTTTCGGCCGGAACAGGATTTAAAATGGAATTCATTGACCGACCTGTTGATACGATTAAGTATTTTCTTGCATTTTTTGGAAGCATCTTCTCCCCTGTTTTCAAAGGAAATATTGATTATACGCTTATTTCAGGTTTGATTGTAATTAGCTATTTTGGATACTTACTTTTTTTTAAATGGAAAACCGTTAAATCTCATCCCATAGCGCTCTCGATCATATTATTCATACTCTTGTCTGCTGCTGCAGCTTCAGTTACCCGTTTACGGTTTGGTATTGGCGGAGCCACTGCACCTCGTTATCTGCTTTTACAAGCAGTCTTTCTGGCTATAATTTATATACTGACAATAGATGTTTTTCAAAAAAAAATAAAATATCTCGTACCTGTTATTTTGTCTTTTAGCATATTGCTATTCGTAATCAGGCTAAATCACAGTATTAACTATATGAGGTTACACAGAAATCAACTTATTGAAACAACTTCGAAATATTATATTGATTATAAAAGCATTACCGATTTTGGGCCACCTCCAGCCATGATAAAATATTTTTTAGACAATGCAATAAAAACAGGCGTTTATCATCCACTCCCGATAAAAGAATTGAACCCCGATATCGAATTAATAAACCTTCCTGATTCGCTGATTCCCAACAACAATCTTCGGTTCTCAGCCGATAAATTCAATGAATATGGATCGATAATGAAGCTATCGGGATGGGCATTCAGTCAAAATAATTACCGCGATCGTCAAAACATTGGTGTATTTTTAAAATCCACAAGCAATTCATTCATTTTTTCGGTTCATCAGGTCCGGCGTGAGGATGTGGTAAAATATTTCGAAACAACATATCCCGGGCTTCATCCGAACAACGGCTTCGATTTCATATTCGACAAAAAAGATTTTAACTTCCCTGAAGGGACATATCAAATCGGACTATGCATTTATGGAAATGATAAAATAGTAGCATCGCAATTAACGAAACATTTTATTACTATTTAATACCAATCCTGATTGATTCACATTGTTATGGAAAAATCTAAACCGGATCATCCTGAAATCAATATAATTGTACCATTGTTTAATGAAGAGGTCATTTTTGATACACTCATCGAAAGGCTGACAAAACTAATGCAAAATTTTGAACCAAGTATCGAAGTAATACTTGTTGATGATGGAAGTGATGACAATACCGCCAAAAAAATGAAACAATTAGCTTTGAATGACCCAAGGTTTCACGCAATCATGCTATCCCGGAATTTTGGACAACAATTGGCGTTTCAGGCCGGGCTTCAGGCGGTTAATGCAAATGAAGCCGTTCTTTTGATTGATGGGGATTTACAGGATCCTCCAGAACTTATTAAACAATTTTACACACATTTAAAAGAAGGTTTCGATGTGGTTTACGCAGTAAGAAGAAGCAGAAAAAGCGCTGTCATTTTAAAATTCTCCTATTGGCTATTTTATCGTATCATGAGAAAATTTTCGTACATCGATATTCCATTGGATAGTAGTAACTTTTCGTTGATGAGTCGAAGGGTGGTTGACCACATTAACAGCATGCCCGAAGAGAGTCGTTATTTGAGTGGATTACGAACATGGGTTGGCTTCAAACAAAAAAGTGTTCCATTCGACAGAGAAGAACGAAAGTCAGGTACTTCAAAATATGGTTGGGGTAAGTTGATCAGTCTGGCTTTAACAGGTATATTCAATTTCAGTAAATACCCGATCCGTTTTACCATGTCATTAGGTGTTCTTGCCTTTACAACTTCATTAATATATTTCGGAATTACACTTTATAAAAAAATATTTATCGGCGATGTCCCTATTGGTTTCACAGCGCTGCTGTTTACAATAATCGCCTTCGGAGGCCTGCAACTCATTGCCATTGGTGTGATTGGTGAATATGTGCTGAGAATATTTTTCCAGGTGAAAAACAGGCCGCTTTTTATCGTAAAAGAAAGTATTCGAAATGGTAAAATAAATCAATAAACCAAATGAAAATACCGGTCATTTCTTTCTGCCTATTGCCATGATTGAATTGCCACTGATCACTTTATCAAAGAAAAATAATTCAAATTTCATAATCTGGCACATGAACCAATTAAACAACCGATGAGGTGATTTAAACCCTAGAGATACAGTCTTTTTTTTACTTATAATACTCAGCAACAGCTTTCTCGAAAGTGTAAGCGGCAGTAACGATAAACCCCAGAAATTAATGTCTGTTAGTTTCAAACCGGCTTCAATAAAAAGTTTCTGAACCTGCTTAATTGAATATCTCCGTTTATGACCGATTTGTTTGTCGTATATTGAATAAAGACTCTGAAGTGCAGGCACACCTATTATTATCAAACCATTATCTTTCAGATATTTAAGTGCTGTTTTCAAAAAATCCAGGTCGTCATCAATATGTTCAATAACATCAAGCATGACAACAATATCATATTGACCTATTAATTCAGGGTTTAAATCATAAATATCGTATAAATAAACATTACCCGGAACATCATACAAATCCTGAAAAGCGGCTTTGTTTAAATCGCAGCCGTCAATGGTAATACACATCACCGTATCAAATTGTTTCATCACCAGTCCGTTTCCGCAACCTATTTCGAGTATTCTGGTTTCTGGTTTTATGAATTGCGAACACATTTTTTTCAGAACCTTGAATCGCCATTGTATCCAAAAGTGATCCAAATTGGTAAGTTCGTACCACGAATCCGACATTGAAACCGTCTGATCTCCTGAAAGTTCAATATATTTTTTCATATTTTTTCTATTAAATAATCATTCCGATTCAAATAAAAATAGTCCTCATCAGATAATTAATATCGGAAATCGCTACAAACCAAATTAAGTAAACATTTACAAATGTCAACAAAATTTGCCATCAACATCCAATCAATATCGAAGTCATACAAACTTTACAAGTCGAGGTATGATCGGGTAAAGGAGTTTTTCCATCCTTTGCGTAAACAGTATCATCATAAATTCAATGCGTTGAAAAACATCACTTTTACTATTGAAAAAGGTGAGGTTATCGGCATAATCGGACAAAACGGTAGCGGGAAATCAACCTTATTAAAAATACTTACTTCAGTTGTTAACCCAACCCTTGGTAGTTATCAGTGTAATGGAAGGGTTTCCGCACTGCTCGAACTAAGTGCTGGTTTCAATATCGAATTAACAGGTATCGAGAACATCTATTTTTTAGGCGCTATTCAAGGGATTCCAAAAAACGAAATGGCATCCAGGATTGAAATGATTCTTGATTTTGCCGATATTGGCGAATATGCCTACCAGGCCGTAAGTACTTATTCAAGCGGGATGTATGTTCGCCTTGCTTTTTCGATGGCCATAAATATCGACCCGGATATTTTAATAATAGATGAAGCCCTTTCGGTGGGTGATATACGGTTTCAACAAAAATGCTTTAGAAAAATTCGCGAATTTAAAGATCAGGGTAAAACGATCATGATATGCACGCATAACCTTGGCGCTGTAAGAGACTTTTGCACAAAAGCGATTTGGATACATGAAGGGGAAATAGTGGAACAGGGTGATCCGATCATTATTACAGAAAATTTTAATGCTTTTATGATTTCCCGACAGGGACATTCACTTAAAAACGAATTGAAATTAAATCATCCTGAAACCATACCTAACAAGCATAATGTGATTAATTTACCAGAATTAGAATCCGTCACATGGATTGACCTGAGTAACTATGATTCGTATGGTACCGGTGATGTTCAATTAAACTTTGTCTGCCTGATCGATACTGTTTCGAAAAGAAATATTTCACAACTAACAGGCGGTGAAAAGTTACGTGTGATCGTTCAACTTACTTCATTCGCAAAAGTCGTGAATCCGGGAATTCTATTAATGCTTAATGGACAATTCGGAAATTCGGTATTCAAAATAAGCAATATTTCGTATCATCAACCCATTTCATTTGAGCCGGACAAGCCAAATATAATTGCCATCGATTTCATTTTTCCACAAATTGGTAACGGCCGATATACAATCTCACTTGCGGCAATATCTAATACCAATAATACCGAGCGACATTTGCACTGGGTACATGATGCCCTAATTGTTGAGGTTGCAAACCCTGATCTTAAATATAAAATGGGTACACAATTAGTTATTGACCATGCCCTGATACGAAATATATTACCCGGGTAAAAATATTCTCACTTCCTTGTTATTGCCCAAATTATACCTTTCAAAAAAAAGACAGAAATTACTATGAAACTTTTTAAAAGCTTTTTGAACTTCATTATTTCGTTATATAAGCAACGAAACATCATGTACACCCTGGTAGTGAGAGATTTTAAAAGCAGGTACCTGACATCATTTATCGGACTCCCCTGGGCATTTATACAACCTGCGGTGTATATTTTTGTTATCTGGTTTGCATTTACATTTGGCTTACGGGGTGGAAATGCAGCTTCCGGAGCCCCTTATGCTCCCTGGCTGATTGTAGCCATGATACCCTGGTTATTTATAAGTCAAACAATGATAGTGAGTTGCGCTGCCATTCACGAATATGCTTTCTTAATAAAGAAAACCAAATTCAATGTTAGCTTCATTCCTTTGATAAAAATATTATCCGGAATGATAGTCCACTTCATCTTAGTCTTTTGTGTTATCATTTTACTCGTATTTTTTTATGGCTTTAAACCCACAATATATTGGTTTCAAATCATTTACTATTTGTTTGCAACCTTGATTTTGCTGCTGGGTATAGCCTGGTTTGTTGCCTCGGTAAACGTATTTATTAAAGACATGGCGCATATCGTTAATATTATTGTTACAATGCTTTTTTGGGCAACTCCAATTATTTGGCCATTCACAAAACTTCATGGTAATTACCGGTATATTGCCCTGCTCAATCCGTTTTTTTACATCACCGAAGGCTATCGATATACATTTATTGAAAAAGTTTGGTTTTTCGAGTTTGCCGAGATGAACCTTTACTTCTGGGTAATTACAATAAGTATTTTCATTACAGGTGCTTTTACATTCAAAAAGTTAAAACCTGATTTCGGGGATGTTTTATAAATGTCATGATCGCAAGGACAAAAAATTTAATGAAAGAAAAGAAGACTGAAAATACTGAATTCATCAACATTGATTTCGATA
This sequence comes from Bacteroidales bacterium, assembly GCA_013141455.1. Classification (GTDB taxonomy): domain Bacteria; phylum Bacteroidota; class Bacteroidia; order Bacteroidales; family F082; genus CAJBPB01. The sequence continues at coordinate 12,447 of JABFQW010000020.1, forward strand.
AAGTGTGGAAATATGTCCATATAACCCGTCCCGGAAAGGAAAGGATAAAGTGGCTGTTGTTTACACTCACACCAAATCCATTCACGAGATTTGCGGTTTACCACAACTGGAAAACAGCCCAATTATTTGCGAATAGACATTCCAATACATGGTCAATTGATTACTGGAAACGACAATTTTTTCATCACTATTATATTGATACCAGGGGCACCAATAGTCCTCCTAAGTCAACAAACGAAATCCTGAAAATTGCAATTGTCGTGCATGTTTTCTATTTAGATGTATTCGAAGAAATAATATCATTATTAAAAGAATCTGATTTTCAAAATTTTAAACTATTTATAACCTGCCCAAATTACCTTTCATCTTCAATAATGACGATCATCAGCCATGCTAATTTCGAATTCCAAATTACTGAAGTCGAAAACCGGGGAAGGGATGTTTTACCATTTTTAAAGATTCTGCCCGGCGTATTCAACGATGGTTTTGGGTTAATTGTGAAAATTCACACCAAACGATCTAATCATCTGAAAAAGAATGAGCAATGGCGTGATGACCTTTTTTTGAAATTATTAAGTAATGGCAATCTGTCCAATATCATTCTCACTTTTCAGCAGAATGAGCAAATCGGTATGATCGGACCCGCCAACCATATTCTGCCAATGTCGATGTATTACGGGGGAAATTCGCAACGTGTGCTTGACCTATCCATGAGAATGGGTCTGAAAAGGGAAAAACTACAAGACCTTCACTTTGTGGCAGGGACAATGTTTGCAGCACGAAAAGAAGCAATATTACCCGTGTTGGATTTAGGATTGACGGAACTCGATTTTGAACCAGAGGGCCAACAATTAGATGGTACAATGGCTCATTCCGTTGAAAGAATATTTGCAGCCGGATTATTGAAATCGGGCTTAAAACTGGCCGACACATCAAGTAAACCCGATAGAACCCAATGCCGGATCAATTTAAACCACAAATTCACGATCTGATCAAACTACTTTTTTGATTTGAGGTTGATCTGTTGGTTAAGGTATTCAGACCGTTGATAAAAACGCTCATCCCATTGGTTTTTTGGAATTCTGTTCAGATACTCCAGGCTCTTTTCATAATCCTCTAAGATGAGGCAGGTAGAAGAAATATTGACCAACGACTCTAAAAAATCGGGAAGTATCGCAACTGCCCTTTCGAAATATTGTTTTGCTTCTTCATATTGTTTCAGGTTAAAACACATTAATCCCAGATTATTCAAAACCTCAACCTTAGTGGGATGATCGTGATTGGCTTTTTGGTAATAGGTTTTTGCCAATTCAAATTTTCCGGTTCTCTCGTACGCCATTCCCTGATAATAATATACCGGCATCGCTTCAGCATCCAGATTTCGAAACTGAGTCGGAATTTTGTTCGCCATTTCCAACATTTCGTTCCAGTTATTTCTGAACTGAGCTTTTCGTGCCTTAACAACATAAACCTCCAATTTTGATGCTGAATAAGCATAAATAACCGGAAATATTAAAATGACTGCAACAATAACAGCCAAAACTGAACTGCTTCTTTTAACAGGTGGATTCTCTATGTTAAGTTGCATATACAAATAAGTCGATAGGGCAATCCACAATCCGAGCCATACCTGATGTACGATTCGCTCTAACGGAAAATCGAAAAATGAAATGACCAGATAGCCCGAAAAACCTCCAATTAATAACAAAGCCATATTTCTATGAGCGGAATTCGTTGTTCGCCGGATTACCGAAAACAAATAAAAAAATGACATGATAAACAAGCCGATGTAAGAAACAAACCCAAAGATTCCTTTTTCAGCAAATACCCATAAAAAATCATTGTGCGGGCTAATCCAATTGAGTTGGTTGACCTTAAAATTAAAAAGATGATATGAATATGGAGCCACAAGTTTCCAATTACCCGAGCCAAGCCCGGTAATTGGATTTTTTTTGATCATATCCAGTGTAATGTCCCATACCTGAAGCCGGTAGATATTGTTGGCATCTTTTGAACTTACCATGCTTTTTATCCGTTCAACGGGCGAAAACGTATCGCCTGAATTAATGATTGTGATGATAAATAATCCGGAAACAACAGTTGAAACCATCGCGATGAGAATCCATTTCCGGACTTTGGCAGATATACCGTATTGATTGGAAAAAATTATTAATACAAGACTTGTAATTCCTATTGCTACCATAAGGCCAAGCCAGACGGCGCGTGTACTCAACAGAAAGACCATCAAAAAGACAAGAACGATAACTATTCCAAATAAAAGCCTCATTACTTTCCTTGTCTGAAAAAGTCCGAATAACAGCAATGGCAGGCTCATAAATAGGGAAGACGCATAAAGGTTTTTATGGGCCATTAATCCATCAACAAGATACACTACGGGACGACCGTCAGCAAGTAAACGATCGGGTGTTGGCATCACTTCCAGAAAATACTGCCGAAATCCTACAACCAAGGCTATTGAAGTGGAAACCAAAAAAAACACAGGTATAAACCTCTGCCATGAATTATTTCCCGAAAGTAAATGGAGCGCCAATATGATAACAACTGCAAATACAATCGTTTTCGATATATCGAAAAAACTCTCTTTCAGGTTAATGGTAAAAAGTGATGAAAACAAAGTAGCTGCCATAAAGACCAATAATACCCAACTAATTATTGGTGTGGAACGAAAAACACCAAATACGTGTCGTTTCAAAAACAACGTATAAACGATCCAGAATATCGCGGTAAATATACTGGCAGCAAAGAGTTGGGGCATTAAAACATGATCTAACGTTTGTTTCGAATAAATTAATGGGAGTATCACTATCAGGTACCCAAAAAAAAGAACTGTCGAAAATGGAAATCTTTCGGGTTTTAATTTTCCTGAGTTCTTTGAACTTCCTTTAATTTGCTTTTTTGTCATTTTGAAGGTCTGTTTCTCTATATGTTATAATATCACCCGGTAAGCATAAAAAGTCACTATTGATAAAAACAATTTCTTACTTTTATTCGCAGTAAATGCTTGCTTTCAGAACATGAAGAATTCATTTTCAAAATTAATCGTTTTTGTTAAATTTGTAAGATAAATTCAGTCTTCATTTAAATACAGCCCATGCGCATTGGTATTATTGGCTCACGTGGTATCCCAAACAAATATGGAGGATTCGAACAGTTTGCCGAATACCTGTCTGTCGGGCTTGTTGGTTATGGGTGTGAAATATGGGTTTATTGCCAACATAACCATCCGTATCAGGAATCGACATACAAAGGGGTTCATTTGATTCATTGCTTCGATCCGGAAAATATTTTGGGCACTTTCGGACAATTTATTTATGATTTCAACTGCATACTTGATAGCCGGAAGCGTTCATTCGACCTTATTTATCAATTGGGTTATACAAGTAGCGCCATCTGGCAAGGGCTCCTACCAAAAAATGTCGTTATTGTAACAAATATGGACGGACTGGAATGGCAGAGAAATAAATACAGTCGGTTAGTTCAAAAATTTTTATTATATTCTGAAAAACGAATCATAAAATCAAGCCATTTTTTGATCGCTGACTCAAAAGTTATCCAGGATTACCTTTTAAAAACCTATCAGGTAAAAGCCGGATACATTGCTTACGGTGCTGAAAAATGTTGTTTGACAGACAAAGTACATTTAGAAAAATTCAATTGCCACCCTCATTCCTATTATCTTGTTATTGCCCGCATGCAAGCCGATAACAATATAGAAGTAATCATTCAGGCGGTATTAAAATCGGAAACGGAACATCCACTGTTGATCATCGGTAGTACAAATAACAGATTCGGAAGATATTTAGTTAAAAAATACGCTTCCGAGAAGATTCGTTTCGCAGGTGCAGTTTTTGATAGAAGCATACTGAATCAACTTAGACGCCATGCCTTAATATATTTTCATGGTCATTCGGGTGGAGGGACAAATCCATCTTTACTCGAAGCAATGGCATCATCGGCTTATATTTGCGCACATAAAAATCCGTTTAACGAAACAATTCTCGGTGATGATGCCCTCTATTTCGTAGATAGTGAATCGTTGACCAAGGTGTTGAATTCCCCAATAAAAACTTTGGATCGGGAAACCAAAACAAATAGAAATTTAACCAAAACAAGACTTTATTACAATTGGGAACTGATTGTTAGTCAGTATTTTCAAACATTTAGTGAATACCTTAAATCAGATTTAAAATCTGAACGATAGTTTTGATAAATTTACATGATAAACAATAAATAATTGGCACACCGATATTCAAGATATATCACGATCATTTCGCTTACAGGCGATTATCTGCTGCTCAACCTGCTGTTTGTTGTTGCATTTTGGCTTGAATCTGATTTTAGGGTATTCGGAGCAAAATACATTTTATTTTATCTTTATCTGAACATCAGCTGGCTCTCGCTTATCATTATATTCGGAGCATACCGGATGAGCAGGAATACGCAAAAAAAAGCCATATTGTTTACCTATCTGAAAATCATCATTTTCTTCTTTTTTCTATTTCTCATGTTTTTCCAGATCGTCTCGTTGGCCTACTATCCCCGCACTTTTATAAAATATCTATTCCCGGCGTTTTTCGCTTTACTGATAATCTGGAAATATACATTGTATTATTCTTTTCTGCTTTACCGGAAAAGAGGTTTTAATTACCGCAATGTACTCATCATTGGTTATAGCGTTAAATCGGACGAATTATACCAATATTTCAGTAACAATATCTGGCATGGTTACAGGTGTTTGGGGTTTATTGATGAAAAATCAGATGATTCAGGTCAGATACTTGGCAATTGGAATGATCTGAATAAGATAATCAGAAATCTTGAGATTGACGAAGTTTACTTAGCGCTGGAAGCCATCCCGAAAGAAAAATTATCAGCGATTACTGAGGTTCTTTCGAACTTTCCACTTAAAATCAGAATCGTTACTGACCTTGGAAATTTTTCAAACAAAAATATCGAATTGGCCATTTACGGTAATATTCCGGTTATCGAAATCCATCCCGGTCCATTAAGTTTCTGGTACAACAAATTACTGAAGCGTGCATTCGATCTATTCGTTTCAACATTTGTTATTGTAATTATATTAAGTTGGTTAACTCCGTTGTTAATTTTCATTTCGTTTTTGACTGATCGAAAAGGCGTTTTTTTTCGTCAAAGCAGGACTTCAATCGAAGGTAAAGAATTTACAATACTAAAATACAGATCGATGACTATCAACGCCGATGCTGATATAAAAGAAGCGAAACATAATGATGAAAGGATTACTTCGCTCGGTCGTTTGTTACGGAAAACAAGCCTTGATGAATTACCACAGTTTTATAATGTTTTCGTTGGAACGATGTCGGTTGTTGGTCCACGGCCGCATATGTTGGCTCATACAGAGCAATATCGTAAAATCGTAAAACATTTTATGCTTAGGCACGCCGTTAAACCCGGCATCACGGGTCTGGCACAGATAAACGGTTACAGGGGTGAAATAAGAAAACTTTCAGATATTAAAAATCGTGTTGAACTGGATGTTCAGTACATCAAAAACTGGTCATTTACTTTCGATATGAAGATTATTGCTTTAACTTTTTGGGTTCTGATCAGAGGGCAAAAAGAAGCATACTAACCTGATTACCCATTATTTATAATCGAAGTGAAACTGTTCCATTACGATGGTTTCAATTTATTCCCATATTTTTCATTATAAATCCATTCAGCATCTAACCTTATCATTTCATCAAGAGGAATTTTGCGCTCAATGGCTTTTGCTTTCACTTTTGCCAACCATTCCGGCGTGTTTCTGATACCCATCATCAAAAAAGTGATATGATCTTCTTTGCTTGTGAAATTATTCGGATTTTTTGTAATATCCAAATAATGTAAATATTTAGCTTCCAATGTTATACGTTCTTCGAGACTAATCTTTTTCACTTTTGCATCTGCCACCATTCGCATGAAATGATCGTTGTAAATACGAACGCTATTGGCATAAGTCTCAACCGGATCTAATTCAACAGGATAAAAAAACTGATACAATTGTTCATCAAAATTCCAGGCAAAGTTGTGATGAAACCGTTCGGTAATCATGATGATGATCAAATCACGCTTTACTACTTCTTCCTTCCAGTTTAAATCGGAAACCATTGCCACTTCAGCGCCATCCCTGCTCCAATTATGTTTGTTATAATACCAGAAATCACAGTTTTTGAAAGCTTTATACATGATTGAATCGCTTTGCCAATTGAAATAAAAACTATCACCAACCACCAACACATCCAGATCAGGTTCTACATTTGATTCAAACCTGATTACGGGATAAACCAGATCATCATTAGGTTCAGCCTGAATCAAATTCATGGCCTGCCATATATCAGCATCGGGATGACGCGGTTCATCATGCTTGATTATAGTTGCAATCGTCATCAACGGGATTTGATGCTTCGTTATATTTTTTAAAAAACGCAATGTTGTATCTGCAGCCCTTGCTGCACCATAATATGACCAGTGAGTGCCTCCCTTTGGGAAAATACGGTAAGGGTCTTTATCACGGAGCTGAACAAAATAATTGTTCAAATCCAAAATATTGACATTGTTTTTAATCAATTCACTTTGAAATACTTCAATATTTGAGGTAGACTTTTTCTTTTCAGCATACGACCCCGGAAACCTGTCATGATAAACCGTTCCCTTTCCTGGTTCAAAAATCACAACCAACGTTTTATTCAGTTTAGCCAAGGTATCCTGAATCTGTTTTAATTTTCTGGCTTTATCAATCCAGACTTTCTCACCTACAAAAAATTCACCCTGATAAGCCCTGATATAGTCTTCTTCGAAAAGTTCATTGTTTGATCCTGAAACAACACCTTCCGCATTAACTTTACGAAAAAAACTGTAATCCACCTGATTATGCAACCTAATGAGCGAATTACGAAATCCCAGATCTGCTTCCGATTGTTTATCTGCTTCCGATTGTAAGCTACCACTCAGCCATGATTTTACAGACAAACTGTCATCGAAATGTGATGTAATCTTTTGAAAAGACCCCAGTAATGGTTTTTCATCAATCAATTTAAATTGACTTTGCAATACAGGTAAAGCCAATAAAGTTAATATAATGACTAATAATATTCTCTTTTTCAACAACATACTACTTCTTTATCCAATTTGAAAAACATCTGTCACGTTTTAGTGTTTCATCCGAATGACCGGTTTCACATAAAACGATGTATTTGATTTCATAACAACATAAAAACTCCCACCTGATTCGGGTGTAGTCACGTTGTTATAGGTATATGACCCGGCTTCGATATTATTTTCTTTCGTTTCATATACAATCCGACCCAAATTATCAATTACTGACAGTGTGAACGAGGTTTGTTGATTCACTTTCACACATAAATTCAATTGTTCGACAAAAGGATTTGGTGCAATCATTAGTTGAACATCAGTATCCAGATGGCTTTCATTTATCGCCGTTTCAACATTTCGTGCAGGTAAAATAATATAATCGAGCAAGGCACAATCGAGTCCGTTCGATAGGCTGTAATCCTTAACGTATCGCCAGGTAAACAACTGATTACCTGCAACAACAGGAAATACTTTGTGCATCCATCCTATTTCACCTGACCATTGTTCCTGTATTTCATCGTTTATCGTGAATTTCAGAAAATCATAATTCGGTTCGGATGAAACTTTAAAATAGAATGAAATGGTATCTGTATAAGCTACATCATAAGGTAAAGATAGCAACGATATGCCATTGTCGCCCATCGCACCTGAGCGGGCTGCAAAAATCCCTTCATAAACCGGATCGGTTGTAACAAACCAATCTGCGTCACCTGACGAAACCCAATCATACGATTCAAAAGTTCCGGTTTCGAAATTCTCGAGCATCAACGATGTGACTAACGGGATCATCTTTTCGAAATGAAAATCATTGTCTGCATTAATAACTAATTGTAATTCAAGAACCTGAAGTGGTTCAGCCATCTCACTAAAATATACTTCATACGTTGCCTGCCAAATTCCCTGCTGTGTTAATTGGGCAACTGTGTCGAATCCATCAAGAATCTGTAAATCGGTATTATTACAATTCATAATGGCTGCTAAATCATGAATTTTTGCACCACCGGTATTTTGGAAACTGATTAATAATTGTGCTGTTTCGCCAGGTTCAAGAATTCCATTTTCATTATCAAGTACCGTTACCGAATTCACCTGCAAAACAGGTGCATGTAAAATAAGACCGATATTTCGCATCCATGTATGTTGTTCTGATGTAAAAACCAAACTACAGTCAGCTATCTGGCCATCTTCAACCGAATTATCAACAGCTACCAAAAAAATATCAGTCAGATTCAGTGTGCCTCCAGCAGGTAATGTATTTACCATAAAAACACTGTCAATAACTTCTAAATCAGGGTCATTTGTTCTGAATGTAATCGTCGCTTCATTAACAGTCTGATCATAATAATTATGAAGATTGATATTCATCGAGAATGATTCACCAAACTCAACAATATCATCATCACCAGAAAGCACTGAATAATTCATCTCAACACCATCGATACTTAATGGAAATACCTTAGTTTCAGTAATATTGTCAAAATCTGTAACTTTCACTTTAATCATCTGATTTTCAAACATTTCATCAACAACACCTGACAGTAAACCATCCCATGTCAAAGTTAACCCTCCAAAAATATCATTTGGAGTGAAAACAGTAAATTGATTCGGATAGGGCGTGAAATAACCAATTTCGTTTAATAATGTGTAGTTTTCACCATCACCTGCCGATATGCCGGCAAACTTATGAATGTATCCAGGTGCATGGTGCGGGCCATAGAAAAAGTGAATTGTACCATCCGGGAACAATGTGACTGCCACCTCAACCATACTATTTTCTGTTATACCATAAGTAGATAGCCTCCACCTGAAGGTACATGAATCGGCGCTTTGTGTGTACCATATTCCATTTTCCAGGGTACCGTCAAAATAAAACGGCTTCGCGAAACAGGGTGCAATCATCTTGTTTTCAAGAAAATAAGTTCGACCTTCGATATAATATGGCCATGGTATAATTGTCTCTTTAAACATAATAAATCCCTCGGTTGTCGGATACACCTTCGATATTTTTTCACCATAAAAGGGGAATTCGAAAGGTAAATTAACTTCGGTATAGGAATCGTTATTACCGATTGATAATCTCTCACCACCTTCTCCAGGATAGGTTGATACGGAATCAGTTTTTGCGTAATCAAAGAGTAGTTCCCATTGAAAAGGTTCTGTTCCACCTGCCGCTGCAAGTTGTGTTTCATAATCGCTATACAATTCAATTGCAGGTAAACTATCGGTCATTATTTCAACAGCATTGTAATTGATTGTAGCTTTCAAACTCAGCATTGTGATCTCGTTTCCTTGAATTGGCACTTCCGTAGCCTGACAAACATATTCATCAATTGATAAATCAGTATAATCGAGCAATGAAAACGAATTAATTGCTCCCTGGGTGAAGTCCAATCCACCAGATTCAGCTACCAATAAAAAAAATTTCGCTTGCTGACCGGGAGCAATATAGGTGAGTAACGGATTCAAATCCAATCCCAATTCAATATGTTCATCACCCGAGTCACCCTGCAAAGCCTTACAGCCTCCCTGAAAATCGTAGATCGGATAATGATAAATGTATTCGGGTTCAGTTGCAGCGGTATCGGCTGCAACGCCAACCATCAATTTTAAGTTGTTCCGACAAGGGAAAGTTAAATTTATTTTGGCTGTAAGTTTGGGATGGTAAGTCTCTTTCACATCTACAACAGCGAAAAGATTATTCCAGATTCCACCCTGACCGAACCGGTCACCAACTGTTTTATACATCATATAGGCAAACCCATTATCGCCCCAACCACTGATAGAGCCATAGGTGTTTGCCATTTTGAAACCACCTATTTCCCAATCACTGATATTGATGATGCCATCGCTGTTTAAATCGACAGTGTTTGTATATCGGCCATCGTTGTTAAAATCCCAACGGATTGAATCGTTGTAACCAACAATCGACATGGCATGATTTGGTGAATTGCCCCAGCTAACAATTACATGTTTACCGGCTTCAGGTGTTCCGGGAGGAAATACTACAGGCGGGTGAGTGAATTCGGAATAGAAGGTCGCAATACCACCCATCTCTGATCCATTACCGTGGTCAAACACCCAGTTTTTCAACGTTTGCAAGCCCTCGACAGTATTAGTTTTTATGGTATACGTACCTGCAATCCTGTTGTGCATGCCATTGAAATAATAATCATATCCACTAATCCAGCGTGAAGGACCACCCGTTGCCATACCTCCATAATCAGCAACATTGGGCGTTCCAATTTGTTTGAGAATCTCAAAAGTCTCCCAAAAACTTACTCCGGCATCACTCCCACCATTAATAAAATTATAGGCAAAATGAGTAGGGTATTGATTTTCAGGAATATTACCAGGCAGACCACGCTTTGCATTCAATTCGTAAGTAAACATCACACCAATACTCGATGCTTGCCCACACTCGAGTCCCACCTGAGCAATCAGGGGTCTGAAATAAGGCAATTGCGAATTATCAACCATATAGGGCAACAAACGGCGATTGACCCCCTCGGGCAAGACCAATGGAGGCAAAGCAGAGAGCTTTTCCATATCAGTTTGGCTCATCGACTGTAACCCAAATTTTTCGGGTTGTTGTGCAAACATAGCAATTGACAGGAAAATTATACCTATCAGAAAAAATGAGACCCGTTTCATAGATTTAAGTATTTCAGATCGTGAAAATACTAAGAATCATTGATAAACTTTCAATTAGTCCGTAAAAACATATTGAATCAGATTTGCTCCCATTTTCAGCGCCTTCAAACGGGTTTCGTCCGAATCATGGTGCACCGTCTGATCTTCCCAGCCATCACCCAGATCACATTCAAAACTGTAATAACAAACCAACCTTCCTTCGTAAATCAATCCATAACCCTGGGCAGGTTTGCCATCATGTTCATGAATTTTTGGGAGACCGTTCGGAAACGGATATTTCTGGTGATATACCGGATGATCATTTGGTAATTCTACAAAATCCAATTCTGGAAATACCTTTTTCATCTGAAGGCGTATGTACTGATCCAAACCGTAATTATCATCGATATGCAGAAAACCACCGGCAATCAGATAATTACGCAGATTCTGTGTTTCAGAAGCATCGAAAACAATATTACCATGACCGGTTATATGAACAAAAGGGTAATCGAAAATCTGAGAATCGCCTACCTCGATGGTAGCCACTTCTTCGTTGATTGAGGTATGCAACTGTTCGTTACAGAATTTTACCAGATTGGGCAGTGAAGTAGGATTCGCGTACCAATCGCCACCTCCACGATATTTCACCAAGGCAATCTGCACTTCTGATTGTCCAAATGTCAGGGTGAAAACCGAAAAAAACAGTATTGTTATCAGGAAAATCTTTTTCATTTCAATTGATTAAGTAACTGTATGGTATTACAGGCAACGATGCCAGCCGTTTCGGTTCGCAAGCGTGAACTACCTAAGCTGATAGGTTTAAACCCATTTTTTTCCGCAAGATCGACTTCTTCATGGCTGAAGTCTCCTTCAGGACCAATCAGAATCAACACATTTTCACCCGCTTGATAGTCAATGACAAGCGTATCTTTTATTGTTTCGTCGATCCAGGCAATATATTTTCTTCCATTAAAATCGCGACGGACTAATTCATTAAAAGAGCACAATTCATTAAGTTTTGGAAGCCGCGATTTAATTGATTGTTTAACGGCTGAGACAATTATTTTTTCGAGCCGGTCGTGTCTCACAATTTTTCGTTCTGAATGCATTGAACTGAACAAACTGATTTCATCTATACCAATTTCGGTAACCTTTTCGAGAAACCATTCGATACGCTCGATATTTTTTGTAGGCGCAATACCAAGATGCAATGTATATGGCCAAAAATCGGCTCCACGTTTTGCCGATGTCACATTCAGTACACAATGCTTTGGATTTGCTTCAACCAAAACGGCGTCCATCAATAGCCCATTTCCGTTTGTAACACAAACATTATCACCAGTTTGCATACGAAACACCCTTACACAATGCTTCGATTCTTCTTCCGAAAGTAGTACTGATCCAACCTCAGCTTCAGGCAAATAAAAGACATTCATGGTTCTGATTTTCGTATGCAAAGAAACGAAAAAAGCCCGCCATATTTTGGCGGGCTTTTCATTTTATCTCATCATCTATTCAATGACAATCTTTTGCCTGATCAGGTTTCCGCCGACAATTGCCTTGATATGATAAACGCCTGATTGTAATTGACTTACATCCAAATACTTACCAGAAGTAAACGAATCCATTGCCATCACCATCTGTCCCGAAGCTGAATATACTTTCAGATCACTTATTACTGTATTATCCCCGCTGTAAATCATCAATCTGTCATCAGCCGGATTTGGATATACAATAAGTGATGATTTATCATCTAAAGCATCAGGTACCGAGACAGTAGAACCTAACTCAATTTCAGTTATATACATTGGATTACCATAAAAACTGAATGTTTCAAAAGCAATTTTGACATCGGTTTTTCCCAGGTATTCGTTTAAATTCAAATTGATACAATCTGAACCATAAGTTCCACCGCACCAATCATTTGCTACTAACGGAATAAAATCTTCGGTTTGAGGATGTGTAGCAAAATTACCACTTCCATCCTCAGCGTCAGCTAAAATGCGTGTCCAACTTTCGCCGCAATCTTCGCTGATTAATATAATCAATGAATCCGCCACTTCGTCCAAACGCTTGGCATACGCATGTTTGAACGAAAAATTCAAATTATTGAATCCCCTGAAGTCCAAAGGAGGCGAAACCAAACGATCACGTTGACCAATGGCATAATAATGTCTGAAATCGATCATTGCACCACGTGAAGTAGCGTCAAGTCCTTGTATATCTGTTAGTTGCCATGTTACAGCCTCATCAGGATTTTCGACAGTCCAGTTATTCTCGTCAAATGTTTCCACTTCAAAATACTCGATAAAAGGAGTTGGATTACCACCCGAACGAATCACTTCGAACTCAGTAGCGCTTGAAGAACCGTTTAAATTTGTGGCGGTCAAACTAACCGAATAGGTCGTGGCTTCGTTGAAAACAACCTCAGGATGCTGCGAAGTTGAGCTTGAACCGTTCACGAAACTCACGGTGGATGGTGTAAATTCCCACGACCATTCGCGTGGCATATACAGCGATTGATCGTTGAACTTCACAACTTCGTTTGTACAGACTTCGGTTTTATCCCAGGTAAAATGGATTTCGGGTAAAATGGTCGAACTTACCGTGATATACGCGGCTTTCGTTTCGGTAACCGAACCAAATTCATTGCCGGCGGTTAGCGAAACGGTATAATTTCCTTCGGTAGGATAGACAATACCAACAGGATTCTGAATATCGGACTGTTGATTTTCAGCACCTTCAAAAGTCCAGTTCCAGGTATTTGGCACACCCTGACTTAAATCCGTAAAGTTGATATTTTCTCCAACCGGTATCACGGTATAATTGGCTTCAAAATTGGTAACCGGTAAATAAGAAACGCGCAGATAAGCCCACCATGTTCCCCAATGATCACCACCATTTGGTAATTCGGCATATTCCTGTAATACCCAAAAATCGACGCCATTTAAAGGATCGAGCATGGTTGCTGAATAGTCGCCCCAACGGTTACGACCACCGCCAAAGGTTTTATAATAAGGTGCCAGACCCGCTTTATACAGGTACGAATCGCGCGTGGTGTTGGGTTCATCGGTATGTGAACGGAATGAATAGGCACCGCTTGCATATTGGTTCTCCGAAAAACTTCCGTAGCCAATGAGCATATCTTCAAATATATTTACCGAAATCGTAGCAAAAGCGTATGACATATCACCTGTGGGGTCATCAATCCGGCCACGTTGTAACAACTCCCCTTCAGGACTGATTTGCCACCACTGAACTGCCGTCCGTTGTGGATTGTTAGCAGGTAAAAAAACATGATGCACGGCCCAAAGCTTGCCATTTCGCATAATAACATTTTCCATACGGTGATCCACCGCATTCAATCGTTCGGACGAACCCATCTGCGGTAAAAAATCACCACTCCCTCCAACATAACCTGCCCACGGATTTGGTGTACCGATGTTACCAACCATACTGAAATCGGGATTATTGAGATCGCCTTCAACCTTAAAAAGACTGATATAACCGTTTCCACCGGTATCGCCATTTGCCGATGAAATCAGATAAACATTTGGTTCATCTGCATCATACGTAATCGCCGGAACCAATGTAAAACCCTGACTTGTAGCGAATCGTGTATACTGAGGCGCTTCGGCACCATCAAACATGGCTTGTTTATCAAATACGAAAACGGTACGATAATAATCATTGCCAAACATATTTCCAGAAACAACAATCCATTTTGAGTTGAATCCCATGCTTGGATAATCGAACCATGTAATCCCTTGTGTATCTGTTAAGAATGAGTACAAATTCCATTCACCGGTTGGATCAGAAGTGGCACTAACGCCCAGATACAGTCTCGACTGGCCGGGTGTACTCTCGGAACAGGTAGTAAAAATCCACCTGTCAGCTTCAAAATCATAAAGTATTTTTGGATCGAAGGTACCGCCACCTGGTAAATCTGACCAAAACAGGCCTAATGAAACCGTATAAAGATTGACGCCATTACGATCCTGGATACGAACCTCAGTATTCAGTGTGACCATCAAATGATCAGGACCCGGAGCGCCATTCACATCCGGAGGTATCGAATTCCCCGAATCGTATAAGCCCATGAAAGTGGTATCTGGTGCAGGCGATACTATTCTTGAATCTCTTCTGTTTTCAACATTTGCAGCCGTCTCCATTGAAATAACCGATTCAGGAACGATCTCAAATTCGGGTTGATAAATAACAGGATTTGGTTTTTTAAATTGCTCACTTTCACCTCCCTGAAATTTTGACTGTTCAAGTTTCATTTTCTCCAATGAAGTTTTTGCGAAAGCCTCCGCTGTTCCGGTAGATTTTGACAATACTGTTTGTTGCGAATAGGCAAATTCTCCGGTAAGCAAGAATAAGACCAGGATGTAAACTATTCTATTTATCATGTAGTTATGTTATAGATTTCAATTCAATAATTCTAAAATTAGTTCAATGCAAACAAAAGTCACAATCTCAACCAGATTATTATCGTATTACAATTTTTCGATTAACAACTTCATGTTGTCCGGTCAAAACTAACAAATAAACACCTGGTGCAACTCCTTTAATGTTGACAATGGTGCTATTGCGGGTGATTTTTTGTTGCAACACTTCTCTGCCCTGATTATCTGTTAGTATCATTGATGATCCAACCAACGCATCTTTCACGTTCAGACTGAAAGTGTTATGAGCCGGGTTTGGATAAACAGAAACACCTTCTGTTTCAATATTTGAGGCTATTGATGTGATATTAGAAACGACCATCTCTTTGATATACAAATTATTACCATAGTTATTGTAAGTTTCAAAACGGATCTTTGTATTTGGGAATCCAGCAAATGCCGAAATATCAATCATCGGGCAGTCGGCACCATAACCCAATCCGCACCAGTCTTCTTCTGTGACAGGTTCAAAAAATTGCATCGTTGGTTCAGCAGTTTCAAAAATGCCATTCCCATCGGGTCCATTGGCATAAACACGTTGCCATGTAGCTCCGCAATCTGTCGAAATACTTACAATCAGTGAATCCATTTGATTGGCACGTTGCACGTAAGCATATTTGAACGAAAGATATGCTTCGCCAAAATCAGATAAATTAAGTGCCGGGCTGGTGAGATAATCTCTTGCTCCAAGATTGGTATAATTGAAAAAATTCATCCAGACAGCGCCATCACCTACTGGTGAAATCTCCCATGTATCGCTGTTATCAGGATTTTCAACAGTCCAACCCATTGCATTGATCGATTCTCCGTCGAACGATTCAACAAAAGGTATTCCGTATCCGCCTGAAAGAATATAACTTTCTTTCACGATAGTATTACTACCGGTAGCATTTGTTGCAGTAAGCGTAACCGTATAATCACCTACTTCATTAAACCTTACGGTTGGATTTTGCGAAGTGGCCGAAGTCCAGTTCAGGAACGAAACTGTTGAAGGCTCAAATTGCCATAACCAGTTTGTCGGGCAGTTTTCCGAATTATCGTAGAAATTGACTGTTTGTCCAACACAGCCAATTGTATCCGAGGCCGAAAATGCGACAACCGGTGCCATCGGAGCACCAACGACGATATATCCGGTTCGTGTTTCGGTATCGGTTCCATAAAAATCAGTAACTGTCAGAGTTACATCATAAACTCCCTGGTTTAAATATCTTATATTTTGTGGATTCTGTGCCGTTGAAGTTGAAGGGGTTCCACCTGGAAACGACCAACTGAAATCACTTGGCAATCCCTGAGTCAGATCAGTAAAATCGACCATACAACCGGCAACGAAATTTGTTGTGTTTGCCTCAAAATTGGCATCAAGAGTTGTGTAATAAGGCGCCGAACTCCATAATCCTCGTCCGTATGTCCCCGCCCGTATGATATCACTCATTGGATTGATCGAATCGTAATATATTTCAATCTCGGTTACCCGGACACTTGCCGGCATTCCGGCCGAATAAAGAATCCAGTCATCTAAAAAGAAGTCTTTATAGAAAACGCCAACTTCGGTTCCAAGATATAAACCATTGTTGCTGTTTGCATAATAAGCGATACTGTTTATTTGCAGGTTCGACAAGTTACCACTAATATTTGTCCAGGTCAAACCCTTATCTTCTGATTTATAAATTCTTGTTTGTTGCGCCATAAACACAACATTTGAATCGATCGGACTTGTTTCAAGCGCTGTGATATTATTGCCGGTCGGCAGGTTACTTGTGAGTGATGTCCAAGTCACTTCAGCATCTTTCACATTATTCGACATCCAAAGTTTATTTCCACTTGATGCATACAAAATATCGGTATTTGCCCTCGATTGAGCCATTACATTCATATCACTTGTTCCCATGGTACTGATTTTTGTCCAATCGACACTACCTGTACTTCCGGCTTTGATATTTGTACTTCTCCAAACATTTTTATACCCGACAAACATGATGTTTCCATCGTTGTGATCGATCACAAAAGGTGTTACCCATCCACCGCTCTCAGTGATGCCATTAACACCATTTCCGGCAATGCCGCCCTGGTTGTTGTGATTGCGTATCCTGTCGATACTACCATAATAAATGGTTGAATAGGCATAAGTACCATCAGTCGGGTCATAGGCACATTCCATACCATCACCGCCACCCACTGATATCCACTCATTTGTAGTCATTGTAGATGTCCCATTATCCTGATAACCATTGATTACATTATCACGATCCATTAAACTCTGACCAATCTTATAAGCCTGGCTTATTGTTATCCCATTGGTTATTTCGGTCCAGTTTACACCATCGTCATCGGTCCAGTAAATACCACCGTCATTACCGGCAAACAATCTGTCATTTAATGGATTAACTTCCAAAATATGCAAGTCAGCGTGTACCGATTCCACACTACATCCACCATACCAATGCGAACGGATCGCCCATGTTGTTCCACCATCCGTCGATTTGAAACAGTTCACCCCTCCGCCATAAATAACATCTGCATCATTGGGATCAACGGCAATATCGAGGTCGTACCAGGCCTGGCCGCCACCTCCACCATCACAATCCCAGCTCATGATATTCGGTGTGGTCGATCTCATCTCGAAGGAAGTCGCACCATCGATCGAACGATATAATCCCTTAAAAGAGTCGCCATTGGTAATCAGAAAATAAACCATTTCCGGATTGGCCTCAGTTACACCGATAACGCCGCGTGCACCGCCCGGGAGTCCGTTATTGATACTTACAAAATTATCTCCATTATCCGTTGAACGGTAAAAGGTTCCACCACTTGCGGCATAAACCACATTGGCATCACCCGGTTTAAAAATAATATCTTTGAAATTTCCGCCGGTTGTTTTCGTCCAGGTTTCGCCGGCATTCACGGTTTTATAAATTCCTGTACTGGTAGCTGCCAATATTATCTGATTATCTGATGGATGTTGGATCATCCGGCCAATTGTTGAATTACCGATTCCCGAGTTACGTTGTTCGAAAGTAACACCGCCATCAATGCTTCGCCAAATACCTAAGCCGGGAGCATCACCTGCATCACGGTCACCGGTGCCGATATATATTATCTCAGGTGTTACTTCGTCCACGATAATGGAAGAAACCCCAAGTGTTGGAAGATAATCTGTTAACACATTCCAGGTAGTTCCATGATCTGTGGTGACCCATAAACCTCCGGCCGGAGCGCCAAGATAAATTACATCCGGATTTGTCGGGTGAAAAGCTATTGAGGCAACCCTTCCCAAACCACGATAGCCATTGTAGCCCGAAGGAACGGTATGCGGTCCCGAAGAGGTCCATTCACCATCGGTATCACGACTTCCCGACCTGCTCTTTGAAAGAAAGGCATTGTAAGCATCCATTGATTTATTCGGGGCAGGGATTTTACCTTCAGGCGAAACACGAAGGCCTGTCCAATATTCCCAGCGTTTAAATGGTTTATAACCACTTCCTTTAGTTATTTCGCGGCCTTGCCAATAGGTTTCAAACGCCCTGACGGTTTGAAAATAATTAACATCCGGATTTTGCATCATTTCTATCCAGTAAGGAAAGTTTGCAGTGTCATTTACCTGTGCATGAACCGTTTGTGTACTGAATGACATAAGCACGACAAACGAGAGAATTACGATTCCCGTAAAGATTTTTTTCATGATATATAATGGGTTTTTGCGATAAATTAAGATTCCTGAAACAACCGGCACAAAAATAAATAAATTGTTGATAATAAAGGGATTTAAGGCACTTCTTATGAAATAAATATCAAATAATGTACAAATTCCCGGTAATAGTTGGAATAATTCGCAAAATGATAGTTTTACACTTAATTTCAAGTTGTCATGTCTGAAAATTAAGTTTATTCCAGATTATTTCATCTAACCTGAATTATTCACAAAAATATCTCGCAAATCCGCTAAGTCGCAGTGTATAAGTATTTGAGTGAAAACTATTGAAAAAAAAAGATATTTGTATTTCTGGCATTAAACTATTGCAATTCAGAACTTTGCGCCTTTGCGCCTTTGCGAGAGGAATTATTCAGGCTAAAACTCCGAAGTGAAATGAAACTTAATGTCAGGATATTTCTCCATTGAAATCTGCAATGAATAAGGTGAATCGGCCAGAAAAACATCGCGACCATCTTTATCTAAGGCCATATAGGATGCCTTCCGCATCTTGAAATCATCGAGCATCGCCTTGTTGTTGCTCGTGATCCAGGCGGTTTTGTGCAGGGTGATATGTTCATACCGGCAACTGGCGCCATATTCGTGCAACAAACGGTATTGGATCACCTCAAACTGAAGTGCACCAACGGTACCAATTATCTTACGTCCGGTGGCACTTCCGGTAAATAACTGCGCTACACCTTCGTCGGTTAGCTGGTCAAGTCCTTTGGCCAATTGCTTCGATTTCAAAGGGTCGGCATTCTCCACATAACGAAAAAGCTCGGGTGAGAAACTCGGGATTCCTTTAAAATGCAGGATTTCGCCTTCAGTGAGTGTATCACCGATTTTGAAGTTACCGGCATCATACAAACCAACGATATCACCCGGAAACACCTCATCGACCACCGATTTTTTTTGAGCCATGAAAGCTGTAGGGTTCGAAAACTTCAGTTTGCGGTTCAACCGAACATGGTGGTAGGGTTTGTTCCGTTCAAAAACACCCGAAACCACACGCACAAAGGCGATACGGTCGCGATGATTCGGGTCCATATTGGCATGAATCTTAAATACAAATCCCGAAAAAACTTCTTCATTCGGATCGATATGCCTTTCTTCGGTTTCACGCCCGATTGGTGTTGGTGCAATCTCAATGAAACAATCAAGCAACTCCTTCACACCAAAGTTATTCAGGGCGCTACCAAAAAAAACCGGACAAATCTCGCCCGACAAATAATCTTCTTTGGCAAAGACAGGATAAACGCCTTCGACAAGATGAAGGTCGTCACGCAGGATTGTTGCATCATCTCCAATAATGGTATCCAGCTCACTGCTTGCCAACTCTTTAAACAATATCCGTTGTTCAACGCGTTGTTTATTCGGTTCAAACAGATACAGGCTTCTGTCGTAAATGCTGTAAACGCCTTTAAACTTAGGCCCCATATTGATCGGCCACGAAAGCGGTGTAACACGAAGGTCGAGTTTTTGCTCAATCTCATCCAGCAATTCAAAAGCGTCCTTACCCGGACGATCGAGTTTGTTGATAAAGACGATGATGGGTGTGTTGCGCATCCGGCAGACTTTAACCAATTTCTCGGTTTGTGGCTCCACACCTTTTGCAACGTCAATCACAACAATTACGCTGTCAACGGCTGTCAGCGTTCTGAAAGTATCTTCGGCAAAATCCTGGTGACCTGGCGTATCCAGAATATTGATCATCAGATCATTGTATTCGAAACCCATGACAGAAGTAGCCACAGAAATACCACGTTGACGCTCAATCTCCATCCAGTCAGATGTTGCGGTTTTCTTTATCTTGTTCGATTTTACGGCTCCGGCAACCTGAATGGCACCGCCAAATAATAGTAATTTCTCGGTAAGTGTGGTTTTGCCGGCATCGGGGTGACTCACAATAGCGAAGGTGCGGCGACGATTAATCTCTTGCTGAAAACTCATTCAAATATAAAATTTTTTGCAAAGGTACGGGTAATGTTTCGAGTATGGAAATGTATTAGCGTGGGAATCGGGAAGTAGGAAGTGGGAAGTCCGAAGACGGAAGACGGAAGTCGAAAGTCAGCAGTCGGACCGTGGACTGAAGATTGCGGACTGAAGACTGTGGACTGAAGACTAAAGACTGTGGACTGTGGACTTGCAGCTTACACCTTCGCAGCCGCACTTTCGTCAAGCAGCCATGAGATATCGTTACGTTTACTGAGTAACATAGCGGCCGGATACTTTTTTATTGACTCCTGACTACCCGAAAAGATTTCGGAAATAATACCTGCCTTGCTGGCCCCAGTAACCATAAAAACGATTGATTTTGCCTTTTCGAACAAAAATCTTGGTGTCACTGTCAATCTCTTCTGCCCCGATACCGGATGATTCGTTAAAGCACAAAATCTTTCTGAATCGAACAAAACCATATTATCCGGAAAAATGGAGGCAGTGTGGCCATCATCGCCCAAACCGAGCAAAACCAGATCGAATGATTGGATTTGTGACAATTCATGTTCATTCCTATCCAATTCGATATACATCTCATTTTCCATATACATCGGATGAATATTGGCTTCCGGAATTTGAATTTTTAGTAAAAATTGAGAACTTGCAACACCGAAATTACTTTCAGGGTGATTATGAGGGACACAACGTTCGTCACCCCAATAAAAATGAACCTGTTTAAAATCATAATTGCCAGCTCCCATTTCAGCCAACTTACGAAAAAGTAAAGCTGGCGTACTTCCGCCCGAAAGCATGATATTCAGACGATTTTTTTTCGTTGCCGCTTCATGTATTTGGTTAAGTATCTGTGTTGCGAAACTTACCGCCAGTTCATCAGCGGTTTTATAAAAAACCTTGTTGACTTTCATAACTCACAATAGTTACCGTCATCAGCCAGGTTTTTACATGGATAACGCCAGGTAATCTCCTTATCATCAATGAGTTCGTCGGCATTCTCCGGCCCCCAGGTACCGGCAGGATAACCATAGATTTTAATATCATGGTTTTCCTTCCATACCTTTTGGATCGGCGCTACGAATTTCCATGCGGCTTCAACAGCATCGGCACGGGCATATAATGTAGAATCGCCGAGCATCGCATCATAAATCAGCCTTTCATAGGCCGATGGTAAATGTGTATCCAACAAATCGGAATAATGAAAATCCATATTCACGGTTTTCACTTTGTATCCGGCGCCTGGCAACTTCAAACCAAACTTCATCAAAATACCTTCATCAGGTTGAATCCTGATAATCAACTGATTTTGGTTTTGCTCCTCCCCTTTGTTCCAGAACAATCCGTGTGGCGTTGGTTTAAAATGCACAACGATTTCGGTAACACGCGTTGGCAATCGCTTGCCGGTGCGGATATAAAATGGGACACCTCCCCAACGCCAGTTATCGATGAATAGTTTCATAGCCACATAGGTTTCGGTACGCGAATCGGGATCAACCTGTGGTTCTTCGCGGTAACCATTGACCAATTCACCACGGATGTGTGAAGCGACATATTGTCCCCGAATTACCTGTTTATCAACATTTTCCTCATGAATGGGCTGAAGCGATTGCAGCACTTTCAGGGTCTCATTCCTGATAGCATCTGAATCCATTGATGATGGGGGTTCCATGGCAACCAAACCCAAAACCTGCAACAAATGATTCTGTAACATATCGCGCAATGCACCCGAACCGTCATAATAGCCGCCGCGTTTTTCGACACCAATACTTTCGGATGAAGTGATTTCGACATGATGCACGAAATTGCGGTTCCAAAGTGGTTCAAAAATCCCGTTTGAGAACCGCATCACCAAAATATTCTGTACCGTTTCCTTGCCAAGATAATGGTCGATACGGTAAATCTGACTTTCGCCGAATGCCTGATGCAGCTTGCTGTTCAGCTCAAGTCCTGAGGCATAATCATAACCAAACGGCTTTTCGACGATCAGTCGTTTAAACCCGCCATCTTCCTTATTCAACCCTACTTTACCGAGGTTGTTGGCAACAATACCAAATTTGCTGGGCGGCATCGACAGATAAAATAAACAATTTCCTTTTGCCTGAATCTCATGATCGAAACTGTCAATCACCGTTTTCAGTTTTTTATAGTCGTTTTCCGACTCAGTATCCATCGCCAGATATCTCAAATTCTCAGAAAATGACTTGATAATGGCATCATCCAGGTGATGTTTTTCAGAGTTTTGACGAATACCTTCCTGCATTTTCGAACTGAATTCAATATCCGTTAGCGGGGATCTTCCAACACCCAATACACGAAACTGCAATGGCATCATCTGTTGCTGATATAAGGCATACAGCGCAGGGATCAGCTTTTTATAGGTTAAATCGCCCGAAGCCCCGAAAATGACAATGGTCAGATTTTTTGTTTTTTGCATCCTTTTAGTTCTTTTTAACTGCGTGGCCACCAAACTGATTACGCAAGGCTGCCAACACTTTCATGGCAAACGACTCTGATTGCCGCGATTGGAAACGGGCAAATAATGAGGATGTTATTACATGGGCCGGCACATCAAGTTCGATGGCTGCTTCGATAGTCCAACGGCCTTCACCACTGTCTTCAACATAATCTTTCAATCCTTCGAGCTTCGGATCTTCTTTAAATGCCAGCACCATCAGCTCAAGAAGCCATGAACGAACTACGCTGCTATATTGCCAACCGCTTGCGATGGCTGTTAAATCGAGGTTGTATGGCGATTTCTGCATAATTTCGAAACCTTCGGCAAATGACTGCATCATACCATATTCGATGCCGTTGTGAATCATCTTCACAAAATGCCCGGCACCGCTGTCGCCACAGTAGGTGTAACCGTTTTCGGGCGCCAATGATTTATACAGCGGATAAATATAATCCGATGCTTCCTTGTCGCCACCCGACATCAAACTGTAACCGTTTTGAAGTCCCCACACGCCGCCGCTTGTACCACAATCGAGATACATAATTTTGTGCTCGGCAGCCCGGAGTGATCTTGCCTTTGTTTGTTTGTAGTTTGAGTTACCGCCATCGATGATGATGTCATTTTCATGCAACAGGGGAAGCAATTGGGTGATATTATCATCCACGGTTTGGCCGGAAGGAACCATCAGCCAAACGATTTTTCGGCCTTCGAGTTTCGACACCATGTCGGCAAGCGAATCTGATGGAATTGCACCTTTTTCGACCAAACGATCGACAGGTCCGCGACTACGATTATACACTACCACCGTGTGGCCAAAATTTAACAGGCGTTCTGCCATATTGCCACCCATTTTACCTAATCCAACAAAACCGAGTTTCATAATTTCTTCTTTTCAATAATTAAATAATCTGATGATTTTATAAATTATGTATCAATATCGTTTAGTTATAATGAAATCCTTGAAAAATTAACCGCAGAGAGCCGCTAAGTTTTACGCAGAGTACCGCAGAGTTGTAAAACAATTCTTGACTCTGCGGCACTTTGCGCCTTCTCAGCGAACTTTGCGGTAAAATTTTTTTAAAATTAAAAATCCTAAACTAAACGTCATTGAATTATGCAATATAATTTATGGTATAAATGTAGTGCAATTGGCTACCTGTCCACAAGTGTTTCATCGCAAAATGTGAAAAAAGACCGCTTAACAGGCGTTTTAGGAAGTCGGGCTGGGTTTGCGATAATTTTCCGATTTTCCTAAAATCAGCTATGGTGAATGATTTTCAAGACAAAATTTTGCAAGAAGAAAGATTAGAAAAGGCAAGGAAATCCTATGAAATTGGTCGTTGGATTGATCAATTAGCCAATCGAAGATTTGAGTCCACTCCGAAAAGTCAAATATTGCCACCAAATCACAAAAACACTAAATTTCACCAAAGGGAAAACACTGATTGTGAGTATTTGGTGCATTTTGGAGGTTTGCAGTTTTGGTGGCATTTTTTCTTTTATCAGTTTTTGGAGTGGATTCAAGATTTGGAAGATTAATGAATGTTAATGAAGAAATCCGAAAAAAAATCAAACTGACCTTGACCAGAATTGTTTTTCTAAAGTTACTCTACGTTACAGTAACCAACTGATTTAAAGCATCTAATGTAGCCAGTTCCCCTTCCCTGATGATTTCTTTTGCCTTATAGAAATCGTAGGCGTTAAATGACTCAATCGAAATATTTATCAGCAGGTCGGGTTGGTGTTTTTCAAGGGTGAGTTCCGATATCTTTCGTATCATTGTTGCAATACTTTTATTGGACAGGTTAAAAATGCTTAATTCCTCAGCTTTTTTGCCTGGGATTAATTTATTGATTTTGCTATGGATCAGGTTTATTTGTTCCTGATGATCTTCATGTTCCTTATTATCAGGTATCCCAACTCTGTTTTGCCTTGGTACCGGTGAGTTGACATCGACCACCACAAGTAAATCACCTTTATTCCTTTTAACTCTATTAACGGGTATCGGATTAATAATGCCACCATCAACATAATAATGTTCTCCAATTTTCTGGGGTTGAAAAACAGTCGGTATCGAAATAGAAGCACGTATGGCATCGTACAGACTTCCTTCTTCAAAGACTGATTCTTCTCCTTTAATTATATCAGTCGCAACTGCGCAATACGGTATCCGCAAATCCTCGATGAAACATTCAGGTACAATTTCTTTGATTTTTTCAATGATTTTAATCCCTTTCACAAAGCCTTTCGGACTGATCGAGAAATCAGTCAACCTCAGTACTTCCCTGATATCAAGCGAAACAAGCCAGTGTTCAAATGCTGCCAGCCGACCGGTTGCATAAGCCCCGCCAACCATTGCGCCCATTGAAGTCCCGGCAATAGAAGTAATGGTATAACCATGCCGCTCTAACACTTTAATTGCGCCAATATGAGCGTAACCACGCGCTCCGCCACTCGACAAAACCAATGCGATATTTTTTTCCATGATTTTAGTGTTTTATTCCATTCTTTCGGTGAAACGAAATGCCTTTAAGAAACCACAATCTCAGCTAAATCCCAAACGATCAAACCTTAATTTTTTAATCTCCTTAAAGGTACAACAATCCTCAGCGGGAATGGGAATACTCCAATATAAAACAAAAAAAACAGTATTTTTGTTAAAATTATGGACAATGGATAACGAACAAACACCTATAGATGTTGATAAGATTGTTAATCATTGGATAGAAACATCGGATGAAGATTATGCAACGATGCAAAGTTTGTACACTTCCAACTCATTTGGCTGGTCGCTTTTTATGGGGCATATTTCAATTGAAAAGTTACTCAAAGCGTATTATGTTAGAAAGTATAAAAAGCATGCCCCATTAACGCATAATTTATACAGGTTGGCTGAGCTTAGCGAGCTTGAGCTTACTGATGAAAAATCCGATTGGCTTGACAAGATTACTTCCTTTAACCTGAATGCAAGGTACGATGATTACAAAAGGGAGTTTTATAAACAGTGTACCGCTGACTTTACAGCTGCCTGGATTGAAAATATAAAAACGTTGAGGATATGGATAAAACAGATGCTTTAATTATTGCACAGCAATACGCCAATGCAGTAAATGCGAATTACGGGAATATCAGAATCATTCTTTTTGGTTCGTATGCCAAAGGGAATTATAATGAGGACAGCGATATAGATATTGCGGTAGTTTTCAAAGATTACAGCAACCTGATGGATATGCAACTGCAACTAATGAGGTTAAGGCGGAAAATTGACAGTAGGATTGAGCCACATCCCTTCAGGGAAAGCGAATTTGAACTATCAAACCCAATTGTAAACGAGATAGTGAAATATGGTCAGGAAATAAATATCAACGCCCCCCGCATGGCGTAGATTGCAAGACGTCGTTTTCCCCGATACCGCTCGAACAGTTTCACCTTAGGTAATCCCTTCACGTGCTATTGAAATCTTAAATTGAGAAATAGCTCTGTCGCAAAAAATAATCAGGAATTGAAAAAACACTAACAGCTTTACATCATATTTTAGCCGACTAATCCAGCATCACAATGGTTGCACCTGTAATATATGCCGAAACCCAATACAGGTAAGCAAATAATGACAATTTCATAAATTTTGGTGTAACGGGGCTGTTGATTCCACTTTTGAAAAGTAAACGATATGAAAACCCTGTATCAATGATCATTCCTATCAACGAAGAGTAACCGATTACACCGTGCAGGGTGAGAAAATTTCCCGAGCCGATGATCATACATACGGTGGCAGAAATATCAAAAATCAACCCAATAGTTAGAAAGACCAGCACTCCCCTACCCATCAACCTGCTTCGGTATTGTTTGAATATTGCAATGCTGTAGGAGGCCAAAGCGAGATTCACAATGACGATCCCTACAATAAGTATATTTTTCATGAAGTGATTTAATTTACTTTCAATAACTCATCCAAACCGGCGATGATAAAGGTTTTCTTGATGAAAGGATCGCAGTTTATCATCGAAAAATGGCCTTTTGGAAGCTGTCGGGCAGTGCTGACACAGATTCGGATAAACGACGAAGCGATATAACTTACACCTTTCATATCGAATATGATTTTCGTTTCGGATAAGGCAGCTGTTTCGTCAGCGCTCTTTATAATATCAATATTCGCATTTAACTCATTGTTTATCAGGATACAGCTATTTGTATCGAGATGACCGTCGAAAGCACAGCTTAATACTTTTTCGGATTTGTTGTAATCAGATTGTAACATTTTTCTGTCTTTTTTTAATGGTTTTTATGATATTCCAGCGTCAATACAGCTTCGTTGCAGCTTTCGTCGAAATACTTTTCCTTATTTGCATCCATAAATTTGTGGTTTATTCGTCGTCTGCAAACCCGTTGTACGTTTATCAGATGACGCGCTGTAATGTTTTCGGTTGTAATATTTTTCCCACCCGTGCCGCAACCCAATGTAAGCGAAGGAACCAAAAGGTTAAAGGTTCCGCCAACGGCGCCCTGTGAAGTTGGCGTATTTACAACGATTCGTCCGGCATTGATCAGTTGCGAAAATTCCATGATAACTTTTTCATCGTTGGCATAAATTCCGGCGCTGTGCCCGATACCACCCAGATAGTTAAGATCGAGACACAAATTGATGGCGGCGTTATAATTTATACACGAATAAAAAGCCAGGATAGGCGCAAGCACTTCATGCGACAACGGAAATCCTTTTCCAACACCTGATAGTTTGGCCAACAGTATTTTCGTCCCTTCAGTCACCGTGATACCTGCCTTTTTTGCGATAGTATCAACCGATTGCCCGACAACCATCGGGTTCATCGTCATCGTTTCTTCGATCAATGCAATTTTCTCCACTTTTTTAATCTCGTCAGGTTTTAGAAAATAGCAATGTTGCTTTTCGAATTCCTCCCTAACTTTTTGCTCAATCTTATCAATAACAACAATTGATTGTTCACTGGCACAGATCGTTCCGTTGTCGAATGTTTTAGAAGACAAGATATTCGAAACCGCGAATGGTATATCAGCGCTTTCGTCGATAAACACCGGGACATTACCGGGGCCGACACCGATGGCGGGATTGCCTGAACTATAGGCCGCTTTCACAAGTCCGGTGCCGCCTGTGGCCAGAATCAAAGCAATTTTAGGATGTGCCATCACCATTTGTGTGAAATCACGCGAACCGGACGGAATAACCTGAATGCAATCTTCAGGCGCACCGGCCGCCAGCGCAGCTTCATAGCAAATACGCGCAGCCTCAGCCGTACATTTCGCGGCTCCACGGTGTGCACTGATAATAATTGGATTCCTGGTTTTCAGTGCAATCAGAATCTTGTACATGGCCGTTGACGTTGGGTTTGTAACAGGCGTTACGGCAAAAATGGGACCTAAGGGCTGTGCGATCTCGGTGATACCTGTTACGGGGTCATCTGAAATAACACCGACAGTTTTTTCATTTTTAATGCTTTCATAAACCAATTGTGTCCCGATCACATTCTTCCACACCTTGTGCTCCCAGATACCCATTCCGGTTTCTTCAACCGCCATTTTCGCGAGGCTTATTCTCGCGTTCAGACCGGCTTTATACACAGCCTCAACCACTTTGTCGGTCTGTTGCTGATTGAACTGCTGAAATTCAGCGGCTGCAAAAATCGCTCTGCTGACCAACTGATCAGTTTTTTCGATATTAGATTCTTCCATAATGAATGTTTTAAAAGATTTTCAATGAACAGGATATTTTGCAATTATAAATTCATTCCATATAAAATCATATCAATCAGATTGGCAGCATGTTTATGTTGACGATTTCGAAGCGATTTTCTACAAAGTTACACTTAAGTTTATTAAATACAGAAACGCTGAAACCGTTATTTTTCCTTTTTTTTGGTTTTATTTTCTAATACTTTCAAACTTTCCAAATAATTTTTTCGACAGAAATACTAACATTTAGGTTGTAAAATTTCATTGGTTTATCGGATTTTGCATTGTGCAAAAATTGCACATTGCTTTTCTCTTCCAGTTCGCCTTCTGAAAATATTTTAGCAGTATGCTTAACAATTATACTTCTACCTCTTTCAATTCTGACCATTTTGCTGACGTCAGCAAAATGGTCAGCAACTGTTTCACCTGTGGTTTTGCAGCTTTGTTTCGCTTTTTCGACTGCATTCAGAAAATTGCGCCATTGGGCATAATCTAACAAAACCTGCAATTCACGCGCAAGCCAGTATTCAACGCCATCTTGCACGTAGGCCGACTCTTCAAAGGTTTTGTTTAGCCTGTTGATGATTTCTTTTTCCATGATAAATTTTGTTTTATCGTTTTGCTGAGACCAACAAAACGATCATTTATAATATCTTGTAATTAATTACTTCAACTCGCATCAGCAACACATTCCTTAATAGACCAGGCCAAAAGTTGTCCATTTAAAATATTAGTGACGGTTTTTAACACTTCGATCTGGAATTCCTGTTTGTAGTCGAAGTGAAGTTTCACAATGGAACATGTTTGGTGTTATTCTATTTTTTACTATGTCAGGCATATTAATAGTTGTTAATTCATCTAAAGTTCATCTAATTTTTGGGGGTTAGATGAACTTAAAACCCATTCCAGATATCTTACAGTTGCTTGATTTTCAATATGTTTTTCTTTTTTTTAGCAAGGCATAAACAAGATTTCTAACCTTATTTGCCTTTCGGTTTTCATCTAAAACTCCCGGAAATTTCGCTAAACTCTTCATTCTATTTATTTTAAACTCCGGAATTCATTTTCAATTTCTTCAATACTCGGTAAACTTGATTTTAGTTCATCGGGCAAAATTTCAGTTAATTGAAATTCACTTACACCCATAGGCTTATTGATGTCTCTTAGAGCAAATTCAGTTTCAATTCGATTTTTTTCTCTACAAAGTAAAATTCCAATGGTTGGATTATCATTTTCTTCTTTCACTAAGCTATCTATTGCCGATAAATAAAAATTTAACTTACCTGCATGCTCTGGGACAAACTTTGTGTTTTTTAGCTCAAGCACCACATAGCATTTTAGTTTGGTGTGATAAAACAGTAAATCCAGATAGTAATCCGTTTCTCCAACTACAAGGTGAAACTGCTGCCCAATGAAAGCAAAACCTTTTCCCAATTCCAGTAAGAACTTTGTGATGTGGACGAGTAATTGATGTTCAATATCCTTTTCGTGAAATGGCTTAGTCATTGTCATGAAATCAAACACATAAGGATCCTTGAGCGCTTGCTGCGCCAAATCTGACATCGGTTCTGGTAATGATTGCTTAAAATTGGTTATCGATTTGCCTTGCCTTTGAAATAGCTGTATTTTTATTTGTAGTGCCAACGCATCTCGACTCCAACCATTTTCTACTGTTTCTGTAATATAAAAATGCGCTTCTGTTAACGATTGGGCTTTTGTAAATATTTCAACATGATGCCGCCAGGGTATTTTTCCACCAAGCTGGTGGAAAAACTCATCGCCTTTATAAAATTGATACAAACGTTTGATATTGTATAAGTTGGTTTTAGAAAACCCCACCATATCCGGAAATTCATCTCGTAAATCTTTAGACAAATCTTGAATCCAATTATTCCCCCATTGGGCGGTAGCCGAAAGTTCGTCCATCATTTTTCCTAAATCCCAATAAAAAAACAATAACTCGTTATTGGCTGCCATGGCAACTTTTATCCGAGCCACTCTGATTCGTTCTTTTACCCCTTTTAACCAATCGGAATAGGGTATATAGTTAATTGGAATATCTCTCATTTCTTTTTCTTTTTTGGTTTAGCTATAAACGAGTTGCTTTCTGCTTCAAATAGAAAGGAGTCGAATTCGACCCCTTTGAAATCGGGATTATTCAACTGTTCCCAC
>JABFQW010000093.1 GCA_013141455.1 Bacteroidales bacterium
GTTGAAAAAAAATCCCATCTAATTCTTCTACTGTCTTTACGGCAAGAATAGCAATTTTTTGTCCATCGGTCGTAAGTTTCACGGTCTTTGCCCTTGTGTCGGTCAAATGCTCTTGTCGTTTTATCAGTCCTTTTTTTTGTAAAGTTCGTAAAACTGTTGAAGTAGTCATCGGGTCAATTTTGGTGTGAAAAGAAAGTGTGATTTGAGTCACACTTTCATTTTCTTTTGACAACCACAATAAACTGGCAAGTAAGACAAATTGCGAATGCGTCAGGTCGTATTTTTCAAGCGCTTTTTTAATTTCTCTTTGCCAAAGGTTGGTTACCTGCCACAATAAAAAACCCGGACTTTCTTCTGTTTTATCAAAAATAAAGTCATTCTTTGTCATAATAGATTTAGTTTTTCTTCTGCTATTTCAATAAGTTTCTTAACCGCAATTGGAAGTCCAACATTAATTTTTCTCCCTATAACTTTTGAAAAAAAGAAAGTCATAAAACCCGTCATAAGTACTTTGTGAGTTAATTCAAGTCCGTCTTTAGTCTCTGTCATAGTATGAATAAAGTCCATTTTGCAAAAAGGCAAAAAACTTCTATCTGTAAATGATTTTAAGTATTCGCACTCAATCATTTCAAACTTTGTTTTTGGACCACCAACTGGTTTTAAAATACCTTTTGTGCCCAGCTTAAATTCTCCAAAAATTTCAGAGGTTTCAACTTCTTTATCCCAAAAATTCCAATTAGGAACATCTGACCAAAGTTTCCAAATTTGTTCTTTTGCTGCCACTTTTGTTATGACCGAATGAGATTTTGTCCACATACTTTTGATCCGTTAGTTTGTAAATTACTTTATTGTCGGTGCAAATATAGTATGTTTACATATAATATACAATTATATTTAATGGCCTGCTAATTTTGGGGTCGTTGGTAGTAGCCAAACTGGTTTATGGGTCAGTTTATCTAAAAACCTCCTTTATATGTGATTAGTAGTAAAAAAACAGCTAAAAAGGTTTCATTAGCTTCGAAATAGGTGTGCTGCTTACCAGAATTTTTATAGAATGCAGTGCTACGGCTACCTGTGTCAGCAACTGTTTTTCAATTAACATCAATCATAATGAAATCTGCATTTCGCAATGAAAATTTCATCGTCTTTCACTTTATATATCAACCGGTGTTCGCCGTCAATTCTGCGCGACCTATAGCCCTTATACTTATGCTTAAATGGTTCAGGTTTACCTATGCCCGAAAAAGGGGTACGCGATATGTCTTTTAACAAATCATTTATTTTCGACAAAATTTTCCTGTCAGTCTTTTGCCAATACAAATAATCCTCCCAGGATTCATCAACAAACAGGTATCTCATTGTTCCAGCAGATTTTTCTGAAATGATAAGCCTGTACTCAGTTTTTCAATGGCCGAATCTAATCTTTTCTCATTTGTTTTTGACGACAGTTCGTGATAGGTTGCATGTAGCGAATTATACTCGTCTAACGACATAATGACCACACCGCTATCTTTACCTCTGTTAATGATCAGGGTTTCAAAGTTATCCGTCACACGATCAAGATAGCGTTTAATATCTTTTCGGAAATCAGAAATTGTTGTTGTTAACATGATGTTACCTGTTTTGTACGTTTTAGCGTACAAATATACGTACAAATAATCGATCTTGCTATTTCGGTCAGATTTTTTTTAAATGGTTGATTGCGGTAATTTGTCAATCCTGAATAATTCATCCCGGAAACCTGTCTGGTGGCAAACTGGGGGCAGAGGCGCAAAGTTTCTTTAGTGAGTTTTCTTGGCGTCTCCGCAGCTTCGCAAGCCAAATATTTTTTTGCAGAGGTGCAAGGTTGTGTTAAATTGTTAATTCGGCAATCGACCCTTCAAAACTCTTTGGTTCAAAAAGTTTTTGTGAACCTTTGTGTAACTATGCTTTTATATACGCTGAACACTCAAGTTCACTTCGCACTTTAGTTCACTCCGCACTTTAGTTCACTCCACACTTCTACAAATGATATTTATCCAAGGAAGCGTCAAAATCAAAAAACATCTGACAGCCCGGTTTCAATGCCTGTACCATTTCGTGTTCGCGTTCGAGAATCTGCTTACGGAATTCAGTCATCTCTTCCTTGCCTCCGAAAAGTTGTGCTTCTTTTGTTTCTCTGTATGTAAGTTCGATGAAAACCTTAAAATTCGCCTGATTCAATTTGGTAGCATAAAGGCCGTTGATGATGGCGACCTCAATATTTTTGAAAGAAGTGGATATCATATCAACCTCATCGGTGATAAGGTCAACACAGGGCATGGTCGATTCGCGGTCGTTCCGGAAATCATCGATCACTTCGTTAATCTTGTCCCAATCGTACTCTTCGGGGCCAACGCTTTCGATACCGTTTTTGCGGCGCCATGCTTTTCGGCTGAAAGGTGCAACCTTGTAAAAATCGTCAAGATCAATGATTTTACTCTTGATCCCTTCTCGTTTCAGGCGGTGTGCAAGCGCAAAAGCAAGTGTCGATTTTCCGGATCCCACCTCACCACCGATGGCAATGATATAGTTTGGTGAGATTAATGTAAGCACTTCATCTGCAATCACATTGGCTGCAACGATGTGCTTTTCAGTAACCGTTATTTTATCGTTTAACATGTTTTCATGGAATTAGTATGTAATCGTTGTCCATGAATCGGCTTCAAGGGCAAACTCATGATCAGCCACCAAAACTACTGCCATTTGATTAGCCTTCACAAAAATCACGTCAGATTTAATTTTAAATTCATAATGGATGCCTTTAAAGTTCAGATTGAAGGCCATTTGTTTCCATTGCTCAGGCAGTACGGGGTTCACCGACAAATACTTTTCACGATAATTTATCCCTGCAAAGGTGTTCAATGCAATCAATATGGTACCCGCCATTACACCGGCGTGAATGCCTTCGCCTGTTGTACCACCTTGTATATCAACATAATCGCTGCCCAATGCATCCTGATACAGTTCCCAGCTGAGTTGGGTGTTTCCGGTCATGGCAGCCAAACGGGCATGAACCACGCGACTCAGCGTTGAGCCATGCGATGTGCGTTGCAGATAGTAATTCAGGTTACGCTCAAGATAATCGGCCGGAACCTGGTATTCGAGTTTCTCCAGAATATGGTCCACCTCCGATTTGTTGATGTTATAAAAAGTCATTAGCGTGTCGGCCTGTTTCGCCACTTTAAATTCATCGGCCGATTTTCCTTCTGCTTTCAGGATACGGTCGAGGCGATAAATGTTGCCATATTTCTGGCGGTAATAGTCCCAGTCTAATTCCTTCAGTTCAAAATAGCCGTCATATTGTGCCAGAATACCTTCATCATTGGTCACCAGATTGATTTTCGTGCTGATTTCGAGCCATTTTTTACGTTCCGCTGTGGTGAATCCAAGGGTTGAAACAGCTTTCTCTCCAACGATTTCCACGATCTCATCCGCTTTATTAAACAACCACGATACCATCAGATTGGTATAGGTATTGTCTTTCAAACCGCCGTCTTTGCATAGGTCGGAATGTTCATGAAACTCATCCGGGCCCATGACGTTGAAAATTTCAAATCGTCCGGTTTTGGTATTCATGATCGATTTGCTTGCCCAGAATCGACATATCTCGAAAAACATTTCGGCGCCATATTTGACGAGAAATGGTTTGTCATCGCTTATCCAGTAGTAATCCCAGATGTTGTAGGCGATGGCTAACGAAACATGGCGCTGCAGCGAACTGTAATCGTCGCCCCAATCGCCTGTCAGGGGGTTGAGATGAATAACCTGGGTTTCTTCGCGACCATCGCTACCACTTTGCCACGGAAACATGGCGCCTCGATAGCCGTATTGTCTGGCATAATTTCGTGCTTCTCCAAGCCGGTTGTAACGATACATGAGCATCGACCGGGCACTTTCGGGAAGCTGGAAATCGTACAGCGGAAGTATAAATAATTCGTCCCAGAAAATATGCCCGCGATAGGCTTCGCCATGCAATCCGCGGGCGGTAATACTCGCATCGAGTTGTTTGTTGAATGGTGAAACCGATACCAGCAAATGGAACAGATGCAACCGCAGCAATTTCTGCGACATGCGGTCGCCTTCGATTTGAATATCAAATCTGTCCCAAAGTTTTTCCCATGCGTCTTCACTTTCGGCAAGCAGCTGATCAAATGAACGAACCGTTTTTAATGCCTTTAATGCCTCGTTTTTGGCATTTTCAATAAAACTTTCCTTATCGCTGCAGATTGCAACGATTTTTTCGAGCATGACGGGGATGTTCGCTGCTGTTTCAACGGCAAACATTTCGGTTACAAGTCCTTCACTCACATCTGATTGCGGCGTGATCGACATGATGGTATTGTCAACGATAAGCTGTTGACGGGCGGCCAGGGCAATCTGGTGATTGCTTTGTGTGGTTGACGCGACAAGAAAGATAGCATCACCCGAACGACCCTGTGTAACAGGTTCGAGATGTTTCTGATTGAGCGATTTATAACGGTCAACGCCGTCGTTGATATGATTTCCGTTGAGACTGCTTTTGATACAGATTTTTCCGCTGTAGTTGAGCGGTGTAATCTCGTATTGCAGGGCAGCTAATAGTGGGTTGTGCATACTCACAAAACGACGCGAAACGATTTCAGTCTGGTGCATCTGTTCGTCCTGAACTATCATTTTACGTTCGAGCAGACCATTGCCGAAGTGGATGCTGCGTTTTATCGAAATGATTTTGGTTTTATTCACATCGAACCATTCGCCATCATCGATACGGAATGTGACCGGCAGCCAGTTGGGGATATTCACAAAATCCTCATTTTCAATATCACGACCGGCGATAGGTGTCGAAAGCCTGTTATACATGCCT
This sequence comes from Bacteroidales bacterium, assembly GCA_013141455.1. Taxonomy (GTDB): domain Bacteria; phylum Bacteroidota; class Bacteroidia; order Bacteroidales; family F082; genus CAJBPB01. The sequence goes on from JABFQW010000093.1 coordinate 4,865, forward strand.
GCCATATAGGTTGCCGGATAATTGACCGGGTTGGACGAAGTTTCTTCCATGGCGCCACGTGTTCCGAAATAACCGTTTCCGACCGTCAGCAAGGCTTCGCGCGATCTTTCCTTTTTGGTGTCGTAATCGAAATAGGTGACCGACCAGGCATCTTCATTCTGACCATGTTCGAACCAATCATTCAGGCTGTCCAGACTAATCTCGGAAATGTCTTCAACAACAAAATCAGCACCACCCGAAATCAGTTCACTGTGGTTTTCTTCGCGGGCAATGCCAAGCACAAGCCCGAAATTACCTTTTCGACCTGCCTGAACGCCCGAAACAGCATCTTCGACAACGATACTTCGTTCCACAGAGCAACCTAAGTTGGCGGCTGCCGTGGTGAAAATATCGGCTTCAGGTTTGCCTTTCAGACCCATGGTTGCCGAAACAACACCATCAACGCGGGTCTCAACCAGATAGGTTAATCCGGCGGCTTCGAGCACACCTTCACAATTTTTGCTTGAAGAGGCTACTCCCACACGGTAACCTTTCTCACGCAATTCTTTCATCAGTGAAACGGTTGATGGGTAAACTTCAACACCATCGCGCCGCAGCACTTCGTTGAAAGCGTCGTTTTTTCTGTTTCCCAATCCGCAAACAGTTTCTTTGTCGTTGCCATCTTCCACATCACCAAAAGGAAGTTCGATACCACGTGAAGCCAAAAAATCAGCCACACCTTTGTAGCGGGGTTTACCGTCAACAAAGGGCAGGTAATCGTCTTTGTGAGAAAATGGCACGAAAGGTGAACCGGTTTTTTTGCTGTGATCCAATAAAAAATCATCAAACATTTTTTTCCAGGCAGCGCTATGCACCAGGGCAGTTTTGGTAATCACACCGTCGAGATCAAAAATTACGGCATCAAAAAATTTATTTATCATTCGTTAAATTCTATTTAATTTCAAAAACAACAAGTTAAAGCCTAACCTTAATCCAACTACTTTACACTTTATACTTTAGCCTTTATACTTTCCCCGTCTTGCAGCCGGGCAGGCACTTTATACTTTAGCCTTTATACTTTATACTTTAGCCTTTATCCTTCACACCATCCTGTACCACCTGTATTCAAACGGCGAAAGGTTCAGAAATCTGGAAACCGGTCTTTCGATGGAAAGAAGATCAACAAGAACTCCAGGAATTGATGGAGCCAGCACCTTCTGTGCCGTATCAGCCAGATTCTGGATGACAAGCACTTTTTCATCTTTATAGATTCTCCAGTAGGCAAGGATGGCCGTGTTGGCTGTTGAATCAGGATTGTTCAACTGAAGGAATTCAATATTTCCGCGCCCGAAAGCTTTGTGTTTTTTGCGCACGGTAAGCAATTGCTGAATCCGGATGAATACTCTGGCCTGGAATGTTTCGGGTTGTTTAAGCTGTGCTTCCCGTTTTTGCCAGTCAATTTTACCGCGTACATAAAATCGTGTATCGTTTTTGCCGGTAAGCCGGATCATCTCATGGTAAAATGCTTCATCATTTTCTTTGCCGAATTCATCGCCGTAATAAATCACCGGTGTGCCGGGCAAACTGAGCATCATTGAGTAGGCAAGGCCAATACGGCGGTCGTCGAACTGTAACAGATTGGCCAATCGTGCCGATATACCTTCGCCCAGACGAAAATTCCATTCGGGCTCATGGCAATAATTTTCGTGAATATACTTACGGTCTTCTTCCGACACATAAACAAGTTCGAGACTCAACTCATCGTGGCAACGCAAAAAAGTAAACCATTGTCCGTTTTCGGGGATGACTGGCGTTACGGCTGTATTGAGTATGTTTTTGATCGGTTCAAAGCTATGCTGCGCCATCGCTTTATAAAGCATCGGCATCATCGGGAAATGGTAGGCAGACTGACATTCGTCGCCTTTTCCCATATATTCGACCACTTTGGCTGGTTGCTGACAGGCTTCGGCCAACAACAGGGTGCCCGGTTTCACATAATCGAGTATGGCCCTGAAAAACTTCACGATGGTATGTGTGTTGGGCAGGTTTTCACAAACGGTGCCGGCCTCTTTCCACAAATAGGGGATGGCATCGGCTCTGAAACCATCCACGCCGATTTGTTGCCAGTAAAGCAGATATTTACACATTTCGACTAACACATCCGGGTTACGGTAATTGAGATCGGGCTGGAAGCTAAAGAAGCGGTGAAAAAAGAAATCCTCACCGTTTGCTTCCCAGTTGCTGTGTTCCATTCCCTTGAACAGAATCCGGGCATCGCCATAAAGAGAGTTGTCTTTCGACCAGATATAATAATCGCGAAATGGATTGTCTTCTGATTTTTTGGCTTCAACAAACCAGGGATGTTCATCGGAAGTGTGGTTAGCCGGGAAATCGAATATCACGCGTAAATTACGTTTTTGCAATTCGGCCATGAAACGTCCAAAAGCCGATTCCTGCTGCTGTTTAGTGAAGTCGGCCGGCAATCCGAGTAACTCATGACGAATCAGATCGTAATTACGGATATCGAATCCGGCATCGCGCATGGGTGAATCGAGTATGGGAAGCAACCACAGACAGGTAACACCGAGTGCTGATAAATAATCGAGTTTGGCGGTGAGGCCGTCGAAATTTTTATTGTATAGGTCAACATAGAGTGAATACACAACGGCATCTTTATACCAATCTGACTCAGAGCTGTTTACATCACGTTTGTACGATGTCAATGTGTCGAGAAAGCCATCGAGCCGTTTTTGATCATCCAATGGATACAAGGTCGCCCAATATGCTTTAAGTTTTGCTTTTGTACTCATAATCAATCACATAAATTCATATATTCCTGTTTACAAAGTTACATTTTATCCGGTGAAACCCACGGATTAGCGTTAAAACGGCTGTAAGTTGTAGCGCAATCGATTACGAAGGAATAATAAGAGACATTTCTGAGCTACATTTGTCGAAATAAACATGAAAATGTAAATTTATGAACCAGATATTTTTCAAATCATATATGACACCTTTCGGCGATTTAAAGCTGGCATCATACAATGACCAATTGTGTTTGTGCGATTGGGTTTACCGTAAACTGCGTTCGCGTATTGATCGCAGACTCGCCTACGGATTGGATGCTGAATTTGTTGAATCGGGAACAGATGTAATCCGTGAAACAATATTTCAACTGGAGGAATATTTTATAGCAAAACGACAAACTTTTACGATACCACTGCTGATGGTTGGAAGCCCTTTTCAGCAAAGTGTATGGGAAAAACTAATCACTATTCCATATGGAAAAACCGAAACTTATCTGGGATTATCCATGCAGCTTGGCAACCCATTGGCAATTCGGGCAGTGGCATCAGCCAACGGTGCCAACGCCATTTCGATATTGATACCATGCCACCGCATTGTTGGTAGCAAAGGCGAAATGGTGGGCTATGCCGGTGGACTGGCAACGAAAAAACGACTGCTGAATCTTGAAATGGGGAAGGAAAAAAGCTGGGAATTGTTCGATAATAACAATAGCTGATACCATAGTATTACAATGTTGTGAATGAAGGGATTTAAAATGTATCAGTATTTTTTTTTGTGACCTGCAAAATCTGCAGGAATTGTTTAGGAATTTATAAATCAATTACTAAATTTGTATTTGCAACAGCCAGTTAGCAATAGTAATAGTTCTGTGCAAAAGTATTTCTTTTAATTATCTTCAAAATTGCCTGACAACCAGACTTATACAAACTAAATATCGTTCAATGAAAAAATTATCCTACCTGTGTCTGTTGATCCTGATTATAACCAGCTACAGTTGTACAAAAGAGGTTGCCGATACCCGTTTATCTGATTTTACAGATCCTGTGATTACCGGATACTATCAAACGAATGAAAATGGGGAAGAAATGGGCGCCATCGGTATCCCGAATGTGAAAAGATTCAATGGAGCAGATCGCAATCACTCAACGCATTTCATGGTGATTTATCCAAATCCTGCCTACTATTCGTTTAATATTGGGATGGAAACACCAGCCCCATCTACCACAAAAAAGATCTGGATTACAAGGGCAAATAGTGTTGATCTGCCTATCAATGCTGGCTTCGATCTGACTATGACAACCATGGTTGTGGGTGGATCGCCAGTGTTTCAGACTGAGACTAATTCGGATAATATAGCGATTAATGTGGAAGATGTTGAGGATGGCTATTACCGGGTTTATGTGGAAGCTGATGATATAATTTTATATGAAAACCTTGTTATAAACCATGCAGCAAGCCCATATTAATGATATGACCAACATAAGAATTTTAAATAATCTATTAATTTCTAAACCAATCAAACAGTAAAAAATGAAAAGAAAAATTGTTTTCGTAAGTATCCTATCCGTGTTTATGACAGTTCATGCATTTGCTCAAAGCAAAAACAGGGCAGGCTTAAGCGGGTCAGTTCAGGGCAACCAATTTGGTATCTCCATCCCGGTTTGGCTGAGTGAAAAATTCGTTTTAGCTCCGGTTTTTGATTTCAAATATGCTGAGAAAGTCGGTTCAGACTTTTCAATCGGATTAGCGCCCAGGTTTTATTTAAGGAAAGAGAAACTTGCCCCTTATTTTGGATTAAAGCTTGGTACAATGATAAATACACCATCAAAGTCGAGTATTTATAGTGATACTAAAATCGATTATGTTGGTGGAATCGCTTTTGGCGCCGAATATTTTATCACCGAAATATTCAGTGTAGGGGTTGAGGCTCAGGGAAATTTCACAAAATCGGATAAATACTCGCAAAGGTACGGTAACCCGGGCGGTGTGAATTTCAATACGGCTACAGCAGTAAGTGCTACGATTTACTTTTCAAGGGCATCAGATTAAAGTGTTACCCGATATGTTATGCATTACAAGTGTATCATAATCGAAATAACCAGCGTAGAATCAGTATATTAAACGGATCACTTAATGTTTGACAAAGACATCAATTCGTCATACATTTGTTCGTGTTAACCATTAGAAAGAAATCTACTTTGTCAATAATATATTTTGGCTAATTAAAATTCTGACTTTAATTGCATCAAAAACCATCAAACAGCAATCAAAATGAAAAGCATCGTTTTTGTAATCGTATTCAGCTTTGTTTCGGTTTCAGTATTCCCGCAATGGGTGTTGCAGGATCCAATTCCTCAGGATAAAGCGCTTTTATCGACCTTTTTTATGGATGAGTTAACAGGTGTTGCCGTCGGAGATTCGGGAGCCATACTAAAAACCATAGATGGTGGCTCAACCTGGACAGTAATACCAAGCGGTACAACAAATTCACTTTTCATGCTTCATTTTCCAAATGCAACCACCGGTTATGCCGTAGGCAGCCGTGGAGCTATTGCAAAGACAACAGACGCAGGCTCGAATTGGACAATTACTTCTACTCAGGTTCCTTATGATTACAACTCTGTTTTTTTTACGGATGCGAATACAGGTTATGCGGGCGGATATTCTGCAAATGTAATGAAAACAGTGGATGGAGGAGCAAACTGGGCTATGTCATACCACGGACAATTCGATTATTGGATTCAATCCATTTATTTTACTGATGCAAATACAGGATACGCGATTACTTCCAAAAGTAACTACATTGACATTGAAATTATTAAAACTGTGGACGCAGGCCTGACCTGGTCAACCATTTATACGGAGACAGATTATCATCTTTACGGATTACATTTTACAAGCGAAAATACCGGCTATGCCGTTGGCAGCGCGGGTCGTATAGTAAAAACCAACGATGCCGGTGTAACCTGGACCGACTGTTCTATTCAAACAGATAAATGGATTATTTCCTGCCATTTCCCTGAAGTCGATACAGGTTATGCTGTAATGGAAGGAGGATCAATTATCAGGACACTTGATGGTGGAGACAACTGGACCTTTATGCCGAGCCCGACAAATGAAGATTTGTTTTCGGTGTTTTTCACCAATACCAATACCGGGTTTGCAGTAGGTGACCATGGTACAATTCTTAAAACTACTGATGGCTTATCTTTTACGCCGGAAACAAATACTCCGGAATCGGCACTCACGCTCGTGCCCAATCCTGTAATCGACAAATTCTCACTTCAGTTACCTCTTCAATTTGGAGAAATCGTTTCCGTTGAATTGTTTTCATCCACAGGCAAACTTGTTTTGAAATCAGACAAAACGAACGACATCGAAATAACTGGCTTTGAAAGAGGGCTTTATTTAGTAACGGTAACAAATATCGAAGGAGAAAAACTATCAGCACGCATTATTATAAAATGAAATCAATAATAAAACATACCATGAAAAAATCAATACTTTTATCATTTATCATCCTGCTTTCCGTTCATTTGAATGCACAGGTATGGATTGATTCCGGTGCGAAATGGTCCTACGATTATTGGAATGTCTCTGAAGGAGGCACATACACATTCACCTATACTAATGACACCCTGATCTTAGGAAAACAATGTCAGGAAATTGAAATAGTGAGGTATCAATATGTGTATGATCAGTTTGGTGAAATACATTGTATTGTCGATCCTATGCAAAGCAAATTTACGTACTCTTCCGGCGATTCTGTATTTTATTTGCGTGACGATACGTTTTATTTGATGTATGATTTTTCTGCTTCGGTTGGAGATACCTGGGTTGTAGGTGTTGATCAGTTTGATTCATGTGAGGACACGGCCGTGGTGCGGGTAGCCCAAACCGGAAGTGTCGTTATAAATGGCTTTCAATTGAGAACAATTACCCTCGAAACAATTTCCAATAGTTTCATAGGACTTACAGGAACCTGTGTGGAAAGATTCGGAAACGAAATACATAACTATCCCGAAAATAGTTTTGGACCATTCCCTGGAATTCAGAATTGCGGAAGTGCAGTTATTGATTATAATGTGTATGATTTCCGGTGCTTTACTGATAATACTTTTGGAACGTATAATCCGCGAAATATTGCCTGCGACACCTTAACCGGATTGTACGAAACGGAAACATCCGGTTTCGGATTTTATCCAAACCCTACCGAAGGCGAAATCATTATTGAAAAAATTGATCAAAGTCAGATAGAAATTCAAATATATAGCTTGGGTGGCCAGCGCGTGAAACAGTTTTATTTGAAACCAACCGAAAGGAAAATCGATATTTCAGGCTTACAAGACGGGGTATATTTTATCAGGATAATTACCGATAAAGGAAATGCATTTAGGAAGGTTGTTAAAATTTAACCACACCGCTACCGCGCGACTCCCGTCGCGTGGGTTAATAAATCCTATTGCACCACGCGACGGGAGTCGCGCGGTAGCGGGGCATTTCTAAAAAAAAACGGGGCGATTACGCCCCGTTGTTAGTATCCTAAACCAAGTGAACTGAGAAATCAGGATTTATTTTTTCTTCTCTTTCTTCTCAAGTCTTTTCTCTTTCAGGGTTTTGGCGGGTTTCTTCTTCTCTTCCTTTTTTTTATCCAGTGATTTTGCCATAGCTATTAGTATTAGTGGGTTTTCAGAGAACTAAATTACTGCCTTTTTTATTGCTGTGCAAGCATTTTTTTATCAGAGCAATGAATGCTCTGTTCGAATCACGAAACCTTATCTTTTGTTTTTACGCATCGAAAAGGCTATTTTTGATACATATTTGTCAACATAATTAAAACTGCCATTCATTCCGGTACCCATAATTATGCTTGAGAGTATAAAATACTAATAAACAGCGCATTTTATGAAAAAATATATAGTAGTTACACTCTTTTTCCATTTGGTTTTCAGTCAGTTATCAGCTCAGGAAGTCGGGTTGAATAATCTGTATAACCGACCTGCAACAAGTTTAAACGGAATCTGGAATTATATCGTTGATCCTTATGAAAACGGCTTTTATAATTACCGTTACGAACCATTCGAGGATATGAAAATATCAGGGAAAGGAGCCTATTTTACCAATGCTAAACCTACCGACAAATCTGATCTGGTTGAATACGACTTCGATAAATCGGATACCATAAGGGTGCCCGGTGACTGGAATACACAAAAAGAAAAACTGTTTTATTACGAAGGAACAATCTGGTACAAAAAATCGTTCGATTATCACGTAACGAGACCTTTAAACCGTGTGTTTGTGTGTTTCGACGCCGTGTACTACGAGGCTGATGTTTATCTGAATGGTAAAAAATTAGGAAAACATACCGGGGGATTCACTCCTTTCAACTTCGAAGTTACAAATCTGCTCAACGAAAAGGATAATTTTCTGATCGTGAAGGTTGACAACAAACGCAAAAGAGAAGGCGTCCCGACCTTGAATGCCGATTGGTGGAATTATGGCGGAATCACCCGTGATGTGAGTCTGGTTGAGCTCCCGGAGACTCTTATTCAGGATTATTTTATTCAGCTTGATCCCCTGAATAATACCCGGATTAGCGGCTATGTGAAACTCAACGGAACGACTGTTAATCAGCAAAAAGTCAGGGTAAAAATCCCGGAACTCAATATTGATGAGGAAATTCTTACCGACAATGATGGAACTGCTTCATTCGCAATGAACCATGAAAAGATCGTTTATTGGTCAACCGAAAATCCCCATTTGTACGAGGTGAGGATTCAGGCAAAGGAAGATGAGATCGTGGATCAGATCGGTTTCAGAAGCATTAAAACGCTGGGAACGAAAATTTTATTGAACGATCAGCCAATATTCCTGAAAGGTATTTCGATTCATGAAGAAAGTCCTTTCACCGGTGGTCGTGCACATACAATGGACGATGCCAAACAACTGTTGGGTTGGGCAAGGGAATTGGGATGTAACTACGTGAGGCTGGCACATTATCCGCATAACGAAAATATGGTTAGGCTTGCCGATCAGATGGGGATATTGGTTTGGGAAGAAAATCCGGTGTATTGGACGATACAATGGGAAAATGCAGAGACTTATCAAAATGCGGAGAATCAGCTGAAGGAATTGATTGGCCGTGATAAAAACCGTGCATCGGTCATCATTTGGTCGATGGCCAACGAAACGCCATCCGGTGAAGCGAGGAATAAGTTTCTCACCCGTTTGGCTGAAACTACCCGGTCACTCGATCCAACACGATTGATCAGCGCAGCGATGGAACAAAGTAATTTTGAGGGCAATCCGGCGATCCGGACAATCAGCGATCCTTTTGCCGAAGTGGTGGATATTTTGAGTTTTAACGAATATATTGGTTGGTACGAAGGCCTTCCTGAAAAGTGCAGCGAAATTCATTGGAAAATTGACCAGAACAAACCGGTCATTATTTCAGAATTTGGCGCCGATGCCAAATTTGGTTTCCGTGGTGATTCATTAAGCCGTTGGACCGAAGAATATCAGGAATATCTGTATGTTGAAACCTTGAAAATGATAAGCGGTATTTCGCAATTACAAGGTATTTCGCCCTGGATTCTGGTCGATTTCCGCTCACCGCGCAGGGTGTTGCCCGGCATTCAGGACGGTTATAACCGCAAGGGACTGATTTCATCCGAAGGAAACCGGAAAAAGGCTTTTTATGTGTTGCAGCATTATTATAAAGATAAAAAGTGAGCGTCAAAAAAATCATACCCTTTCATTGAAATCGTGCTACTTTTATCGTTTCAATTAAGATTAGAGGTTTACCTAAAACACTATAATATGAAATCATTTCTGTTGCTTCTGTTGCTTTTGCCCGCATTTCTTTTTTCGCAACCGGTTGTAAGCATTAACGGAAGATCGATACTCGTGAATGATTCGGTATATATCATCCGTGGCGTATGTTACAATCCCGTGGATATCGGCGATGACCGATATGATCCGTTGGATTTCTCGCATATCGACCAGGATATCCAACTGATGTCGGAAGCAAAAATCAATACCATCCGCACCTACGTACCAATTACAAATGAGGCTGTGCTTGATAAATTTGCTGCTGCCGGTATTAAAATCATCATCGGTTTTCCGAATTATGACGATACGTTTCAGTTTCCTGATATCAACCACGGCACCTATCTGAATTATATCAATACCTACAAAAATCATGATGCCATCCTGTTATGGGAATTGGGTAACGAGTACAATTATCATCCCGAATGGTTCAACAACAACATCAATACCTGGTACACAATTTTGAACAACGCGGCAACGGCCATCCACAATGCTGATCCCAATCATCCGGTTTCAACGGCGCATGGCGAAGTTCCCGCTTCAGCCGTTTTGAATCTTTGTCCGGCGGTGGATGTATGGGGGATGAATGTATATCGCTGGGACGATCCTTCGGGAGCCATCACGCAGTTTGCCGCACGGTCAACGAAACCCTGTTATTTTTCGGAATCGGGCGCCGACCGTTATAATAAGAACCTCGCTCAAGAAAACCAGCAGGAACAGGCAACAGGCAATCTCACAATCTGGAACAACATCAAAGGAAAATTGGATCAGTGTTCAGGAATCACTTATTTCTCGTTTGTGGATGAATGGTGGAAAGGCGGAAATAACAATGTGCAGGATGTAACCGGCTTTTCGATGTCAATTCCCTACGACAGCTATGCCAATGAAGAATGGTGGGGAATTGTGGATATCGAACGAAATAAAAGCCTTGCCTATGACGCGCTGAAAGCAGCGTTTACCGAACACGCCTTGGGCATTCCCGACAATCCTGTTCTGCAAAAATCGTTTCTTGTCCCAAATCCGGCCACTGACAAAACCACACTAAATCTTCCAAAACCGCTGAATGAATCCATCGAATTGAATATTTCAGATATCCACGGCAATATTTTGGTTTCTGAAATGAAGGAGGTACAGGGCAATCAGATAGAAATTCTGTTAGATCACTATCAGTTAGCCGCGGGTGTTTATCTCGTTTCAATAAATGGAATATCGCTGCAAAGCAATAGTTTGTTGGTGAAACAATGAATAATTCGTGTTTTCAATTGATTGCCTTGTCGATGGGATTTGTGTTAACAATCGTATGAATTGGCGAATAATGTAAAAACTATTGAGGTTTGAAGTTCGGGTCCTTTGTCATAACTAATTCAAACCGTTTTCTAAGTCGGATATTATGCGGATTTGAAAAATAACGTGCAACCAAATCACCCAGAAGACCAGAGATAATTATTGTCAGAATATATAAGCCCCAGACCCATTCACCGGAAAGATTCAGTTTATGATAAACTCTCACAAACAGAAAAACGACAAACATATGTGTGAGATAAACCTCATAACTGTTTCGTCCGAGAAACCGAATGAATCCTGTGAATTTTGATGGTTGTTGCCGATTGTTCTCAAAGCGACTTTGCATCCAGATCAAAATCATAGCGGTTCCTAAAGCCAATAAGGTAATATTTAAACCAACACCGGTAAGCCCCGTCAGGTAAACCAATTTCCTGAAAACTGTAACTAATAAAAACAATGACCAGCCTGTTATTGCCGTTATCAACAACAATGTCTTGTTCATCGTAAATCTCTTCGAAACCAAGGCTGCCATACATCCAATCGAAATGGCATCCAGATAAGCGAAGTGATTTTTATCGCCAAGTTCGTTTCCCGGATACCAGGTTGTTCGGGCAAAAGGCGAAATAATAAGGAAAACAGATATCAGTGCAACAAAATGCCACTCCTTTCGGCAAACAAAACAAACTATCGGAAAGAACAGATAAAAAACCTCTTCAATCGACAACGACCATAAAATATCCCATGATCCCGGCAGATAACCAACCTGAATCTCCAGCCAGTTGACGTGAAAGGTGAGGGCTGCAAAAATTGACCTTGCAAGTGATGTTCGTGCCGGATCGATAACAAAATCAGTGATTCCTGATAAATGAAGTATGGAAAGAATAATGAGAAGAGAAACCAATAACGGCATAATGCGGGCAAAGCGCATGGCATAAAAACCGCGTAAACTCAGATCAGGTAAAGTTTTCCATTTGTTCAGCGCCGAATTGGTGATCAAAAAACCTGAGATAACAAAAAAGACACAAACCCCATAAAAACCACTCCAGAATAGAATTTTGTAAAGCATACCAGGCATGACGCCCCCTAATAATGTTTCTTTGAAAGGGATGCGAATGTTCAGATGAAGTAAAATCACCGAAAGTATGGCAAGTCCTCTGAGTACATCTATTCCGCTGTTATGTCTGATTTCTGATTTTTCTTTCATCTTTTCTTTCACGGTTTTGGTTGCCCGAACCAACGTATTTGGGTTTAAAGGTATAGTTTAACGCAAATTTTGAAGCGGAGATTGTGTGACAGATATAATTAATCAACGGTGAAAATGAATATAAGAAGATCCGTCTCCGGAAGAATGGCATGATCACGTTTAATAACCTTGTTTTTCACAGCCTGTTCAAAAAAGTGGAGCTACCTTTGTTGCTGTTTACGAAATAATACAAAAGAAAAATAGAATCTTTTTAAACCTGAATTAATGGACAAAATAGAACTCGAAACGATAAAATTAATTGGGCTGGCATTAAAAACAAAGACAACGAATGCGTTGGGACAATCGGGCATCGATTGTGGAAATTTATGGCAGAAATTTGAAAATGAAGACCTGGTCGGTAAAATCCCCGACAAGCTAAGCGATGATATACTGGCTGTGTATCACCAATATGAAGGCGACCAAACCATGCCTTTTTCCTATTTTATTGGCTGTAAAGTAAAACCTGAGACTGTTGTACCCGAAGGTATGGATAGTTTAATAATACCAAAAGGCACATTTCAAAAAATCACTTCCCGTGGTGTGATGCCCGATTGTGTAGCAAACACATGGAAAGAAATATGGAACTCCGCAACTCCCAGAGCCTATACTGCCGACATTGAAGTGTATGACCAGAGAAGCAAAGATTGGAGTAATGCTGAGGTCGATTTTTATATTTCGGTTCGATAGAGAACCCAACTATCTTATGGCATCCGACAAAGAATGAACGACAACGATACAAAACGGCTTTCGCGGCTGACATCCATTTTGACCCAACTGCAAACGAAACGCTTGGTGACTGCTTCTGAACTTGCTGACAAATTCTCGGTCAGCGTCAGGACAATTTACCGCGACATCAGGGCTTTGGAACAATCGGGCGTGCCCGTTGTGGCAGAGGAAGGAAGAGGTTATTCGATCATGGAAGGTTACCGGATTCCGCCTATCATGTTTACCGAGAGTGAAGCAAACGCATTGATAACCGCGGAACAACTTGTATCGAAAAACAAAGACGCTTCGTTTGTGAGAGAATATTCAGAAGCCATCAGTAAAATAAAATCGGTTTTGCGGCATAACACCAAGGACAAGGCTAACTTGCTTTCTGACAGGGTATTATTCAGACAAAATATTGATAATGACCGTACAAGTGATTATTTATCGACCTTACAATTGGCTCTGACGAATTTTAATCTCACAAAAATTGAATATCACTCTCCCGACAACAACGAAACCACCAGCCGGACGATTGAACCTTTTGCCTTATACAGCACGCAGGAAAACTGGTTGCTGATTGCCTGGTGCCGTCTGCGTAACGATTTCAGGGCATTTCGCCTCGACCGGATCCGGAAATTGCAAATACTCAACGATACGTTTGAACCGCAAAAAATTACACTTCAGGAATATTTCGATATCTGCCGGAAAAATAATCCCAACCCCTGACATAAGGCTGTCACAGACCGGTTTTACTTTTGTGGCTTAACATTAAAACACAAAGTAATATGAGTATTCAGCAAATTAAAAAATTCAGCGTTATCGGTATTTCCGTGAGGACAACCAACGAAAACGGACAAGCGGGAAATGACATCACCGCGCTTTGGAATAAATTCATGTCGGAGGATATTCTTGAAAAAATTCCCAACAAAATTGACAATTCAATTTATTGCGTTTACACCGATTATGAAAAAGACCATACAAAACCTTATACTGTCATCCTTGGTTGTAAAGTCATAAATCCGGACAATATACCGGTTGGAATGGTTGGCAAATCCATCGAAGGTGGTAAGTATGAAAAATATGTAGCTAAGGGAAATATATTGCAGGGAATAGTTTTCGACGCATGGAATAAAATATGGGGTTTAGATATCCCAAGAACATACATAGCTGACTTTGAAGTTTACAGTGAAACAATCAAGAACCTGGAAGACGCGGAAGTTGACATATTTATAGATATTAAATAATAAAAAGACCATGATCATAGATAATTTCAAGCCGTTCGAAGGCCAGCATTGCGAAACAACAGCCACGGGTACTTTATTGCATCAACTTGGTATTGAACTGACTGAACCCATGCTTTTTGGCTTAGGCGAAGGGCTTGGATTTATCTTTTGGAATATGAAAACGATGTCGTTTCCTTTCATCGGAGGTAGAATAAAACCTGATGTCTTAACCGAAAATATTGCCAGGAATCTGAACCTTAGGCTTACAGTGAACGAAACTTCATCACAGCAAAAAGCCTGGAACAACGTAAAGACACTCATCGACCAGGGGCAGGTTGTTGGTTTAAAACTCGACTGTTATCATCTCGAATATTTCTCGCGCCATTTTCACTTCGCCGGCCACTATGTTGCGCTTTATGGCTACGACCACGACACTGCTTTTTTGGTTGACACGAAACAGCAAGGAGGAAAAGTAAAAACATCCTTGAAAAACTTAGCGTTGGCACGGGCCGAAAAAGGACCGATGGCCTCAAAAAACCTGTATTATACGCTTCATAAATCAGACAAAGATTTCGACTTAAAACAAGCCATCGTTACTGCAATCAAAAACAATGCAAACGATTATTTACATCCACCGATTGCAAATATCGGCTACAAGGGAATAATGAAAGCAAGTTCAGAAATTATTACATGGTTCCGGCAAAGTAATGACATTGAGAACGACTTTAAAACAACAGCTTCACTGATGGAAAAAGCAGGAACCGGCGGTGCGTTGTTCCGGAATTTGTACCGCGATTTTTTGTTGGAAAGCCATGAATTGTTTAAAAGCGATATATTGAAATCAGCCTGCATTGAATTTGTTGACATCGCAAACCTCTGGACTTCCGTATCGGACTTATTCGTGAAAGTGAGCCAAACGAAAGACTTCATTTATATTCAGGAAGCATCGGATATATTGAAAGAAATAGCATCGAAAGAAAAAAGAGCGATGGAAAAGTTATTAACCATAACAGTATGATATTGCGTGAAATAGTCCAATTTATAAGTTCAACTATCGTCTTTACCTTTTCGGCTTCTTAATCAGTTAATTTTTGGTGTTTTATCAGTTTATCGATTGTCTTACCGATACGTTCTACTTTCGTTTCGTCTGTTTTTGCTGAATAGATCCATTCAATAAAAGCTTTCTGTTCACCGTTGGAGTAGGTTAAAAATGTTTCATAAACACCAGGTTCCTCCAAAAAGCAAAGTTTCAGTTCTTCCGTAATTTCGGTCGGCAAGTTGTCAGCATACAAAATTACCTGAACAAAATCACCTTCTTTTTTACCGATTTTCTTTCTGATGTCAGCCTTTACGGGTAGAAACAGATTGCCATTTCCCATAGGCATCAGGTGATAATTTTTTATTTCGTAATCATCGATTGTTCCGCGAACCCTGACCCAGCCAAAATGGGAATGCTTATCCTGCAGAATCTCGGGAATCTGAGCGTATGTCCAGCCACCTTTTCCGGCTATTTTCTCGAGTAGGTATTTTTTATTTACCAATGGTTTTTCCATCCTGATTTATACCTTTTGTTGTTGAATTATCTTATCTATTACCCTGCTACCGCGCGACCAATGTCATTAAGTTAACAGAAAATGCCACAAAAATTAACCGCAGAGAGCCGCAAAGGTTTACGCAGAGTTTTGCAGAGAAGGCCGTCGAATAAGAACTCTGTGGCTCTCTGCGCCTTCTCAGCGAACCCTGTCAGCCGCCAGGCAGGTTTGCGGTAAAAACATTTCAGATTCAAAATCCTTAACTTAATGACATTGTGCGCGCAGTAGCGGGGGCGGGTTTCGGAGCACAAAGTTTTAATTTATTACTAAAGTTTATTATAAGCACAAAGTTCCAAGTTTGTACGTCAGCTCGCCTGTCGCAAAATCCTTATTATTAGCAGCATTATTAGTTTGCTATGTATGCCTCAGTCAAAGGAGCCTCGTGAAATATTAGTCTTGTTGTCTCAATATTACATCTTTCATTATATACCTGAATAAGCTCATCCTTTTTTGCTTGAGTCGTGAAGCCAAAAACAAGTAATATTCCCCTGTAATAGCCATTTTCCAAGTTCTGCATACAATTAATAGTTCTTATATCTTTGAGAAAGCCTGTGTTCTCATTATTTATAGTCGCTTAATAGTTCTTATATCTTTGAGAAAGCCTGTGTTCTCATTATTTATAGTCGCTCCCTCAAAAGTTTTTACTTCTATTATTGTGTGATTGTCTTCATGTCCCATTTGTCCAGGTCTATGAAGAAGAAAGTCCGGACTGACTCTTCCACAAAATGGAGCTATTAATTCGTGACCTGCTTTATCAATTTCACCACTAAATGTATAACCTAAATTTGGAAGTTTATTTCTGATATGTCGATATAATTCGTAACAGTAATTTCTTTCTCGTTGTATATGCTCCGCAGCGTAAGCTACAGGCAAATTAAAATAGTTAGGTTCTATTAACGCTGTCGATAATAATAGACTGTTCAATAATGTGTCAAATATCTCGTCCATATTTTGTTTTAGTGTATTTAAAGCTACATTAGCAGTGGTGCATATAAGTTTTAAGAGTATGTCCTATCTCAGTTAAGTAAATGTTTAAATCTCCACCGTCAACAACATATTTGTCTGACATTTTGTAATCATCTTGGTCTCGAACTGACACAGGGTCTGTATAAGTGGTACAAATTCCAACGGTGATTAAACTATTCTCAAAGTCTGAAAACCCTTTTTCCCAATATGCAATTCTCCTTTCTAGTACTTTGTTTTCCGTTTCAAGGAATTGTTCGAAATCTTGAACTAATAGTCTCTGAATAATTGTCGACCCTCGTAAAAAATCAGAGTAAGTAATTTCTTCTTTAAGAAAGGCTGAGAAAAGTATGGCAATATACTTTGATGTTATATGATCTTCGCATTTGTCAATAATGTATAATAATTTTTCTCCAATTCTAATTTTATGTTTGTCAGACTTTTCAATTGAAAAAATAAGTTTTTGTCTTTTTTCAGTTTCAATATCTTGTAACTCTGATAGGAAATAAATAAGTTTTTTGATTAGTAATCTATCATTTAAACTAAGTGAAGCTTTCGTCAATCCTACAATGGTTCCAATTATAGGAATATCACGCAATATCCCTTCATTTAGTAGTGTGTCAGTAAAGGCTTCGGCAAGATCCGTAGTCACACTCTGTAAGTTAGAGTCCTTTAGTGTTTCCTCTAATGAATTTGAAAGGCTGCTAATTTCGTTTGTTGTTCTCATTATATTGCTGCCAATGAATGGCTATATACCCAATGCGGTGAATACTTTGTATTTATATAGATACGCTGCAGATCAGCAAAGCAAGCTCCAACACAAACAAAATCAGTACTTTTCCTGTGTTTATCCAACTCAATTTCGAAAGTATGCATGATGATTAGTTTGTTTTACTGTTTGTTTTGTTGTTACAGCACACCAAATGTAATTGACTTATTTCACAAATACAAATTTGAATTTTCTGTTTACACAATCTACTTAATCGTCTTACATTTCTGAATAGACACCATACATTTGTAACTTTTTCTTAACAAAAGTGTAGATAAGCTCCCGTTTCAAGGGTTTGGGGCAAAAAGACACACACAGTAAGGCATAATTTCACCTTCGGTTTCTTTTTCTCTTTTTCTCTGTGTCCTTAGTTTTTCGATCCATTTTATCCTTTCGGTTAAATATCCTGTTGAAAAAGCCTTTGGCACCGGTTTGCCGGTAGGGTTCACATTGCAGAAACAAATAAGCCTCATCGGTTAATCCGAAAGGAGTGAGGTAACTATGTCGCAATACCTTGTCATTTTCAATGCCTTTGATAACCTTCGCGACAATTGGCAGGGCTAATGCCGATCCGGTTCCGTTGTTGCTGTTAAAATGAACATCCGGCGTGCTTCCGCCGACCCAGCTACCAACTACAATATCAGGCGTGTAGGCAATAAACCAGGCATCGGAATAGTTTTGTGCCGAACCGGTTTTTCCGGCGAGTGCCGCATCGATTCCATATTTACTGCGGATACTTCCTCCCGTTCCCTGATTGATGACCTGCTGCAAGATCGCCGTGATTGTTTGACTGGTTTCGGAGCTGAAAACTGTGACGGGCTCAATAGATTTGTTACTATACAGAACATTCCCGGCGGCATCGGTTATTTTATCGATCATAACCAAATCGTTCATCTGCCCGCGATTGGCGAAAGCACCATAGGCTCTCACAATCTCGTAAAGCGATACATCAAGTGTGCCTAATGCAATGGAAGGTGCATCGTCGGTAAATGGCGGAAAGTGTAACTTATTACAGGTATTGACGAGGTTTTCCCTTCCCACTTTAAAGTATAAATCGACCGTTGGAAGGTTCATCGAATGGGTGAGCGCATACCAGAAAGCCACCGTACTATCCTGCGTTGATGAATGATCAAAATTTTGAGGATTCCAGCCCTCATACTCCGGATATTCCTTTTCTTTATTTTCGAGATATAAACAGGGTTCAATTCCTGATTCAAGGGCCGTAGCGTAAACAATTGGTTTAAAGGTTGAGGCAATCTGCCGGTGCGATAATACCATGTCAAAAGGTTGCGTACGGAAATGATTTCCTCCGATCCAGGCTATCACAGCGCCATTTTTGGGATTGGTGATGAGTACCGCAGCGTGCAGCATCTTGTAATAATGCCAAAGGCTGTCGTTTTTGCTGATTGTTTTTGTTTGAAACCCTTCCCAATCAAACAGACTGACTTCCTTTTTTATCTGGTCTTTTTCATAAGACCGGGAATTCTGCTTTTGTTTTTTCGACCATTGTTTTTTGATATTACGGTTGTCAAACTCCTTATCAAGCAGTTTTTGCATAACGAGCAGATGATTTTTTACAGCTTCATTGGCCATCTCCTGAACCTTCATATTCAGGGTTGTATATATTTTCAGTCCGTCTTTTTCCAGATTATATGCTTTGCCCGTACTTATTTTGATGGCATCGAGATATTCAAGGGTTTTTTTCTTAACCTGATATACAAAATAGCCGGCAGGAGATTTTAAATCGAGATTTTCGTAGCGAAGATTCAGGGGCAGTTTTCTCAGACTGTCAGCTTCGATGGCCGATAAATATTGTTCCTTTTCCATCAAATTCAACACCATGTTTCGACGAGTGATGGAGTTTTCGGGATTGAGTTGCGGATTAAAATAGGTATTTGCTTTCAACAAACCAACCAACACAGCCGATTCTTCGATGCGTAATTCACTGGCAGGCTTGTTAAAAAAACGGTGTGCTGCCGATTCAACCCCGTACAAATCTTCTCCGAAAGGCACCGAATTGAGATACAGCAAGATGAGCTCTTCTTTCGAATACACTTCTTCGATACGGGTGGCGATAATGATTTCCTTGATTTTATTCACAGCGATACTTAAAAACCCGAAATCATGGCGGCCATATAAATTTTTAACCAATTGCTGCGTCAGCGTGCTACCGCCACCACCACTAATGTCGCCGAGCAAAATAGTTTTAAGAAAAACACGGAAATAACTACGGGTATCATAGCCTTTGTGATCGAAAAAACGTTTGTCTTCAGTCGCGATCAGCGCGTTTTTAAGATGATCAGGAACCTGTTCCCAATTGATGTTGGTGCGGTTTTCGGCAAAGTATTTCCCAATGATGCTGTTATCGGATGAAAATACTAAGGAAGCCTCCTCGTTTTTTATGGAAGTCAGTGCGTTTTTATCCGGCAACGGGCCAAATACTCCCTTAAACACCAATAAAAACACAAGTCCGATCAAAACAATAGCCGAAGTAAGAAACAAAACAACAGATGTTATAACGATTTTCAGTAGTTTCCGGTTTTTTTGGAACATATATTCAGGGCTGAGGGATTAATCAATAAACTCCAAAGATACACTGCAAAGTATAAGTATTTCGTAATAAATAATATATGTCCATTTCTATTGGATTCTCAAGGGAAATTGGATGGCTATATATTATTTTGATATGCTGGCACAAAATATTAGTTACACAAAATGCCATTCCTTTTTCTAATGTTTTTATGTTGGTTTCAAGTGTCATCGAATTCAAACAGTAAAATCGTGTTACGAAGCAGTGTGCCGGCAGGTCTGAACGGCGAGCCAGTCAGGGCGTGAATGACAAAACACAAGAAAATCCGGCAAAGGCATCCGCCTGCAAGGCGGTATGTTTATCTCGTCTTTTGGGACGAGATACTCCTTTGCCTGGATTTACTGTGTTTTGACAGAGTGCGGGGGAGCTTCGTTCAGACAAAAGGTTTTGGTCTTTTGCCTTTCAAAAGGACGAAAAAAACAGTTGAATTTTCTTCTTACTTTTTCCACTATCGAAATGATTAGCGATATAAAACGTAACATCAATTTATATATATAATGATACGTTGCATTATACCAGCACATCAAAATATGATTCTGCCCATTTCTCCTTCTATCAGTTTTCGGAGTGGACTCAATGTTTAAATAGTATCATAAAGATTATCGTAATTTTGAATTTCCTTACCTGGTCTGAAATGTGGCACAAACTTTCATGGCTGAGAATGAAGGAAAAAAATAGAAAATGACTGACGCTGAATCACCTAAAAACTTGCCATGACGCAAATAAAGAAAGAACATCCGAAAGAAAAATCGCGTTTGCATCCACGAAACAGGCACCGTGAACGCTATGATTTCACTGCTCTGATTGCATCATGTCCCGAACTCGCGAAATATGTAAGGTTGAATTTATTCAACGATGAATCCATCGATTTCGCTGACCCGGAAGCGGTGAAAATGCTAAACATGGCACTGCTGAAGCACTTTTACGACATTGATAACTGGGATATTCCGCCACACTATTTGTGTCCGCCCATTCCAGGACGTGCCGATTATATCCATTATGCTGCTGATTTATTGCGAAGTAAAAACTATGGTAAAATCCCGGTCGGGAACCAGATTAAAATCTTAGACATCGGTGTTGGCGCCAATTGCGTGTATCCGATCATCGGAAACAAAGAATATGGATGGTCATTCATTGGTTCCGATATTGATTCGGTCGCCATTGCATCGGCCAATAACATCATCGCATCTAATCCTTTGTTGAATGGAAAAATTGAATTGAGGTTGCAGGTGAATCCGAAAGACATTTTTTATGGCATCATGCGCAAAGACGAACCCATTGATCTTTCAATGTGCAATCCTCCATTTCATGCTTCATTGGCCGAAGCCCAATCAGGAACATTGCGTAAACTTAATAATCTGAATCACGAAAAAATTACTGAACCCATCCTGAACTTCGGTGGTCAGCAGAATGAATTGTGGTGCGAAGGTGGAGAAGAACGGTTTGTGAACGATATGATCCGGCAGAGCCGGCAGTTTCTCGATTCCTGTTTTTGGTTCACCACGCTGATTTCGAAACAATCGAACCTCAAAAGTGCGTATGAAACGCTCAGAAGAGCGAATGCCATTGAGGTACAAACCATTCCTATGGGACAGGGAAACAAAACGAGTCGTATGCTTGCCTGGACATTTCTGGAGCCCGATCAACAGAAAAAATGGGCTAATTCCAGATGGAGAATGCAAAAAAAATGAATCCTGCACTTGCAAAAGCAGAATACTGTGAACTAACCTACTTTTTACTTCGTTTCATTCGTGATTACTTAACCAGCTTAAAGGTATCCAATCTTTCGCCTGATTGGATTTTGAGAAGGTAAAATCCCGACGGAAAAGCATCCAGATTTAGTTTATAATTGGCGTCAGGGCTACTGTTTGTTTCAGAGAATAATTGCAAACCATTGATATCGTGTAAAGTGATGATGACTTCATTCTCAAGTTGATCAAGTCCTTTAATAGTGAGTATGTCAGTAACAGGGTTTGGATATATTGAAAAGGTTTGTTTTGTGATCGGTGTTTCAGAAATATCAACAAATTCACTGAATAAATCACTAATAGTGAATGAGATGGGCTGATTCTGGTATGCAGGTGAACCGTTTCCATAAACAGCAATTTTAAATAAATCGAATTCAGGCGCATATTGCATGAACTGTATATTGTGTGCAAGATGTGAATGATCACGCATCAATTCCCAGTTCTCTGTTGAACTGATATTGGTTCCATCGCCAATATTATTAATAATGCTATTATATCTGGAACAGAAATGCATTGCATTGTTTCTTGCAATCTGGTAATTGGCTGTATATAAGTTGTCACCAGGGATGCTATCCGCAAAATTGTTGTACCTGAATGTCAGGTAAGGAGTCATGGGTGCTACTTCGGCAATCATGGCAATCAGGCTATCCTGAATTTCAGTGGATTTAGCAATGGCACTTATCAGATATCCATCAGCAAATCCTTCTGATTGTTCCAACAGCACCGACCTTACATCCTGAACATTGTTTTTGCCATCCAAATTATAATCTGAATCTTCGATTGATTTTCGAAGTGAAAACCAAATGGGTTCGTATTGTTTGCCATGCGAAGTATTCCCATTAAAATCATCCATCATATTTTGAAAAACACCAATGTTTTGATTAAATCCTGAGAGCACACTAAACATACCGGCAAAACCAATGCTTAACCATCCCTGTTCATCAACCTCTGATGGAAGATGTATACAAATGATCTGGTTATTCACCAGATTTGAATTCACCTGCCAATCTAAATGGCGTGAGATAACAGATTTCCCATCAAGGTCGGTTCCATTTGTGGCATCGCCCCAACTTATCAAACACGAGCATCCCATACCGCTTGATTGACCCAATAATTTTGAAATATCTAAAAATGAGTTGCTTATTAATAAATCAACATAATCCATTCCGGTGGAATTGGTTCCGGAGGAATCCATTCCGGCAATGATTGCCTGTGCTTCTACTACAAAAATTGAATCAAATTTCAAATCCTCACCTTCAGTAACCAGATTTCTTGCATTGATATAATATGATCCGAATTGTGGTTTTAAATAATTATTGAACAATACTGTGACTTCTGATCCCAAAAGTGAACCGTAGGCAAACCCACGTTCGTAATGCGATCCCCAGACTTTAATGATTTTGATATTGTTTGTGTCACCGATAATTGCTCCGTTAATCTGAGCATTCAAACCAACAGAACCGATAATCAGAAGAACTAAAAGTGTAATTTTTTTCATCATGGCATTGGGTTTTTTAGTTAGAAACACAGGAATGTAAAAGTACAATGAAATTTCAAATCAGTCAAATGCAGATTACTGTAAATATCAGGCGAAGTATATAAAAATCAAAAATGAAATGTAATACCCAAGATTTATTTTATTCAACAACATTTTCTTTGCGTCTTAGCGAGAGATTTAATTATGTATTTTTATTCGTTTTTACGTTCACATTATAAATCATTAATTCCATCAAGATGAGAAATTTATTTCGATTTGGTCTGCTTATTTTTCTAACAGGTTGTGCCATGTTTTCTTACAGTCAGGAGCAATGCAAGGTATTGAAACCTGAAATTTCAGGAACCTATGAAGGCAAATGCAAAAAGGGCCTGGCAAATGGTAAAGGTATCGCAATTGGAACCGACCGTTACGAAGGTAAGTTCAGTAACGGTTTACCGCATGGCAAGGGGACTTACACCTGGTCAACAGGCGAAACATACACAGGTGAGTGGTTCAATGGGAAACGCGATGGCGTTGGTGTTTATACCATGCATGTCAACGGAAAAGACAGTGTTCAGGATGGAATCTGGCAAAAAGACAAATTTGGGGGACCAAAACCCAAAAATCCAGTTGTAATTTATAAAAGTGGTGTTGACCGATACAACTTTCAAAAAAACATTACTGCAAAAAACAGGGTATTGATCGATTTACTGCAGAATGGAAGCCGTAATATTGCCATATCAAATTTTCTAATAACCTGCTCGAGTGGTTATGAAACAAAAATCGGTGAATCGATTGGTTATGATGAAGTTACATTTCCTGTTACAATCAAATTGTCCTACTCAACAATGAATAAGCTTCATACCATGCCGATTGAAGTTAAATTCGAATTCGAGATTTCTGAACCAGGCGACTGGACTGTTGAGCTAAATAATTAATTTTCACTTGAAAACCGATTACTAATGTGCTAAAATATCTTTTTCTGCATACTGAAAGGTAATTGATTACGACAAAACAAAACAAAGCCACCTTTATATGAAATATTCCTACCTGATCATTTTGTTTTTTCCGATCATCCTTTTTGGTCAGCAATCGAAAGGATTTCTTGTTAAAACCATGATGTTTCAGGATATTTTTTATCAAAATCCAAATATTTTGATCGAGAAAAGATTGTATAAGAATTTCTCAATCGAATTTCTGGGTTCCTTGCGAAATGGAGCAGTCACACTATCAAGCGGTGAAGGTCCTCCATTACCGAAATTTTATGATTGCCAGGGTTTCACACTTGGACTTTCGGCCAGGTATTATTTCATAAAAAACAAAACTTCACCTAACTCCTGGTATGTTTCTGGGCTGATGCGTTATAATGATGTTTATATGAAAAATGTAGGATTTCATATTGGAGTGCATGGTTTTTCACGTGAAGTGAATGTGAACAGAAGTGGACCGGAGTTAGGATTCACCCTTGGCAGGCAGCTATTGATCGGTAAGTATATAACCACTGAATTTTATTGCGGAATGGGTACTTACCTGCAGTTTTATGATGAAGAATATATTTCCGGAATAATTTCTGATCTACGGCAAAACGAGGTCTTTTTCACTTTCCGTCCGTACCTGGGCTGGACAATAGGCTTTTTTATCCCGATGAATAAAAAATCTCATCAGGTTGATTCTGATTAATATACGATGATCATTTACTTAAAATTACTTCTTACACTTGCGGTAGCGTTCGCACTCATAAAGACTTTTATTTTCCGAAGGGAAAGTAAGGTATTTCTGATGATCATCACAACCGGAATGGCCGCCGGAGTTATTGCTGCCCTGTTTCCATATAAAACCGTTCAGTTAACAGGCATTGGAATTTATTTCGTTTTTGTTGCTTTGGCTTTCGTTTATGGCTTCACAGCAAATCATTTGAAACTTTCCGCAAGGTTGATCCTTTGTTTGATGGCCGCTCCCATTTTCATGTATTGGCTTTGGAGACTCAATCACTGGCATGGTAATGAATTGTTATTGCCTGTTTTCGTGCTGCTGGTTGGCTTATATGGATTATTTACCAGAGCAAAACTGAAAAATGAATCAGGCATCCTGATTATGCTGGCTGCCGATGCTATTGCTATAATTCTTGAGCACTGGATGAAATCGCATTGAAATTTAATACCAATATTATGAAATCAATTTTATTATCAATCGTTATTTCAATCCTGATTGTTGGTGCCGCGAGAGCGCAGGACACTTTTTCAATCGTGGCTGCTGACTCAACAACACGTGAAGTGGGAAGTGCCGGAGCTTCGTGCGTTGATTTGTTTGCGGCTGGTATTTCTGACATCGGTTTTCTGGGCGATTTGTTGCCCGACACCGGAACTATCAATACGCAGGCATATTATCTGGTGGCAAATCAGAACAATGCCAGAGCTAAGATGCGTGAAGGCTACACACCGGCCGAAATAATTGAATGGCTTTCAACAAATGATGTTCAGGGAAATTCGACCCGCCGACAATATGGAATTGTTGGATTTGGCGGCATTGATGTAAGCGCTGCCGCATTCACCGGAGCAAATTGTGATAATTACAAAAACCATAAAACAGGAAATATTAATGGGATTTATTACTCCATTCAAGGAAATATTTTACTTGGTCAGTTGGTGATCGATTCGATGGAATCGCGATTCAGAAAGGCGCAAGGGGATTTGGCTTGCCGGTTGATGGCTGCCTTGCAAGGTGCAAAAAGAGTAGGAGCCGATACGCGTTGTACGGCTGATGGAACTTCTTCGTTGTTTGCCTTCGTCAAAGTGGCACAACCTACCGATTCTTATGGAAATCCTTCGTTCTTTCTCGGTGTTCGTACGCACGACAATGCGCATATCGAACCCATCGATTCGTTACAAATTATTTTCGATGAACAACATTTCTGTGAAACAATAAGTATTTCTGAAAACCATAAGTATGAGATAAAAATATTTCCCAATCCGGCCGGAAATGAAATTAAAATCACCTTCGATCATTCCTTAATCGGTCAAATATTCACTATTAAAGATCAATTGGCCAGACCATTAATTCAAGGTAAGATAAGTGAAATAAATCAACATGTCGACGTAAAGGAACTGTCTCCCGGATTATATATGATTTGTGTTGATCCTATTCACTGGCAGCGTTTTCTGAAAAATTAATCATTGGTTTTATTGAATCAACATGAACGAACCCAAACACAAAACTTCTGTTCTCATCGATGGGATCTTTTTGCAACAAGCGATTGATAAAGTAATCGAAATTTATTCGGAATTAAAACCTGATCGTAAATTTATCAAGCCTGAATTACATTCAATAATCGTGAACATACTGGATTGGTACGATAAAACCAAAACAATAAAAAAGACGATTAATTGCCATGTTTGGTTAAGTGAGGCATTCAATTCCGAAAGTAGGTTTACGATACATCCAACCAAAAATTCGGTTAAAACAGCAACCGGCAACCCGGTAAAAGTAGTCATTGAGAAAGCTAGCCTCATCGCACCAGAATTACTCGATCAGCTTGAAAATCAGGTAAATATTGGTGATGTGATACTTGTAGCCGACGATAGAATCTATGAACCTGCCCTGGATGCACTTTTTACCGAAGGATATACTGTTACGGTAATTATGCTGAATGAATGCGATGGAAGCGAAATGATCACCTCATTCGATTGGGGCGATATTTTGTATCCATTAGGAATGGCAATGGGTATTAACAGGGATGAATTATAAAACCCCGGCCATCAACACCTTCTGAAAAAGACGTTTTTGCTCCATATTGTCCGAAATGGATATCTTTGAACAATCGTAATTTTCCGCGATTCATCGATAGCGGTCATTATAAAAAGACAGTAACAAACCCTGTCCGAATGAGTCAGCCGGGCAGGAATAGACACCATAAAAAACAGATCCTTATGAGAAAAATAATTTCATTTATGCACATATCGCTTGACGGATTTGTAGCGGGACTGAACGGAGAAATGGACTGGATCAACGTTGATGAAGAAATTTTTGATTATGTCGGTAAGCGGATAAACGAAGGCGACACTGCATTGTATGGACGAGTAACGTATCAGATGATGGAGAATTACTGGCCTACCGCCGGAGACAAACCGACAGCAACTAAGCACGACATTGAACATTCAACGTGGTATAACAAAGTTCACAAAGTTGTTTTATCAAAAACATTGAAAGATGCGGGTTTGGCTAACACAAAAATTATTAGCGATAACCTTTCCGACAGAATAAATGAAATTAAACAATTCCGTCCCGCATCAGGCGGGAGCGGGAGTAAAGACATCCTGCTTTTTGGTAGCCCGACAGCAACACATTCACTTCTTCAACTGAACTTAATTGACGGCTTCTGGCTATTTGTTAATCCAATTATTCTTGGACATGGAATTCCTTTGTTTGAGAATATCAAAGACAAAATAAAACTTAACCTATTGACTACCCGACAATTTAATTGCGGAGTAACTGAACTGAATTATATCGTGGACAAACAATAACAACAAACCGCTGACAAGGTTTGGCAACCATAATTTTTATGACCATACAGGAACAAATAAAAGCGTATATCGCAACGCTACCCGAACCAAAACGTGCTGAAATTGAAGCATTGCACAATCGAATACTTCAAGTATTGCCAACATGTAAATTATGGTTCTTGGACGGCAAAGACGATAAAGGTAAAACTGTTTCTAACCCAAACATAGGATATGGATCCAGGACCATAGAATATGCAGATGCCCGCCCGGAAGGCCGTGTCGGACAGGGAAAAACAAAAGAGTTTTATCAAATTGGTATTAGTGCAAACACAAAAGGAATCTCTGTTTATATCCTTGGTATAAAAGATAAGAATTACTTAGCCAGTACTTTTGGAAAAGATATCGGAAAAGCAAGTGTAACAGGGTATTGCATTAAGTTCAAAACGCTGAAAGACATAAACATTGATATACTTGAAGCTGCAATCAGATATGGAGTCGTACATGAATAAACAACGAACCGCTAAGATCGTTTTGGCAATATGGCGGCTGATCCCGACGAAAAATCGGGACAGGCTATGCTTCTGTGAAACATTTGTGCAAGGTTCAGCAATAGGATTTCAATTGAAACTTAGTGCTATCCATCCGCCACATCGCGAGGCCGCAACTCGATTCAATCGTTGATAAATTTATTTGTAAACATGGTGATAAATCCGATTCAGTTATTTGTGTTAAGGCTTCTGGCACTCATTATCCCGACAATTATTTTATTTTCATCCTGCAATAAATCCGGGAAGGAAATAGTGCCGGTTATAGAACTAACCGAAATAAAAGCATGTGATTTGTCATTTCTGCCTGAAATAAGAAATAGTGGTGTAATACTTAAAAATCAGGATGGTAAGCCTGAAGACATGCTAATCACGCTGCAAAACGCGGGTATGAACACGGTTCGGTTACGCCTTTGGAACAATCCGGCCGATGGCCACTCAGGTTTCAACGAAGTAAAAGCCTTGTCGCAGGAAATAAAAAACTTGGGTTTGCACGTTTGGCTCACCGTGCATTATTCCGATAGTTGGGCCGATCCGGGTTCGCAAACCAAGCCTGAAAATTGGAAAAACTTACCTTTCAAACAGTTGGAAGACAGTGTTTATGCTTTCACAAAAAAGATCGTGACCGAAATAAATCCTGATGTTATTCAGATTGGCAACGAAATCAACCACGGGTTTTTGTGGCCCGATGGCAATATTTCAAACAAGGCTCAACTGATTGCACTGCTTCATCAGGGCGTGAAGGCGGTACGCGATCATTCGGCAAAAACGAAAATCATGATTCATTATGCCGGGTACAAAAAAGCAACTGAATTCTATTCGCAGCTTTCCGGCCTTGACTATGACCTTATCGGATTGTCGTATTATCCGTTCTGGCACGGAAAAGACCTCGACAGTTTGCAAACCGGCCTCGATGCCATCGGAGCAACGTTGAATAAGCAGGTTTTGATTGCCGAAACTTCTTATCCATTTACCTTTGAATGGAACGATTGGACAAATAATGTGATCGGGCTTCAAAGTCAGATACTTAACGATTATCCTGCCACTGAAACCGGGCAAAGGGATTTCTTACAAAAGATAAGAGAAATAACAAAAAAATCTCCCAAAGGATTTGGATTTGCCTATTGGGGAGGCGAATGGATATCCTTCAAAGGCAATACCGCAAGCAATGGTTCAAGTTGGGAGAATCAGGCATTTTGGGATTTTGATAACAAGGTGCTGCCTGTGATTCAGGTGTTTAATGAATAAATTGAGATGTCAAAAGCAACAACCTTTTGTGGAATGTGAACTTTATCAGGTTTTTGGAAAGAAAGAAATAATAGATGAATGATTGTTTTTACATTTAGCAAAAATTTTACGCTTATATGAAAAGCATTTCCATCTCAGATAAATTGATTTTTTATTTTGTCAGTCTGGGGATTGTAGTGATTTTCATTATTGGCGCCAATTCCTATTATTTCGCGAAAGTCGCAATACTCGATCGCACTTTTAATCAGTTGATTTCACTGAGACTCGAAAAAAAGAATCGTATCGAACAGTTCTTTCTCGATCGTGTTCGTGATATCAGGCTGATTTCGCAATCCGAAGAAATAAAAAGAATTATTGGATTACCAGATGCATGGAAAAAAACCAACAATCAGGAAAAGGAACGACATTTTAGTAGCTCACTGAGTGATTATTTCAGCGCCTTTGATTATTACCAGCGCCTGTTTATTATCAGCCGTAACGATACTGTATTTGAAATCAAAACCATGCAAAGTAACAGATTCGATAGCATTGCTCCGGATAGTCATGGAATCGAAAATCTGAAAGTATTATGTAATGAAATCGCTTCATCTGGGAAAACCATCATTCAGGATGTTACCAAATCGAAATTGCTGATTTATATAGGTTCGCCGGTATTTGATGAAATAAACAGGGTTATCGGATTCGTCGTGCTCGAAATTCCCATCACGGCCATCAACAAAATCATGTTTGGTTACACTGAGAAAAATGGCCTGGGTAAAACTGGAGAAACCTACCTTGTTGGTAATGATTATCTTATGCGCAGTAACTCGCGTTTTCATGAAAATGCCGTTTCAAATATCAAGGTTGCCTCAACCTCGGTTATCGAAGCATTCAATGGCAAAACCGGCATCGGTATCGTGTCGGATTATCGGAATGCTTCGTGTTTGAGTTCCTACAGTCAGGTGAATATCAATGGGTTAAACTGGGTGATTCTGGCCGAAATAGATGAAAACGAAGCCATGGTTCCGGTTAATTCTATCAGAAACAGTATTTTATTGATTAGCATTATCATCGCAGCTTCTGTATTTGTTGTTGCTTTATTGGTTTCGCGAAGAATCACCTTACCTATCAAACGGCTTCAAAAAGCAAGCGAGCAGATAGGTGCCGGAAATTATGATATTAGTAAGTTAGCGGTGACTTCATTGGATGAAATAGGTCAGCTTACTGAAACTTTTAACGAAATGACCATTCGATTGAAACGTCAAAGCGAAGAAATTGAAGAAGAAAAATCGAAGCGGATCAGTTCGCTGATCGATGGTCAGGAGTTGGAAAGACAACGACTATCGCGTGATCTTCACGACAGCCTCGGGCAATCGTTGCTGGCCGTAAAAATAAAACTTGAACAGGCGCAAGGAACCGATTTCGAAAAAAACCAACAGATAATCACCGAAACAAAGGAGCTTCTGAAAAACACCATTCAGGAAATACGAAACATCACGAATAATCTGATGCCACCTGTGTTGGAGGTTTTTGGCATCGAACAGGGATTGAAAAATTTGTGTAAGGACACCGCTGCAAATACTGGAATAGTCATTACTTTTACAAGTGAAAATATTCCCGAAACTCTTGACGCGCGATTAAAGATTTATCTTTATCGCATCGCGCAGGAAGCGATAAACAATATTACAAAACACGCTGAAGCATCGGAGGCTTCTATCCGGTTTTCCTTCGGTCAAAACATGTTAAAGCTTGTCATTGCTGATAATGGCAAAGGATTTGATCCTGCTAAGAATGATGCAAACGGCAATGGAATCATGAATATGAAGGAACGGGTGCAGTTGCTTAAAGGGGAATGCAGAGTGAATGCATCAAAGAAAAAAGGAACGGAAATAATTTTTGAAATACCTTTTAATCAGGATGAACAGAATTAAAATTATATTGGTTGATGATCACCGGATTTTTCGGGATGGCTTGAAGTCACTATTGTCAGAGGTTGAATTTATCGAAATTATAGGTGAAGCATCCGGTGGAAGCGAGCTTCTCGAAACGCTCACCTATATCAGGCCCGACCTGATTATTATGGATATCAGCATGAAAGGACTGTCGGGGATTGAAGTTTCGCAAAAAATAACGAGTGTTACTCCCGAAATCAGAATCATGATTTTATCGATGCACACCGATGAGGAATTCGTTATCAGCGCCATTCAGGCAGGAGTTAAGGGCTATCTTTCGAAAGATGCTTCGAAGGAAGAATTACTCGAAGCCATTAAAATTATTCACGAAGGTGGCGAATGTTACAGTAAAATGGTATCCGATAATTTTCTGAAAAGCTATGTGAGAAAATACAAAGCCGAACATGGTCTTGTCGAAAACAAAACCCTCACCCAACGCGAGATAGAGATTCTGAAACTCGCGGCCATCGGGCAAAGCAACAAAGAAATTGCCGATAAGCTATTTATAAGTCATAAAACAGTCGATTGTCACAAAAACAATATCGTGCAAAAACTGAAACTGAAAAACACAGCCGAGATGGTGCTCTATGCCATCAAACACAAAATCATTGAAGTCTAATTCCTTATACTTTAAACTTTAAACTTTAGCCTTTAAACTTTACCTTTCCTAGGTATTTTCCTTATACAATCAGCCTATTTCTTAGTTTAAATTCAAGAATTACCCTATTGTTTGTGAGGGTAGGAGAATCGAATTTTGCCTGAAAATTTTAAAATCAGGACTATGAAATTGAATTTTCCAAAACAAATCGTGATTATCATGCTGACCTTATATGTCAGTATTGCTACGAAAGCACAAACTCCACAAAATGATGTATCTGCCGGCGATGAAGCAGCTCCGGCTCTATTCAAAGTAAATGTAGGCGCCGACCTCGTGAGCCGCTATGTTTGGCGCGGAACCGATTTCGGCGATTCGCCGGCCATACAACCCTTTTTGTCAATCTCCGGTTCAAATTTCGAAATAGGTTGCTGGAGCTCTGTCGCGTCTAACAGTACTTACAAAGAAGTTGATTTGTATGCAAAATACACAGTCAAAAATATTTCCTTCATCATTTCTGACTATTACATACCATCGTTGAATGGAACACCTGCTTCACCGGATACCAGATATTTTAATTATAACAACGACAGCACGGCCCATACATTTGAAGGATCGGTGCTTTACAAGGGTGGCGAAAAATTTCCTTTGTGGCTGATGGGAAATGTTTTCTTTTATGGAAACGATAAACGATGGGGGTATGATATTGAAAAAGACTCCACCTGTAAAACCTATTATTCATCGTATTTTGAAGCAGGTTATACATTTGCTGCAAACGAGAATAATTTCGATGTGTTTGCAGGATTTACACCTGATTGTGGCGCCTATGGCAACACCATGGGATTTGTAAATGTTGGTCTCTCAGCGTATCGAAAAATCAGTATCACCGATCAATATGAATTGCCTGTAAAAGCATCGCTGATTTTTAATCCACAGGCATCGAATATTATGTTTGTATTTGGAATAACACTTTAATAATCAAATAAATAATAACTTAAAAAAACCATTATGATCGACACAGGTTCAACCGGGTTTA
The DNA here is from genome assembly GCA_013141455.1 of Bacteroidales bacterium. Lineage (GTDB taxonomy): Bacteria > Bacteroidota > Bacteroidia > Bacteroidales > F082 > CAJBPB01. Next base: position 37,931 of record JABFQW010000093.1, read on the forward strand.
TGCTCTTGGCTACCAGTTTGGTAATGCTGATGACTCCCGGATTAGCATTTTTTTATGGTGGATTGGCTACCAAACGTAATATTTTGGGCATCATGATCCAGAGTTTCGTTTCGATGGGCTGGACAACCATTTTGTGGGTAACTTTTGGCTATTCACTCTGTTTCAGTGGAGGAGAAGGTGGAATTATTGGCGATTTCGCCAAGGCTTTTCTGAATGGTGTTCATATCGATTCAATTTACTCCAACGGAAAAATTCCGGAATCGGTTTTTATCGCCTATCAAATGATGTTTGCCATTATTACTCCGGCTTTGATTACAGGAGCTTTTGCAAACAGAATCAATTTTAAGGCTTACTTTATTTTTCTTACAGTTTGGCAGATTTTCGTTTACTATCCTTTCGTTCATATGATTTGGGGTGGTGGATTATTGGCTCAATGGGGCGTTCTCGACTTTGCAGGTGGTATTGTTGTTCATGCAACGGCTGGTTTTGCAGCATTGGCATCGGTATTTTATGTAAAAGCAAGGGTTGATAAAAATTCTACACCAAACAGTATTCCGTTGGTTGCCATCGGTAGTGGGTTGTTGTGGTTCGGTTGGTACGGTTTCAATGCCGGAAGTGAGGTAGCTGTCGATTTTATAACTTCCACAGCATTCCTGAATACTGATATTGCCGCCTCATTCGCGACTATTTCCTGGATGGTAATAGAATGGATGCATGAAAGAAAACCGAAATTTGTCGGATTGCTTACCGGATCAATTGCTGGTTTGGCAACCATCACACCTTGTGCAGGTTTTGTGCCTATCTGGGCTTCACCCATTATTGGAACAGGTGCCGGATTGGTTTGTTATTATGCGGTGTATTTTAAGAACAAAATGAAATGGGACGATGCGCTCGACGTTTGGGGTGTGCATGGTATCGGAGGTGTTTTGGGGACTATTTTACTTGGTGTTTTCGCATCAAAAGCAGTGAACTCTGCCGGGGCTGATGGCTTATTTTTTGGCGGAACTTCTTTCTTTGTGAAAGAATTGGTAGCAGTTACTGTTGCCTCGGTTTATGCTTTCATTTTTACTTATATCATGTTGATAATCATCAATATGATCACTCCTGTGAAGGTGGATGAGAAAAGCGAAAGAATTGGTCTGGATGAAGCCTTACACGGTGAAAGAGCCTACGACGAAGGTGTTCTGTAGATGAACAATTACATTTTACTTGCCTAACCCTAATCGTAAATAAAGATTCTCAAAAAAAAACTGGGAAATAAAAAAGCAGCAATCCAACAGATTGCTGCTTTTGTTCTTATAAATCAGTTACTTAGAAGTATCTGTCCATAAATTCAGTGTCTGGGCTAAAAAGTTCGCTGTCCAGGCATGCGAAGAGTCAAAAAGCGGAGTTTACTTTTCGTAAATGAGCATTTTTGGCTCAAGCATAACGATGAGAGCGGACTTTAGAGACAGACACTAGTTAGGGAAGTTTGTTTCGTCGCTAAGTGCTTTATACAAATCTTTCATATTGGCCTCTGTCATTGTAAAATTGCCAAGCATCAATGAACCTAACTGACCATATTTAACTTTATGATGAACTTCATTAGGTTTTTTACGTGTAAATTTACCAACTGTCATATCTTCAACTAAGATAAGCGCACCGTCAGTACCGTGACAAGCTGCACAATTTGCGGCAAAAAAAGTATTACCTGCAGCGGCGTTTCCATCTTTTCCAAGGTTGGCATAAGTGGTTGAACCGGTTGGATAGGTTCCGGTGTATGTTGCATCATATAAATTTGATACGTCAATGGCGCCTTCTTTCATGAATTTAACAAGATCCCAAATCTGGGCATCGGTCAAAAGTGCTGAGTAATCCGGCATTTTATCACCTTCTGTGGCATTGGTAGCAGGATCGTATGTTCCAAGATCATAAGAAAAAGCTCTTCTACCTTCAGTTTTCTTCATGGCATCGAATAGTTCCTGAGCAGTTTTAGTATGTGCAAGATCATAGATATTTAATGCATTTACATTAGGTCTCGAAGCTTTAGGACCTCTGTTATTATAACTACCTGCTGTACCCAATAAATCCCAGGCATGGCATTGTTTGCAACGGAAAAAGTCAGCTTTAGCTTTCAAAGTAGTAGTAGAAGCGCTTGTTGTGTCCCAACCGGCTTCAACAGTAAAGAAATTGTCATACAGAATGCCACCTTTTCCGGCATCAGCAGTTTCGTAAGGTGATTGGGTAGTTTCGTCTTTTTTACATCCTGTAAAAATAGCAGCAACGATCAACATGCTGAAAATTAATGATTTAATGTTCATAAAATGATGTTTAGTTTAGTGAATGAATAATTAATTAGTAATAGTTTATTTTGAGTTATTTTGAAATTTTAGTTTAATCAAATCGGAAAGATTCTGGGCAATCATGCCTGCTTTAACAAGATTATTCAGGTGATACCAGTAATCCTCTGCCGGACAGATTCCGCTTCTTATGCATTCGTTGGTTTCACATTTACATTGAACCAGGTTCAATTCCGGCTCAAAAGCGCGGTAAATATCATAAACATTAATCTGGTCCGCTTTTTTAGCCAGAATATAACCAGCGCCCCTCCCGGCAAAATTGACTATTAATCCAGCGTTACGTAAGCTGGTTATGATCGAATCGAGGTAACTGAGTGGAATACATTGCTTTTCGGCAATTTCTTTCTGCAGAATACCTGTTGTATTATTTTCTCTGGCAATCTCAATCATCGCCCGCAAACCATACCTCACTTTTGTGTTAATTTTCATAATACAAGTAATTCTACCGAATTAGTAGAATGCAAATTTCGGGCATTAAATGCTCTGTTCAACACGAAAAGGTAGTTTATAACGATTTCAAATTATACGGATTTAAATGAATGCGTATAATTTCGATCCTTCCAAAAAAAGTAAAGCCTGTTTGGTCGGGGAATGCGTTAAAAGATGACCTTTGTTTCATTGGTCATTGAACAATCTGCGAATGATAGTTGCACACGATAATTTAAGCGAGATCTGGGTAAAAGCATCCATTCTCGGTACCATCTGGGCTGCCTTTGAAATTGTACTCGGCAGTTTTTTGCACAACCTTAAGATGCCTTTCAGTGGAAACCTTTTAACAGCCATTGCCATCATCATCCTGATATCGGTAAATCATATCTGGACCGACAAAGGCTTATTCTGGAGGGCAGGGTTAATCTGTGCCTTATTGAAAACCATGTCGCCAAGCGCAGTTATTTTCGGGCCAATGATCGCGATATTCAGCGAATCGTTGTTACTCGAAGGTTCAGTAAGGCTGTTTGGCCGAAATTATGCCGGTTATATCGTGGGCGCCATGCTGGCCATGTCGTGGAATCTGTTTCACAAAATAGCGAATTATGTGATTTTCTATGGGTTTGGTATCGTTGGTATCTATGAGAAGCTTATTATATATGCCCAGAAACAACTCGATATTCATGCCGATTTATTTTGGACTCCACTCCTTATCCTGTTAATGGTTTACGCTTTGTTTGGGTTGTTTGCGGCCATAGTTGGCATAAGTGCCGGTCAACGGTTCATTAAACAACAAAATTCGATTCAATCAGTTACACCCGATCGGATAATTTCTGAGAATCAGCAAAAAAACAAGGGCAATTTCAATTATTCGATAGTCTGGCTTGTGATGGATATCATTTTTATCATTGCTTCGCTCATGCTTTTAAACTTTACTTCCTGGCCATATTGGTCCGGGTTTATCACCGGGATAGTGGTTTTGTGGGGTTTTCGATATAAACGTGCCATGCGGCAATTATCGAGGCCAAAACTCTGGATATTTTTTGTTGTATTGACTATGCTTACTACACTCATTTTTACCAGAATTCAGGATGATGCCATGACGATTTCGCAGGCTATACTGATTGGACTTCAGATGAATTTCAGGGCGATTATGATCATTATTGGCTTTGCAGTGTTGGGAACTGAATTATATAATCCTGTTATCAGAGATTTTTTCATGAAAACCTATTTCAGGAAGTTACCCCTTGCGCTTGAATTATCGTTCAGCAGCCTTCCGCTTATCATCGCCCGTATTCCAGATGTTAGGGGACTCTGGCGCAATCCGGTCTCTGTTGTTTTTCAGGTTATTTTGTTGGCAGAGCATCGTCTGGCTGAAATGAAAACCTCAAAATTTGTACCTAAGATATTTATTCTCACGGGCGAACAAGGTGAAGGCAAAACCAATTGTCTGGTGAATCTGTTGCGTTTTTTTGAGAATAAAAAAGTAACGACCTACGGTATCATCAGTCCACGCATTCTCGACAATAATGAAACAACCGGATACGATATTATTAATATTGCAACAAACAACCGGGAAGCTTTTCTTCGTCTTGTTGAGAATACCTCCACAGCCACCATAGGACGGTATCGTATGATTGAAAAGGGTTTCGAATTTGGTTGTGATGCACTGAATTTGGCCAATATCAAAAGTAACGCATTGGTAATTATTGATGAGGTAGGTAAGTTGGAATTGAATGATTTGGGCTGGGCACAAAGTGTTCAGGCACTGATTGGCGCTAACCGAAATCATATTTTAATGGTTGTTCGCAAACCGTTTGTCGAAGAAGCAGTAAAAAAATGGAATTTAAATCAATGTATCATTTACGATATTTCAGTGATAAATTATTATGAGATTGGATGTCAGATAGTTGAAAACATAAGTGAACTATCTTCATCAAGATCAGCTTAGTGTTGTTTTTTAAAATTATTTCCTGATTCAGATGGAAATCACCTGAAACCAACCTCATTTTAGCTGACCTGACTTTGGGTTGCCATCTGCAGAAATGAAGTCAACTTCTTTTTGAATTTGGCGATCAAACTACAGATAGGATTGTTGTAAATCATCTCTTTACATTTATTTTTGCCACATTTTGATAAAAATACCATTAATATTGTCAAAAAGCAATCACGATGTTGTAATTTCGTTTTTCAATGAGTTATCCCAATAGTTGTAGTATGTGTTGGATGGGGATTCGCGTTCTTTCCGATGATTCAGTTTTATTAGTTTTTGTTCACTACGTTTTGTTATAACATCGAAATTGTGAGTGGGTGTCAATTCCGGTATAAACAAAGTG